>NZ_SMKW01000031.1 GCF_004348985.1 Saccharopolyspora elongata | reverse complement strand
CGGCGGCGCCCCCGACCAGGCCCGGGAGGTGGCCCGCCTGGCCGGAGGCGCCGCCGCGCTCGCCGCCCGTGCACGGGAGCTGGTCGCCGAGGACCTGCGGCTGGCCTGCCACCTCGCAGAGTGGGCTTTCCTGGCTGACCCGCAGGACGAGGCCGCGCAGGAGACCTACCGGGAGGTATTCGCCGCCCGGGCGGACGTCGAACCCTCGCTGATGGCGAAGGTGGCCTTCGGCGAGCCGGAATCGACGGTGGCCGCGGTCCGCGCCGCGGCCACTGCGGAGAAGGGCTGACGGAGTGTCCACGGGTGGCCGGAGCGAACCCGGCGGACAACCCGCGGACCGCCGGCAGCGCAGCGCCGCGCCGGCCACTCCAGACCCGTCTGGGGTTCCGGACGAGGAGCGCCCGCTGGCGAACGCGTCGGTGCGCCGCATGGTCGGGGTCCTGATCCCGCTAGTGCTGTTGAGCGAGATCGTGCCGCTCGAGATGTCGCTGGTCTACCCGGCGCTGGCGAACATCCGGTCGGCATTCGACACCCAAGCGGTGGGCTGGACCGTCACCGTGGTCAGTCTGGTCGCGTTGGCCACCCAGCCGTTGCTGGCCAAGGTCGCCGACATGTTCGGCCGGAAACGCACCATCGCCGTTGCCGCTGCGGTCTTCGCGATCGGCTCGATGATCGCCGCGCTGGCCCCGAACTTCGGGGTTCTGCTCGTCGGCCGTGCGTTGCAGGCGCCGGGCATGGCCATCGTGCCTGCCGCCTACGGACTGATCCGGGACGGCTTCCCACGCCGCTACGTGCCCATCGCGGTCGGAGCGGTCAACACCGGTTTCGGGATGAGCGCCATCATCGGCCCCTTCGTCGGCGGTTTCCTCGTGCAGCGCTTCGACTTCCGCGCGGTGTTCTGGTTCTGCCTGGTCTTCGTCGTGGTGCTCGCACCCCTGGCGCTGTGGCTGGTGCCGGAGCGCCGGAGGCCGGTACGCCGGCGCCTGGACATCACCGGCTCGCTGCTGTTCGGCGCCGGGGTCGGCATCTTGCTACTGGCCATCAGCCAGGCAAGCGCCTGGGGCTTGGTCTCGCTCGGCACGCTGGGCTGCGTACTGGCCGCTGCGCTGCTGCTGTGGTTGTTCATCGTGCACGAAAAGCGCACTGCTGAGCCGCTGATCGCGCCGAAACTGCTGACCGGGCCCGCAGTGCGCTGGACCCTGCTGGCCACCGCCGGCGGCGGCTTCGTGCTCGGTGGCCACGGCTACCTGATGCCACTGCTGGTGCAGGCCCCGCTCGTCGCCGGCGGGCTGGCGTTGGGCCCGATGGCGGTCGCGATGCTGCTGCTGCCGCAGGGTGTGCTCGGCGCGGTCGCGGGTCCGCTCGGTGGCGCGCTGGCGCGCCGTCGTGGACCGCGGCTGACCATGCTGGTCTCGCTCGGCGCGTTCACCGTCGGTACCGCGCTGGCCGCGCTGCTGCACGACCACGCCGGACAGCTCGTGCTCGCCTCGATCGCCATGGGCTGCGGCTTCGGGCTGTACTTCGTCTCCGCGTCCAACCTGATCATCGAGGCGGTGCCGGCGACCCATACTTCGCTGGGAACCGGGTTCATGAGCATCGCCAACAACCTCGGCAACGCGCTGGGTGTGACGGTGCTGGGCGCGGTGCTATCCGCCGGGTTCACCCCGGCCTACCTGGTCGCTGTCGTCGTCGGTCTGCTCTCCCTGGCAGTCGTCCTGGGAATGCAACACGGCCGGTCGCCGATGAGTGGCCCGCCGGCTCCGCACTGACGACTCCGGCGAGCTTCCTCGCCGACCCGAAGGGGGTCCCATGTCCGCCACGCCGATCGACGACCGCGTCTTTCCTGACATCTTCTCCCCGGGCAAGATCGGTCCGCTGACGCTGCGAAACCGCACGATCAAGGCCGCAACGTTCGAGGGACGCAGCGACGGCGCGCTGGTCACCGACTCGCTCATCGAGTTCCACCGGCGTCACGCGGCCGGTGGCGTCGGCATGACGACCGTCGCTTACTGCGCGGTTTCCCCGGAGGGGCGCACCCAATTCGACCAGATCTGGATGCGATCTGAGGCCGTCCCAGGGCTGCGCCGCCTCACCGATGCCGTGCACGCCGAGGGAGCCGCGGTGTCAGCGCAGATCGGGCACGCCGGGCCGGTCGCCAATGGCAGGTCGAACGGGATGCCCGCGCTCGGCCCGAGCCCGCGGTTCAACCCGCTGAGCATGCGGATGACCCGGGCAGCCACCCGCCAGGACATCGACCGGATCGTCGAGGCCTACGGCACGGCCGCCGAGCTCGCCGTGGAGTCAGGTTTCGACGCGGTCGAAGTCCACCTCGGACACAACTACTTCGCCAGTTCGTTCCTCAGCCCGAAGGTCAACAGGCGCAAGGACCGCTTCGGCGGCTCGCTGGAGAACCGCGCAAAGGTCGCGCGCGCCGCCGTCCGGGCGGTCCGCGACGCGGTCGGCGACCGGATCGCGATCCTGGCCAAGCTCAACATGGACGACGGCGTCCCGGGAGGTTTCTGGCTGGACGAGTCGCTCCAGGTCGCCGCCTGGTTGGAGGCGGACGGCGCGGTCGACGCACTGGAGCTGACCGCGGGCAGTTCACTGCTCAACCCGATGTACCTGTTCAAGGGGGACGTCCCGGTCCGGGAGTTCGCGGCGGCCCTGCCGCAGCCACAGCGGTTCGGTGTGCGGATGGCCGGCCGAGCCCTGCTCAAGGATTATCCCTATCGGGACGCCTACCTCATCGAGGACGCCCGCCAGTTCCGCGCCGCCCTCGAACTTCCGCTGGTGCTGCTGGGCGGCATCACCGACCGCCCGAGCATGGATCTGGCCATGTCCGAGGGTTTTCAGTTCGTCGCCATGGCCCGCGCGCTTCTGCGCGAGCCGGACCTGATCAACCGCGTCCAGCAGGAACCCTCGATCCGCTCGTTGTGCATCCATTGCAACAAGTGCATGCCGACGAACTTCACCGGCGCACGCTGCGTCCTGGCGTGATCCCGAACCCCGCACCTCGCCAAGGAGGTTTTCATGACCGCATTCGCTCCCGTCGAGGGCCGCTTCGCCGGCCGGGTCGTCGTGCTCACCGGTGCCGCCTCCGGCATCGGTCGGGCCACGGCGCTGCGGCTGGCCGCCGAGAGCGCCACTGTGCACGGTCTCGACATCAACGCCGCAGGCCTGCAGGAGACCGCTGACCTCGCGGCCGGTCTGCCCGGAACCGTGCGCACCCGGGTCACAGATGTCACCGACCGCACCGACTGCTTCACCGCGGTCGCGGACGCAGTGGCAAGTTCTGGGCGGCTGGACGTGCTCGGCAACGTCGCGGGCATCGCCCGCTACGAGCACGCCACGCAGGTGAGCGAGGCGGACTACCGGACGATGATGGCGGTCAACCTCGACGGACCGTTCTTCATGTGCCAGGCCGCCATCCCGCACCTGGTGCGCAACGACGGGAACATCGTCAACCTGGCCTCCACCGGCGGGCTCATCGGGCAGGCGTACACCGCTGTCTACACCATGAGCAAGGGCGCTCTCGTGCAGCTCACCCGTTCCCTGGCCGTCGAGTTCGTGAAGCAGAGCCTGCGGGTCAACGCCATCGCGCCGGGAGCGGTGGAGACCCCGCTGGTCACCGGCTTCACCATGCCGGCGGGGGTGGACCTGTCGCTGACCGTCAACACCCGTACACCGCGTCCGATGGCCACCGTGGACGACGTCGCGGCCCTGTTCTGCTTCGTCGCCTCACCCGAGGCCCGCAACATCAACGGTGCCGTGCTCTCCACCGACAGCGGCGTCACCGCCGCCTGAACATTCGCCGCCAGGGCGAGCCGACTCCGGCGACGCGCAGGCCGCCGCCGACGAACCGGGGTTGCTGGTCGGGGCGGGACGTTCACAGCGGTGGGCCCATTCCCTTTGCCGGCCATCGTTTCCAGCCTCGGCCCCTGCGCACTGCCCAACACACTCGCTGAGGTCAAGCGGTCGCACAGTGGGCCGGGGCCGGCGGTAGATCAGTGCTCGAGGGCTTTCCTGGACAGTTCGTCCCATTCAGGGCGGACTGCGGTGAAGTCCGGGCCGCAGCCTCGCTTGTAGACCATCAGCGTCCGTTCGAAGATGATGACGACTTCGGAGCGCTGGTTGAAGCCGGTGGTGCGTACCGTCACGATGCCGATCTCGGGCCGGGACTTGGATTCCCGGATGGAGAGGACTTCGGATTCGGAGTAGAGGGTGTCGCCTTCGAAGACCGGGTGCGGCAGGCGGACCTTGTCCCATCCGAGGTTGGCGAACACGTGCTGCGACAGGTCGGTCACCGACTGGCCCGTGATCAGCGCGAGGGTGAACGTCGAGTCGACCAGCGGGCGCTCGAACTCGGTCTGCGCCGCGTAGTGGGCGTCGAAGTGGATGGGGGAGGTGTTCTGCGTGAGCAGGGTGGTCCAGATGTTGTCGGTTCGCGTGATGGTGCGCCCCAAGGGGTGGCGATAGGCGTCCCCGACCTGGAAATCCTCGAAGTAGCGGCCGGTCCAGCCCGGCACGTAGTTCTTGTCAGTCGTCATGGCGGTCAGTTTGCCGGTCCGGAGACGCCACTGACTACTTCGGACCGATGGCCGTTCGTCATGGCTTCCATACGCGTTGCGTATGCATGGCTCAGCGTTTGATCAGCGGGTGATCGTGGACGAACTCGATGAAGCGCGCGACAGGTGGGGACTGCCGGCGGGTGCGCAGCGTGGCGAAACCGGCGGTCCGCACGGCGCCGGAATCCTTGATGAACAACTGCTTCGTCCCTTTCGGCAGGGGGCCGGGGGTCGGCACGGGCAATACCGCTACACCCGCACCGGAGGCGACCAGGCCCCAGAGGGTGGGGATTTCCGTCGCCTCTACGACGATCGCAGGAGCGAAACCGGCCTTCGCGCAGAGCGCATCGAATATCTGGCGCAGGCCGAATTCCGGGCGCAATGCAACGAAGTCCTCATCCGAAACCTGCGCCAGGTCGATCCTCTTCGCGGTCGCCAGCGGGTGCTGGTCGCCGACCACGAGACGCAGCGGTTCCTCAGCGATCGGGTGCCAGTGGATGTCCTCGTCCCGCGGCTTCGGGCTGCAGATGGCCACATCCACCGACCCTTGGCGCAACATCTCCAGCACGGCATCGGCGGGGCCGCCTTCGAGCAGGAACTGAGCGGAGGCGGCTTGCTGCCGGTATTCCTGCATGAGGCGGGGCACCAGCCAGGAGCCGAAGGAGGTGACAAATCCCAGCGACACGACGCCGCTCTGCGGGTCGAGCATCGCGCCGACCCGCTGCTCGGCCGCGTCGATCTCCCCCAGGACGCGCGCGGCGTGGGCCCGGACGACCTCGCCGTACCGGTTGAGCCGGAGGCGCTTGCCGGTGCGGTCGAAGAGGCTGGTGCCGAAGTGCTTCTCCAGCCGGTTGACGGCACGCGACAGGGTGGGCTGCGTGATGTGCAGCCCTTCGGCGGTGCGGGTGACCTGTTCGGTTTCGGCGAGCGCGACGAACCACTCCAGGTCTCGAATCTCCATGCCGGAATGATGCGCGCGACGCATGGTTCTGGCAAGAATCCGTCATTGGACTTGTCCGCGCAGCCTTCCGCAGCATGTTCGTCATGCCACACACCCACTCTTCTGCGCAGGCATCCGGCGTGCTGTCCGGTGTCGTCGTCGTGTCGTTGGAACAAGCAGTCGCCGCGCCGTTCGCCACCCGGCAGCTCGCGGATCTCGGTGCTCGGGTGATCAAGGTCGAGCGCCCCGGAGCGGGCGACCTGGCCCGCGGCTACGACACGACGGTCAAGGGGATGGCCAGTCACTTCGTGTGGCTCAACCGGGGCAAGGAGAGCATCGAACTCGACGTCAAGTCGGCAGCCGGCCGGGAGGTCCTCGGCAAGCTGATCGACCGGGCGGACGTGGTCGTGCAGAACCTCGCGCCCGGAGCGGCCGAACGACTCGGTGTCGGGGCTGCGGACCTGCGGCAGGCGCGACCCGAGCTGATCACCTGCGACATCTCCGGGTACGGGGCGGGCGGACCCTACTCCAAGCAGAAGGCCTACGACCTGCTCATCCAGTGCGAAGCCGGCTTGGTCTCCATCACCGGTACCGAGGAGACCCCGTCCAAGGTCGGCCTCTCCATCGCCGACATCGCGACCGGCATGTACGCCTACACCGGCATCCTCACCGCACTGCTCGAGCGGCAGCGGTCGGGGCGAGGAGCGGCGCTGGAGGTGTCGATGCTGGAGGCGCTGGGGGAGTGGATGGGCTATCCACTGCACTACACGTGCTACGGCGGCACGGCGCCTGCGCGGGCCGGTGCCAGTCACGCCACGATCGCGCCCTACGGTCCGTTCACCGCAGGGGACGGCGTGACCATCAACCTCGGCCTGCAGAACGAGCGCGAGTGGAAGCGGTTCTGCGACGTGGTGCTGGAAAATCCGGATCTGGTTTCTGATCCGCGGTTCGCGGACAACAGCTCCCGCGTGGCCAACCGAGCCGAGCTCGACGGCATCATCGCGGGCATCTTCGCGACCTTCAGCTCGGACGAGGCCCTTCGCCGCTTGGATGCGGCCCCGATCGCCTACGCCCGCCAGCGCACCGTGGCGGAGTTCGCCGAGCATCCGCAGCTGCGCGCCCGCGACCGCTGGCGTCCCGTGCGGACACCGGTCGGCGAGATCGAAGCGCTCGTGCCACCGGTCACCGTCGCTGGCAACGAGGCGTTGATGCGCCCGGTGCCCGCGCTCGGCGAGCACACCGAATCCGTCCTCACCTGGCTCGACGAGCAGTAGCCGACACCGGAACTCAGCCTGGGCGGGCCCGTGCCTGCCTTGCGACAAGGAGGCTCAGCAATGGTGCTGACCACGGCCTTGGCCGGATTGATCATGGTTTTTCTCCTGGGGTCGCTGCGGCCGGTGAACATGGGGGCGATCGCGCTCGTCGCGGCATTCCTGCTGTGTTCGCTGAACGGCATCGCTACCGGCGACGTCCTCGACGAGTTTCCGGTGTCGTTGCTGATCACCCTGGTCGGGGTGACGTTCCTGTTCGGCATCGCCAAGTCCAACGGCACGATCGACTGGCTGGTGAGGCTGGCCATGTCCGCCGTTCGCGGCCGCAAGCAGCTCATGCCCTGGATCGTGTTCCTCACGGCTACCGCGCTCGCCGCGATCGGTGCGGCATCACCGGCCGCCGTGGCGATCGTGGCGCCGATCGGGATCGCCTTCGCCGTCAAACACGGCACCAGCCCCTTGCTCAACGGGCTGATGGCCGTCAACGGCGCGGCGGCCGGCAGCTTCTCCCCGGTCGGAGTGCTCGGCACGATCGCGCTCGGTGCGGCCGCCGCGCACGGGTTGACGATCGATCCGCTCGTGCTTTTCGGCGCTACCTTCGGCTTCAACGCGATCGTCGCGCTCGGCACCGTCGTGGTCTTCCGGAACCACGGGATCAGTGCCCTCGAGCAAACTGATGCTCCCCCGGATGGAGCTGGCATCGGCGGGGCGGTCGCGACGAGGACGCGGCCGGAGACCCGCGTCCGGGTGGAGCAGGTTGTGACGCTGACCGGGATCCTGTCGATGGTCGTTGCCGTCACCGGTTTCGGTGTCGACACGGGCGTGGCTTCATTGAGCGTGGCGGTGCTGCTCGCTTTGCTGTTCGGCAAGACAGCGCAGTCCGGGGCCACCAGCATCGCGTGGCCGGTCGTCCTGCTGGTGTGCGGCATCGTCACCTACATCTCCGTCATGGAGCAGCTCGGCGTGGTGGAAGCGTTGGGGCAGGGTGTGACGGCGGTAGGGGCCCCGCTGGTGGCTGCCTTGGTGCTCTGTCTCATCGGTGGCGTGGTGTCGGCGTTCGCTTCGACCACCGGCATCCTGGGAGCACTCGTACCACTGAGCGCTCCGTTGCTCCTCAGTGGACATATCGATGCGACTGCACTGCTCGCGGCGCTGTGCGTGTCGTCTTCAGTGGTCGACGCAAGCCCGTTCTCCACCAACGGAGCCTTGATCGTGGCCAACGTGCCTGAGCACCAGCGCACCGCGACCTACCGGGTGTTGCTGTTGTGGGGTGCCGCTCTGATCATCGTGGCGCCGCTCGCCGGCTGGGGGATGCTCGTCGTGCTCTTCTGACCGGCCCGTTCGCGATCGCCGGAGCGGATAGCTTCGGCGATCGCCTCGCGCTCGACGAAGATCTGGTCCTCACCGACGGATTCTCCTGCCACGCACACAGATTGCCTCCCAGGGACCGATCACGGACTGAACATGCGCCGGAAGGGGAGGGAGAGGAATTTCGCCATCAGCTCGCCGTGATCGGACGGCTCCACCATCGACTCGAAGATTCCGCGCACCGCCTCCGGGCGTACCTTCTGGAGCAAGCTTGCCGCGTAGAGCGCGCTGGAGTAGGCGGGGGTCCGGCGGTTTCGTTCGATGAAGTCGTCGGCGTCCCCTGCATGTCCCGTGACTTTGGCAGAAGCAACGGCCCATGCCGCACGTTTCGACAGCACGGCCCGCCGATCGATCATCCCGCCTCCGCGCTGCGCTACGTGGTTTCCTCCGTGCCTCCGCGGCGCTCGCTTGAGACGCGCTTGCGCAGCAAGGCGAGGGCGGCAGCTGGGAACAGGAGAACCGACAAGAGACCCGCGCAGATCAGCGCCGCCGCAGTCACCGGAGTCATCAGGCCGAGCGCGACGCCGATCTGTGTTGCGGCAACCAGGAACGGCAGCGACGTCGCCTGCAGTAGCCCGGCCGCGACCGAGGAACGTGTGCCGAGCGAGCGCTGGTAGAGCAGCGCTGGAGCGCCGCGCACGAGCAGCAGCGCGAGCAGGAATAGCGGCACTCGCAGCCATGCGGATGGAGTCGCGATCAATCCTCCGAGGTCTAGCTGCACACCGCTGGCGACGAAGAACACCGGAATCAGGAACCCGTACCCAATCGCCTCCAGCTTCGTCCGGAAATGCGGATGCGTAGCCGAGTCACGATCGACCAAGCCCACGACCGCACCAGCCAGAAACGCGCCCAGGATGCTCTCGAGGCCAAATCCCTCGGCGAGCACAACGAAGGCCACGAGCAGCACGACCGCTGCACGGACCCGGATCTCCGCGGTGGTGTCCTGCAACCGCAGGAAGAGATCTCCCAGACGCATTGACTGCCCTGCTAGAGCCACCGCCATTCCAATGGCGGCCACGAAGGCGACGAAGACGATCAGCGACACGAGCCGGCCTCCGGGGCTGCCGCCGGACGTGGAGAAGAGCAGCGACAGCAGGACCACCGCGGCGAAGTCGGCCACGGAGGACGCTGTGATCGTCGTTTGTCCCATCGCCTGGTCCGCACGCCCCGCGTCCTTGAGCACCGGGACGACCAGACCGAGCGATGTCGCGGACAGCGCCACCGCGATCAGCATCGGGTCACGCACCCAGCCCGCCGCGCCGAACGAGAAGCCCACCGCCACGCCGATCGCCAAGCTCACCACGTAGCCGATCAAGGCCACCCGCAGCAGCGGCCCGCGCAGGCGATGGAAGTCAACCTCGAGCCCCGCGAGAAACAGGAGAAACGCCAGCCCCAGCAACGCGACGACCTGCACCGCCTGATCCACGCGCACGAGTCCCAGTACCGATGGCCCCACGATGACCCCGGCCACGATCTCCAGGACCACCGACGGGATCCGCAGCCGCGGTGCCAGCCCGAGCAACAAGGGCGCCAGCAGGGCGATGATCGTCAGTATCAGAAGGTTCCCGAAGCTCGGCATCGCTCACCCCGTTCCACCGCTGGTCCACCTCGACCAGGCACAGCCATACCTCGCTGCCTCCGGGAAGCGCAGGCACCGCATGCACGAGCTTGCTCGTACAAGTGATCTCCACACCCTGCACTCATGCCCCCGGCCCGGGGCGTCTCCGGCGCAGTATTGACGTCCGGGCAACAGGCCCCTCGAACGCGCCTGGCTTTTCCATCAGACCACGACGCACACCACGGCGCTCCCGTTGCAATCGCCCACCGTGTACAGCCACCCGCCGCCGGCCGGTTTCGGCCAGTGGGTTGTTCTCCCAGATGTCGATCTGGAGGCCGTCGGCGGCGGCGATCCTGCCTTCGCCTCGCATGCGCGCCACGTCCAACTGGCGACCCGGGGCCGTCGCGAGGCCTCACCGGAGTCGTAGAGAACTGGGTGGCCGGAACGGCATGGACGCCGGCACATGGTCATGCCGGTGGGCTGAAGGAGTGATCGGCGGCGGTCAGGGCGAGTGACGACCCGGGAATGCCCTTCCGCGACGGTCCCTCGCCGCCGGTGGGATTTCGTTGCCCACACCGGTGTACGTCGGGGAGTACCCGGTGTGGGGTGCGTCCATCGCCACGTTCACCCGGACCGACGACGGGGAGATTCGGGTCGACGAGCCGCCGGAGCCGGACAGGCAGCGGCAGGCCGAGGCGAACGAGGTGCTCGCCCAAGCCGTGATCGCATACATCTTCCACGGTGACTCGCGGCTCGGCGGGCGCGTGCCGCTGAATCAGGGCCCGAACGGTGCGCTGGCGTTTCTGGGGGCAGGCCCCCGATCGTCTTAGCGCCAGAGGTCGTCACCGAGTTCCAGGCTTGCCTGTGCTGGATGGTCCGAGGCTTGCGGGCCACCAGGAGTGCTCGACGCGTGACCGCGGGCGGGTCGGGTCGACGCGGGTGCTCCGCAGAGCAGTGCGAGGCAGAAGAACAAACCGGATCCCACTAGAGACACGAACAAGCCCTGGGCATACCAGGCCTCGGCCGCCGAGTCGGCCGGCGGTCCGTCGGTCAACGTCAACGTGATCAAGCGGAAGTTGAACCACATGCCTAATCCGAACAGCGCGATGAACGCCGCCCAGAGCGGCAGTCGCATGAGCCACGCTCTGAGATGTGATCGATCCATGCCGGGGGATCCTGTCACCGCTGCGGCTGGTCACAAGTTGCTCAACTCTTCCGGGCGACACCCGCCTGGTCGAAGGGCCCCACCATCGAGCTGTGGTACATCTCCGATCTGGCCATACCTGTTCTTCGTGGACAGCCGTTTGAAAGCGATTACTTGCCGCTGCTCGAGCGGCTCGCCGGCCCGTGCTATTCACCCTGGTCCACCTCCAGCACCGTGGCCAGGGCAGGAATGCTTCCGCGGGAACGGGGTTTGTGGCGGATCTTGTGAGCCATCGCTGTATTTCAGAGGCACATCCACGCTGTTTTGCCGGCGGTGAACACCGGGCCTGCCGGGCTCGACGATCACTACAGTCCAGTCCCATGACGGCAGTTACAACGCGCACGGTCGAGTACCCGGCCGACGGCGTAACGATGATCGGGCATCTCGCGCTCCCGGCCGGTGTCGACCGCCGGCCCGCGGTGCTGCTCGGACCAGAGGGCACGGGGCTCAGCGACGTCGAGCGCCGCCGGGCCGATGCGCTCGCCGAGCTGGGATACGTAGCGCTGGCCTTCGACCTCCACGGCGGGCGCTATTTGGGCGACCCCGAGGAGATGCTGGCCCGTTGCATGCCGCTGCTCGCCGACCCCGACCGGATGCGGGGCATCGGCCACGCGGCGCTCGACGTGTTGCGCGCCGAACCGCGGACCGACCCCGACCGGATCGCCGCTATCGGCTACGGCACCGGGGGCGCAATCGCGCTGGAACTCGGGCGTGACGGCGTCGACCTGCGGGCGATCGGGACGGTCAACGCACTGACCACGGGTCGACCGGGCGAGGCGGCGCGAATCCGTTGCCCCTTGTGGGCCGGGGTCGGATCGGAGGACCCGATCATGCCGCCCGCGCAACGGGACGCCTTCGCCGCCGAGATGCAGGCCGCGGGCGTTGACTGGCGCCTCGTGGTCTACGGCGGCGCCTTGCACGCCTTCCACCACCCGCCGGTCGACCATACTGTGGTTCCCGGCGTCGGCTACCACTCGCAGCACGCGCAGCGAGCCTGGCGCGACGTCGTCGACCTGCTCGCCGAGTGCCTGCCCGTGACGGAGTGATCTGGTCGGCAGCCGCGATTCCGGGCCTTGAACCAGGCGTCCGGCGATGAGTCCGCAGGAGGCGGCCGCGGTGCGTGCCGGGCTCGACCGGGCGCGCCGCGGACCGGCCGCGCTTCCGAGGGCAGCTGACGCGATCTCGGCCCTGCTCGGGCTCGATTCTCGCTCACTTGTCCGAAATGGACGGTGGTGGCTGCGCGAGCCCGGACTTGCGATCACCCCAGGCGGCGTTTTTCGCGGCGGCGCTCTGTGAAGTGCCGCTTCTTCGATGCCGCACCGCAGGTGCCCATGGCGCACCAGGTGCCGGAGCGGTTCTTCGACGAGTCGTAGAAGACCCAGCGGCAGGCCGGATCGCGGCAGGTCTTCAGCCGGGCGAGTGCGCCCGCGGACCGCGCCGTGAAGGTGTCCGCCAGGAGAGTGGCCAGCGCGTGCTCGATCCCCTCCTGGGCGACCGGCCGGAGAGCCAGCTCGTCGCTCTTGGCGGTGCGCACCCGCAGGGGCAGCGTCGTCGCGGCCTCGTCCAGCGCGCGGAGCGCATCGCCGTCGTCCGCCTCGCTCGCGTCGTTGTGCCGCGCGAGCAGAGCGCGAAGGCCCTCGCGGACCACGATGGCGCGCTCCAGGTCGTCCGCGTCGACCCGGGCGCGCGGTTGCAGCAATCCCTGCGCGCTCATCCAGTCTCGCAGTGCAGCGGGCGAGGACAGCTCGTCCCGGAAGTCGCCGGTCTCGCGGAAGTTGATCCGAGTGTTGACGAACTCCTGCACCCGATCCAGCGGGGCGGGCGCGGTCGGCCGGTCCTCGGGGCGCTCGTAGGGGAGGTCCACCCCCCGAAGGTTACCACCGAAGGGCATTGACCGGGCACATGTGACCACCCATAATAGATGAGTGGTCACAAAGACGACGCATTCCCAACAGGTGGATCGCCTCGCGCGCTGGCTGGTGGTCGGCGGGATCGTCGTGACCGCGCTGAGCCTGCGCTCCGCGGTCACCAGCCTGGGCGTGGTGCTCGACCAGGTGCGCGCGGCGCTGGCGATGAGCGCGGCGCTGGCCGGGGTCGTCACCGCCTTGCCCGTGATCTGCTTCGCGGCGTTCGGCGCGCTGGCGCCGGCGCTGTCCCGCCGAATCGGGGAGGCGCAGCTGGTCCTCGGCGGGGTGGCGGCTATCGTCGTCGGCCTCGCGTGGCGGGCGGTCGCGGGCGGTTCGGCGAGCTTCGTGCTCGGCAGCACGCTCGCGCTGGCCGGCATTGCGGTCGCCAACATCATGATGCCGGTGCTGATCAAGCTGTACTTCCCGCACCGTGTCGGCCTGATGACCGGGGTCTACTCCATGGGCGCGGCCGCCAGCGTCGCGCTGCCCGCCGGGGCCACCGTCGGGATCGGCGAGGCGACCGGGTACGGCTGGCGGGGCGGCCTCGGGAGCTGGGCCGTCATCGCGGCGGTCGCGTTGGTGCCGTGGGTGATCTTGCTCCGTCTGCGCCGCGCACCGGCCGGCGAGGAACCGGCCCCGCACCGGGTGCACCCGCCGACGGCCCTGCTTCGCAGCCCCACCGCGCTGGGCCTCGCCGCGTTCTTCGGACTCCAGGCGCTCAGCGCCTACGCCGTAATGGGCTGGCTCCCGGCGATCCTCATCGGCGCCGGGATCGCGGCGGACACCGCGGCCCTGATGCTGTCCGCGTCGGCCCTGGCGGCGATCCCCATCAGCCTGGTGCTTCCGCGGTTCGCCGCGAAGAGCCGCAGCCAGCGACCCTACGTCGCCGGGATCGTCCTCGGTGGACTTGCCGGATACACCGGCCTGCTACTCGCCCCGGCGGCGGCACCCTGGCTCTGGGTCGTGCTGCTGGCGTGCCTGCACGGCGCTTTCCCGCTCGCGATGACGCTCATTTCGCTGCGCACCCGCGAGGCGTCCACCGCCGCTCAGCTCTCCGGTTTCGTGCAGAGCGCCGGGTACGCGCTCGCCGCACTCGGCCCGCTGGCTATCGGTGCCCTCAACGACCTGACGAGCGGCTGGACCGCACCGCTGTTCCTGCTGATCGGCTGCCTGGTCGTCGAGCTGGTCGCCGGGTTCGTCGCCGCGCGGCCGCGGCACGTCGACGACGAGATCGCGACCGCGGCCCGCTGAGCCGGGCTGCCGGGGTGGCGGGATGGGCCCGTTGCGCTCGACCTTCCCGATCTCCTGGTGGGCGCCGTGCTCGACGACGCCACCGAAGCCTTGGCGCGCGCCCGCAATCCACCTCGAGGGCCTTCCCGCTCATCCGGTGCCGCGGGAACTGCGTTGCGCTGAGGTGATCCGCGAGGAGCTGGATGGGAGTCGCATTCGCTGATCAGCAATCCACCTTGCCGGGAAGGGCGTGCGCCCGGCGTTACTGGCGGGTCGTGGTTCGGGGCGAAAGGCGGTGGAGTTCGACGTCGTGGAGGCGGCCGCCGGAGATTTCGGCCGTTTGGTACGTGCAGTGAGGTTGGCTGCGGCGGTCGGTGGGCGAGCCCGGGTTGAGCAGGCGGAGGCCGCCGGGCGTCGTGGTGTCCCACGGGATGTGGCTGTGGCCGAACACGAGCACGTCGGTGTCGGGGAACTGCCGGTCGCACCTGGCCTCGCGGCCCTTGGCCGCCCCGGTTTCGTGGATCACTGCGAGCCGGACACCGACCAGTTCTTCCCGGGCGATCTCGGGCAGGCGCTTCCGCAGCTCCGGGCCGTCGTTGTTGCCGTACACCCCGATTAGCCGGGGGGTGCGCGCCGCCAGCTCGTCCAGCAGCGCGACCTCGACCCAGTCGCCTGCGTGGATCACCACGTCGGCAGCCGCAATCGCGTCCCAAACCTCGTCCGGCAGGGCCTTGGCGCGCTTGGGGAGGTGCGTGTCGGCGATCAGCAGCAGGCGCATGGGACAAGTCTCGACCGGTCCTGCACCGTTTCGCCAGGGCACGGCGCTCGACTGCTGGTTGGTGAAACCGGGGCCACCGTCTCGGCGAAGAGCGCGGCCTGGCCGCTTGGCGCTGCGCGCCGTCGCCGTGTGGGCGCCGGATTGAGAAATTCCAACATGCTCTTTTATCGTCTTGGGAACCGCTTACATTCGTGGGCTTTTGTGCGCCCGCTCACGTGTAGTAGTAAGGCGCGGAATCTAGGCCGATCTGCTTCGCTCCTGGCGCACAAGATCATCGAAAACTCCGGGCTTTGCATGATTCCGATCTCTCCCGTTTTCAACTCGCCTCAAGTTAGGTTAGGCTGCCCGAAATTCAGAGTCGGATCTTGAGGAGATTGGGAGCATCATGTTCCGTCCCCGTCGGCTGCTCACGGCGGTCACCACCGTGCTCGCGCTCGGCACCGCCGCCGCGTGCGGCACGTCGGCCCCCGAGCAGCCCGCCGCCCCGCAAGGTGGCGAGCGAGTCATCGCCCATGCCAAGGGCCAGACCAAGATCACCGGTACCCCGCAGCGGGTGGTCGTGCTCGACACCGGAGAACTCGATGCCGTACTGGCATTGGGCGTCAAGCCGGTCGGCACAACGCTGCCCGACGCCAACAAGTCGCTGCAGCCCTATCTGGCCGAGAAGGCGGGCAACGTCGAGGTCGTCGGCACCATCGGTTCACCGAACCTGGAGAAGATCGCCTCGCTCAAGCCGGATCTGATCCTTTCCAGCAAAGTCCGCGACGACCAGAACTACGACGCGCTGAGCAAGATCGCCCCCACCGTGTTCGCGGAAACCGTCGGCAAGCCGTGGAAGGAGAACTTCCTGCTCAACGCCGACGCGCTGGGCAAGAAAGACGAAGCGCAGCGCATCCTGGATGCCTACCAACAACGGGCCACCGAAATCGGCAAGCAGCTCGGCAACGCCGGCGCCACCCGGGTGAGCACGCTGCGGTTTCTGCCCGGCGACCTTCGGATGTACGGGACCGGCTCCTACATCGGCACAATCCTCGCCGACGTCGGCTTCAACCGGCCCGACAGCCAGCTCGTCGACAAGACGTTCGTCAAGATCAGCCGCGAACAGATCAACCAGGCCGACGGCGACCTCCTCTTCTACGCCGCCTACGGCGACAACACCAAGCAGCAGATGAACGACGTCGTCAACTCGGTGCAGTGGACCACCTTCGATGCTGTCAAGAACGGTAAGGCCATCGAGGTGCACGACGACACCTGGTTCCTCGGCCTCGGCCCGATCGCGGCCAACCTGGTCCTGGACGACCTGCAGAAGTACCTCGCCCAGAAGTAGGCGAGGTAAGGCCCGTGAGTCCGCCCGGACTCACGGGCTTTTCGCTGCCGTGGTCCGCAAACCCGGCGCTGTCGGATACCAGCGCATCCCCAGGGGCGGCGATGTCTTCGCCCTTCTTGTCTTCTCCGCTCTTGCGGTCGCTTCGTCCTTACCTCTGCCTTCCTGAGCCAGATGGATGTGACCGCCATCAGCGGCAGCCATCTTCCGCACTCGTCCACTGTGGTGGCGCTTGCCGAACGTGGGATTCGGGCGATGGCGTGCCGGTTCGTGCGATCAATGATCGGACCTCGCGGATGTGAGTTGATCGCGTTACGCCTCCGAAGAACTTTGTTGGTCCGCTGCAACCAATCTCGCCAATCCGCTCCGGCGCGTGGCTTGCGCGTCTAGGTCAGCGCGCGGTTCCGTGGGTTGCGTACCTGGCTAGACGCGCGCGAAGGTCCATTGTGGACTTGATGGCGTTGTTTCCTGTCGTCCAGGGTGGCAACCAGGTTCCGCGTGTCCACTGGGATCCGTTGCCAGGTTGGGATATTGGTACGTGCGTGCTGGTCTGATGTTCCGTGTGGGCGTTGCGCTGATCGGGTCAACTTCGCCGCTTTCGTGTGATCTGGATCTCTTGGACTCGTTCTATTAAGTTAGCCTAGCCTTTGCTAGCGTTCCGGCTGTCGCTGTGCCCGTTCCGGTCGTCGAGCTGAGGAGAAACGTGGCTGTCGACACCCTGACCGAGTCCGTCGCCGAGTCGATTTTCGAGTGCGTGGGCAACACGCCTGTGGTCGCGCTGAACCGGCTTTTCCCCGAAGCAGATGTCGAGGTGGTCGCCAAGCTCGAGCTGATGAACCCCGGTGGGAGCATGAAGGACCGCTCGGCGCGGTACATCGTCGAATGTGGACTGAGAGAAGGCTCCATCAGACCGGGAAGTCACCTGGTGGAGAGCAGTTCCGGCAACTTCGGGATCGCGCTGGCCATTGCGGCGCGCATCCACGGCCTGCGGTTCACCTGCGTGTTGGACCCGAAGGCGGCCCCGGCCAACGTTGCGATCCTGCGGCATCTGGGTGCCGAGGTCGACCTGGTGAGCGAGCCGGACGATATGGGCGGTTACCTGCACACCCGCATCCGCCGAGTGAAGGAGATCGTGGCCGGCTCGCCCGGGGCGATCTGGATCAACCAGTACGCCAACGACCGCAACTGGCAGGCGCACTACCACGGCACCGGTGCTGAGCTGACGCAGCAGCTGGTGCACCCGCCGTCGTACCTGGTCGGAGCGGTCAGCACCACCGGCAGTCTGCTCGGCTGCTCCCGCCGGTTGCGGGAGAGCTTCCCGGAGCTGCGGGTGGTCGCGGTCGACGCGGTGGGTTCGGTGATCTTCGGCGGCTCGCCCGGACGACGTGACGTCCCAGGCCTCGGCGCCAGTCGGGTGCCGGAGCTCCTGACCTCCGCCGAGATCGACGACGTGGTACACGTCAACGACTTCGAGACGGCCGTGGGCTGCCGGGACTTGCTGGCCGCCGAGGGCATTTTCGCCGGCGGGTCCACCGGTGCGGTGGTCGCGGCGATCCGGCGCATGCTGCCTCGGCTGCCGCGCCCCTGTCGGGTGGTCGCGGTGTTCCCGGACCGCGGCGACCGCTATCTCGACCTGGTGTACGACGACGACTGGTTCGCCGCCGCACGGCAGCGCTGCACGAACTGACGACGAGGAGATCTTGTGTCCACTGAGGAATCCCCGAAGATGCTCTACCTGAGCCGCAGCGATATCGCTGCGGTCGGTGGGGCCGAAGCCGAGCTGTACGTGCAGGCATTGCGCGCCGGGCTGATCGCGCACGCGGAAGGCAAGACGGTGCAGCCGCTCAAGCCGTACCTGCGTGTCACGGGCAAGGAAGGGCACATCGCGGACCGGATCATCGCGATGCCCGCTCACGTCGGCGATCCCGGGCTGTCCGGGATCAAGTGGATCGGCAGCAAGCACGACAATCCGATCCGACGCGGCCGGGAGCGGGCCAGCGCGGTGATCGTGCTCAACGACTCGGAGAGCAACTATCCGGTGGCTGTGCTGGAAGGCAGCCTGATCAGCGCATGGCGAACCGCTGGGGTGACCTGCCTGGCGGCCCAGCACCTGGCGCGCAGCGGCTTCACCGACGTCGCGCTGGTCGGCTGCGGGGTGATCGGTCGCACCCAGATCACCGCGCTGCTGCAGCAGTTCGGGCACATCGAGACGGTCCATCTCTACGACCAACGCCCCGAGGCGGCGCACGCACTCGCCGAGCAGATCAGCAGCGACCACCCGGCGGTCAAGGCGCGGGTCGCCGGCGCCGCGGAGGACGCCGTGCGAGCCGGTGATCTGGTCGTGCCGTGCACGGTCACCAGCCAGCCCTACATCCCGTTCAGCTGGCTCAAGCGCGGTGCGCTGCTGTGCAACGTGTCCATCATGGACGTGCACAAGGAGGTCTTCCTCAACGCCGACAAGGTCGTGGTCGACGACTGGGAGCAGAGCAACCGGGAGAAGAAGATCATCAACCAGCTGGTGCTGGAAGGTTCGTTCTCCCGCGAACGACTGCACGCCGAGCTCGGCGAGATCCTGGCCGGGACCAAGCCCGGGCGCACCGACGACGACGAGATCATCCTGCTCAACCCGATGGGCATGGCGGTCGAGGACATCGCCTGCGCCGGCGCGGTGTACGAGCGGGCGAAGAACCGAGGCATCGGGACCTGGCTGGACCTGTACTGATGGGTGCGGAATCGGCCGAGCTGGTGATGCGCGACCTCGTCGACGTGCTGCTGCAGGAGGACCTGGTCGGGTTCCGCACCCGCGCCGAACCCGACCAGCCGGCGGAGCTCGCGGGTGAACCCCTGGCCGCCGGAGAGCAGTGGTGCCAGGTGAAGCTGGCAACCGGGTGGGTGTGCTTCCGGGTGAGGTCCGGCGGCGCATTGCAGCGCCACCGGTACGCCCGCGGCCCGGTCTGGTTCGGCGGTGACGGCGCGAAGGTGGGGCCGCTTCGGCCGGACGAACTGGTCGTGCTGGCGTGCGGCGAGTTGGCCGGTGCCGCCCAGGTGTCCGAGGACGTGCGGGCAGCGGTGGAGCACGCGGACGTGTTGCTCCGGCAGCGTGCCGATCTCGACCTGGCACCGCAGGACGGCCGGTTGCTCGCCGGGGAACGGTTGGCCGCGACCCGCAACCGCCCGTTCCACCCCGCCGCGCGGGCCATCGCCGGCTGGAGCACCGACGAAGTGGCCCGGTACGGGCCGATGCGCGCCAAGCCGCTTGGCCTGGACTGGGTGGCGGTGCGCCGGGACCGGCTCAGCTACGGCGGTGATCCGGACTCGCAGCGCCTGCCCGAGCTGGTCCTCGACCCGGCCGCGCAGCAGTTGCTCGGCGACGTGCAGGAGTCCACCGGGGCCGTCCGCGACGAGTACCTGGCGATTCCGGTGCATTCGTGGCAGTTCGAGCACGTTCTGCCCGCGCAGTTCGGCGATGAACTGGCCACTCGACTGATGGTCCCGCTGGTGCGCGACCTCGGCCGATTCCACCCGACCTCCTCGATCCGCACCCTGACCGTTGAGCCGGAGACCCGGCACCACGTCAAGCTTCCGCTCGGGGTGGCCACGCTGGGAGCGACGAGGTTGCTTCCCCCGCGCTATCTCGCCAACGCCGAGCGGGCGCAGGAGAGCATGCGCGAGCTCGTCGACCGGGATCCTGTGCTGCGTCGCCGGGTGGCGTTGTGCGACGAGCGGATCTGGTGCGGTTGGCACGACCCGGCCGACGAGTTCGGCGACCGGCCCGGCCAGCTGGCGGCTCAGGTGCGGGTCTATCCCGAACTGGACGGTGTGATGCTGCCGATGGCCGCGTTGGCCGCGCACGAGTGGGACGTGCTCGCCCCGGCGATTTCGGACCGGTTCGAGCCGGTCGAGTTCTTCGGGGAGTTGGCGCGGTCGTTCTGCGAGTTCGGGTTCGGTTTCCTGCGCTGCGGGGTCCTGCCGGAGCTGCACGGCCAGAACGTCGTGGTCCAGCTCCGCGACGGACAGGTGGACCGGTTCGTGCTCCGCGACCACGACACGTTGCGGGTGTACCCGGGATGGATGGCGAGGGCGGGCACCCGTGATCCGGAGTACGTGATCAAGCCCGGAGCGTCGCAGTCCCTCCGGTTGGAGTCGGCCGAAGCGCTGATCGGCTACCTCCAGACGCTCGGGTTCCAGGTGAACCTCTACGGCATCGCCGATGCGTTGTGCCGCCATTTCGGCCTGGACGAAGGCGTGTTGTGGGCGCAGTTGCGCGATGCGGTGCGCGAGTGTCTGGAACCGTTGCCGACTGCGGTCGCCGAGGTCCTGCGTGCCCAGTTGCTGCACGCGGAGACGTGGACGAGCCGCGAGGTGCTGGGGCCGCTGCTGCACCAGGGCCGGTCCAGCGGTGTGAGCATGCCCGCTGGAGTCGGCGCCGTCCCGAATCCGTTCGCCTGCGGGGCGGTGGGTTGATGCGATCGTCCGTCCGGACGTTCGCCGTCCTGTGCTCGGGGCAGTTCGCGGCGACCGCGGGCCTCACGATCGTGGTGCCGCTGCTGCCCTTCTACCTGGCCCGCCTGGGTACCCCGGAATCCGAAATTCCCTGGTGGACAGCGGTTTCGCTGGCCGCCCCGGCGGTGGTGCAGCTGATCAGCGGACCGCTGTGGGGGTGGGTCGGCGACCGTTTCGGCCGCAAGGCGATGGTGGTGCGCGCGCACGTCGGCCTGGGTCTGGCCATCGGGCTCATGGCCTTGGCGAGCACCCCGGGTGAGTTCCTGGCGTGCCGACTGCTGCAGGGCGCGTGCGGCGGTGTGGTCAGCGCGACTGCCGCGTATGCGAACACCGTGGCAGCGACCAACCGCCGTGGCCGTGCACTTGGTGCCTTGTTCGGTGCGACCGCGGCAGGGTCGCTGCTCGGACCGCTGGTGGGCGGACTGCTCGCCGGACGGTTCGGGTTCGGCCCGTTGTTCGCGGTGGTAGCCGGCATGCTCGTGCTGTCCAGCGTGCTCGCTGCCGTTTTGCTGACCGAACCACCGGGCGACGCCCCGCAACGCCGATCCGCACTGGTCGTGGGTGGGATCTTGCTGCGATCGGGGGAGAGTCGTTCGATGTTGCTGGCCGGGCTCGCCGCCCAGTCCGCGATCTACGCACTGGTGGTGGTGTTCGCGCCGCACGTCGAGCGCGTGACCGGTTCGGTGGCCGGCGCGACGACCTGGGTCGGCGTGCTGCAGGCCGTGACCTGGCTGGCGTCGTGCGTCGGAAGCCCTTGGTGGGGGCGCCGCAACGACGTCCGCCCCGCTCACTCGGGTTTCGCCGCAGCTGCGGCGGTTTGCGGGCTCGCGGTGGCAGTGCAGGCGGTGGCGAGCGTGGAAATGCTGGTACCGCTGCGGGTGGTGCAGGGCTTCTGCTTCGCCGCGCTCGTGCAGTCGGTCCTGCACGTGAGCGCCCGCCAGGTCCCGGACCGGTGGTCCGGCACCGCCTTCGGCTTCAGCACCGGGTTGCTCGACCTCGGCCAGGTGCTCGGACCGCTCGCGGGCGCGGCCTTGGCGGTCCTGCTGCCGCCCGCGGCGGTGTTCTCCCTGATCGGTGCGCTGCTGGGAGTGGCCGCGCTGCTGGCCGTGGTGGGTCGTCCGAAATCCGGTGCGGAATACGTCCGGCAGTATGGAACTCGCGAAAAGGTGTTGCAGTGAACGAAGTTCTGGCACGCGCTGCAGCGCGACAGCGCCTGCTCAACGCGCTGGTGCGGGAAATCGGCGGCGAGGTGGGTCCTGAGGCGTTGCGGGTGCCCCTGCGCAGCGCCGACGGCGTGCTGCGGACCGAGGTGCGGTACCGCTCCGAAGCCGGCCACCACGCCTACGGGCCCGAGGTGTTCCGGGAACTCGCCGACGGCAGTCTCGTTCCGGTCGACCACGAGGAGCTCGTGTCGTTGATCGCCGGGGAACTCACCCAGCACGGCGTCGAGACACCACCTGGCGCGGCGGAGAAATTCTGCCGCCAGGTCGCCAACAGCGTCGCGAGGGCGGCGCGCTACCTGGCCCGTGAGCAGCGCCCGAGCCCCGTCTCCCCGGCGGAGATCACCCGAGACGCCGAGCAGTCGCTACTGCTGGGGCACCCGTTCCATCCGACGCCCAAGAGCGCGGAGGGCTTCAGCGACGACGAACTGGCCCGTTACGGTCCGGAACTCGGTGCGCGGTTCCAGCTGCACCACTGGGCGGTAGCGCCTGATCTGCTGCTGGAGGACCGGGTGGCAGACGGGCCCTGGATCCCGGCAGAGGTGGAGGAGAAGTCCCGCGCCGCGCTGGGCACCGACCAGTCCGACTACGAACTGCTCCCGGTGCACCCGTGGCAGGCGGACTACCTCCAGCGGCAGCCGCAGGTCGCCGCGCTGGTGGACGCAGGACGGATCGTGCCACTCGGCCCGCTGGGGGAGGAGGTGTACGCGACGTCCTCGGTGCGCACGGTGTGCGCACCGGGTTTCGCGACGGCGTGGAAGCTGCCGCTGCACGTGCGCATCACCAACTTCGTCCGCAACAACCCGGTCGAGCACCTGCGCCGCGCTGCCGACGCCGGTCGCCTGCTCTGCGACGCGGCGAGCCGTTGGCGGCACGAGGGGTTCGAGGTGCTACCGGAGACCGGCTACCGAACCGTCGACCCCGGGGCCGTCGGTGACCTGGCCGCGGATTTCGCGGTGCTGTTCCGGCGAAATCCGCTCGCCGGTTCGGAGGTCGCCCCGAGGGTGCTCGCCGCACTCCTGGAAGACCGGCTCGACGGGCGCGCTCCCGCGCTGGTAGATCTCGTAGCAAAGGCAGGACCACTGTCGCCCGAGCACGTCGCGGACTGGCTCCGGGAGTACCTGCGGATCTCCCTGGGGCCGCTGCTCGCGGTGTTCACCGACCACGGCATCAGTTTCGAGGCGCACGTGCAGAACACCCTGCTGCACGTCGAGGACGGCTGGCCGCGGTGGTTCTTCGTGCGCGACATGGAAGGCACCAGCGCCAGCCGCGACCGGGTGCGGGCAGGGATCGTGCCGCCGGACAGCCCGGTTCTCTACGACGATGCCGAAGCGTGGATGCGCCTGCGCTACCACTTCGTCACCAACCACCTCGGCCACCTGGTCGCGGTGCTGGGCCGCTTCACGCCAGCAGGCGAGCGGCTGTTGTGGTCGGTGGTGCGGGACTTCTTGCGCCAGTGCCCCGGCCGGTATGCCGCTGAGCTGCTGGAAGCCCCGGTGCTGCCGGCCAAGGCGAACCTGCTCAGCCGGTTCGCCGAGCGCGGCGAACGCCCGCTCTTCGTCGACGTCCCCAACCCGATTCACGAGGTGAGCTGATGACTGCGGAGCTGGTGCAGGCGGCACTGACCGCGCCGAGCTTCCGGACCGTGCGGCGCCGGGTGTTCCGCCAGCTGGTGGAGTCCCTGGTGTACGAAGGCGCGCTGAAGACCCGGCAGGACGGCGACGATCACTTCGTCGACGGCGTGGACGCGACCGGTGCCGAGGTCCGCTATTCCTTCCGCACGGTGCGCCGGTTCGGTTTCGGCCGCGTGGGCCTCGTCGCGCCGGTTCGGCGTGGCGACTGCGAGGCAGAGTCGATCACGCTGTTCCTGACCGAAGTGCGCGACTCACTGGACGCAGACGCCGAATACCTCACGGGATTCGCGCGCGAGCTGGAAGAAACCCTGTTCAAGGACGCGCTGTCGGAATACGTCCGCACCGAGCGGCGAACTGATCTGTCCACTGCGGACTACGACACCCTGGAGTCGGCCATCACCGATGGCCACCGCTACCACCCGACGTACAAGTCGCGGCTCGGGTTCGACGCGGCGGACAACATCGCCTTCGGGCCGGAGTTCGCCAATCCGGTGCGCCCGCTGTGGTTGGCCGCGCACCGCAGCATCACCGAAGTCAGCGCGTCCGCATCGGTCGACGACCAGTACGTGCCCAGGCACCTCGGTTCGGCGGCAGCGGAATTCCACCACCGCATCGAGGAGACCGGGCACGATCCGGGCGACTACGTGCTGGTCCCGGTGCACCCGTGGCAGTGGCGGGAGCGGATCGCCCGGGCATTCGCCGAACAGCTCAGCCGCGGCGACCTGATCCCGCTCGGCACCGATCCGCACGACTTCGGTGCGCAGCAGTCGATCCGCACCTTGGCCTGCTGGGACGATCCGCAGCGGCCTTACCTGAAGCTGTCGATGTCCATCGTGAACACCTCGACGAGCCGCGGGTTGGCCGCGCACACCGTGCGCAACGCGCCGCGCATCACCGACTGGCTGCGGGAGGTCGTCGCCGATGATGACTTCCTGCGCGAGGAGCTGCGCCCGATCTTGCTCGGAGAAGAGCTCGGCGTGGCGGTGATCCCGGAATCAGGGCTGCTGCAGGCGGACACCTACGGAGCATTGGCCTGCATCTGGCGGGAGAGCCTGCACTCGCACCTGGAGCCGGGGGAGCGCGCGGTGCCCTTCACCGGACTGACCGCGTGCCAAGTCGACGGCACGCCACTGATCGATCCGTGGGTACGCGCCCTCGGTGTCGAGGAATGGGTTCGGCGGATGGTCAAGGTGAGCGTCCTGCCCCTGGTACACCTGCTGTGCAGGCACGGCATCGCACTGGAATCCCACGCTCAGAACATGGTGCTGGTGCACGACAACGGTGTGCCCACCAGAGTGGCGCTGAAGGACTTCCACGACGGAGTGCGGTTCTCCCGCGCCCACCTCGCCGAGCCGCAGCGGTGCCCGGAACTGGCTGGAACACCGGCGCACCACCAGAACCGCAACTCGTTCGTCGAAACCGACGAGCTCGGCCTGGTCACCGACTTCCTGCTCGACGCGTTCTTCTTCATCAACCTCGGCGAACTCGCCATCTTCCTCGCGGACCGCTGCGAGCTCCCAGAGCGGCGCTTCTGGCAACTGGTGTGCGACGAGATCCGCGCCTACCAGCAGCGGTTCGCCGAGCTGGCCGACCGCTTCGCGCTGTTCGACGTGTTCACCCCGACCATCGAGGTGGAGAAGCTGACCACCCGCCGGCTGCTGCCGGACACCGAACTCCGGCTGCACACCGTGCCGAACCCGCTCGCGGAGGTGGACCGGTGCTGAAGCGCAACACGTTCAAGGAACGGCTCGCCGGGAGCGACCAGAGCTACGGACTGTTCTGCTCGATCCCGTCGCCGACGATGGTGGAGATGATCGGCTGCGCCGGGTACGACTTCGTCATCCTCGACACCGAGCACAGCCTCGTCGACCCGCAGCAGCTGGAGAACCTCATCCGCGCCGCCGAAGCCGTCGACCTGGTCGCCGTCGTCCGCGTCCCGGAAGCCGATCCAGGCGCGATCCTGCGCGCACTCGACGCGGGCGCGCTGGGGGTGGTCGTGCCACACGTCCGGAGCAGAGCCGACGTCGACGTGGCGATCCGCGCCGCCCGCTATGCACCGGAGGGCATGCGCAGTCTCAACGGCGGGCGGGTGCCTGGTTTCGGGCGCATCGAGCTGACCGAGTACGTCCGTCACGCCAACGAGGAGATCATGGTCATCGCGATGATCGAAGACGCCGAAGGCGTCGATGAGCTGTCCTCGATCCTCGCCGGCGGGGGAGTCGATCTGGTGCTGGAAGGCGCCGCCGACCTGTCCCAGTCCTACGGTGTGCCGTGGCAAACCCGGCACCCGAAGGTCCGCGACGCGCTCGAACGGGTGCATGCCACGTGCGAGGCGCAGGGCGTGCCGTTCTGCGCGATCCCGCGGACCCGCGAGGATCACGAGCAGTGGCAAGTCGCCGGTGTGCGCGCCTTCGTGCTCGGCGAAGAACGCGGCCTGGCCGCTCGGACGCTGCGCGCGCACCTCGATCAGCACCGGGGGAGCTCATGACTGACCAACTGGCGAAACTCGTGCAGGACCGCGTCGGTGGTGAACCGGTGTGCCTGTTCGCCTACGACCTCGATCGACTCACCGAACACGTCCGGATCGTCGTGGAATCGCTGCCGCCGCGGTGCCGGATGTTCTACGCGATGAAGGCCAACAGCGCTGCCCGGCTGTTGCGCGCCCTGGCGCCGCTGGTCGCCGGGTTCGAGGTCGCGTCCGGCGGTGAACTGGGCAAAGCGCGTGCGATCGGCTCGGAGATCCCGGTGATCTTCGGTGGCCCGGCCAAGACACCGGTGGAGATCGAGCAAGCCCTCGTCCATGACGTCACCCGCCTGCACGCGGAGAGCGTGCTGGAACTGCACCGGATCTCAGAAGCCGCAACCCGGCTCGGGCTGACCGCGGACGTGCTGCTGCGGGTCAACCTCGCCGGCCCGTTCCCGAACGCGACGCTGGCGATGGCCGGACGCCCCACCCAGTTCGGGATCTCCGAAGAGGACCTGCCCGACGCCATCGCGACGGCGCGGGCCCTACCCGGGGTGCGGATGGTCGGCTTCCACCTGCACTCGCTGTCCAACAACCTGTCCGCACCAGCACATCTGGAACTCCTGCAGTACTACCGGCGCACGGTGTCGGGGTGGGAGCGCGAGTTCGGGATGCGGTGCGAGGTGCTCAACGTCGGTGGCGGGATCGGGGTGAACTACGCCGACCTGGACGGCCAGTTCGACTGGCCGCACTTCGCCCGCGAACTGCCCGCCGTGGTCGCCGGGTTCCCGGACCACCTGCGAGAGATCGACTTCGAATGCGGCCGCTACCTGGTCGCTGAATCCGGTCGGTACGCGGTCGAAGTGCTCGACGTGAAGCGCAACCACGGCGTGGACTACGTGCTGGTGCGCGGCGGCACCCACCACTTCCGGCTCCCGGTGTCCTGGCAGCACAGCCACCCGTTCACCGTGCTGCCGGTGGAGCAGTGGTCGTCGAGCGCCCCACGCCCGGAGCTGCGTGATGCACGGGTCACCGTGGTCGGTGAGCTGTGCACCCCCAAGGACGTGCTCGCTCGCGACGTACCGGTGCCGCGAGTTCGGGTCGGCGACGTGTTGGCGTTCAGCCACGCCGGTGCGTACGGCTGGGAGATCTCGCACCACGACTTCCTCAGCCACCCGCACCCGGAACACGTCTTCTACGGCGACATCTCCTGAAACCGACGGCGCTGGCTGCACCTATTCGGCCAGCAGATCGCCGAAGATCCTCTGGCCGAGCAGTTCGGCCTCCGCGGGCGTCAGGACCTCGCCTGGAACGTGGGGGTGCGCTTGGATCCACGTGTTGGCTTGGTGTCGGTCAATGAACACGTTGAGGTAGTCGCAGCAGGTCTCGGCGGATGGGCCGTCAGCTCGCGCGCCGACGAATACCACTGCGGTGACCGGGTTCCACCGGCTGGGGAGTCAGCCCACGTCGCTCGTAGTACCGCAGGGTCTGCACGTTCACCCCGGCCACCTCTCCGCTGCGCATACCCCATCCTCAACCCTGTACCCGACTACGGGGTCAGGTCTCCTCGCGCCTGTCACGGCTTGCCGGTTTCGTTCAGCCGGGTTTGGTCGAGGTCAGCTGTCGTCGCAGGCGCGGCGGCGTTCCAGGAAGACGGAGTCGCGCCACACGCCGTGGCCCTGGTGCTGGGGTTGATCGCCGTGGTCCTCGGGGGGGTCAGGCCCGCTCCCGCCGCACCGTCTGACCGGTTCACCGCAGCGCGGTTTCTGGGGGCTGCCCGGGCTCACGGGGTGAGTTTGAGGTGGAGGCGGCAGACGGCCGCATTGGTGTGGCGGTTGACGGATCTGGCGATGACCGCGCCGCGGTGATTCGTGAGAACCCGTTGCCACCGGGGGTGGGGTCGGAGTTCGCCGATGAGCACGATGATGCGCTCTTCGTCGCGGGAGAGCACGTAGTCGACGATGCTCGGGCCGAGCTCCCGGCGCCGGGATTCCAGCACACCAACGGGACTTCGGGGCGCCACGCGTGCCATTTGCGCAGGATTTCCCGCGCTTCGTCGAGTTCGTCCGGGAAGGTCACGTGGACGGCGACGACATCGCGGCCCATGGACAGCGCGGTGGTGAGGCATTCCGAAGTCAGCCGGGACATCCCGGTGACGGGCACGATCACTGCGCTTCCGGCGCGTTGGGGCCGTTCCGGCAGGGTGTTCGTGCCGATCTTCTCGCCGATGCGGTCGTAGCCGCGGTGCACCGCGCTGAAGCCCAGCACCAGCAGGGGAATGATGAGCACGATCAACCAGGCACCGTCGAAGAACTTCTCCGCGGTGATCACGAGTGCGGCCGCAGCGGTCAGCGTCGCGCCGATCGCGGCCAGCGCGAGCCTGGCCTGCCAGCCGCGACCCTTTTCCCGCAGCCAGTGCCGCACCATTCCGGCTTGGGACAGGGTGAATCCGACGAACACGCCGATGGCGAACAGCGGAACCAGGGTGGTCACCTGCCCGCCGGAGAACACCAGCAACACCCCGGCGACCACGGACAGCGCGAGGATGCCCTGGCGGTAGACCTGTCGGTCGGCGCGCAGGCCGAAGATGTGCGGGAGCAGGCTGTCGGAGGACAACCTGGCCAGCAGGACCGGAAGCCCGCCGTAGGAGGTGTTGGCGGCCAGCGCCAGCAGCACGACGGTGAGCAACTGCACCGCGACGTACCCGAATCCGGTGCCCAGCGCGCCTTCGGTGAGCAACGACAGCAGGGTCCGCCCGTCGGTGGGCCGGGCGTCGAAGCGCTCGACCAGCGCGGCCAGCCCGATGAGCAGGATTCCAAGTACCGCTCCGAGGGCCGCTTCGGCGCGGCGGGCGCGTTTCGCCCGAGGCGCGCGGAAGGACGGGGTGGCGTTGGCGATCGCTTCGATGCCGGTCAGCGCCGCGCAGCCGTTGGCGAAGGCGGCGAGGATGAGCAGCACACCGACGGACTCGGTGATCTCCGGCTGGCTCGGGGCTGGCATTGGTGAGAGGGGCTCGCCGCGCAGGAGGCCGGCGACGATCACCGCGCCGACCGCGAGCACGAACAGCGCTGCCGGTATCGCGAAGACCCGGCCGCCGGTGGCCACCCCGCGCAGGTTCACCACGGTCACGAGCGCGAGCACGGCGAGGCCGACCTCTACCGTCCACGGCAGCAGTGCGGGAAAGGCGGACGTCAGCGCGGCGACGCCGGCGGCGACGGACACCGCGACGTTGAGGACGTAGTCGACGACGAGGGAGGCGGCGGCGATCCGGCCGGCGCGCGGACCGAGGTTGTGGGTCGCGACGGTGTACGCGCCGCCACCGTCGGGGTAGGCCCGGATCACCTGGCGGTAGCAGATCACCAGGACCACGAGCAGACCGACGATGGCGAGCGTGACCGGCAGCGTGAACCCGATGCCCGCGGCGTCGGCCACGGCCAGCGCCAACACGATCGCCTCGGGGCCGTAGGCGGTGGAAGCGAGTGCGTCCAGGCCGAGCGCGGCGATGCCGGTCGGGGCGGTCAAGCGGTGGCGGTCCGCGGCATCCTGGACGGGCGCGAGATCATCGGGTGGGCGGGACAACGTCGTGGTCACGACCGGCACTCTGCGCGCGCGATCAGGCGAGATGGACGGCCGTTGACGGTTTATTGACCCCGAACCGGGCAGCATCGACGCCGCCCATACGGCCAGTGTCCTGCATCACGCCTGGTCAGGAAGTTGTTCTGTGCTCTGACGCGTCTTCCGGTTGCTCGAACCTGACCATCCCGGTGGTAGCGCGCCGTGTCCCGTCACCACACGGCTGACGGCGGCGAGCAGGGCGGTGAGCGGTACCAAGCCCGAGGCCGGCCGAGGTGAGTACGACGCGCTGTTCCCGCTGTTCATCACAATGACCACACTGGACAAGAGGGCCCGAGGTACGCCGCGGTGCGCGACGAGTTGGTCACCGGGCACTTACCGGTCGCCGAGCACATCGCTCAGAGGTTTCGCCAGCGAGGCGGGTCCTACGAAGATCTCGTCCAGGTTGCCACCGTCGGTCTGATCCACGCCGGCCGTGTGCGGTCGCCGCGCGGTTTCTCCCGCTGCCGTGACCGGGTAGCCGAAAACGAGCTCCTACATGTGCAGAGGAGGGATCAGTGATGGCGACCCGCCATGTGGCTCCGCATCCGGACGGTGGCTGGCAGGTGACCGACCCGGCTGGGAGTGATTCGCCGGCGCGTACCACCACCCAGGACGAAGCGGTCTCGACGGCGCACGAGCAACTCGTCCGCGACGGCGGCGGTGAACTGGTCATCCACGGTACCGATGGCACCATTCGCGACAAGCGCACCGTGCCGCCAGGTCACGACCCCTACCCGCCACCCGGCTGAGAATCCGATCCAGGGCGGTGGTTCGGCGGTCCATCACACCGCGAAGGGTCTCCGGGGCCCGGTCGGGTGACGCGACTTCCTTCTGGCGATGGCACCGGTAGCTCGTTCGTACCACGATATGTCCGGCATATGCCGATCACGCGGTCGAAGCCGCACCATGGCACTCCTGTCCCCTCCGCAGACCAGTGCGGCGCGGGGACAGCGGCGGGTGGGTGACCGTGAAACGACGTGGGGGGCGCGTCATCCACCCGTCTTCAACGTGTCTGCCCGGCCCACCTCGTGCGCGGGTTTCGCGTCCCCGGCGCGCGGCCTCAAGTACAGGCCGCCTGACTGCCGATGGGGCAGGTATGAGGTACGGCGGGCAACCACGCGGGACGGTGCCGGATCCGGAACTGCTGGCGCAGGTCCGCAACCTGGCGGAGGTGGCGGCCGGTCTCGCTCCGGCGGCGGCCGCGGCCGCGTTCGAGGTGCTGGTGAACGTGCACGGAAGGGCGGACGTCGAGGCGGCTGTGCGCCAGGTGGCCGGCCTCGAGCGCGCCGATCTTGCCCTGTCGGCAGGTGAGGTGGTGGAGGGCTGCGTCGTGGCCAGCACCGACATTTCCCGTGCCTCCGCTGCCCCTGGTCAGCAGCGTGCAGGCCGGTAAGCCCGCAATATTACTATCCATAGTGGACGGTCCTGGTCGACGGGCGCGTTCCGGGGTGGCGTGCCAGCCTGGGTGGCATGGTGCGATTCGGATGCACGCTGTTGACCGAGCAGTCCGGGCCTCGGGAACTGGTGGCGCACTCCGCGGCAGCCGAGCGCGCGGGCTTCGACTTCGAGGTGATCAGCGACCACTACTTCCCCTGGCTGGACGAGCAGGGGCATTCGCCGTACGCCTGGAGCGTTCTCGGGGCGATCACGCAGGCCACCGAGCGGGTCGAGTTGATGACCTTCGTGACCGCGCCGATCATCCGCTACCACCCGGCGGTCGTCGCGCAGAAGAGCGCCACCGTCGGGCTGTTGTCCGACAACCGGTTCGTGCTCGGCGTCGGCGCCGGGGAGAACCTCAACGAGCACGTCGTCGGGCGCGGCTGGCCACCGGCCAACGTGCGGCACGAGATGCTCACCGAGGCGCTGCACATCATCGGCGCGCTCTTCGACGGTGGTTACGTCAACCACGCCGGTACGCATTACCGGGTCGATTCGGCCAAGCTGTGGGACTTGCCGTCGCAGCGGGTTCCGGTGGCCACCGCGATCTCGGGGACGCAGTCGATCCAGCAGTTCGCGCCGTTGTCCGATGCGATGATCGCCGTCGAACCGAGCAGCCGGTTGTGCCAGGAGTGGGATTCCGCCGCACCGAACGGCGCGTCCCGCAAGATCGGGCAGATTCCGGTCGCGTGGGGACCTGACCGCGACGCGGCCGTTGCGCGCGCCTGGGAGCAGTTCCGCTGGTTCGCCGGGGGTTGGAAGGTCAACGCCGAGCTGCCCGGCCCGGCCGCGTTCGCCGCCGCCACCCAGTTCGTGCGCGCCGAGGACATCACGGCCAGCATCCCGTGCGGTCCCGAGGTCGCTCCGATCGTCGAGTCCGCGGCGGCTTTCTGGGAGGCCGGCTTCACCGACATTGCGCTGGTCCAGATCGACATCGACGCGGACCCGTCCGGGTTCTTCGACTTCGCGCAGCGTCAACTCCTCCCCGCGCTGCGTGAAGCCGCGCCTTGAGCATCGGCTCGGTTCGACTGTCCTCATGGGACACATAAACGTCTCGTGCGTGGCGATTGGCGCTCGTGATTGCCGGGGTACCCGGTGCGGACAACGTGTTCGGCGCGCTGAGCAGGTGCGTTTCCGCGAGCAGGAGCCGACGGTGCCCGTGCTGCCCCTGACAGCCCTGGCGGGATACGTGCTGACGCCGCTGGTGCTGCTGCTCGGCGCGGACATGCTCGTGCACGGCCACCTCACGCCAGGCGGCGGCTTCCAGAGCGGAGTCGTGCTCGCCACCGGCGTGCACCTGCTCTACATCGCCGGTGATCTGCCCGCGCTGCGCCGGCTGCGCCCCCTGGCCTGGTGCTATTACGCCGAGGCGCTCGCGACGGCCTTCCCCGATGTCGCGGGCGCATTTGCCCTCGCTGCCGAGCAAATGCGCAACGGCGCCGCTTACTCCGCACAGGTGCTGGGCGATGGCGGAAGCGCCGTGATCCCGGTCGCGGCACCACATTGGACCGCTACCGGGATCGGGTTGTCGTTGCTGTCGACCGGATTGGCCGTCGTCCTCGCCGCAATGGCGGTTCGCCCGCCGCCCGTGCCTCGCGTGCTGCGCCCGCTCGGGCCGATTTCGCGGCGCTGCATCGACGTCCTGCACGAGGTGCACTCCGGACACGCCGGCGACTACGTCGCCTGGCTGCTGCTCGGCGTCACGGTCCTCGCTGCGCTCGTCGCCGTGCCCGTCGTGCTCGGCTGAGCACATCGACCGAAGTGTGGGCGAAAACGAAGCGGGGTAGTTCAACGAAGACGACTCCCGGCGGCTCCGGTGTGGGCGGAGCGGGGAGTTTCCCGTTCAGTGGGGGTGTACGAGGCAGGAGGGCCGCTCGCGACGGTCTACCTGGAGGCCCGGATCCTGCGCTTCCCGGTGCAGCAGTGAGCCGTTGATGCGGGTGGGGGCTTGGTATGGAGGCGTCCGGCGGACGGCCTGATCGGCACGGCAGCCGTCGTGGCGAGCCGAAAGCGACCATTGTGGACGAGCGGCAGGCGAAGCGGGCCGTCGCCGCGGCCGCCATCGGCAACACGATGGAATGGTTCGACTTCGGCGTCTACAGCTACATCGCCGTCGTCATCAGCCAGGTCTTCTTCCCGCCCACCAGCTCGACCGCACAACTGCTGTCCACCTTCGCCACGTTCGCGGTGGCGTTCCTGGTCCGGCCGCTGGGCGGGTTCTTCTTCGGGCCGCTCGGCGACCGCATCGGCCGCCGGAAGGTGCTGGCCACCACCATGGTCACGATGGCGTTGGGGACGCTGGCGATCGGGCTGATCCCGAGCTACGCCACGATCGGCATCTGGTCGCCGGCGCTGCTGCTGGTGGCCCGGCTCGTGCAGGGCTTCTCCACCGGCGGCGAGTACGGCGGCGCGGCCACGTTCGTCTCGGAGTACTCGCCGGACCGGCGGCGCGGATTCATGGCCAGCTGGCTGGAGTTCGGCACGCTCGCCGGTTATTCGCTGGGCGCCGCGCTCGTCACGGTGCTCACCGTCGCGATGACCCCGCAGGACCTCACGACCTGGGGGTGGCGGATCCCGTTCCTGGTGGCCGGCCCGCTCGGGATCATCGGGCTGTACCTGCGCTTCCGGCTGGAGGAGACGCCCGCGTACCGCAAGACCTCCGGCGACGAGCAGCCGCAGACGGCGGCGACCTGGCGCAGCCTGCGCACCATCTTCGGCGGCCACTGGCGGTCGATGCTGAAGTGCATCGGGCTGGTGTTGGTGTTCAACGTGACCAACTACCTGCTCACCGCTTACATGCCGACGTACCTCTCGGCCGTGCTCGGCTTCCAGCACACCAGCTCGTTGACCCTGGTGCTGGTGGCGATGGTGCTGGTGATGGGTCTGATCGTGGCGCTGGGCCGGTTCTCCGACCGCATTGGCCGGCTGCCCATCGCCGGGTTCGGCAGCGTCGCGCTGATCGTGCTGTCGTTCCCGGCGTTCCTGCTGATCGGCGTGGGCAGCGTGGCGGCGGTGCTGGGCGGCTTGCTGATCATCGGCCTGACGCTGGTCTGCTTCAGCAGCACGATGCCTTCGACGCTGCCTGCGCTGTTCCCGACCGAGATCCGCTATGGCGCCGTGTCGGTCGGCTTCAACATCGCGGTCGCGCTGTTCGGCGGCACCACACCGCTGGTCGCCGAAGCGCTCGTCGCGGCGACCGGCATGAAGTCCGTTCCGGCGTTCCTGCTTGTCGCCGCCGGAGCGGTGGGCCTGGTCGCGGTGCTCTTCACGCGCGAACCCGCCGGGCGCGCGCTGCCGGGGGCGCGGCCGACCGCGACCGATCGCGAGGAGGCGGAGCAGCGTTTCCGGGAGAAGCGCGACCAGGAGTGAGGTTGACCTCGCGGCTGATTCGGGCAGGCAGCAGCTGCGGCATGGCCGCGATGCGTTCCTGACTGCCGCGCGGGCGGACGGATTCAGCCAGGGTCTGTGTTTGTGTTCCCGATCTCAACGGCCGCGCCGGTGCGCTCAAATCGTCCCTGTCTCCCGCAGCGGGCCCGGATTCCTCGTCTGCGCAGGACAGGGCATGCCGAGCCTTGACGTGGGGTAGCCCCAGCAGATGGAGATGGAGCAGGAGTTCACCGACATCGGAGGAACCGTGCTGGCGTCGTGGCGCGTTGCCGGCGAATCGCCACCACTCGTGTGCCTTCATGGGGCTGGGGTGTCCAGCAGGGAGATGCTCCCCCTCCTCTCAGCACTGCACGGCAAGCGTGCGGCGTGGTCGGTGGACCTGCCAGGCTACGGGGCTAGCGAGCCGGTGCGCGCACCGATTGAGATCGGCGCGTTCGCCGACGCTCTTGTCCTGTTCCTCGGCTCCACTTTCGCTTCTGCTGTCCACCTGGTGGGTTGTTCCTCGGGCTGTCAGGTCGCCGTTGATCTGGCCGTGCGATATCCCGAACACGTTCGCGGCTTGGTGCTGGTAGGCCCCACGGTCGATGCCAGGGCCCGATCGTTCCCGCGTCAGCTTTGGCGTTGGGTGCGCAACGGCGTCCACGAGCCGCGTGGACTGGGAGCCCTGGTCCGCCGCGACTACCGGGATGCCGGGCCACGACGGGTAGCAGCAGCGTTTCGGGCAGCCCTGTGCGATCCGATCGAGGACAAGCTGCCGAAGGTTCAACAGCCAACGTTGGTCGTGCGCGGCGAGTACGACAGGATGGTTCCGAACGACTGGGCGGAGGAAGTCACCCGCCTGCTTCCCCACGGGAGACTGCGGACCTGGCCAGGAGCCGCTCACATGGTTCCCTTCGCCGACCCGTCCGGTCTGGCCGGCGCACTCGATGAATTCGTCTCGGAGGTGCAGCGGTGAAACCTGGGCGAGCGGTGGCCTCCTTCGACTCGACCACGGGTCTCCTCCGAGGTCTGTCCCACTACCTAGCCGGTAGCGATGCGCCGTTGCTCGGCCAGCTACCGGGTGCGCTCGAGCCGGTGATGAGTGCTCTGATGTCGGGCGTCAACCGGATGCCGCGTGGGATGGCTGATCGCGTGTACGCCTTGAGCGGCATTTCGGAGGCGATACCGCAGCGGCGGCTGAGCGAGGTGAGCTCTGATGCGCTGGCCGAGTGGATCGCCGAGCACTACCCCAAGCGCCAGTACCCGGTCATCTTCCTCGGATCCTCCAACGGAGCTGCGGTACATCTGGCTGCCGCGCTCGATGCTCCGTGGCTTCCGCAAACGGTCTTGCTTCCGGTGCGCAGGAGTGGGGTCGACCGAGACGCGCCCCGTGCGGAAATGGCGGCGGGCCGTGAAGCGGGGCGGCAACTGCTCGATGCGAATCCCCATCTGGGGCTGCACCACATGCACGACCCCAACCAGGACCGGCTCATGATCACCGGCATGTCCTACTTTCGCGTGAAGTGGCTGCGACTACCGGACGCGTACCGGCGCTTCATTCGCGAACGGCTAGCACCCGGCGGAGTGGTCGTCAGCGTCGAGTGCGGCCTGCAGTGGCCAGTAACCGAAGTCGCAGCACGCCACCACTTCCAGTTCGGCGCCCTCGGTGGTGCCACCGAAGACGAATACCATCACGGCGGACCGCGGGTCGCGGACTTGCTCCGGCGTTACGGTGCCGTCCGTCGTCGCTGGGCTCCGCCTCCGTGGGACGCCTACCAGCCCGAAGCCGAGTGGGGTTTCGAGGAGTCCTGGCTCGCGGACCTGGAAGGCGTGGTGCCAGAACCGCTGCGCCGGGTGCGTTTCGATCACCCCGAGCGGATGAGCCCGGTGGTCGCCGAGGTGTACCGCGCCTGGTACGAACAGAACGGGATACCTACCGAGCGGCTGTTGTTCGACTGCTTCCTCCTGGTCGAGCCGTGGTGGACGGTGCGAACGGGATCGATACCCTTCTGGCTTGCCTTCAACTCGGAGAACTCGCTCAGCGCAGCGCACTCCTACTTGGACCGAACAGGGGTACCCGACGAAATTCGCCTGATGCTCTTCTCCCACGGGACGGAGTCGATCGGACTCGCGCCGATCGACAGCTGGGAGAAGCTGAGCGCGCGCGCCCGCAAAGTCGGCGCACTCGTCGGAGTGGACCGCAAGGCATTTCCCAGGGATTTCGCGGTGTTCGCCCGAGCCCACCGTGAGCTCGCACGGACGCGACACCTGTACCCGATCCCCGCGCCGATGCCGTGGGAACGCGCTGAAGACGTGATGCGCCGGCACGTCGACCACACCTTCTCCGTCGAGCCTTAGCTCAGCGCCTTCTTCTCGCCACACAGGCTTGATCTCGCCGGGTGCGGGGAAGGACCGGTGAGGCGTGAACCCCGCGACGGTCACCCGCGGTTCAGGTGCGGCGAGAGGCCAGCAGCGGGATCACGCCGCCGGCGAGCACGGCTTCGACCTGTTGCGGCGAGAGCCGGTGGCGCACTCGGAAGGATCGGTTGCGCGTGGTGTTGCGCACGGTGATCTCGTCGCCGGACGGTAGCGCGCTGCGCAAGTCGTCGAGGCGGAGCACGTCGTCGACTCCGATGTCCGCGTAGTCGCCGGGATCGGTGAACTCCAGCGGCACGATCCCGAAGTTGGCCAGGTTCTGCCAGTGGATTCGCGCGAAGGACTTCGCGATCACGACTCGCAGGCCGAGGTAGCGGGGCGTGATCGCGGCGTGTTCTCGCGATGAACCCTGGCCGTAGTTCTGCCCCGCGATCACGATGTGGCCGTCGGGGTGCTCTCGGGCGTGGCGGGGGTACGCGGTGTCGAGTCGCGCGAACGTGTGCTCGGCGAGCGCCGGGATGTTCGAGCGCAGCGGCAGGGCGCTGGCACCCGCCGGGGAGATCTCGTCCGTCGAGACGTTGTCCCCCGCTTTGAGCAGGACCGGTGCCGCCAACTCGTCGGACATCGGCGGGAAGTCCGGTAGCGCCGAGATGTTGGTTCCCTTGATCAGCTCCACTGCCTCCGCTCGTTCCCGGGGGAGGGGCGGAACGAGCATCGCGGTGTTGACCGAAGCCCGCTCCGGCAACTCGAGCTCCGGGTAGCTCTGGCCGAGGTCGCGGGGGTCGGTGATCACGCCGGTGAGCGCCGATGCAGCCGCTGTTTCGGGGGAGCACAGCCACACCGAGTCCTCGCGCGTACCTGACCGGCCCGGGAAGTTCCGCGGGAACGTGCGCAGCGAGTTCTTGCCCACCGCGGGCGCCTGCCCCATGCCGATGCAACCCATGCAGCCGGACTGGTGGATGCGCGCCCCGGCCGCGATCAGGTCGAACGTGGCGCCCGTGCGGGTCATGTCTTCGAGGATCTCCCGGGAGGTGGGGTTGATGTCGAAGCTGACCGAGTGGTCGGTCTGGCGGCCGCGGACGATCGCGGCGGCGATGGCGAAATCTCGCAGGCCGGGATTGGCGGACGAGCCGATGACGACCTGGCTGACTTCGGTGCCGGCGACCTCGCGCACGGGCACCACGTTGTCCGGCGCCGAGGGCCGGGCGATCAGCGGCTCCAGATCGCTCAGGTCGATGTGCTCCTCGACGTCGTAGGCGGCGTCGGGGTCGGCGGCCAGGGGTGTGAAGTCGTCCTCGCGGCCTTCGGCGCGCAGGAAGGCCCGGACCGCCGAGTCGGCGGGGAACACCGTGGTGGTCGCGCCGAGTTCGGCGCCCATGTTGGCGATGACGTGCCGGTCCATCGCGGAGAGACCGGCCAGCCCGGGGCCGTAGTACTCGATGATGCGGTTGACGCCACCAGCGACCCCGTGCCGGCGCAACATCTCCAGGATCACGTCCTTCGCCGATACCCATGGCGGCAGCTCCCCGGTCAGCCGCACGCCCCAGATCTCGGGCATCCGGATCCGCAGCGGCTCGCCGGCGATCGCCAATGCCACTTCCAGGCCCCCGACGCCGATGGCGAGCATCCCCATCGAACCGGCAGCGCAGGTGTGGGAGTCGGAGCCGGCCATAGTCTTCCCCGGCACACCGAAGCGCTGCATGTGCGTGGGGTGCGAAACTCCGTTGCCGGGCTTGGAGAACCAGAGGCCGTAGCGTCGGCTGGCGGACCGGAGGAACTCGTGGTCCTCGGCGTTCTTCTCGTCCGCCTGCAGCAGGTTGTGATCCACGTACTGCACGCTGACCTCGGTGCGGGCGCGCGTCAGCCCGAGAGCTTCGAGCTCCTGCATGACCAGCGTGCCCGTGGCGTCCTGGGTCAACGTCTGGTCGACGGCGATCGCCACGTTCGATCCGGGCGACAGATCGCCGTCGACCAGGTGCGAGGCGATGAGCTTCTGGGCGAGGTTGCGGGCCACTCGACGACTCCTTCCCAGCACGGATGGGCGCAACGAACTACCCGGCGCGTCGATCTGCGAAACAACGGCTGTCGACCAGGGCTTTTCGCCCTCAGTTTGTGGTCTGTCCTCCACGGGCAGCCCTGTAGTGCGTTTCCCGGAGAGCGGACGATCGATGGCGAGGGCTTCGCGATGGCGGAATTGCCGAAGACAGCACGAGCGCAGCAGCAGCGCCCTCCCGGCACCACGCAGGCGATGCGGCCGCATCCCAGGGATGAGATGCGGGATTACGTGGGCGCGCAACACCTGATCGGCAAGCGCGCCCTCATCACCGGCGGTGATTCGGGGATCGGGCGGGCGGTGGCGATCGCGTTCGCGAAGGAAGGCGCGGATGTCGCGATCTCGTACCTCGACGAGATGGAGGACGAGGATGCCGAGCACACGGCCGAACTCGTGCGGGAACAGGGCCGGTCCTGCTACCTCCACCGGGGCGACGTCGGCAGCGAGCGGTACTGCAACGAACTGGTCGAGGACGTCGTCGCGCAGCTGGGTGGGCTGGACGTGCTGGTGAACCACGCGGGCACGCAAGCGCCGCAGGACGACCTGACCGAGATCAGCAACGACCAGTTCGACAGGACCTTCAAGGTCAACGTCTACGCGATCTTCTGGCTGTGCAAAGCCGCGTTGCGGCATCTCCCGGACGGTGCGGCGATCATCAACACCGGCTCGGTGAACGGGCTGCGCGGGAACAAGGACCTGATGGACTACTCGGCGACGAAGGGCGCCGTCCACGTGTTCACGCAGTCGCTCGCGCAGTCGCTGGTCGGCCGGCGCATCCGCGTCAACTGCGTGGCCCCCGGGCCGGTGTGGACGCCGCTCATCCCGGCGACGCTGACCGAGGACAAGGTGGAGGGGTTCGGCAAGCAGACCCCGATGGGGCGCATGGCCCATCCCGACGAGATCGCGCCATCGTACGTCTTCTTCGCAGCAGAGCGGCTTTCGAGCTACTACACCGGTGAAGTGCTGGCACCCGTCGGCGGCGAGACCCACCCCGGGTGACGCCGAATGTGGCCTGTTGAGGTGCCCGGAAGGTGTTCTTCGTGCCGTCTGCGGGTAGTCGACGTGGGTGGAAACCCTGTGAGGGGGTGCGAACGATGCCGCAGCAGGCCTGGAACAAGAAGCAAGAGCGGCAGTACGAGCACATCAAGGAACAGGCTCAGGAACGCGGGTCGAGTGCCGGGCGTGCGAAGGAGATCGCTGCGCGGACCGTGAACAAGGACCGGGCGCAGCAGGGGCAGGCGCGGCAGCGGAGCGAGACGTCGACCCAGGACATGTCGCCGCAGCGGCGAGGTGGGAAGAGGTCGGGCAAGCGGGAGGGCCCCGGTGGCCGGACCAAGCAGCAGCTGTACGACGACGCCCGCCGCCAGAACATCAAGGGCCGCTCGAAGATGACCAAGGAACAGTTGGAGCGCGCTCTCAGCCGCAGCTGACCCGGGAAGTAGGACTTGTCCGCAGGAGGGCGCGGATCACGCTTCCTCGGGGTAAGTCGACTCATAGTTGGGCCGAAGCGGGAATCTGTTTCAGAGTTTGTCGTAGTTGCATTTCGCAAGCTGCGTGCTAGTTGTTCCGCAGGAGTTCGATGCGTTCGCTGATGCGAAAGTGTCGTCGTGCGCCGTCCGATTGCCGGCGGGAATTCGACAAGCGTTTCGGCATGTCGGGGTTCGGGTAGAAAAAGCGCAGGAACTCCGGCGAAGAGCCAAGAATGTCTACATAGGACAAGGATCGCAACGAGGAGACTGTCGGCTGGACGATGAGATAGGCAGCAGTGTGACTTCCGGTGGTAGAAGGTGATCCGATGACTGTGGCGAACAGACAAGGCGGCGGGGGTTCACAGGTCCAGCGGGCCCCGGCGAGCAGCCTGTCCGAAGTGGTCGGGCAGATCTTGGACAAGGGTCTGGTCATCGACGCGTTCGTCCGCGTGTCCCTGGTCGGGATCGAGTTGGCCACGATCGACGCCCGGGTCGTAGTGGCCGGTGTCGACACTTATCTCCGGTTCGCCGAAGCGACCAACCGGCTCGACCTGTACGAGAAGGGCGGCAAGGACCTGACGGAGCTGACCCCCCAGGGCGCGACGCAGAGCGGTGTCGAGGGGAAGGCCAAGGAAATGATCGAACCCGCCAAGGACAAGTTCGACGAATTCCGCGAGGGCGGTGACCAGGAGGAGCGGGAGAAGCAACCCGCTCGGCACCGTGAATCGCGCGACCGGGGGCGTGAACGACGATGACAACGCAGGCGGAACGAGACCGGAACGCCGACGCGGCGCCTCCCGAAAGCACCCACGGGATCTACGTCTACGGAATCCTCGGGTCGTCGTACGCCCTCCCTGACGACCTCGCTTCGATCGGAGATGACGAGACACCGGTCCGCTTGGTTTCGCACGAGGGCCTCGCCGCCGCCATCAGTGAGGTGAACCTGAACCGTCCGTTGGGAACACCGGACGACTTGCGCAGCCACGAGGAAGTCCTCGACACAATCGCAGCGGAGAGGACCGTTCTCCCCATGCGGTTCGGGGCCGTCGTGAGCTCGGTCGACGCAGTCGTCGACGAGCTGCTGGCTCAACATCACGAACTCTTCGAGGCGGCGCTCGCGGAACTCGACGGAACGGTGCAGTTCACCGTTGGCGGACGCTACTTGGACTCCGCGCACATCCGTGAAGTCGTCGCGGAACAGCCGGAGGTCAGAGAGCTCAGGGAGTCGCTGCAAGGGGTGCCGCCGGAGGCCGGGTACGACGAACGGCTGCGGCTGGGGGAGATGGTCAGCAATGCCGTTGTGGCGAAACGGGAAGCGGACGCGAATCAGCTGATCGAAGCCATGTCGCCCTACGTCGCCGGGACAGCCGTGCACGAGGTGGGGGGCGAGGACGATGCGTTCGACGTGGCGATGCTCGTCGAACGCGGGCGTCGCGACGATTTCGAGAACGCGTTGGACGGACTGGGAGAACAGTGGAGCGGACGCATCCAGCTCCGCCTGGTGGGTCCGCTAGCTCCCTACGACTTCTTGCCCGAGCGGTGATCGGCCTCCACGCCGAGAGGGAGTACCGAGAACGCGCCTTGATCCGAAGGTATCCGGCGGAGATCGATTAGGAGCGCGGGCACGAAGCCCACCGGGTCCCCAACACCACGGACATCTCTCAACCTTGATCTCGGCCCGCACGGCCGCTGCTGCCGCGTGACTGATCCGCTGTTGTTCAGCCGGAGTGGCTGATCGCGAGGAGTGCGACGTCGTCGGTCGGAGGTTCGGTGCCGACGAGTTTGTTCATCACCGTGGTGCACACGGTGCCTGCCGGGGCGGGGTGGATGGCCTCGCAGAGCTGTTCCAACCCGAGGTCGATCGATCGGTGGCGGCGTTCGACCAGGCCGTCGGTGAAGAAGCAGACGACTCCGTTGGTGGGTAGCGTGAGCATGCTGGTCCGCCGTTTGCGGCGGGCGACGCCGAGGCCGACGGGGGGATCCACCGGCACTTCGGCGAGGTGGCTGCCGGAGGAGGGTGTGCCGATCACCGGCGGCAGGTGTCCGGCCATCGAGATGTGCAACGTGGTCGCGGCCGGGTCGTAGATCGAGTACGCGACGGTGGCCATGGCGTTCGGTTCGAAGTGGGTGACCTTGCGGTCCAGTTTGTGGAGGACTTGTGCGGGGTCTTCGGTTTCGAGGGCGTAGGCGCGCAGGGCGCTGCGCAGCCGGCCCATGATGATCGCCGCGGCCAGGCCGCTGCCGACCACGTCGCCGATCACGATGCCGATGTGCCCGGACGGCAGGGTGAAGACGTCGTACCAGTCGCCGCCGACACCCGGATCGACGCCGGAAACGTATCGTGCGTCGAGGGTGATCCCCGGGACCGTTGGGAGTCGCGTGGGCAGCAGGCTGCGTTGGAGTGCCTTCGTCGCGGCGCGTTCGGCGTGTGTCGTGCTGGCGTGGATCGCCAGCGCGATGCGATCGGCGACGAGCTGGAGCAGGTGCACGTCGTGTTCGGTGAAGCGGCGGGTTTCGTAAGTGCCGATGTAGAGCACGCCGATGATCTCGCCGCCGGCCAGCATCGGGGTGCCTATGAGTGTGTCGATCCCGTGCTCTTGGAAGACCGGGCGGAGGACCGAGGGGTCTTCCTGGCTGTCCAGGATCGGCGGACGGCGTCCGGAGGCGACCGCGTCGGCGAAGGCGGGGCCCACGTGAACTCGGACGTTCTGGCGGACCTCGTCCTCGATCCCGACGGCGGCGGTCGCGACCAGCAGCTCGCCGGCGGGTTCGTAGCGCATCACCGTGGCGGTGTCGACGTTGAGCAGTTTGCTGACCCGGTGCAGCATTTCGCGCAGCAGGTCGTCGGATTCGAGGTGTGCCAGCGCTGTGTCGGTGACGAGCTCGATCTGCCGTAACCGCTCCGCTGCGTCGTCGGGCGAGTTGACCGCGGGCCGCATGGGGCCATGGTAGCCTCGCCGATCCTTGATCATCTTTGCGTTCGGGCGCGGTGACGACCACCATGGGGGCATGTCCATGTCTACCGGTTCAAGTGACCCGGCAGCACCGTTGACCGTGGTGACCCGATGGTCCGATCGCGTGTTGCTGATGGAAGTCGCGGGTGAAGTCGAGCTGCTCAACGCCCCGCGGGTCGAGTCGGCGATCATGAACGCGTTCGACACGCGGCCCGAGGTCCTGATCCTGGACTTCAGTGGGGTGACGTTCCTGTCCTCGGCGGGGCTCGCCGTCCTGGTCCGCGCTCGGAACCGCGCCGGTACCGACATCGGGTTCCGGGTGGTCGTCGACGGTCCGGCGACGGTGCGGCCGGTGCAGCTGACGGGGCTCGACCAGGAGATCGCCTTCTTCTCCTCCCAGGACGAGGCGATGGCCGCCGCCGCAGGCGCTTGAGTTCCGCGGTCCGCGCCACGGATGGGGCTGGAAATGACAGGTCGTGCGCTCGGTGCCGCCGGGGATGGTGGCGTCCCGGTGCCTGCGCTGCGTTACCGGATGGTTTCGGTGTCTCCGGGGGAGTTGCCCGGGCTGCGCGATGAGCTGGCGGGGTGGAGCCGCTGCGCGGGCCTCGGGCGCGACGCAGTGGAAGCGCTCGCGCTGGCGTGCTACGAGGCGATGGCGAATGTCGTCGAGCACGCCTATGCGCGTGCGGGTGCGATGGATGTGGAAGCGGTGCACTTCGCCGCCGAGCGCCGTGTGCAGGTCACGGTCACCGATCGCGGCAGCTGGGTGCCGCTGGACTGGGGGTCCGACGTCGATCGGGGCCGGGGACTGCCGTTGATCCGCCGCCTCGCCGACGAGGCCGTGGTGACTCCTGGCGATGCCGGCACGGAAGTGCGGATGAGCTGGTCAACGCCCGGCGCATGACGTACTGCCGCAATTTCAATGGAAATCGCGGCCTTCGGTTTCCGTTCGTGAGCGTCTCTTGGAGTGGGGAGCTCGGCCGGCCGCATCGTCGTGGGCACGATGCGGTGCGTGGCCATGCCGGTCGTTTCCGGGTGCGTTGACCGAGTGTGTGACGGGTACTTCTACGAGCAGGCCCGTGGTGACGTGGCGCACGGCGTCGCCGAAGTACCGTGGAAGAGGCGATTTGCGTGGCGAAGGACATGGAAGGCACGCCCACTCCGGGAGAACAAGCCCGGGAAGAAAGGGAGATCTACCGCGGCGAGCGCCTGCGCCCATTGGGCGGTTACGTCGTGCTGATGGCCGCTTTCGCCGGTCTGATCGCCGGGGCCGGAGGACTGGTGGCCGCGAGGGGGAACCGACTGCCTTCCGGCGTGCGGGTGCTCGACGTGCTTTTCTTGACGGCCGGCACGCACAAGCTGTCTCGCTTGATCTCCAAGGACGCGGTCACGAGCCCTCTGCGCGTGCCGTTCACCCGCTACAAGGAGACGGGCGGGCCGGCGGAGGTCGAGGAGGAGGCGCGGCGGGGCAGCCAAACCCGGCGCGCCATCGGGGAACTGATCACGTGCCCGTTCTGCATGGACCTGTGGATCGCCACCGGTTTCACGCTCGGGATGATCTTCGCGCCGCGCTTCACCCGGCTCATCGCCATGACGTTGTCCGTCCTGGCCGGTGCCGACTTCCTCCAGCTCGCCTACGCGAGGCTGCAGCAATGAGCCACTGTTGGGGGCCCACGTCGACCAGTGATCGAGCTCCTCTCGTGGGCGCGCAGCCACGCCAGGCAGAGGACATGGCTCATCCCGGCTGACCACTGCCGCCCACGATGATCCGTTCGCGCGAGTTTGAGGCTTGCCAGCGCGGGAAGCCCAAGAACCCGAAGAGAAGCCGACATGTGGAGCACGCGCCATGGCTGAGAAGCCGAGCAGTCCTGTCAAGGACAAGAACTACAACCTGATCACCATTCTGCAGGAGTCGCTCCAGCACGCCTGGATGATGGAGACCTACATCAAGGACGCCGAAGAACAGGGAGATGAGGAATTGGCCAAGTGGTTCCGCAAGATCCAGCGCAACAACGTGAAAGCTGGTGAGCAGGCGAAGGAAATGCTGCAGAAGCGCCTAGCGCCTGAACAGTGATCCATTGGGATGTTGCGGCAGACGTGGGCGTCGCTGCGTTTAGGGACCGGCAGCGGGGGAAGGCAGAGCGGGGAGCAACGACCGACTTCTCATGGAAGGACTGCACGATGGAGCGCGAAACGAGGCATTCGGGCGGCATGGTCGACGTGTTGGTGACCGATCATCGCGAGGTGGAGAAGGCGTTCGCCGACTACGAGCGCGGTGGCCTGTCCGACGAACAGCGTCGCGAACTCGTGGACCACATCATCACCGAACTCGTGCGGCATTCGGTGGCGGAGGAGCAGTACCTCTACCCCGCGGCGCGGGAAGCACTGCCGAACGGCGACGAGGTGGCCGACAAGGAGCTCGCCGAGCACGCCGAGGCCGAAGAGGTGATGAAGCGGCTGGAGAGCATGAACGTCAGCGACGCCGGGTTCGACGACCTGGTGGGCCAGCTGACCCGCGCCATCCGCCAGCACGTCGAGGAGGAGGAGCGAGACCTCTTCCCGCGCCTCGAGCAGGCTTGCAACGCCGACGAGCTGATGGACCTCGGGAAGAAGATCCAGGCCACGAAGAAGAGCGCTCCGACCAGGCCGCACCCTTCGATGCCGGACCGGCCACCGGCCAACATGATCCTGGATCCGGGCATCGGGATGGTCGACCGCATGCGGGATGCCCTGTCGGGGCGGAATCGTTGATCGCACTGCGAGGTGATCGCCGACGGCGTTGACGCGCCACGGAAAGCACCGCAGGAGGCTGATCTGCTCAGGCGGCGTTGGAGGTGTCGACGTCCAAGGCTTCGCGGAGCCGGTCGCGGTGCAGGTCCGCCACCGGGGCCAGCAGGTCCGGGTGGCGCAGGAGGGCCGCAGCGCCCAGCTCCCGGTCGCCCGGCTCGGTGAGGCGGCGGAACTGGTCCGGAGACGCGGAGCGGTGGTCGGCGACCAGCGCGTCAACCGCCGTCGCCGCCAGCGCCGGGTTGCCGAGCAAGCACGCTGCCCAGCTGGCGACCACCTCGTCGACCCAGGTCCGCCACGCCTGGTCCTCGTCCTCGGGCGCCGTCGCGACGCCGCCGACCAGCGTGTCCAAGCGGCCCGCCCCGCCGGGACCGGCGATCAGGACGAGGTCGGCATCGACGGTGGTCGGATAGCGCAGCAGAGCGGCGGCAGTCACGGCCTGCGTGGCCTGGACCTCCACAAGCGCGCGGCTGAGAGCGCCTTCGTTGGACGAGGGGTAGGCGGTCGTCAGCCAGCGGGCAGTGGCCGTGATCATTGGGGCAAGGGCCGAGGACAAGTCGGGTCTCGCTTCCTCGCTGCTCGGGGCGGCTCCCAGCACGGTATCCGGCGCGCGCGGTCGTCTGAAGGCTCCGGGCGCAGGTGAGGCGAAGCGCACGGCAGAGGTTGACCCGACCGGCACGACAGTCCGAAACTTCCCAACCACTCGTGCCGAGCAGAAGCCGGGGCAGGGGGTTACGCCGCTGCTGAGCTCATTCGGGCTACAAGCGCGGCTTGGACGGATCCAGATCGCGCCGGGGCAGCAGCGAGGACTTGTTGTCGGCCCATCGGTCGAGCAGCAGCGCTTCGAGTTTGCCGGCCAGGTGGGTGCTGGCGCGGATGCCGAAGACGACATCGGAGGCGAGTTCTGGCTCGGCTTCCAGCAAGGGGGCGAGGACGCTCCGTCTGACCAGTTGTTCGTGGACAGCGTCGGCTTCGACGTGCTCGGCGTAGAACTCAATGGCGTCCGGGCCGCAGCCGAGCCGTCGCATCGCCTGGACGAGCCGATCGGATCCGGGCGACGAGGTGAGCTCGACGGTGGCGAACTGCCCCAGCAACGCGCCTCGAAGACCGCGGTGCAGCCCGCACATCGACATCAGATTGACCTCGGCGAGCGTCTCCGCTGGGGCGGAATCGAGGTAGGCCCCGTACCGGTCGTCCAAGCCGAGAGCGCGCATCATCCTGGCGAACAGGTGGGAATGCATGCGTTCGGGGTTACCGGCACCGTATTCGTCGTGTTCGATCGTGACGAAAGCGGATTTGGCCGCCCCGGAGAGCCGGGGGATCACCCAGGCTTGTGGGTCCGCTTCCTTGAGGTGGTACAGCGACCGGTGCGCTACGTACTCGCGCAACTGCCACAACTGCCCGTCGCGACGGAGGTGGTGCGTGACCCCCCACGCATCGGCTGGCTCGACTAGGACGTTCTGCAGTTCGGCCTCCACGTCATCGCCGGCCGGGACGTCATCGCGCAAAGCGGCGAGGAACACCTGCTCAAGCCTTTGGCGAAACGCCAGCAGCGTGGTGTCCCATTCCCACTCCGGTTCGACACCGCGAAAGCCGCGGTAGTGCAGTTCATGAAGGCAGTAGAGGGCGAGTTGCAGGTCTTGCCCGTAGGGGTCGGCCCTGTTCAGGGGCGTCGGCGGAGTCGGGTTGCCGCGGAGCGTTTCGAGGACTGCGGATGACAGCGGGCCGCGGGGGAACGGCAGCTCCGGTGTCTCAGCACTGCCGGTCGTCTTCGAAGGTCTCGTTCTGGTCGTCATCGGTCTTCCTCCGGCGGCTTCGGGCGCAGCGGCGGTGGCTGGTGTCGCACATCGGGTAGCGGCGACTCCGGCGGCACGTGCACAGGGCGGTCACCGCACGTTCGGAACACACGCGACGTCCGTCCGGAGTGATCAGTTCGACCGGGCCGTGCACGAGCACGGGCCCCTCGCCGGTGATCTCGATGCGCGTGGGGTAGCGGTCAGTCACGGCAACCCTCCACGACGACGAGTTCCTCTTCGCGGCGGCCCGATTTCAGCAGTCCGCGACCTTCGACGAGCGCGGTGCGGGTTCGCATCACCGGACCGAACGGCACGCGAAATCGCGCGACCACCTGCGACCGAATACCGGCTCCTTCCAGCCGCACCAGGGTCGCGCGTTCATCGCACACCTCGGACTGCACGATCAAGACCGTGCCGCCGCTGGAGAGCGCATCGGCAGACCCGAGGCAGATCCGGTCGAGCACTTGCCTGCCATCAATGCCCGCATCCCAGCAGCGAGCAATCCGGTGGCGGGGGAGCAGCGAAGTGGGTGCGGGCACATAGGGAGGATTGGCCAGCAGGAGATCGAATCGTTCGCCCCGCACCGGCTCGAAGAGGTCACCGCGACGAACATCGACCGGGGCTCGGTGAACCCGGGCGTTGAGCCACGTCGCGGCTGCGGACCGCAGTGACAGGTCGACCGCCGTGACCGATGCCGCCCCGGCCCGCACCGCCTCGATGGCGAGCGCACCCGTTCCGCATCCGATGTCCAACACGCGCCGCCCGCGGGCGTACTCGCCTTGGCGCATGACGTTTGCCAGCAACGCCGTGTCGTCGGCTGCTCGGTAGACACCGGGTAGTCGCATGAGGAGCACCCTGCCCTCATACCCGGTATCCATCGAGCGAAACATCGGACTCCGGTTGTTCCGGTGACGCCGACGTTCAACGGCGGGAGAAGAGGAAGAGCCCGTACTGCCAGCGCTCGTCCATCCAATGCCGGTGGGGGAGCAGGCCGAAGTCGCGCATCTCATCGATGAAGTGCGTCGGATCGAACTTCGCGGAGAATCCGACGTTGATCGAATCGCCTACCTTGAACTCCAGCCGGATGTCCAGTGCGCGCAGTTCCGCCATGTGCTCCGTGGTGGCGTAGAGGTGGCCTTCGACCGTGCGGGTGTGCTCGTTGTAATGGGCCCGCGCCTGGAAGCGGTCGAGCAGGAAATCACCGTCGAAGCAACGGTTGAGGTGGGCCAGGTGGTTCAGGCGGAAACGCACGAACGCGGAACCGCCCGGCGGATCGTTGTAGCAGGCTTCGAGGACGTGCTTGGGTTTGACCAGGTCTGCTGAAACGAGAAAGCGGTCGCCAGGTGCGAGTGTGCGCTCGATCTCCGCGAGCAGCGCGTGGCGTTCGGCGGTGGTCGTGTTTCCCAACGTGCTCCCCAAGAACATCATCGTGACCGGCGCGCGACGTTGTCGGCGGATCCAGCGAAGCCCCGCTTCGTACCGGCCCCACAACCCGCGCACGGTCACCTCGCGGCAGTCGGCGGCCAGCGCATCGCCGCTGGAGACGAGCATTTCGCGGCTGACATCGATGGGAAGGAACGTCGTTCGACGCCGGGCAGCGCACGCTGTGAGCAGTACTCGTGTCTTCTTCGCGCTGCCGCTGCCCAGTTCGGCGACCCACGGTGTTCCGAGTTCGTCCGCGATCGCCCCGGCATGCCGCTGCAGCAAAGCGTCTTCCACGCGGGTCAAGTAGTAGTCCGGTAGCTCGGTGATCTCCTCGAAGAGTTCTGACCCGAGCGCGTCGTAGCCGAAGTGCGCCGGAATCCGAGGCGGTCTCTCGCGCAGACAGGCCTCCAGCGCGTCGCCATCAGTCCAAAAGCCGGTGTCGCCATCTATGGCTTCGACGCTGGTTCGCCCTTCCAACTCATCCACCAACGTTCGTTCGTCTTGGAATGTGTCTCCGTGAGACGGTCGCCCTCACCGTCCAGCAGCCGTTCGCGAAAGAGACGTCGCGAACTCGCATCAGAGCTCGCAGCTCCTCGCGAATCGCCTCCATTCGACGCGGTCCGTCAGCGTACTGCGAAGACAAGACATTCAGCGTGACGATGCGTATCCAGGGCGGCGCCGGCGATCCACTCATAGGATTCGAGTACCCCTCTTGGTCGCCTACGTCACCGCGTGCCTATTCGCGCCTTATCCGCAGCGCTGTAGAGCACCCCGGAAGAGCGAGACGCAAACCGCCGATTCAGTCGGAGGAAAGTGTGTCCACCAGCTCTCCCACCTCCGTGTGGGGTAGCGATCGTGCGATGTCGCTCAAGCTGACCATGCCAACCAGTTGATCGCCGTCGATGACGGGCAATCGCCGGACTTTGTGCTGGCTCATCGTCCGCAGGATCTCGTCGGCGGGATCGTCCGCGCCGATGGTGACGGCCTCCGCCTGGCCCAGGTCGCCGGCCGGGAACGTGCCGGCATCCCGGCCCTTGGCGATGACCTTGGTGACCAGGTCGCGATCGGTCACGACTCCTTTGATCTTGTTGTCTGGTCCGCAGATCGGCAGGCCGCCGACGCCGAGTTCGGCCATGATCCGTGCGGCGTCGGCCGCCGTCTGGTCGGTTTGAACGCACTGTGCGCCGCTGGTCATGATCTCCCGTGCCGTCGTCATGGCTCGGATGTCCTTTCCGGTTGATGCGGTGCGGAGCTGGCCGTTCATAGAACGCAGCCTGCCATTCGGCTACCCGAGCGCTCCTCGGTGCATGCGTGGTGCACACGATCAATGGATCAGGATTTCCGCATGACGCCGTTCGGCCTGTAGAAGCGCGTTGCTCGTGGCCGTGGACGACATGGCTTCCGCAGGGCCACCCGGCGCGCGCCGGTCGCGCGATTCTGCTCGTCTCGTCCGCGGGCCTTCACCCAACCGAGCTCGGCGCCCATAGGAGCCTGGCCGACGATTGTTTCCGGCCCGGCGCCGAGGTTCAGTCGATGCACGTGCATCCCGAGGCGAACAGTGGAGCACCAGGAGCTTGTCGTTTCGGCAACGACGGTGCGGGTAGCCACTAGGCATGTCCACACGAGGGTCCCACGAGCCTCCTGATCCTGACCCGGATCGCACGCCAGGCTTGGAGCAGGGCGGCTCGGTACCGCCTGGGGAGACACCGCCGGAGTCGGCATCGGCCACCGAAGGCCTCTCGTACAAGACCAAGCCTTCGGCACGTCCGACCAAGTGGATCTGGCTGATCGCGATCGCTGTCGTCGTCGTGCTGGTAGCCGCGTTCTTCATTTCATTCGGAGCGGGTCTCCTCGGCTACTGACCACCAATCCGATTCGGCCTGTGCAGCAGCGTGAAGAGGAACAGTCCGATCAGCCTGCTGTGAGCGGGGACGAATCGGCGAAGAGGGGAGCAGTCGAACAGGAGGAGGAACCAAAGAGGCCGCCGCGTCAGTAGCCACGGTCCGCTGCTCGGGGTGCCCTGGAAGCTCGGTTGCGGAGCCTGAGATGTCGGGCCTTTGTGGGTGTGCTGCAGGTGGTCTTGACGCTCGTGGGTACGAGAGCCTGCCGACCGCTTCGACGGCCCCGGCGGGGCCGTTTCTCATCGCCCGCCGGGGCTTCTACTCGGAGACGCCGCCACTGGCGCCGCCTTCACGGTAAGTCTTTCCGAACTTCAGCTCCTGGTGATCAAGGGTAGTTGACTCATATGGATGAGTCATTACTTGTCTTCATAGAGTCTGCTGTGGACGTCCGCGAAACAGCTTTGCTCATGGCTGATTCGGCCGGACGGAATGTCAATCCGGCTCGTCACTGGCCGTTGCGCCTTGGTTCCGGCGCCGTCGATTCCGTATGCGCGCCGATGCTTGCGCCAGTACTGATCAACACCGCGCCGAACGAGCTCATCGACGCGAGCTCGCCAAGCACTCTGCCGTGCATAGGCGTCGCGGGCTCGGTGTCGGCACGGGTACTCCAGGGAAGTGATCTGCGGTGCAGGACAGCCGACGGCCACCTGGGGTGGTTGCTGTGGGAGGGGAGGCCTCAGTTCGGTTGGCGGGTGCGCAGCATGCCACCGTAGGCAGGCGGACTTCGAGCAGCGAGGGCGGCAATGCAGAAGGTCGTGCGCAGAACAGTCCAGTGGTCCGTGCTGGTCGCGGGAGTCGGCGTCCTGGCATGGCAGCTGCCTGCGTTGACCGGCGAGTCGGGCCGGTTGCGTGCCGCCCTCGCGGGCTTGCGCTGGGAGTGGGTCGTCGTCGCGGCTTTGCTCGGTCTCGGCAGCTTGGTGGCGTACGGGGAACTGCACCGGCGCCTGCTGATAGCTGGTGGGGTGCACTTGGGGGTGCGGGCCGTCCAAGCGATTCACTTCGCCGAGAACGCCCTGTCGACCACGTTGCCCGCGCTCGGAGACCCGGCCGGCTTCGCGTATGCGACTTACCAGCTGCGCCAACGGGACGTAGGTGTCGCCTTGGCCGTGTGGTCGACAGTGCTGAGCGGGGTGGTGGCGACGGTGGTGTTGATGGTGCTGGGCGTTGTCGGCTTGGGAACGTCCGGCAGCATTCCGACGTTCATCGCAGTCGTCCTCGTCCTGGGCATCGCCTCTGCATCGTGGGCGTGTTGGCGGGTCGTGACGCATGCAGAACTGTTGCACCGTGGCCTGCGAGGACTGACCAGGCTTGCTCGACGGATTCCGCTGCTCGAACGAGGAAGCTGGGCGGCGGATCCCGATGCGGCCGCGCGCCGCATGTCGGAACGGGTGCGGTTGCTCCGGCCGAGCCGGTCCCAATGGGCGGTCATTCTGGCGATCGCTGCGCTGAGTTGGGTGTTCGACTTCCTGAGCTTGATGGCCACCGTCGTCGCCTTGGGCGCCCCGGTGTCGTGGTCGGCATTCGTGATGGGTTTCCTGGTCGTGCAGGCGAGCATCGCATTGCAGATCATGCCCGGGGGCGCGGGCCTGGCGGAGGCCGGGCTGCTCGGCGTGCTGGTGTCCTCCGGAGCACCGGTCGCGCAAGCAATGGCCATCGTCCTGGTGTACCGCGGGATCAACTGGGTCGGCCTGGCGGTGGTGGGCTGGTTGGTCTACGCGGTCCAGATACACGCGTCGCCGCGCCGGAGCGACCGATCGTGAGCCCGCGGTGCGCCGAGTATCGGGGGAGCTGTCGCCAAGCGCCTGATTGTTCAACTGCCGGGAGATCTTGCGCCGGTACGCCGGATCTGACAGGTACCGGGCGGCGTTGATCGTGCGGCGCAGTGTCCCGTACTCCTTCAACGCCGCCAGGGCGTTCTGCCGGCTCGACGCCGTGGGGAACCGCTGACCGTCCGAAGAGGACAACCACCCCTGCCGTACCGGCTCACCCGCTTGACGCGAGTGAGGGTGTCGTCGCAGCCGCACCCCGAACCGGAGGTGGTCGCCGGCCTTGGGGCTGCGCAGGTTCGGATACCGCACTCGGACCTCGATGGCTTTTCGGCCGGCGGCGACCAGGTCGAAGTAGCGGCGGAAGAGGTTCAGATTCGAATCGCTTCCGTGGTCTGCGCTCACCGATCGTTGGACATTGGTTCACTACTCTGTGCTACTGTGTAGTGGTACTCGGTACTACGAAGTACCAGGAGACCGAAGAGGGTCCACGATGGACGACCTGACGGAGATGCTGAAGGGCACGCTTGAGGGCTGCGTGCTTGAAATCATCGGCAGCGAGGAGACCTACGGGTACGCCATCACGCGTCGGCTGAACGAACTCGGCTTCGCCGACGTCGTCGAGGGGACGGTGTACACCATCCTGCTACGGCTGGAGAAGAACGGGCTCGTCCAGGTGACGAAACGACCGTCCGGGCTAGGCCCGCCGCGCAAGTTCTATGCGCTCAACGACGCTGGGCGCGAAGAACTCACGACGTTCTGGGCGAAATGGGAGTACGTCTCATCACGGATCGACAAGCTCAAGGAGGGCGGGGAATGAACTTCTGGGAGACCATCACAGGCAGCGATCTCACCAGGGAATGGAAGGCGTTCGAAGCCCGGGCCGAGGCATTGCCGGCCGACTACCGGGCGGCGTGGGAAGAGATCAAGGGTCATCTTTCCCTCTACTCGGACTTCACCGGTCGAAACCTGATGCCGATTCTCGACAATGCTCTGGGGCTGCTCGAAGAGACAGCGTCCGATGGGCAGAGCATTCACGAGGTGCTGGGTGACGACATCGAGGGCTTCTGCACGGCGCTGGCCGGCGGCGAAGGGGCCCGGAGCTATCGCGACCGGTGGCGCAAGCAGTTGAACAGGAACGTCGCGAAGAAATTGGGCCGGCTAGGAGGCTGACGTGGGCATCCAGGACATCATCGAGGGAAAGAAGCAGTGGCGGGCGCACATGGCGCGGGTCAAGGCGCTCCCGCCGGACTACCAGATCGTCTACAAGGAGATTCAGAGGTACATCTTCAAGGTTGGACCGACCGACTTGCTCGACGGGCCCCTGCTCTCAGGGATCATCGATTTCTTCGAGGAGGGCGTCGCGGCCAACAGGGGAATCCTGGAACTCATCGGCAACGACGTCGCTGCCTTCTGCGACGACCTGATCAAGGACTCGCGCACCTACGCGGACGTCTATCAGGAATCCATCAGCGGGAAACCCGGCACGGCCGAGAAGTAACACCCGTTTGCGTGTCTTCTGCGAGTAGGCGCCGTCCAATTTACGGCGCCTGCGGGAGGGTGCTGGAACACCTCCTCCCGAGGCCGCGCCCGCTACAGCCGAGCGCGGCGAACGGAACCCGATCCGCGAAGTCGTCCGGCCTGTGGAGCTCACCGAGGAGTCTCTTCGGAACCCCCGGAGTGTCAGTGGATCAGTCCGAGCGGGAACGGCTGACCAACGCCATCGATAGCGGGCACCTGGGCGACAAAACCGCAACGAGAGATTGGATATCCGAATGACAGCCAATCAGGGCCGCGACAACGCCTCCGTGAGCGGTGGTGGTGACGACCTCGAGCATGGTGTAGAGGAAGGCTGGGGAAAGCTCGCTGACGCGTTCCACGCGAACTTCGAGGCCCCCGGCGAGGTCGGCGCGGCGTGCAGCGTCTACGTGGGCGGCCGCCCCGTCGCCAACCTGTGGGGAGGGCTCGCCGATCGCGAGGCGAACGACCGTGGCGCAAGAACACCGTCGTCCATGTCGCATCCACGACGAAAGGCGCTACCGCAATCTGTGCCCATCTGCTGGCACAGCGCGGTGAGCTGGATCTGGACGCCCCGGTGGCCCAGTACTGGCCGGAGTTCGCCGCCAACGGCAAGGAACAGATCAAAGTGCGCTGGCTGCTGTCACACCAGGCCGGTCTCCCGCTCGTCGACGGACCGCTGACGTTCGAGCAGGCGTGCGCATGGCACCCGGTCATCCGTTCACTCGAGGCGCAGAAGCCGCTGTGGCAGCCGGGCACCGAGCACGTCTACCACGCCGTCACCTACGGGTTTCTGGTCGGGGAGGTCGTGCGTCGGATCACCGGCAAGTCACTCGGCACGTTCTTCGCCGAAGAGGTGGCCGCCCCGCTCGGGCTGAGCGCCTGGATCGGACTGCCAGAGGAACACGAGGGACGGGTGTCCCGGCTGCACTTCACCGATGCGTTCAGCGTGGAGGAGCTGCTCGCCGGGCTGATCAAGGTCACTGGGCTCGATGCGGACACGGTCACCCGCTGGTCAGGACGGTTTTTCCCAGGGCACGGTTGCCGGCGAGCTCCTCGAGGGCTTGCGGCAGGTCGTCCACGGGAGCCGTCCGGACCAGCGGTTTGATTCGTTTCGCCAGGGCCAGCTCGAAGAGGTCGTCCTGGGCGGCCCGGACCAGTTCGGGTTGGTGGTCCAGGTAGAGCGACCAGTGCAGGCCGAGAACGCTGTAGTTCTTGACGAAGGCGTGGTCGAGGCGCGGTTGCGGGATCGTGCCGCTGGCGAAGCCGATCAGCAGGATGCGGCCCTCGAAGGCGATGTACTTCGACGCCTGCCGGTACGCCTCGCCGCCCACGGATTCGAAGACCACGTCGGCGCCGTGCCCGTCGGTGATCTCGCGGACCGCCTCGATCACGTCCGTGCTGCTGCGGTCGATGACGTTGGTGGCGCCGAGCCCGCGCACGGTCGCGGCTTTGCGCGCATCGGACACGATGGCGATGACCTGCGCACCCGCTGCCACCCCGAGCTGCACGGCTGCTGTTCCGACGCCGCCGGCAGCTCCGGTGACGACCAGGACTTCTCCCGGTTGGAGCTGGGCACGGCGGTGCAGGCCGAGCCACGGCGTCAGGTAGGTCAGGTGCAGTGCTGCGGCCGTGATGTCGTCGAGGTCCGGAGGCACGACGAACGACGAATGTGCTTCCAGCAAAGCGTATTCGGCGAATCCGCCGTGCGGCAGGACCGGTCGGCCGACGACGCGGCGGTGCAGCAGTTCCGGTGAGGATCCAGGCCCGACCTCGTCGACGGCGCCGCACAGCTCCACTCCTGGCGTGAACGGAAGTTCGGGTTTCGCCTGGTACTTGCCCCGGCACAGCAGCACGTCGGCGAAGTTGCACGCGGCAGCCGTCACGCGGACCCGGACCTGGCGGGGCCCGGGTTCGGGTTTCGGAACCTCCGCAGTGGCCAGGACCTGCGCCGGTTCGCCCAGCTCGGTGACCTGCCACGCGCGCATCGTTGCGTGGTCCGTCATTCTTCTCCTCCGAATGGTCATCGATCGACTTCACTGCTGGGGGCCGCCGGGCGAAGGTAGGCGAGCAGAGCTCCGATTCCGACTGCCGGTCCAAGGGCGAGCACGAGCAGAGCCGCTGTCCAGGAAGCGCTCTCAACGAGGACGGGGACGAGGTAGATGGTCGCCGCGGTGATCACGTACCCGATGGACAGCTGGAAGGAGACGGCGCTGCCGACGTAGCGCTGGTCGGCGTTCTCGGTGACCATCGCGGAGAACTGAGCGGAGTCCGCGATCACCCAGAACCCCCAGAATGCGCACACGGCGACGACCAGTGGCAACGGCAGCGAGTGGATGAACGCGAGCACGACGGCGGCTCCTCCCGAGCAAGCCAGGCTGATCAGCGCGGACTGGGCCCGGCCGAAATGATCGCTGATGCGACCGCCGACAAGGCAGCCGATGGCTCCCACTCCGATGCAGATGAACGCGGCGAAGGCGGCGTTCTGGGCACCGTTGGGTGAGCCGGCTAATCCGTCGAGGCCGGCGAGGAAGGTCCCGACCCAGGCCCACATGGCGTAGAGCTCCCACATGTGGCCGGCGTAGCCGACGTTGGCGAGCAGAACTCGTCGGCTCCGGCTGGCTCGCAGCGCGGACTTGAGGTTGAACACCGACTTCGGGAAGGGGAACGGCCCCGAACCGCGGATGAGCAGCGTGGTCAACCCGCCTGTCGCGGTGAGGACGGAGGTCGCGACGATCACGAGCTTCCAGTCGAGACCACCGGCGGCCTTGACCAGCTGTGGTGCGGCGGAGCCCAGCGTGAGCGCCCCGATCATGACTCCCAGCGCGGTGCCGCGGCCGCGCTGGAACCACGACGACACTTCCTTTAGCGCTGGAGGGTAGACGGCGGCGAGGAAAGCACCGGTGAGCGTGCGCAGCAGCAGCGCCACGGCGAAACCCGGAGCCCAGAGCAGACCCAGGTTCACCGCAGCGGCGCCGAGCGCACCTACGCACATCAGCCGGCGGCCTGGCACTGCATCGGCGAGGCCCGTAGCGGCGAAGGTGAGGGCCCCGAGCACGAAACCCAGCTGCACCGCGATCGTCAGCAGCGAGCTCTGCCCGCTCCTGAGGTTCCACAGCTGCTGCAGCTGTGGAACGACGAACGATGCGGAGAACCAGACGCTCATGGACAGCAGCGTGGCCAGAGCGATGAGCCCCAGTGCCGTCGCGGCATGACGATTCCTGGTGGTGGGCGAGATGGTCAGGACCCTCACGCGTCAGCTCTCCGACTTGCGTTCGCGGTGCAGGTTGAGGGCGCGGACCCGGCCGAACGCGGCGATCGCCCGGTCCACCGACTCCAGCACCGGGACACCCTTCGCGCTCGCCACGCGGCGCAGGACCCGGACCAGCTCGTCCTGCCCCGCGCTGTAGCTGCTGCGCAGCACGAGGACCGCGGGGACGTTCCCGCGATCAGCGGTGACGATGTCCTCGGTCATCATCGTGAGGATCTGCGTTGCTTCGGCCGGGGCCTTCATGTCGTACACCGTGCCCATGTCGGTGTAGGCGCAGACGCAATCGATCGCGGGGTCGGCTGCAACGGCCTCGACCAGCGCGCCCATGAAGCTGCCGCTGTCGTCGAACATCGACCAGGTCGGGATGTCGATCGGGTTGTTCAGGCTGCTTCCGGGTGCGTCGTAGGGCGCCAGGGCCCGGTCCGTCGCCTCGGCGAAGTGCGGTACGACGAGACCGTGCTCGTAGGCGGTGTCGGCGCCCACGACGGCGACACCGCCCCCGGTACCCACCAGGCCGAGCCCGTTGCCGGTGAAATCGCTGGCGTGCTGGGCGACGAGGAGGGTGTCGAGCAGTTCGTCGAGGCTGTTGACGAGAACCACGCCGGCTTCGTCGGCGGCGTCCTGCAGCAACTGAGGGTCACTGGCCAGGGCGCCGGTGTGCGAAGCGGCAGCGGCTCCGCCCGCGGCACTTCGCCCGCCCTTGAACAGCACCACCGGGGTGGTCATCTTGGATGCGAGCGAGAAGAATCTCCGCGCGTCGCTGTCGGTTTCGAGGTAGAACGCGGCGACCTCGGTGGCGGGGTCGGCTTCGCAGAACGCCAACAGCTCGGAGGGTGAGACGTCGTCGCAGTTGCCGACCGAGGTGGCGAAGCTGAACCGCAGGCCGAGTTCGTTGCCGCGGCGCACCACATCACCGGCGTACGTGCCTGACTGGGAGATCACCGCGATGGAGCCCTTCTCGTCCGAGGAGGCGTCGCGACCGATCATCGTCAGCTTCGAGTGCGGCGTGTAGTGGCCGATGCAGTTGGGCCCGAGGACGCGCATCGAGGTACCGGCCACGGCCTCGGCGAGGTCGGTGGTGTCCGCGGTAAGCACGTGCGCAGTTCTGGTGCCGCGGCCGGCGAGGTCGCGCAATGCCTGCGGGACCGCGGCCGCTGGTAGGGCCACCACAGCGCGGTCGATGTTCTCGGGCAACTCGCCGATCGAGCGCACGGCCGGGTGGCCGAGGATCTCGGTCGCGGAGCGGCTGACCGGGTGGAGGGAACCGGCGAAGCCCTGATCGACGGCGGTGCGGACGGCGCGGTGCCCCATCTTGGTCGGGTCGGCCGAGGCACCGAGGACGGCGATCGATTCGGGGTAGATCGCCGGTCGGAGCTGCTCGTAGCTCTCGCCGGGATCAGGGAGGGCGAGGTCAACCGCGACGCCGTCGGCGCGCGCCACGGCTCGGGCGTCGACGGCGACGATCGAGTCGGGCCCGACGACGATCGGATTGAGGTCGACCTGGTCGACGGGTTCGGACAGCAGGAGACCATCAGCCCCGGCAACGCGAACCAGCAGATCGGTGAGCTGGGCGTGCTGCACGGGGAACCTGCGGCGCAGGATCGCCCCGATCCTGGTGCGGTTGATGAGCCGTACGGCTCCGTCGGCGGTGATGGGAGCCTGCGCGAAGGCGACGTCGCCCAGGACCTCGACGTCGACACCGCCGGCGCCGACCATGACGATGGGCCCGAATCCTGGATCGTGCAGCGCCCCGACGACGACTTCGAGCCCCAGGTCGACCATCGGCTCCACTGTCACCCCGCGAACCTCGACGCCGCGAGCGCGCTGCTCGGTGAACAGGGTCTCAACGGCCGCGGCAACCCGATCAGGCGCGACGTCGAGCAGGACTCCGCCGGCCTTGCTCTTGTGGACGACGCCGTCGGCGACGAGCTTGACCGCGACCGGGCGCCCGGTGCTCATCGCGACCGCAGCAGCGGCCTCGGGAGTCTCGGCGAAAGTGACGGGATTGGCCGGAATTCCGTGGCGAATGGCGAGATCGCGGATCGTGTCTTCGCGCAGGCGCAGGTCGACGTCGGTGGGCAGTTCGGTGGCAGTCACGCGAGTACCTCGGCAATCCTGTCGTGGAGTTCCTCGGGGTGATCCGGGTAGGTGGGCGGTCGTCGTTCCAGGAAGGAGCTGACGCCTTCGTCACCGTCCGGGAGCGACTGGATCAGGGCGGCCAACTGGGGTTCGGCCGCCCGGCCGGCATCGCTGCCGTGGCGAAGGCTGTGCAGGAGACCGGCTTTGACCGCGGCGACGACGGCGGGGGAGACCGACGTGATCGCTTCGGCCAGAGCGAGTGCGCCCTCGAGGGCTTCGTCACCGTCGTGGATCTCGGTCACGAACCCGTGCTGGCTGGCCTCTTCGGCGCTGAACGGCGCGGCGGTGGCGAGCCAGCGGTAGGCCACGGGGTAGCCGACGACGTCCAGCAGCCGGCTCAGCTGGCCGCCGACCGGAACGAGGCCGATGGCCGCCCCGACGCCGCAGAACCGCCCGCCGGCTGAGGCGACGCGCAGGTCGCAGTTGAGCGCGAGGATGAATCCGGCTGCGTAGGCCGGGCCGTCGATCGCGCCGATGACCGGCGTGAAGATCTCCGAGGGCCGGGTGAAGGCCGCGTTGGCGACGGGATCGCCTGCGGTGCCCGGGTTGCTCAGCACTTCCTGCAGGTCGTGGCCGGAGGAGAAGCATCCGTTGGTGCCGGTCACCACGATCGCCCGCACGGCGGGGTCTGCGTCGGCCCGGTCGAGTTCGTGCAGCAGCGTCGTCGTCATAGGGCCGGTGAAGGCGTTGCGCTTGCTGGGGTTGTCGATGGTCAGGATGCGGATCGCGCCCTTGTCGGACACGCGGATTCCGGGTGGCATGGGGATCCTGTCTGGTTGTGCGGAACGGCTCAGTTGTGCTGCGAGCCGACCGCTTCAGCTGCGGAGGGCACGGTGATGCGGGTGTCGTCCTCGCGACGAGCGGGCCTGAGCAGGTGGGCGAGCAGGCTGCCGACCACGACGACGGCGAGGTTGATCACGAGCGCGGAGATCGCGATGTAGATCGGGCTGGACAGGAAGAAGGGGACTGCGGTCGAGCCGCCGAACGGCGCGCCGGTGTCGGTCTTGACCTCGTATGCGGCCCAGGTGCCGTAAACCACTGAGACCAGCAGACCCGCGAGCAGTGCGCGCCGGTCGGCGAAGCGTTTGGTGAACAACCCGAACAACACGGTCGGAAGCGTCTGCAGGATCCAAATGCCGCCGAGGAGCTGGAAGTTGAGCGCGAAGTTCGTATCGAGGGTGAGCACGAAGGCCAGTGCCCCGACCTTGACCAGCACCGAGACGATCTTGGAAACCAGGGTTTCCGACTGGGTGCTGACCGGCCCGCGGGCGAACTGGCGGTAGAGGTTGCGGCTGACCAGGTTCCCGGCCGCGATGGCCATGATGGCCGCCGGCACCAGTGCGCTCATGGCGATCGCGGCGAAAGCGACGCCGACGAACCAGGGCGGGAAGAACTCCGACAGCAGCTGCGGCACGACGTACTGCGGGTTGCCGCCTTGCGGCTTGATCCCGACGGCGAGCGCCATGAGCCCGAGTAGGCCGACGAAGCCCAGCAGAACCGTGTAGATCGGTAGGACCGACATGTTGCGGCGCACGGTCTTGGCGCCTCGGGAGGCGAACACGCCGGTGATCGCGTGCGGGTAGAGGAAGAACGCCATGCCCGAGCCGAGCGCGAGCGTCATGTAGACGTTCGGGTTCACCGCGACTGCTGGATCGGCGTTCGACGGCGTCGTGGACTTGGTTGCGAGCGCTTGCGAAGCGCTGTGGAAGATGTTGTCGAAACCACCGAGTCTGATCGGGATGTAGATCACCGCGACGATCACGACGAGGTAGGTCAGGCCGTCCTTGACGAAGGCGATGAGGGCCGGAGCCCGCAGACCGGAGGAGTAGGTGTAGGCCGCGAGCAGGCCGAAGGCGATCAGCAGCGGGAGATCGCGCATCAGCCAGTTGCCGGCCGCCGAACCACCGATGCCGAGCGAGCCGAAGATGACTTCGAGCCCGACGAGCTGCAGCGCGAGGTACGGGAGCGTGGCCAGCAGACCGGTGAGCGTGATCGCGAGGCTGAGCGACTTCGACCCGAACCTGTCGTTGACGAAGTCGGTGAGCGTGACGTAGCCCTTCTTGTGCGCCAGTGACACCAGTTTCGGCAGGAACAGGAAGCCGAGGGCGTAGAGCACGATCGCGTTCGGCACGGCGTAGAAGCCGAAAGCGCCCATGCTGTAGAGCGCGGCGGGCACGGCGATGAGGGTGTAGGCGCTGTAGAGGTCTCCGCCGAGCAGGAACCAGGTGATGAAGGGACCGAACGTACGTCCGCCCAGGGCCCACTCGTCGAGGTTGTTGGCATCCGCGGCTTTCCGCCATCGGCTGGCGACGAATCCCATCCCGGTGATCAGGACCAAGATGGCCAGGAAGACCGCGAAGGTGACGGCGTTGAAGGTCATCGTCCGTCCTCGCCATCGTCGTCGCCGGTGAACAGCAGGCGGAACACGGTGCTCGTTCCCGCGGCGGCCAGCACTGCCATCGCCATCTGGAACCAGTAGAAGAAGGGAATGCCGATGAGCGTGGGGCTGGTTCGCTGGTAGAGCGGTACGGCCAATCCCAACGCCACCGGAATCAGGATCAGCAAGCCGTTCAATGCGATTCGCAGGGGACCGGCGGTTCTTCTGGCCTGCAACGGACCGGATTCGTTGCCCATCTGGACTCTCCTTTGAGTCTGGGCGGTTGCCTGGGGGAAGCGGGCCGCTTGCGCGCCTGCGGCCTGTGCGTGATCAAGCCTCGTGGAACCTGGGATCGACCTGGCTCGGCAGGGATGCGGGCTGAACGTGTGCCGAAACGCTAAGGCGACGGCGTAATCCACGTCATGCGACGAATCGAGAAGTTCCAGGCGATCAGTTTTCGGAATCTACAACTGCGCGTCTCAGGCTGGCGGCGCTGAATCGAACAGGCGCAGGCCGAGGGCGAGAAGGAGGAGGTCGTCGGTGGTCGACGGATCGCGGCGGGTCAGCGCGTGGATGCGGCGGAGCCGGTAGACGACGGTGTTGGGGTTGACGGTGAGCTCGGCAGCGGCCTTGGTCAGGTTGAAGTTGGCGTTGACGTAGGCGCGTAGCGTCGCCAGGAGGTCGGCGTTCTTGCGCCGGTCGTAGTCGACCAGCGGCCGGACCGTTTCCTCGAGCAGGGCGTCGGCGTGCGTGGTCGCGCGCAGGATCTGGTCCAGCAGCACATCGGCGAAGCGAACGGCTCGACCGGGCTGGTGGATGGAAAAGCCCAGATCAGCGGCCTCGCGGGCCTCGGCGTAGGACTGCTGGACCCCGGCGATGCCCTCGGTGACCCGGCCGAGCCCCACGGTCCAGTCGCGCACGGATGCGGCGATCTCGTGGCCCGCCGCTTCGATCCGCGATTCCTCATCGTCGTGGTCCAAAGCGCAGATGGCGACGACTTCGGTGTCACGAGCGCCGACGAGGAAAGTGCTGCACAGCGGCGAGAGCCGGCTGCGGGAGGCGCGGATGGCGGCCTGCAACCCGGTGAGCGGATCGTCGCGCTGCGGGACCTGCACGACGACCACCAGGACCGGCCCGCGCAGCGTCATCGCGAGCACCGCTTTCTGCCGGCGAGCTCGTTCGTTGACCGGGTCACCGGTCAGCAAGGTCTCCAGCACGTCGGTGCGCAGGGCTTGGCCGTCGATCGCGGACGTCGTGGATTCCCGCACGTAGGCCTGGGTGAGGCTGAACGAGACGCTGTCGAGGTGGCCCATCATCGCGTCGGCGGCTTCGATGGCGAGCTTCCTGCCGATCTCGTCCTCACCGGCGAGCTCGGCGATCGTGCGCCAGATGTGCTTCCCCCACAGCCGGTAGGTCCGCAGCAGAGACGGCAGGCTGACGTGCTGGTGGACGCGGCGGGCCGCGGAGCGCCCGATCCACTCGTTGTCGTGCTCGGGCACGTCGAACCCGGTTTGGAAGGTCTCGACGAGGTACTCGATGTTGTGCACCGCAGCCTCGGTGACGTCGCGGATCAGCACCGATTCCGGCAGCTCCCGGTAGTCGGAGATGGCGATGCGGTACTCCTCGACCAGGTTGCTCGCCAGCTCGTGACGCCGCGCGTGGACCTGCTGCAGAACGCCGCGCCGACGCTCGGCGTGGGCATCCTGGTCCGGGGAGTTGCGCTCCTCAACGGTCATGATCACGTTCCCGCGGGACGGCGTGGCCGCCTGCTCGTCCGGCTCCGGCAGCCCCGGTGGTCGCCGGAATGCGCGGCCAGTCTCTCATGCGTGACGAGGTGCGGTCTCGTACAGAACGAGAGAGCAGCAGCTGAAACTTCTCGATTTTTCTCATGACGTGGGTTACGCGGCAGCTCTAACGTCCGAGTCGGTTGCCGGGATCTCCCGGCCGAGCTTCGAGCGGCGGATGTTCCACGCCGCGCTCGCCCCGAAGCCGAGAACGACGACATGGCCGCTTTCCGCGACAAGCCTGCCAACCGCTCCCACCGTCGATCAGCAGCACTCGCCGCACGGGTTCGGCGAGCCGGAACGCAGCGCGTTCCACAAGACATCCCGCCCGGACATCACGCATTCGGAACAAGGAGAATCCTATGGGCACTGACGAGCGTCGCAGCGTCGTCACTCCCGGCGCGGAGCCGACCCCGATCGGCGAGTTGCCGCCGGTCGGCGTCGTACCGCCCACGATGCACGCCCAGGTAGTCCGGCAGAGCCGCTACGGCGACCCGGCCGAGGCCTTCCAGCCCGAGCTGGTCGACACCCCGCGCATCGGCCCGGATGAGGTCCTGATCGCGGTCATGGCCGCCGGGATCAACTACAACAACGTCTGGGCCGCCCGCGGATACCCGGTCGACCAGGTCGCCGTCCGGCAGAAGCGCGGTGAACCGGAGGACTTCCACATCGGCGGCTCCGACGCGGCGGGCATCGTCTACGCCGTCGGCGACGACGTCACCAACGTAGAGATCGGCCAGCACGTGGTCGTCCACCCCGGCGTCTGGGACGCTGACGACCCGTGGATCGCCCGCGGCAAGGACCCGATGATCGCGCCGAGCGCGAAGATCTGGGGCTACGACACCAACTACGGCGCCTTCGGGCAGTTCGCCCGGGCGCAAGCCCACCAGGTCATGCCGAAAGCCGAGCGCCTCTCCTGGGAGGAGGCTGCAGCACCCACGCTCGTGGGTACGACCGCGTACCGAATGCTGCACGGCTGGGCGGGCAACACCGTGCAGGAAGGCGATCTCGTGCTGGTCTGGGGCGGTTCCGGCGGGCTCGGCACCCAGGCCTCCCAGTTGGTCAAGGCCGCCGGAGGCCGCGCGATCGCCGTCGTCTCCGATGACGAGCGTGGTGCCTACGCGATGAAGTGCGGTGCGACCGGCTACATCAACCGGCGCGAGTTCGGCCATTGGGGCGTGCCGCCGCTCGTCGACGACAAGGCCGGGCAGAAGGAGTGGTCGGCCGGCGCCCGCGCGTTCGGCAAGAAGGTGTGGGAGATCGCCGGATCCCGCGAGGACCCGGCGCTGGTCTTCGAGCACCCCGGCAGCGCCACCATCCCCACCAGCATCTTCCTCTGCCAGCCGGGTGGCATGGTCGTCATCTGCGCGGGGACCACGGGCTTCGATGCCATGGTCGACCTCCGCTACCACTGGACCCGGCAGAAGCGGCTCCAGGGCTCGCACGGCACCAACGACGAGCAGGCCTACGCCTACAACGACCTCGTCCGCAATGGCCGGATCGACCCCTGCGTGGGCCGAACCCTCCCGTTCACCGATATCCCCGCGGCGCATGCCGCCATGGGCCGGGGCGAGGACGTGTTCGGCAACGTGACCATCCTCCTGGGCGCGAAGGAGCCCGGCCTGGGCCGCGCCTGACCGCATGGGAGCGGGGATGCTGCGTCCCTGCTCCCATGCCCTGCTCTGAATGACGCGCCTCGCCCGCGTTCGCGCGACGACCGGCTTGCTGGAGCGTTTCGTAGAAAGCTGTCCCGGACTGGACCTGGCAGGCGTCTGACAGGACCTGTGCAGAAATGCACAGCGCTGTTGGAAGTTCCTCATTGAACAGCTCGCGGGGCGCTGATTTCCAGACTCTTCTCAGGGGTGCGCCCGCGATTTGGCGGCCCAGCACCACCCTCCTTCTGAAAAACCACGACGGTGAAAGCCGGCCAATTCGGTTCGGCCGTGGCCAGAACGGTGTTCTCAACATGGCGCAAGCAATGACGCGGCGCACCAACTCCGTGCGCATGGTCGCGATCGGCAGTTTCGTCGGCACCACCATCGAGTGGTACGACTTCTTCCTCTACGGCACCGCTGCGGCGCTGGTGTTCAGCCCGCTGTTCTTCCCCGATGTCACCCCGGCGATCGGACTCATCGCCGCCTTCGGCACCTATGCCGTCGGATTCCTCGCGCGCCCGCTCGGCGCGTTGATCGGCGGCCACTTCGGAGACCGCATTGGCCGCAAGGCCATGCTGGTCACCTCGCTCATCACCATGGGGGTCGGCACAGCCCTCATCGGCGCCCTGCCCACGTACGACCAAATCGGCGTCGCAGCCCCGCTGCTGCTCGTCGCACTACGACTCGTCCAAGGATTCGGTGTCGGCGCCGAATGGGGCGGCGCTGCCCTCATGTCGGTCGAGACGGCACCGCCGCATCGCCGCGGCCTCTACGGCAGCTTCACCCAGATCGGCGTTTCGGGCGGCATGCTGCTGGCGGTGGGAGCGTTCGCCATCGCGCGAACTTCCCTCAGTCCGCCGGAATTCCTCGCTTGGGGATGGCGCATTCCGTTTCTCGTGAGCGGTGTTCTGGTCGTCGTCGGCTTCATCATCCGCGCGCGGCTCGTCGAGCCGGAGTCCTTCGCGAAGATGAAGGAGGACAGCACCCTCTCGGAACGACCGCTGGTGGACGTCGTCAAGAAGGAACGCCGCGCGGTGTGGCTGTCCGCGGGGATGCGACTGTCCCAGAACGCCGTCTACTACCTCTACACGACCTTCGGCATCGCCTACATCGCCCGCTCGGTCGGTGAGGACTCGAACATCGGATTGCAATCGGTCCTCGTGGCCTCGGCGATCGGCTTGGTCACGGTGCCGCTGTGGGCTCGTTTGTCCGACAAGTGGGGCCGCCGTCCGCTCTATCTGTTCGGCACCGTCACGAGCGCTCTGTTCATCGCGCCGTTCTTCCTGATCGCCGATACCGGCAACGAGTTCCTCATCGTGCTCGGCATGGTCGTCGGCGTGAACCTCTTCCACGACGCGATGTACGGCCCGCAGGCCGCGTTCTTCACCGAGCTGTTCTCCACCGGAGTCCGCTACAGCGGCGTTTCCCTGGGCTACCAGTTCGGGTCCGTCATCTCCGGTGGTTTCGCCCCGCTGATCGCAACGAGCCTGCTGGCGCTCAACGATGGCCGTCCCTGGCTCGTCGTTGCCTACTTCCTCGTGTTGAGCGCGATCACCGGCGTCTGCGCCTACCTCGCACCCGAAACGTTCCGCCGCACGCTCGGTTCTGCTGAGCAGGCCAGCACGATTCCGGCCGCTTCCCGAACTTGACAACCACTGCACGGCAACAGTTTTCGCGCACCGATAGGAGAATCACGTGACCGAGACCGCCAACGTCATCAACGGCGTCGACCGCGATGCTCTGAACGCAACCCTCGACGCCGTCCGGGACCAGCCCGAACTCGCCCAGGTCACCTTCACCCTCGGGACGAGCTGGGCGGGCGGCTGCCGCCAGACCGCTACCACCGGCGAAGTCCGCCAAGCCGGGCACCGCGTGGAGGATCGGACCGCGCGCTACACGCTGGAGTCCGACGAACCCGCCGCCCTGCTGGGCACCGACACGGCGGCCAGCCCGGGGGAGTACGTCCTGCAAGCCCTCGCCGGCTGCTACGCCGTGACCTACGCGGCCAACGCCGCCGCCCGGGGCATCGAACTCTCGTCGCTGCGGCTGGACATGGAGGTCGACTTCGACCTGCAGGGATTCCTCGGGCTGGACAAGTCGGTCCGTCCAGGTGCGCAGGAGATCCGGGTGACGGTGCACGCGGAGTCCCCGAACACCTCCCGGGAAGGCCTGCAGGAGCTCACCGAAGCGGTCCAGCAGCGCTCGCCCATCCGCGACACCCTCGCCAACGCGGTGTGCGTCTCCACCGTCCTCGCATAGATCTGACACCGTCCCACCGAGCCAGAACCGGTACCAGTACAGGAGGAACAGCATGGAGTTCGTGCGCAGCGAAACCCGCGGTCCCGTCGCGTGGTTGACGATCGACCGGCCGAAGAAGCTGAATGCTCTGTCGGTCGAGGTGATGCGAGAGCTCACCGACGCACTCGACGCGGCAGAACGCGACGACGCGGTGAAGGTCGTGGTCCTCGCGGGCGGAGAACGGGCCTTCAGCGTCGGCTACGACATCGCCCAGGAAGTCGAGATGGGCGTCTCGACCGCGGAGCAGTGGCACGCCGGCCTGGCCAACAACATCGGTCTGACGATGAAGGTCTGGTCCCTGAACAAACCCGTCATCGGCGCGATCTCCGGGTGGTGCCTCGCCGGCGGCTGCGAACTGGCCATGGCCTGCGATCTGCTCGTCGCCACCGAGGACGCCCAGTTCGGCGAACCCGAGATCCGGTTCGGCTCGGGCCCGGTCACCCTGCTCATGCCGTTCCTGCTCGGGCAGAAGGCCACCAACGAGCTGCTCTACACCGGCGACGTCGTCGATGCCGCGCGCGCCCTGGAGCTCGGCATAATCAACCGGGTGGTCGCGCCTGAGGAGCTCGAAACCACCGTGGACCAGCTCGCGGCCAAGATCGCCCTGACCCCGCTGTCCATCCTGCGATACACCAAGCGCGCCATCACCCGGGCGTACGAGGCGATGGGCCTGCGCGACGCGGTGGAGGCGAACCACGACATCGCCGCCGTCCTCAACTCCGCCGACACCCCCGAACGAGCCGAGTTCACCGAACTCGTCGCGACAAAGGGCCTCAGAGCAGCCCTGGCCTGGCGTGACGAGCGCTACGCCCCAGTGGACTGACCGGGAGCCCGGCGTCTCCTGCGCTGTGCCCGTGACGACCCCTGAACGAGGCGGGCAACTGCACCCGTTCATCGGAAAGCGGTAGCGGCGGACCGTCGGCCTACCCGTAGCTGAGTTGTTCGTGCCAGTCCTGCGGGCGGCCTTCGGGGGTCAGATCGTGCATGTTCCAGAGGGGTTCGATGGTTCCGGTGTGGCGAGGATCCTGTCCTGAGTCTCTTGGTGCGTACAGCATTTCGGAGCCCCAGAAATGGCGGATCTCGCCGTTCTCGCGGTGGAAGACGTTCATCATCGGCAGCGAATAGCCCTCCTCGCTTTCCCCGTGGTAGTCGCGGTCGTAGTTGTTCCCATGCGCCGACAGCAGCCGCAGGCGCCGCCAGCCGCGCTCCTCGGAGAATGCCAGCAGACGCGGTAGCGGGGCCTTCGCGACGACCGCGAAGTTGAGCCGTTGGTCGAGGTGTTCGACGGCTCCGTCGAGCTGGTCGAGGAATGCCGTGCACGACGGGCACGGCGCCTCCACCAGCTCCAGTTCCGCCGTCCTGCCCGTTGCCGCCCCGCGGCGGTCGTCGGTGGGATACCGCGGGAACATCATGCTGTAGATCACCAGCGAGTCCTTCCCCGGACCGAACAGCTCAGACAGCCGAACGTCCTGCGAGCCGCCGTCCGGTCCGGCGCCCTGGAAGACGTAGTCCTCCGGAACCAGCCCGCCCGGGGGCAGCTGCCTCCGCGCGGCGGCTACCGACTCCATCGCCCGCCGCAGCTCGATCTCCCGCTCCAGCAGCCGATCACGAGCCGCCCGGTATTCCGGCGACTCACCCGGAAATGAGATGCTCATGGCCTTCTCCTTGTCACGTCGAAGGGCAGGCCTCCTGCACGAGTACCGACCCGCACCGAGACCGAAACTCATCGCGGGAAACGCCTGGCCCTCGGTGGGAATCGCGGTCAGGCGGGTTCTGACGGCCAGGTCGAGGGTTTCAGCACGCCCAGCACGTAGCCGCGGGCGACCAGCTCGGTCCGGTTCGGGACGCGCCAGCGGCGGGAAATGCGTTGCAGGTGGTAGTTGACCGCGTCCACGGTCAGGCCGACCGCCTTGGCGATCTGCGCGGTGGTGACGCCACCGCCGCCAGCGCGAGCAGCCGGGCCTCCACCGGGCTCGCCTGAGGGGCATCGAGCTGTTCGGGCGGCTCGGCGACGTCACCAAGCACGTTCAGCAGCAGCAGGAGAGCGGGCGCGGCGTCCGGCGCTTCGCTGACCACATCGACGGTCATCTCGCCTTCTCCCGGGTGCTGGAGGAGGTGCCAGGCGCGTTCGCGTTCCTCAGCGTCTGCCCGCCCGGGACGTCGAGAAGGCTCCGTACAACCATATGGTTCTGCTGTTGCTGGCGGTGCTGTCGGTGCTGGCGGTGCTGGCGGTGCACGGAATGCGCGAAGGACGTGGAACTGGCTTGAAAACGTCGTGAGTGGTTGTCCCGGTAAGAACCGGGACAACCACTCACGAGCTTGGGGGCGTGCCGGTGCGGCCGTATCCTCTTGTTGAGTCGGGTCACCGTCCCGCGGGGGGTGGGGTCGTGGTCGGCGAGGACACTCATTTCCGGGAACGGGCCCCGTGTGGGTGGTTCGTACGGTGCATTCGGCATCGCGAGGACGACGCCGCGGGGCTGCTCGTCGACGACGTGGCGTACGAATGCGGCTGCCGCCAGGTGTGGCACGAATTCCACGACGGCAGCGTGCGGATCAGGACCGTCCGCCACGACGGCAAGGTTCTGGTCGACGAGCACAGCGCCGACCACGAGGCGTGAGGCGGGCGGATGGTGGCGGCTTCGTACGACATCGTGATCGTGGGCGGCGGCGGCGCCGGGCTGCGGGCGGCCATCGCGGTTGCGGAAACCGATCCCCGGCTGAGCGTGGCGGTGGTTTCCAAGGTCTATCCGATGCGCAGCCACACGGTTTCCGCCGAGGGCGGCGCGGCGGCCATCGCCGGTCCCGATGACACCTTCGACGAGCACGCCTACGACACGGTGTCCGGAAGCGACTGGCTGTGCGATCAGGACGCCGTCGAGGTCTTCGTCCCCGAGGCGCGCGCGGAGCTGCTCCGGCTGGAGCACTGGGGATGTCCGTGGAGTCGGCAGCCGGGCGGACGCATCGCGGTCCGGGCCTTCGGCGGGATGCGAAAGAAGCGGACCTGGTTCGCGGCGGACAAGACCGGATTCCACCTGCTGCACACACTCTTCCAAACCGCTTTGTCCTATTCGGACATCGTGCGCTACGACGAGTGGTTCACCACCTCGCTGCTGGTCGACGACGGTCGGGTGTGCGGTGTGGTGGCAATGGAGCTGGCCACCGGCCGGATCGAGACGATCACCGCCCGCGCCGTCGTCGTGTGCACCGGCGGCTGCGGCCGGGTTTACCCGTTCACAACCAACGCGAACATCAAGACCGGCGACGGCATGGCCCTGGCCTACCGGGCCGGGGCGCCGCTGAAGGACATGGAGTTCGTCCAGTACCACCCGACCGGCCTGCCGTTCACCGGCATCCTGATCACCGAGGCCGCGCGGGCCGAAGGCGGCTGGCTGCTCAACAAGGACGGCTACCGCTACCTGCAGGACTACGAATTGGGAAAGCCGGAGCCGACACCGAAGCTGCGCTGCATGGAGCTGGGGCCGCGCGACCGGCTGTCCCAGGCGTTCGTGCACGAACTCGACAAGGGCCGCACGATCGACACGTCGCACGGCCCGATCGTCCACCTGGACCTGCGCCACCTGGGCGCGGAGGTCATCGACACCAAGCTGCCCTTCGTGCGGGAGCTCTGCCTGCAGTACCAGCACATCGACCCGGTTCGGGAGCTCATCCCGGTGCGACCGGTGATCCACTACATGATGGGCGGCGTGCACACCGACATCAACGGTGCCGCCGGGCTCGCGGGTCTCTACGCCGCGGGCGAAGTCGCTTGCGTGAGCATCAACGGAGCCAATCGGCTGGGCTCGAATTCCCTGCCGGAGCTGTTGGTCTTCGGCGCGCGGGCGGGCCGGGCGGCGGCCGAGTTCGCCGCGGCCGGACACGGCTCGTCGTCGGCAGTGCTGGCGCAGGGCCGGGACGAGCAGCGGCGGTTGGAACGGGAACTGGCGCGGCATTCCGAAGGGGGCGAACGCATCGCGGACATCCGCCTCGAAATGCAGGAAACCATGGAGAACGGCGCGGGGATCTACCGCGACGGAGGGTCACTGTCGAAAGCGGCCGACACGCTCCGACAGCTCCGGGAGCGCTTCGGCGCGGTGGGCCTCGACGACCACAGCCGGACGTTCAACACCGAGTTGGTCGCCGCGCTCGAACTGTCCGGCATGCTCGACGTGGCCGAAACCATCGTGCACTGCGCGCTGCGCCGAGAGGAGTCGCGGGGCGCGCACCAGCGCACCGACTTCCCGGCCCGCGACGACGAGCGCTTCCTCGCCCACTCGCTGATCCGCCGCCAGCCGGACGGCAGCGGCCGGGTCGAGTACCTGCCGGTGACCATCACGCGTTGGCCGCCCGCCGAGCGCGTGTACGGGAAGGACTAGCCATGGCGGACCAGATCACCTTGCAGGTCACGCGCTACCGCCCGGAACAGGACGCGGAACCGACCGTGCAGTCCTACGAGGTGCCGCTGCGCCGGGAGTGGGTGGTGCTCGACGGCCTCAACCACATCAAGGACCAGGTGGACGGCACGCTGTCCTACCGCTGGTCGTGCCGGATGGGGGTGTGCGGCAGTTGCGGCATGACGGTCAACGGCGATCCGAAGTTGACCTGCGCGACGTTCCTGACCGATTACGCGCCCGGTCCGGTGCGGGTCGAGCCGCTGCGCAATTTCCCGGTGATCCGCGATCTCGTCGTCGAGATCGGCGATTTCATGCGGAAATTGGCGCAGGTCAAGCCGTGGCTCGTCCGCGACGAGCCGCCTCCGGAGGAGGAGTTCCGGCAGACGCCGGCGGAGATGGACGAGTACAAGCAGTACAGCATGTGCATCAACTGCATGCTCTGCTACTCGGCCTGCCCGGTGTACGCGCTCGACCCCGATTTCCTCGGCCCGGCGGCAATCGCACTTGCTCAGCGCTACAACCTCGACTCCCGGGACCAGGGTGCCGAAGACCGGCGCGACGTCCTCTCAGCGGCCGAGGGCGTGTGGGCGTGCACGTTCGTCGGCGAGTGCACCACGGCCTGCCCCAAGGGCGTCGATCCGGCGGGTGCCATCCAGCGCTACAAGCTGACGGCGGCCATGCAGTCGCTCAAGGACTTCCTGTGGCCGCGGGGGTCACGATGAGCACAGCGTACCGGAAGCCGGTGTCGCTGTTCTGGTGGCTGCGGCGACGTTCGTACTTCTTGTTCGTGTTGCGCGAGATCAGTAGCATCTTCATCGCCTGGTTCGTGGTGTACCTGCTCCTGCTGGTGCACGCCGTCTCCACCGGCGGTGACCGGTACGCCCAGTTCCTCGCCTGGAGCCGCGGGTGGGTGCTGGTGCTGAACGCGGTCGCGCTGTTGTTCGTCCTGCTGCACACCGTGACCTGGTTCGGCCTCACGCCGAAGGCGGTGGTCGTTCGGGTCCGCGGCCGACGGGTCGGGCCCGCGCCGATCCTCGCGTCGCAGTACCTGCTGTGGCTGCTGGTGTCCGCCGCGGTGGCCTGGGTGGTGCTGGATGGCTGACCGGCGGAGATCACCGGAACCGTTGGCGTGGCTGCTTTTCAGCGTCGGCGGCACGGTCGCCGCACTGCTGGTACCAGTGCTGCTGGTGCTTTTCGGCATCGCGTTCCCGACGGGTTTGCTGCCGACGCCGAACCACGCGCACGTGCTCGCGGTGTTGCGGCATCCCGCCACGAAGGTCGTGCTGCTCGGCCTGTGTGTGACGCTGCTGTTCCACTGGGCGCACCGCTTCCGCTACACCCTCTACGACGGCCTCCAGCTCAAGGAATTCGGCGCACCCATCATCGCGTTCTGCTACGGCGCAGCCGTTCTGGGCTCCGCAGCCGCCGCGTATCTGCTGCTGCGCTCCTATTGACCCGACCGCCAGGCGGCGAGCCGCCCGCATGCTCAGCGGTACCTGAGCGCGGCGCCGCCGAGCGGTGTCACGAGGTCGGTGGGCGCCGCTCGAGGAAGGCGCTGACCCCTTCGGCGCTCTCGCCGCTGTCGGTTCCACAGATACCGGATCGACCGAGGTTGCGGCCCATCTCCGAGCTCACCGAGGTGGCAGCCGATTCGTGAAGGGTTCGTCTCGACTGGTCGGCACCGATCGCCATGGCTCGCGACCGGGGTAGGGCCAGATATACCTGGGCTTCGGGTAGTAGCCGTAATGACCTGCGGCCGGTGACGCGGTGAGATCGGTGGTACTGCACGCCGCCCTGCCGACAGGGCGCAGATACGGAGGAACTTCCCCATGTCCACCTCGAAAACACCCCGGCGACGGTCGAGAACCGCCACGGCACTCGCTGGTGCGGTACTCGCCGGGAGCTCGCTGCTCGGTGCCGCCGGCTGCGCGTCGCCGTGGGCCGCCGAACCAGCCGCGGGGGCGGGCGGCACCGGCTCGGAGTGGGCGGTGGCGTGGGCGGCCGCGGCGCAACGGCCGGTGGCCGGCGACGACGACCTAGGACCGAACTGGTCGCAGCAGGGCTTCGCCGACCAGACGCTTCGCCAGGTGGTCCGGGTCAGCACCGGCGGCTCCCAGGTCAGGATCAGGGTGTCCAACGTCTACGGCAGTTCGCCGCTGCGGGTGGCCGGTGCGACGGTCGGCCTGCCGGGCGCGGCCAATCCCTCCCGGCCAGGCCTGGCCAACGGCGGAAACGCCCAGGTCTGGCCCGACACGATGCGGACGCTGAACTTCGCCGGCGCTCCGGACGTGGCGATTCCGGCTGGGCAGGAACTGGTCAGCGATCCGGTTCCACTGCCGACCGAGCCGCTGGAGAAGTTGTCGGTGACGCTGCGATTCGCCGAACCCACCGGTCCGGCGACCTTCCACCGGCTGGGGCTCGCCACGTCCTACCGGGCGGCCGGGGACCACCTGGCGGACAGCGACGGCAGTGCCTACACCGAGTCCACCGAGTCCTCCTACTACCTCGCCGCCGTGGAAGTCTCCGACCGCGCCCTGTCGGAGCGGAACACGGTGGTGGCCTTCGGCGACTCGGCCACCGACGGGGCCGGCTCGACCTCCGGTGCCAGCAGCAGGTACCCCGACGTCCTGGCCGAGCGGCTTGCCGCAACGCACCGCCCGGTCGCCGTGGCCAACGCCGGGATCGCCGGCAACCGGTTGCTGTCCGACTCGCCTTGCTACGGGCAGGCCGGTCGCACCCGGTTCCAGCGGGACGTGCTGTCCCGGCCGGGCGTTCGCACCGTGATCATCGAGTTGGGCGGCAACGACCTGCTGGGGGGCTATCTCGACAGCCCGGAACAGTGCTTCCCCCCGGATGGCGAGGTGACCGCACAGCGGCTGATCGGGGGTTACCGGGAGCTCGTCCGGGCCGCGCGTGATCACGGCATCAAACCGGTCGGCGCAACCATCATCCCGTTGCGCGGTTTGCAGTTCCCCTACGACCAGGACGCGGCCGAGCAGGTTCGCGTCGAGGTCAACGAGTGGATTCGGACCAGCGGTGAGTTCGACTCGGTCATCGACTTCGACCGGGTGATGGCCGACCCCGCGCAACCGGGGCTGCCCCGGTCCGGCTACGTCTACGACGACAGCCTGCACCCGAACGACACCGGCTACCACGCGATCGCGAACAGCATCGATCTCGATCAACTCTGAACCGGTGGCAGATTCCCGCCCCGAACGCGGGTGGGCCAGTCGCTGTGGCATCCCTCGGACCCGCTCCGAGGGATGCCACAGCGTGGAAGCACTTCCAACTGGCATACCGGCCGATCGAGACAATCATCCAAAAAGGACTGCGGCTGGTCGTTGCCGGCGTGGCCATCGGACTGCTGCCAGGCGGGCTGGGTGATTGCCGCTGGCGGCAACCGGCTCCCGTCCGGAAACGCGAGGGGACGGCGGTGCAGGTGTTGCGAAAGTGCCAGCGGTCCGCGGAACTTCTGGCGTACCCGCCACCAGGGGGTTTTCTGGAAGCGCTCGGGTGATGAACGTGCCGATGCCTTGGCCGGTGGTCTCCGTGGTGTGGCGGCTCGCGACGTGCGATCTCGGCAGGCCAGGAGTAGGCAGGACTTCTCGTAGGCCGCTGGCAGGGCAGTGCGCTGTGCCCGGCGTAGCGAATCCTTGCCAGGCCTGGAACATGTAGGAGGTTCACCAATGACACGTCAGCTGAGCACCGAGATGCAGCAGTGCATCGACATATGCCACAAGTGCCATGACACCTGCGAGCAGATGCTGTCTCGCTGCATGGAAATGCGCAGCGAACAGTCGATGCAGCTGAGCATGATGATGATGTCCTGCGCGGACATGTGTCGCATGTGCGCGGACATGATGATGCGCTGTTCGAGCATGGCGAAAGCCGGCGCGGACATGGTGCAGATGTGCGTACGAATGTGCAGCATGTGCGCCGACATGTGCGAGATGTCCGCCGAGATGTGCAGGCAGGTGAACACTTCGGAGATGACCGAACTGGCGGACGTCATGACGCGGTGCGCGGATATGTGCCGACAGATGACGCCGCAAGCGATGCAGCCTGCCTGATCGGAGCCGGACCACGTCCGCTGCCTGACACCCGCAGGAGCGGCGGACGTGGTCCGACCTTCTGCGCGTCGATCGTTCTGGCTGAGCCGTCGTCTGCCTCCAACGAATCGGCTGCGCCGGTCGCAGGTCAGACCCTGGGCGGTGAGCTCGCACCGATGTTGTGCCGCAGGCGGCGGATCTGCCGCTGCCCCTGTTCGGGCCCGTCGAAACCCGCAGGTTGGCTTATCTTTGTGGGTGTCCCGGAAAGCGCTGCTGGGGTTGTGCATACGCGGCGATAAGGAGCACCCATGCCTCAACCGGACGAGGGCAAACCCGGTCCGGCGACCACCGCGACCGAGATCCCAAGTAGAAATCTCCCCGGCGTTCCCTACGCCGACCTTCCCGAAGTACGGCCGTTGCGGAAGGTGCTTGGTCCGAGCGTGCTCCTGCTGGCGGGCGCGATCGGCTCCGGAGAATACGTGCTGTGGCCGTACATCTCGTCCCAGGTCGGTCTCACCCTCGTGTGGCTGGCCCTGATCGGGATCCTCACCCAGTACTTCCTCAACATGGAGATCGAGCGCTACTCCTTGGCCACCGGGGAGACCGCGGTCACCGGGTTCAGCCGGCTGTGGTGGCACTGGGGGTGGCTGTTCGTCATCATGACCATCGTGCCCTGGGCATGGCCGGGGTGGGCGACCGGCGGCACGACCACGTTGGCCTTCGCGTTCGGCTTCGCCGAGGACGCCGTTCCCTACGTCACCATCGGAGTGCTGCTGCTGATCGGCGTGGTGCTCACGGTCTCGCCGGTGGTCTACCGGACCGTCGAGAAGATCCAGTTCTTCCTGGTCGGCTTGATCGTGCTATTCCTGATCTACGCCGCGCTGGTGCTGCTCGGGCTGGACGGCTGGCTGGCGATCGGCAAGGGCTTCGTTTCCATCGACCAGATCCCCGGGGCGGTGGCCGCGATCCCGGCGGCGACGCTGCTCGGCGCGATCGCGTTCGCCGGGGCGGGCGGCGCGCTCAACCTGGTCCAGTCGAACTGGATCAGGGACAAGGGGCTGGGCATGGGGAGCCGGCTGCCGAAGGTGGTGTCGCCGTTCACCGGGGAGGAACAGACCGTTGCGACCACGGGTTACTTCTTCCCGCAGGACGAGGAGAACCTTCGCAGGTGGCGAGGTTGGTGGCGGGTCGCCGACCGGGAGCAGTTCATCACGTTCTTCGTGATCGGCCTGTTCGCACTGCTCATCCTGATGGGCCTGACGTACGCCACCATCGGGATCGGCAGCGAGGCGGAGGACTTCGAGTTCATCCGGCTGGTAGGGGACCGGCTCGGTGGCGCGACGGGCACGATTTTCTTCCTCATCGGCGCGGTCGTGCTCTACTCGACCAACCTCGCCGTGCTGGACATGGTCGGCCGGGTGACCGCGGACATGCTCAAGACGGGGCCGCTGCGCAACAGCAGGGCCCTGAGCGAGAGCCGCATCTACTTCATCGTGGTGTGGGCGGAGATCGTCTTCGGCTCTGCGATCCTGTTCTCCGGGCTCGACGAGCCGCTGATCCTGCTGATCATCGCGTCGTCGCTCAACGGCATCGTGATGTTCGTGTACTCGGTGCTGCTGATCAAGTTGAACCGGGGCGTCCTCCCACGGACTATCGGCCTCAAGGGCGTCCGACTCGTCGCGCTGTGCTGGGCCGTGCTGTTCTACGGAGGATTCTCGCTGTTCACGATCTACGACGAGTTCAGCCAGCTGTTCGGCTGAGCAGCCCGGCGAGAAGCGCAGCCCGCCTGCGGCGCACCACTGATCGGCAGTGGTCCGAGATTGAAAAGCTCCGGTGCCAACTGGTTTCCGCCTCCGCGGTGTGGCAACATTCGACTTGTTGCCCGCTTTCCGTCGGCAAGATTTGCCCAGGAACAGCCGTGATCGAACCTGGTGACGCCGATCGCACGGGCCCTGTTGCCGCCGGGCTCACGGTCCGCGACGTGCTCGGGATGGAGCTCCTCGCCGACGCCGAGGTGCTGGCGGGGGCCGGTGGCTTGGATCGCCAGATCCAGCGGCTGAACGTCATGACGGTGCCCAACATCCTTCCTTGGACGAAGGAACACGAGTTCATGCTCAGCACCGGCTACCCGTTGCCGCAGTCCGAGGAGGAACTGGCCGAGCTGGTCCGGCAGTTCGCCCACCGAGGCGTCGCCGTGTTCGGGATCAAGTTCGGCCGCTACGCCCGAGCCCTCCCGCAACGGGCGCTCGACACAGCGGACGAGTTGGCATTGCCGATCGTGCGGATCCCCGAGGATGTCGCCTTCGACGACATCCTCAGCCGCGTCTTCTCCGACATCGTGAACCGGCAGGCGGCGACCATCGCGCGGGCCCAGGAGATCCACAGTTCGTTCTTGCACATCGTGCTCGCTGGCGGGCAGCTGCCTGAGATCGCGGCCAAGCTGTCCGAGCTGCTGGGCGGGGCTGCCGTGTTCGTGGCTGACGAGGACGGGCGCACCCGGGCCTCGGTGTACAACGCTGAACAGCGCGATCGGCTCGTCGACATCGGCGTCCTCGACGGGCAGGGGAGGTTGCGCACCGCCCATCTCGGACCAGGTGCGCAGCAGCTGGCGGAGGACCTGACCGTGATCATCGCCCCGGTCTCGGCCGGCGAGCTCCGCTGCGGCCGGCTGGTGGTCGTCGGCCCGTCCGACCAGATGGGGCCCGAGGTGACGGTGGCCGTGGACCAGGCTGCGGTGGTAGCGGCGCTGGATGTGACGCGGCAGCTGGCCGTGGACGCCGTGGAAAGGCAGTTCGCCGCCAACGTGCTGCACGATCTCGTGACCGGCCAGGGGGCGGACATCGACGACGCGTTGGCGCAGTGCGCGACCTTCGGCTGGGACCTGCATCGGCGGCTCGTGGTCGTCGTGAGCCGGGCCGAGTGGGTGCCGTCGCGCGAGCGGGCCGGGCACACCGACCCGGACCTGGCGCAGCAGCGCTACCTGGACCTGTGGTGCTCGGAGGTCCGCAACCAGGACCCGCGGGGTGCATCGGCGGGGTTCGCGACCAACCTGGTGGCGGTGGTCGGCGCGGCCGAGGACGATCCGGCCGCGGTGCCGCGCGAGATGTGGTCGGGCCTGAAGGCGACTACCCGGCACGAGTTCTCCATGGGGGTCAGCTCCCCGGTCGACGACCCGCGGTTGATCTCGGTCGGCTACGAGCAGGCCCGCAAGGCGCTGCACATGGGGCGGCGGGCCCGAGGGCCGGGCAAGGTCACCTCGTTCGCGGATCTGGGCTTGTTCCGCCTGCTCAGCCTCGTCGACGACGTCGGCGAACTGCGACGGTTCGTCGACGACACGCTCGGTCCGCTGCTGGGCCTGGAAGAACGGGAACGCGCCGAGTTGCTGAAGACCCTCGACGTCCTGTTGAGCAGTCACCTCAACGTCGCAGTTGCCTCTCGCGCCCTGCACGTGCACTACAACACCATGCGTCACCGGATCGCGAAGCTGGAGCAGCTCGTGGGACCGTTCATGTTGGACAGTCGCTTGTGCCTGCATTTGTCCGTGGCGTTGCAGGTCCTTGAGATGCCCGATGTGGCGCGCTGACGAATCGCCGGACTGATGCTTGGAGCCGATGGCAAAAGTTGCCGTTGGGAAAGCCCATCGTTCGGCAACTCACGCCAATGGCTGCGCTCGGCGGGACTCCTATCCTGGTTACCGCGGATCGGCGAGGCGCCACACCACGCGGCCGAGCGCGGGGACGCCGCTGTTGCGGTAGATCTTGGCCCGCCGTCGATCGCCCCCGAACATCGCGGAGGGGGACTGTGGCAGAGATCGGACAGTACCTCGGCAATGGCCTGACGCTGGGAGCGATCTACGCGCTCATGGCTGTTGGGCTCACGCTCGTCTTCGGCTACATGAACGTGGTCAACTTCGCGCACGGCGAGTTCTACATGATCGGGGCGTACCTTTCCTACACCGTCGCGGACATGTTGGGCCTGTCGTTCGTCGCGGGGCTGGCCGCGGCGGTGTTGGGCGCGATAGTGCTCGGAGTGCTGATCGACTGGGGGGTTCTGCGCAAGCTGCGCGAGCACGACGACATCGCCATGCCGATCCTGGCCACCATCGGGATCTCGATCCTGTTGCAGAACGGGGCGATGCTCGTGTGGAGCCCGGTCCCGCAGACCGCCGGGTCCCCGTTCTCCAGCGACAGCATCGATCTGCTCGTGACGCGCACGACGCCGCGCAACATCTTCATCATCATCGTTGTCGCCCTGACGATCCTGGCCGCGCACCTGCTCATGACCCGCACCCGCATCGGTCTGGACATGCGCGCCACGTTCCAGGATTCGACGGCCAGCTGGCTGATGGGCGTGAACGTGCGGCGGGTGTACGCGATGACCTTCGCGCTGGGAGCGGCGATGGCGGCGCTTTCCGGTGTCCTCATCGCGACGATCTTCCAGATCACGCCGACGATGGGGGTGCTGGCGACGCCGAAGTCGTTCGTCGTGGTCATCCTCGGCGGGTTGGGGTCCTTCCCCGGGGCGATCGTCGGTGGGCTGCTGCTCGGGCTGGTCGAAAGCCTGGGCGCCGGGTACGTGTCGGCGGGGTACAAGGACGCGTTCGGGCTGCTGGTGCTCCTCGCCGTGCTCCTGCTCCGCCCGCAGGGCCTGTTCGGCGCGCGCAAGGTGGTGCAGGAATGACCACCCTGCTCAGCTCACGTTCCTGGCGCGTCGCGGTCTCCGTGGCGGTGGTCGCCCTGCTGTTCGCGGGTGGCATGGTGTCCGGGCCGTACCAGACGCAGATCGCCGTGCTCGCCGCGATCTACGTAATCCTGGCCAGCAGCCTGAACCTCGTGCTCGGGTACTCGGGGCTGCTGAGCCTGGGACATCAGGCGTACTTCGGTCTCGGTGCCTATGTGTCGGCCATCGCCTCGACTGCGCTCGGGGTGCCGATGGTGCTGGCGGTGGTGGCCAGCGCGGCTGTTGCGCTGGTCGTCGCCTGGATGATCGGGCGGGTCACGCTGCGGCTGAGGGCGGCGTTCTTCGTCATCGCGACATTCGCCGTCGCGGAGATCTTCCGCCAGGTGGCGTTGAACTGGGTGGCGTTGACCGGGGGCCCGATGGGCTACTCGGACATCCCGCCGATCGGCCTGTTCGGGTATGAACTCGTCCGGCCGAAGGAGGTCTTCCCCGTCGTCTTCGCGGTGGCGTTGCTGATCGTGATTGCCGTGGCGCGGCTGGCATCGTCCGGTCTCGGCTACAGCCTGCGCGGGCTCGCGGAGAACGAGAACCTCGCGCGCGCGGTCGGGATCGACACCAGTCGGCACGCGACGATCGCATTCAGCCTGAGCGGAGCCATGGCGGCCGTGGCCGGCTCGCTGTACGCGCACACGGTCGGATTCGTCTCGCCCGAGGTCTTCGGATTCGCGATCATGATCAACACGTTGCTGATGGTGATCGGTGGCGGCATGGGCACCGTGCTGGGACCGGTGATCGGAGCCGTGCTGTTCACCCAGCTCCCGGAGATGCTGCGGTTCAGCGACGAATGGCGGCTGGTGATCTACGGGCTGGTGCTGATCCTGCTGGTGCGGTTCATGCCGCGCGGCTTGTGGGGCACTGCGGTGCACGCGATGCGGCAGCGTGGCCTCACGACGGCAGCGCCGAGTTCGCGCTCTCCGGACGAGGGCTCGGCGACGACCACTCCTGCCGCAGCCGATCGGAAGGAGGCGGATCATGGCGCGTCGTGACCTCGTCCTGAACGGACATGTGTCCACATCGGACTCGCTGGTGGTGGACCGGCTGACCGTGCGCTTCGGTGCGCTGTGCGCGGTGTCGAGCCTCGCGATGGAAGCCGCTCCCGCCGAGATCACGGCTCTGATCGGGCCCAACGGTGCGGGGAAGTCGACCGTGTTCAACGCGATCACCGGGTTCGTCCCGGCCGCGGAAGGTAGCGTCCGGCTGGGCGACGAAGAGCTGATCGGACTGCGGCCGCACGTCATTTCCAAGCGCGGTGTGGTGCGGACGTTCCAGAAGCGGAGCCTGTTCCCGCGACTGACGGTGTTCGACAACCTCCGCATCGGACTGCACACGACCGAGCCGAAATCCGTGTTCGGCGCGATGCTCGGCGTGCCGCGGTATCGCCGCGCGCAACGCGAGCTCCACGCCACGGTCCGCGAGCTGGCCCGTTTCGCAGGGATCGAGCAAGAGCTGCAGCGCGAGGCGCGCACCCTGCCCTACGGGCGTCAACGCATGCTCGCGGTGGCCATCGCACTGGCGGCGCGGCCGTTGTTCCTGCTGCTGGACGAGCCGTCGGCAGGGCTCAACCGGACCGAGACCACGGTCATGGCCGGTTTGCTGGAGCAGGTTCGGCGCGCCGGGGTCGGCGTGGTCCTGGTCGAGCACGACATGAAGTTCCTGTTGGGGATCTCCCACCACGTGGCCGTGCTCAACGCCGGCGAGAAGATCGCCGACGGAACCCCCGCACAGATCCAGGCCGATCCGCACGTGCGTGCGGCGTACCTGGGGGAGAAGGCCATACCATGTTGAGCGTTCAGGGTCTCACCGCCGGGTACGGCCGAGTCCCGGCCATCGTGGACGTCACGATCGAGGTGGCGGCAGGCGAACTCGTCACCATCATCGGCAGCAACGGCGCCGGCAAGTCGACGCTGCTGAGGGCGCTCTCCGGGTTGATCCGGGCTACTTCGGGGACCGTGCGGTTCGACGGCGCGGACATCACCAACCTCTCCCCGCACCGGATCGTCAAGGCTGGGCTCGTGCATTGCCCCGAGGGCAGGCACGTGTTCCCGATGCTGACCGTGCGGGAGAACTTGCGGATCGCGGCGCGTCGCGGCCGATCCCATGAACGCGAGCGCCTCGGGGAAGTGCTCGCCTTGTTCCCGAAGCTCGGGGAGCGGCTTTCCCAGCCGGCCGGGAGCCTGTCGGGCGGGGAGCAGCAAATGCTGGCCATCGGACGCAGTCTGATGGCCGCTCCCAAGCTTGTCATGCTCGACGAGCCTTCGCTGGGACTGGCCCCGCTGCTGGTGGAGCAGGTGCTGCAGGTCGCCGGCCGGATCCGGGACAGCGGCCGCACGGTTCTGCTCGTGGAGCAGAACGCAGAGCTCGCCCTGCAGGTAGCCGACCGCGCGTACGTGCTGGAACGTGGCCGGATCACCGAGTCGGGCGTGGCCGGCGAGCTCGCCGGCAGTCGTTCGGTCCGCGAGGCGTACCTCGGCGGATGAATCGGGGAGGGAGGGCCTCTCATGCGTCGGTGTCATCTCGCCGCACTCGCGGCGTCGGTGTTGTTCGCGGCCACTGCCTGCGCCGGTGGAGGCGGTGGTGCACCGGACGAGGTCACCATCGGCGTTGCCCAGCCGTTGAGCGGTCCGGTGGCCAGCTCCGGCCAAGCTGTTGCGCATGGCGCCGAAATCGCCGCCGAGGAGATCAACGCGGGCGGTGGGGTCAACGGCAAGCGGGTCGTGCTTCGCGTGGAGGACGATGCCAACGACCCGGCGACCTGCGTCAACGTCGCGCAGAAACTGATCAACGAGTCACAGGTCCCGGTCGTGATGGGCGGCTGGGGATCGTCGTGCACGCTGGCGATGCAGCCGATCCTCGAACGCGCCCGGGTGCCGTTGCTGGTGGAGACGTCCAGTTCGGACAAGGTCACCGACAAGGACCAGTCCGGTGGCGAATGGACGTTCCGCCTGTCGCCGACGTCGTCCATGGAGGCCGTCGCACTGGAACCGGTGCTCAGGGGAATGGGGATCAAGTCGGCCTTCACCCTGTCGGTCAACAACGACTTCGGGCTCGGCGCGGCCAGGTACTTCGGCGACACCATCACCCGCATCGGGGGGAACGTGGTCGGCGGGGCGAAGTTCGAGCAGACCGAGCAGAGCTTCTCGACCTTCGTCACGCAGGCGATCGCGTCTGGTGCCGACACGTGGATCGTGACGACCGACGCCAGCCAGATCGCACTCCTGCTGAAGGAAGCCAGGGGACAGGGCGCGACGGCGCGGATCATCACCACAGGTGGGTCGAACAGCCCCGTCCAAGTGATCCAGCTGGCCGGTCCGCAAGCTGCGGAAGGCAGCTACGCAACGATGTTCTTCGCGAGCTTCGATCCCACAAAGGCCGCTGCGCCGCAGGAGGCCGAGCGGTTCCTGGCCACCTGGAACGCCAAGGGGTACAACCCGGGCGAGGCTCCCGAGGGAGTGCGCGGCTACCAGGGGATCAAGGTCATCGCAGCGGCGATGGGGGCCGCGCAGAACCCGGCGGACCCGGCCGCGGTGCGCGACGCGTTGGCCGGGGTCGCTCTGCCCGGGGCGATCTACGGCGACATCAAGTTCCAGACCTGGCGCAACCTGGTCAACCAAACGGTGCCCCCGGTCTACCTGGTGCGCACGGTCGGCGGCAAGGTCGAACTCGTCGGCACCGGGCAACCACCGTACTGATCGGAAAGCAGGAGGTGCAGGATGTCCGTCTCATTCGGACTGGCGGTGGAGAACTTCACACCGGGCCCACGCGAGCCGAGCACGGACGCGATGGTCAGCTACGCGACCCGCGCGGAACAACTCGGGTTCCGGTCGCTGTGGGCGTGGGACCACCTGTTCCTCGGCGCCCGCCGACCCTTCCCGTTCCACGAGGCGCTGACGACGCTGACCGTGCTTTCCGCGCACACCAGGGATGTTCTGCTCGGCACCGGCGTGCTGGTGCTGCCGATCAGGGAGCCCGCAGTGCTGGCGAAGGTCACCGGGACGCTGCAGATCGCCTCGGGCGGGAGGCTCGTTCTCGGCATGGCCGCCGGCTGGTACGAGCGGGAGTTCGACGCGACCGGTGTGCAGTTCAAGGGACGTGGGCGCACCTTCGAACGCAATCTGGAAATCCTCTACCGGCTGTGGGGAGAGGACGGTGTGACAGGGGAGTACGACCACGTCCGGTTGCGGAACGTGCGCATGCTGCCGCTGCCGCGGCCCCGGCCGAAAGTGCTCATCGGAGGCTACGTCGACCGGGTGCTCAAGCGGGTGGCCATCCGCGGCGATGGCTGGCTCACCTACTTCTACACGGCCGACAGCTTCTCCCGGGCGTGGACGAAGATCCGCGGCTTCGCCGAGGAAGCGGGCCGAGATCCCGACCAATTGTCCAATGTGGCGCAGTTGCCGCTGTGCATCGCCGATTCCTATGAGGAGGGCGATGCACTGGTGCGGCGATACATCGATGACTACTTCGACATGGCCGCCTGGAGCGAATCGACCCCGGACAGCGCGATCAGGGGCACACCCGAACAGTGCGCCGAACAGCTCTCCGCGCATGTCGAGGCCGGCGCGCAACACCTGGTCTTCGCGCCGTTCGAGTACCGGCTCGAGCAGATAGAGCGCTTCGCAGCCGAGGTGTGGCCGTTGTTGCAGGCCGCGCCGGCGGGGAGTGTGCGATGACGGCCACGACGTTCCGCGAGGCACGCGCCGATCTGGAGCGCCATGCGCGGCCGGTGCGCGACAAGACGTGCACTGCCGCCGAGGCGCTGCGGCTCGTCGAGGACGGCCACCACGTGGGGATCGGGGGAACCCTGTACTCCCGTACCCCGATGGCGTTGGTCTTCGAGCTGCTGCGCCAGCCGCACCGAGGGCTCACCCTGTCGCGCCCGCTGACCTGCTACGAGGCCGAACTGCTGCTCGTGACCGGAGCGGCTGACCGCATCGTGACCAGTTGGATGGGCATCGGGCTGAACTGGGGTCTTTCCCAGGTCCTGCGGCACTACGTCGAGCGCGGGCTGGCCGTCTACGAGGAGTGGAGCCATCTCGGCATCGGGCTGCGCTACAAGGCCGGGGCGATGGGAGTGCCGTACCTGCCGACGCTGACGATGCTCGGGTCGGACCTCGCGCGCATGGACGGAACGCGGACCGTGGAATGCCCCTACACCGGGCAGCGCCTGCTCGCAGTGCCCGCGCTGCACCCGGATGTGGCGCTCATCCACGTACATCGTGCTGATGTGTACGGGAACGCGCAGGTCGACGGGTATCGGCACATGGACGTCGACATGGCGCGCGCCGCGCGCCGCGTCGTGGTCAGCGCCGAGGAGATCGTCGACCCGGATGTGATCAGGGCGAGCCCCTTCAGCACGATGCTCCCGCACTTCGCGGTGGATGCGGTCGTCGAAGCACCGTACGGCTGCTACCCGCACGAATGCTACGGCCGCTACGAGGCGGACACCGAGCACTTCGACACGTACGTGCAGGCCATCCGCGACCACGGGCTGGACGGCGTCCGGCAATACATCGGCGAGCACGTGCTAGGGCACCCCGACTTCGCCGGCTTCCTCGGGGACGTCGGCGCGGCTCGGCTCGACCGGCAGCAGCGGCGGGCGAAGGAGTTGATGTACGAATGAGGCCGACACCCACGGAGATCATGACGGTGACCGCGAGCCGTCTCCTCGACGACGACGCGGTGGTGTTCGCCGGTGTCGGAATCCCCCTGCTCGCCTCGGCTTTGGCGCGCCGGCGGCAGGCACCGAACCTGACGATCGTGCTGGAGGGCGGGATCGTCGGCACGCACCTGGTTCCCGGGCGGCTGCCGATTTCCACCAACGAGATGCGCGCGGCGTTCGGAGCGCCGATGCTCACCGACATCACCGACATCTTCCTCTTCGCGCAGCGGGGATTCTTCGACTTCGGGATCCTCGGCGCGGCACAGGTGGACATGTACGGCAACATCAACACGAGCTACATCGGAACGCCGGACGCACCGAAGGTGCGCCTGCCGGGAAGCGGTGGTGCCAACGACATCATCTCGCTGTGCAACGAGATTTTCATCGTGACCGCGCACGAGCCGCGGCGGTTCGTCGAGCAGGTCGACTTCATCACCAGCCCCGGCCACCTTCGGGGCGCGAACACGCGCGCGGAGTCCGGCCTGGTGTTCGGGAACGTCAGCACGGTGGTGACCGACCTCGCGGTGCTCGACTTCGATCCGGAGTCGCGGCGCATGCGGTTGCGCGCTGTGCAACACGGGGTGCCGGTCGATCAGGTGCGTGAGGCGACGGGATTCGAGCTGCTGATGCATGAGCCGCTCGACGAACTTCCACCGGTGGACCCGGCGGAACTCACCATCCTGCGCGACCTCAACGGAGCTGCGGTCGGTGCAGCGTGATCGCCGATGACGACGGAGGGAGAACGGCGATGACGACGGGCGGGCCTCGACGGGTGGGGCTGATGATCCCCTCGTCGAACACCATGATGGAAGTCGACTTCGTGCGAGGTCTCCCTGGCGGCATGACGCTGCACACGGCGCGGATGTTCATGCGCGACACCACCCGGGAGGGCGAAGAGCGCATGCTCGACGAGTTCGCGATCCCGGCAGCGCGAGAGCTGGGGACCGCCTACCCAAGCGTCATCGTGTTCGGATGCACCAGCGCGGGTGCGTTGCGCGGCAACGACTACGACGCCGAACTGTGCGCTCGGATCAGCGAGGTGGCAGGAGCGCCCGCGATCAGCACGATCCAGTCGGTGCGCTCCGCGATCAGCTCAAGCGGCGCACGGCGGGTCGGGGTCGTGACGCCCTACGTGGACGAACTCAACGCGAAGGTCAAAGCCAGCATCGAGGACGACGGGGTCGAGGTCGTGCGCATCGCCGGCCTGGGCATGACGGAGAACTTCGCGATCGCGCAGGTGCTGCGAGAGGCCATCGTCGAGTTCACCGTCACCGCCCTCTCCGACGTGGACATCGATCTCGTTTTCGCGTCCTGCACCAACTTCGGGGCCATGTCGGCGATGGATGGCATCCGCGATCGGCTCGGGCACCCCGTCATCACCAGCAATCAGGCGGTGCTGGCAGCCACGATCGCACGGATCGAGCAGGACCTCGCCGCCTGAGGCGAGCGGGAGGAGGTTCTCGTGGTCAGCGTCCCCTTCGAGTACACGCGGGTCGCCAGCTACGACGACGCCGTGCGCGCCCTGGCCGAGCGCGGGGAGGACGCCAAGCTGCTGGCCGGTGGTCAAAGCCTGGTCCCGATGCTCGCGCTCCGGCTCGCGCGTCCCACAGCGCTCATCGACATCAACGACATCGACGACGGAGAACCAGCCGTGGACGGCGAGATCCTGCGCATACCGGCGCTCACCCGGCACCGCGCCGTCGTCGACTCCGCCTTGATCCACCGGCACACGCCGATGCTCGCAGCGTGCACGTCCAGGGTGGGAAACGTACGAGTCCGCAACCGCGGCACGATCGGCGGCAGCCTGGCGCACGCCGACCCCACCGCGGAAATCCCCTGCGCATCGCTCGCTCTCGGCGCCGACGTCGTCGTGCGAGGCCCGAACACCGAACGCACGATCCCCGCGCGCGATTTCTTCATCACCTACCTGACCACGGTGCTGGAACCGACCGAGGTAATCCAGGAAGTCCGGTTCCCCGTCCTACGCGCCAGGCAGGGTTGGAGTTTCCACGAGCTGGTGCGCCGCGCATCGGACTTCGCCGTGGTCGCCACGGCTGCCGTGGTCGAGCTTGAGTCCGACGCCACGACGGTGCGTTCGGTGGAGCTCGCCCTGGCCGGGGTGGCCGACCGCCCGGTGCTGGTCGACCGGAAGGCCGTTGCCGGACTAGTCGGATCGACCTGCGCTCCGGGCGAGGTGGCCACCGCGGCTGCGGCGGTCGCTGAGACGACCTCCCCGGACAGCGACGTGCACGCCTCCGGTGCGTACCGGAAGCGGCTCGTGGAGGTGCTGAGCCGGCGCGCCTTCACCGAGGCGGCGGAGCGGGCACGGCAGAACGGAGCGGTCACCTCATGAACAAAAGACTCGTCAGCCTGTCGGTCAACGGCCACCGGCACGACGTGTGGATCACGCCGAGCGATCTGCTGCTCGACGTGCTGCACGACGAGATCGGGCTGTCAGATGTGCGCTACGGGTGCGGAGAAGGCGTGTGCGGGACGTGCACCGTCGAGTTCGACGGCGAGCCGGTCAGCGCCTGCCTGATGTTCGCCGTGCAGGCGGAGGGCCACGAAGTGACGACCTTGCGCGGGTTGCTCGACGAGGACGGCGCCCTGCATCCGCTGCAGCAGCAGTTTCTCGTGCATGGTGGTTCGCAGTGCGGCTTCTGCACGCCTGGAATGGTGCTCACCGCGCACAGCATGGCCCGGCGCGGGGGACGTCCGAGCCGGGAGGAAATCCGGTACGAGCTCGTCGGCAACCTGTGCCGCTGCACCGGGTACACGAAGATCCTCGACGCGATCGAGGACTACGTCGAACAGGTCTCCGCGGAGAAGGCTGAGCAGCCATGAGCAGCGACGTCAGCACCGCCCCGACGGCGCCTACGGCACCGCCGTCCGCGCCGATGCGGGTGGTGGGCCGCAGGCTAGCGCACCACGATTTCGTCGACAAGGTCAAGGGATCTCTGCTCTACGCAGCGGATTGGACGCTTCCGGGAATGCTCTACGCCCGCGTGGTCCGCTCGGCTTTTCCGTCGGCGCGGATCAAGTCCGTCGACGTCGCGGCGGCACGCGCTCTGCCTGGTGTCGTCACGGTGCTCACCGCGCGGGATGTGCCCCGCAACCGGCTCGTGGAACACGCCACCGGAGGTCTCGGTGAACTCACCGTGGCGATGCCCGTGCTCGCCGACGATCGGGTCCGCTATGCCGGAGAACCGATCGCCCTCATCGCCGCGGCAAGCCAGCAGATCGCGGACGAGGCGGCGGAACTGGTCGATGTCGACTACGAGGAGCTGCCCGGTGTCTTCGACCCCGAGGCCGCTCTGGCCGACGACGCGCCGCGTGTGCACGACGAGGGCAATGTGCTGATCAATTGGCACATCCGGCGAGGCGATGTGGAGGCGGCGTTGGCCGCGGCCGACGTGGTCGTCGAAGGGGAGTACCGCAGTCAGCGGGTCGAGCACGCCTATCTCGAGCCCGAGGCCGGTGTCGGCTGGATGGACGCCGGTGTGCTCACGCTCCGGGTGTCCACCCAGGTCATCGAGCACGCCGTGGAGATCGCGGACATCCTCGGTCTACCGGCGAACAAGGTGCGGGTGATCGGTGCCTACATGGGTGGCGGCTTCGGCGGCAAGGAGGACATGACCGTGGAGCCCTACCTGGCGCTGTTGGTGTGGCGGACCCAGCGCCCGGTGCGGATGGTCTGGGACCGGCAGGAATCGATGATGGCGAGCACGAAACGACATCCGTTCGTCATGCGTTACCGCACCGGTGTGCGGTATGACGGGACGATCGTCGCCCAGGACATCGACATCACCGGCGACGCCGGCGCGTACCCGTACTTGAGCGCTCGCGTCATGTTCGCCGGCGCGGCGGTGTCGTGCGGTCCGTACCGAACGCCGAACGCCTCGCTGCGCTCGCGCGCGGTGTTCACGAACAACGTGCCGACCAGTGCGTTCCGCGGTTTCGGTGCGATGCAGGTGGTCTTCGGGTACGAGTCGCAAATGGACCGTCTCGCCGATGTCCTGGGACTGTCGACGGTCGAGGTGCGACGGCGCAACTTCCTCAGCAAGACCGACATCATCCCGACCGGGGAGTCGCTCGCGACGTGCGTGGCCGGCAGCGAGACTATGGAACGCGCGCTGGCGCGGCTCGGCGAGCCCCCGCAGCCCAGCAGCCCGTCCAAGCGCGTTGGTCGCGGATTCGCTTGCAACATGCAGCCTTACGGCCGCACGGTGTGGTTCCACGACCACGCGTCCACCTGGCTGAGCCTGCAACCGGATGGCACTCTGCTGCTGCGAGCGGGCATCACCGACCTCGGCGCCGGGCAGGCGGCAAGTCTGTGCCAGATCGCCTCCGAGGTGCTCGGAGTACCGCTGGACGAGATCAGCGTCTACATCGGAGACACCGCGTTGAACCCGCCGGCCGGAGGCACGTTCGGCACCCGGCAGCTGTACATGTCCGGGAACGCGGTGCTGCATGCGGCTCGTCGACTGCGGGACGAGATCGCTCCCGTCGCGGCGGAGATGCTCGGATGCCGCACGGCTGACCTGGCGTTCGAGGACGGCCTGGTGCGCGGTCCGGCGAGCACCGGGCTGACGCTCGCGGAGCTCGTCGCCGGCTGCGAGGAGCGCGGAGTGGACACCTCGCTGTTGTCGCGGTGGCGAGCCGACCGGGGCGCGTTCGACCCCATCACGGGGCAGGGCGACAGCTTCCCCGACTACACCTACGGATGCCACGCCACCGACGTCGAAGTCGACGTGGAGACCGGCGAGGTGGCGGTTTTGCGCTACACCGCCTCGCACGACGTGGGGCGTGCGATCAACCCGCTGCGAGTGGAGGGGCAGATCCAGGGTGGTGCGATGCAGGGCCTCGGGTACGCCCTCATGGAAGACGTGGTGCTGGAGGAGGGAAACTGCGCGTCGACGTTGTTCGCCAGCTACCTCATCCCCAGCTCGCTGGACATGCCCGATGTCGAAGTGGAAATCGTCGAGAGCGGTGAGGGCAAGGGGCCGCTCAACTCGCGTGGCATCGGCGAGCCGCCGATCGGGCCCTGCGCCGCCGCGATCGCCAATGCGATCACCGCGGCGATCGGCGAACGACCGACGTGCCTGCCGATGACCCCGGAACGCGTGCTCGAGCTCTGCGACCGCGCGGAGAAACCGGCGGGGGAGGTGTCGACGTGAAGACCGACGCGGGCGAGCTGCTGATCAATCACCGCTCAGTTCCTGTCATCGAGGGCATCGCCGTCGACCGGGGTCCGCTGCGGCTGCATCGGCGGCTCCCGGGTTACGCTCGCACGCCGCTGTTGGAGATCCCGTCGCTCGCCGAGCGTCTCGGAGTTGGCCGGCTGTGGGTGAAGGACGAGAGCTCGCGACTGGGTTTGCAGTCGTTCAAGATCCTCGGTGCCTCCTACGCGGTCTACCGCGCGCTGTGCGAACGGCTGGGTGCCGAGCCGTCGTGGAGCGACATCGACGAGCTCCGTCGCCAGGTGAGCACGCTGGCGCCGATGACGCTGGCGGCGGCCACCGACGGTAACCACGGCCTCGCCGTCGCCCGCATGGCCCGCCTTCTCGGCCTGACGGCGCGCGTGTACGTGCCGGCCACGATGATCGCCGCGCGAATCGAGGCCATCGAATCGGAGGACGCGGCGGTCACTGTGGTCGACGGCGATTACGACGATGCAGTCCGGCGCTCGGCGGAGGACGCCTCGGACGGCTGCATCGTGGTGTCCGACACCTCGTGGCCGGGCTACCAGCGCATTCCGTGGTGGGTGATCGAGGGATACTCGACGATCTTCTGGGAGGTCGACGATGCGCTCCACGAACGTGGCGCGGGCCCACCTGACGTCGTCGTGGTGCCGATGGGCGTGGGTGCGCTCGCAGCGGCGACCGTTCGCCACTACCGCCGCCCCGAGGCGAGCGCCAAGCCGCGGCTGGTCGGCGTCGAACCGCTCTCGGCCGACTGCGTCCTCGCGTCGCTGCGCGCCGGCCGCCCGGTGACCATCCCGGGGCCGCACGACTCGATCATGGCCGGCTTGAACTGCGGCACCCCGTCGCAGCTGGCCTGGCCCTTGCTGCGGGACGGGATGGACGTCGTCGCGGCGATCGATGACACACGCGCGTGTGCGGCCGTGCGCCAGCTCGCCGGTGTTGGCATCGTCGCCGGCGAAACCGGTGCGGCGGGGATCGGTGCACTCGCCGAGTTGCGCGACGAGGCGGGGCAAGCCCGTGTCGCGAGTGGACTTTCGCCCGTTGCGTCGGTGCTCGTCGTGGTCACCGAGGGTGCCACCGACCCGCAGTCGTACGCCCGGATCACGACCGGCCACGCGTGATTCGCTTGCAGAGGAGGAAATCCTGTGAACACTCGCACTTACGGCGGTCCGCTCATCGACATGAACGGGGCCGTCGACCTGCATTGCCACCCGTACCCGGACCTGTTCCCGCGGCTGGCCGACGATTTCGACATCGTGCGTGCCGCCCGGGACGCGGGCATGAAGGCCATCGTGCTCAAATGCCACCACGAGAACACCGTTTCACGCGCCTACCTGGTGCAGCGGGTCATCCCGAACATCCGAGTGTACGGGGGCATCGTCCTCAACTACTACGTCGGCGGCATCAACGCGGCTGCGGTCGAGGCATCGCTCCGGCTCGGCGGCAAGGAGGTGTGGATGCCGACCGTCGATGCCGGGTACCACGCCCAGATGCACGGCGGCACCGGTGGTTACGACTCGCAGGCCGGCGGTCGCACCCGGGCGGAGGGTATCTGGGTTGCCGATGCCGATGGCAGGCTCAAGCCGGAGATCAAGGAGGTGCTGGAACTGGTCGCGGAGTACGGCGCCATCCTCGGCACCTGCCACCTGTCCCCGCGCGAGATCGTCGCGCTGGTCAAGGAGGCCCGGGACGTCGGGGTGGAGAAGATCGTCGTCACCCATCCCTACTTCAAGGTGCCCAATCTCGACCTGGACACGCTCGAGGAGATCGCGCGGCTCGGGGCCATGCCGGAATTCGGCTACTGCACGGTGTCGCCGGCCTGGCATTACGCCGTGCCCGAGAAGATCGCGCACAGCATCAAGCGCATCGGGGCGTCGCGGTGCCTGCTGGTGTCCGACACCGGTCAGCGGCACAACCCGTTGCCCTCGGAAGCGTTGCGGATCTTCGCGCAGACCGTGTTCGAGAAGGGGGTCGCCGAGGCCGACGTGACCCGCATGATCACGCAGAACCCACTGGATCTGGTCGACTACGCGAACGACGCCGGACCCACGCAAGCCGACGTGGCGTGGGCGCGGTCGCTGGTCGAGGATCCCTGTTCCGAGGCACCCTCAGTGCCATCAGCGGTCATGTGAGGTGAGGAGGAAGACGCGTTCAACGATCACGCCGGCCTTGAGCTCAGCCCAGTCGGGACCGAACCAGCAGGTCCCTCGTGACATAGCAGGGTTGTTGAGTCACTGCCGTGGCGCACCGCCCGGTTTCGGAGCTTCGAACCCGCCGTTGTCGCCTCGCTGGGTTACCCGTGCACCGCGAGCACCTCGCGCCGCTTCAGCAGGCGGCCACAGCCGCCGTCGTGCGCGCCTCTGTCGGTGTCTCAGTCGATCGGCCCGGGGAATATGACGGTGAGTACTCGGGTGGCATCGGTAGTGGGATCCGTCGCGCGGGAGTTTACTGTGCGTGGGACTCCTTGAGGGGAGGAGTCAGCTATGGCCACTGAGTCATCTGGAATTTCCTCCGGAACATACGGGCGGCGCGACGTGCTCCGGGTCGCCGCGGTCCTGGCGTTGGCGGGCGCGTGCGCACGCGAAGAGCCGCCGGGGCCGACGGACACACGCGCGGCTCCGCAGGAGACGTTCACCGAGCCCGCCCGCCGGTTGTCCGGTGATCTCCGGGTCCTGCTGTGGAGCCACTTCATCCCCAGCCATGACCAATGGTTCGACACCTTTGCCCGGAACTGGGGTGGCAAGGTCGGCGTCAACGTCACCATCGACCACATCGACCAGGCGCAGATTCCGACGCGCATCGCAGCCGAGGTGCAGGCCCGGCAGGGCCACGACCTCATCCAGTACATCGCACCACTGTCCCAGTTCGAACCGAGCATGCTCGATCTCCGGGACCTCACCGACGAGGCGGTGCGGCGCTGGGGCCCGCAGCTGGAGCTGTGCCGCAAGTCGACGTTCAACCCGACTACCGGGCGGTTCTTCGCCTACTCGCCGGGATGGGCACCCGACCCCGGAAACTACCGCCGGTCGCTGTGGCAGCAGGTCGGCATGCCGCAGGGTCCCTCGACCTGGGACGACTTGCTCACGGGGGCCGCTGAGATCAAACGGCGGGCCGGGATACAACTCGGTCTCGGTCTTTCCCAGGAGATCGACTCCAACATGGTCCTGCGGGCTCTGATGTGGTCCTACGGCGCTTCGGAGCAGGACGCGCAGCAGCGGGTCGTGCTCAACAGCCCTGAGACCGTCGCGGCCGTGGAGTACATGAGCCGCCTCTATCAGCAAGCGATGACGCCCGAGGTGTTCTCCTGGAACGCGGCGAGCAACAACCAGGGTCTGGTCGCGGGGAAGCTGTCCTACATCGTCAACTCGATTTCGGCTTGGCGCACCGCCCAGGGAGCGAACCCAGCGGTGTTCGACGACACCTTCTTCGTGCCCGCGCTTCGGGGCCCGAGGACTGCGCTCGCGGCGCAACACGTCATGTACAACTGGGTGATTCCGCAGTACGGCCCTGGCGCGGACGCGGCGAAGGAATTCCTCCTGCACTACACCGCGAACTTCGCGTCGGCGACGTACCACTCCCAGATGTACGACCTGTGCGCGTGGCCGCGGCTGACCCCGAACCTGGACGGTTGGCTCGCAGCCGACCCGTTCGGCGCCCGGCCGCCGGACAAGCTGAAGTTCTTGTCCCACGCCACCGATTGGAGCACCAACATCGGCCACCCCGGCCCGTCGAGCACGGCTGTCGGGGAGACGTTCAGCACCTTCGTGATCCCGAACATGTTCGCGCGTGCGGCGCGCGGCGACGCGAGCCCCCAGCAGTCAGTGGCGGAGGCGGACACCCAGGTCAGGGCGATCTTCGAGAAGTGGCGGCGTGCAGGCCTGGTCGGAGGTTGAGCCGTGGCCGTCGTGGAGGTTCGGAAACTGGTCAAGCACTTCGACGCCGGCCGGGTGCACGCCATCGACGGTGTCGACCTGGCGGCCGCCGACGGCGAGTACCTGGTGCTGCTCGGCCCGTCGGGGTGCGGAAAGACGACGCTGCTGCGCATGATCGCGGGGTTGGAGCAGCCCACCAGCGGTGACGTGCTGATCGAGAATGAGGTCGTCACCGGCTTTCCGCCGCGCGTCCGGAAGATCGCCATGGTGTTTCAGAGCTACGCGCTCTACCCGCACAAGAGCGTGCTCGCCAACATCGTCTTCCCGCTCAAGGCAGTCGGGATGGGCAGCGCGGAACGGGAGGCCAAGGCCCGGTGGGCGGCCGAACTGCTCGGCATCCAGGGGCTGCTCGGCCGCAAGCCCCGCCAGCTCTCCGGTGGTGAGCGACAACGCGTCGCACTCGCTCGGGCGCTGGTGCGGGAACCGCACGTGTTCCTGCTCGACGAGCCGCTGTCGAACTTGGACGCCAAGCTGCGCGCCAGTGCACGCGACGAGCTCCGGCGGTTCCAGCGGGAGATCGGCACCACCACGATCTACGTCACCCACGACCAAGCCGAGGCGATGGGGCTTGGCGACCGCATCGTCGTGCTGGACAACGGCACGGTTTGCCAGGTCGGTCCGCCGGTGGAGGTGTACGACGATCCTGCGTCGACTTTCGTGGCCACGTTCATCGGCTCGCCGCCGATGAACCTCGTGCCACGCGACGGGGTGCTGGTCGGTTTCCGCCCGGAACACCTGCTGCCGGCGGGGGAGGTCCGAGCGGTCGACCGGGTGAACGTCTCGCTGACCGTCGAGCGGATCGAGCACCTCTCCGGCGATCGGCACGTCTACGGCACGGTGGCGCGAATCGGTGAGCCGACCCGCGTGGTCGCCCGTCTACCCGCCACCGTGGACACCGAACTGGTGCCCGGCCGGACCCACGATTTCGCCGTGGACAGCGCTCGAGTGCGGTTCTTCGACGCGGACAGCGGCCTGCGGCGGTCGCCGCTGCGGCTGGGAGGTTGAGGTGGTCGCCGCACGCTCCGCACGTCGACTCGCAGACCGGGAAGGGCTGCTGGCGTGGCTGTTCCTGCTGCCCAGCGTGGTCTACATCGTCGCCCTCGTCGGCCTTCCGTTCGTCCTGGCCATCGCGCTCGCCGTATCCGATGTGACTACCGGCGACACGTCGTTCGACTTCGCCGGCGCCCGCAACTTCGAACGCACCTTCGCCGATCCGGTGTTCTGGCGCTCGTTGAGCAACACCGTGGTGTTCACCGCAGTGTCGATGGTCCTCATCGTCGTGCTCGGCAAGGTGCTGGCCAACATCCTCGTGGCCGACTTCCGCGGCAAGTGGCTGGTGCGTCTGCTGGTCCTGCTGCCCTGGACGACACCGGTGGCACTGTCGTCGATCTCCTGGCTGTGGCTGCTCGACTCCATCTACTCGCCGATCGACTGGGTGCTGCGGCAGTTCGGCGCTCTCGGTCCCGCGCAGAACATGTACTGGCTGGGCGAGCCGGGGCTGGCGATGCTGTCAGTGATCGCGGTGCACGTTTGGCGGCTCACACCGTTGGCCGCCGTCATCACGATGGTCGGCCTGCTGGCGATCCCGAGGGAAATCGAGGAGGCCGCGCGCGTCGACGGAGCGGGCTTCTGGCGGCGGATGTTCGAGGTGACGGTTCCGCTGGTGCTGCCGATCGTCGCGGTGGCGGCGCTGTTCGGCGCCATTTTCACCTTCACGGACATGGCGGTGGTCCGGGTGCTCACCCGCGGCGGGCCGAACGACTCCACCCAGGTGCTGGCTAGCTGGGCGTTCTACCGGGGTATCGAGGGCGGCGACGTTGCACAGGGTGCGGCGATCGCGCTGTTCCTCTTCCCGTTGCTGTTGGCTGCGGCGATCGCGATTTTGCGGGCGGTGCGCAGATTGGAGGTGCTGTGATGACCGCCGGACCAGCCGGGCTGCGCCGGCGCTATGCGCGTCGGCGCCTCGCGTCCCGGGTCGGCGTCTACGCCGCGGCGATCCTCGGCGCATTGGTGTGTGCCGGGCCCTTCCTGTGGAGCGTGGTGACGGCGTTCAAGCAGAACCGCGACCTCTACAACCCGCAGAACAACCCGTTCGTGTTCAACCGTCCGTCCACGGCCGACCACGTTGGATACCTGTTCACTGACACCGCCTTCGTCACTTTTGCCTGGAACACGCTGTGGTCCGGCCTGCTGGTGGTGGCGATCACGCTGGTGTTGAGCCTGCCCGCGGCGTATGCGCTGGCCCGTTTCGGCCTGCGCTGGGCGACTCCGATGGGAATCGGAATCTTCCTCGTTTACCTGGTTCCGCCGAGCTTGCTCTTCCTGTCGCTGGGGCGGGTCGTGGTGGCCTTGGGCCTGCAGGACTCCACTTGGTCGCTGGTGCTTGTTTACCCGACGATCACGATCCCCGTGTCGGTGTGGCTGCTGATGGGGTTCCTCAAGGCGATCCCGAAGGACATCGAGGAGCAGGCGATGGTCGATGGCTACAGCCGGGTGGGTGGATTCGTGCGGGCGGTGCTGCCACTGCTGTTCCCCGGCATCGTGGCGGTGGTGGTGTTCGCCTTCACCCTTGCCGCAAGCGAGTTCATCTACGCCCTGGCGTTCGTGGCGCCGACCGACCAGATGCCGGTGAGCACCGGCGTGCCGACCCAGCTGGTCCGGGGCGACGTGTTCTTCTGGCAGTCGCTGCAGGCGGCCACCGTGCTGGTTGCGCTGCCGATAGCGCTCGTGTTCAACCTGTTCCTGGACAAGTTCGTCGCGGGGTTCACCATGGGCGCTGTGAAGGGCTGAGCTGTTCCTCGCTACCACCGTCGTGTCAACGCATTCCGGCGACGTAGGCGCGTTGAAGCGCCCACGGACGTCGCATGCGAAGTGTGAAACAGTCGCTGCGGGAATCCTTGCGTGACATCGCGGGCTACTGGACGGCCCAGTAGCCGAACGAGTCGTAGTCGGGGTAGGGGCCGACGAATTCCTGCATCGCAGCCATCCGCACGGTGATCTCCGAGTCGGTGACCAGCTCAGGCGGGATCGTGATCGTGGACTCCGCCCAGCCCCGGGCATCTGGGGCCAGGCGATGCGGGCCGATACCAACACCGTTGACGACCACGTTGACGGTGTCCGCATCGGGATTGGGTTGGCCGGAGTCATGGCGGGCGATCAATCGCACCGGGCGCCCCGGGACGAGATTGTGCAGGGTGAACTCCTCCTCGCCGAGGACATGCCGAGCGCTGTCGACCACCCGCTGACCGGCGTAGTCGGCAGTGCGAACCAGGGTGCCCGGCTGGGAATCCATCCGCGACTCGTGCACGTCGTGGTCGTGGTCGCGCTCACTCCTCATGGAGCCGACGTCGACATAGTCGCGGATCTGACCGGGTACCGGGGTCATCGGCCTGTCACCGGTGTCGGCCAGGCTCCAGTTCGCTTTCCACACCGTCATTTCCGGCACTTTCACGACAGCTTCGTCGAACAGCGATGCGTCGGCCAGCTTCTGCAGCTGCACTCCGATCTGCATCGCGTCGAAGACGACGATGTAGTCGGGACGTTGCCGCGGAGGCATGGCCCGCAGTTCCTCGTAGAGGCTGCCCATTCCGTTGATCGCGGCTTTGGCCAGGCCGTTGGTGGTCAGCCCAACGAGGTCGACGGTCTTGTGCCCGCCGAGGTACGCGGCCGCACCCACGTCGTGAACGCCGATCCGCACGCCCGGCGGGAGGTGACCTTTGGTCCAGGTGGCCAGCGTGACCACCCGGTCGCGGATGGTGGAGGAGTCCTGCCCCACGATGTGCGCCCACGTGGGCAGCGACACTGCCGTGAACAGCGCCGCGACCGACAGCAAACCGATCGACACCTGCCGACCGACCCGCCCGGAGAACCAGCTCGTGACCGAGCCGACGCCGATCACCGCAGCCAGCACGAACAACGGCAGGAAGGGTTGCAGGTAGCGAACGTTCTGCCACAGGGCCGTGGCCATCGTCGAGATCGCGAGCACTGCCAGCGAGGTACCCACCACGGTCACCAACCCGACCATCCGTCGCACACCGCCGCGTCGCATCAGCGCTGTCACGCCGATCACGGCCAGCAGCAGCGCACCGGGGAAGGTGAAGTCCTGGCGGCTCATCCCGATCAGGATCGCCAGGAGTTGTCCGACATTGCCTGCCACGCTGCTGGCGAACTCTCCGAGCGTGAAGTTCGGCGCGCTGAACAGGGACTTGGCCACCGAACCATTCAGCGAGGCGCTGCCGGTAGCCAGCTTGTAAAACCCCAGTTGGGCGGCAGTGACGACGAACGGCAGGGCACACCACAGCGCCCAGCCGGTCCGTTGCGCACTACCCCAGCCCGGCCTCCGCCAGCAGTTGACGATCATCACCAGCGACAGCGCGGAAACGAACACGAATGCCTCGAGGCGGGACAGCGCGGCTAGTGCGGCAAGCACCGGAGTGAATCGGAACAACGCACGGGGCGCCTCCGCCGTGAACATCACCAGGGTGCAGACCAACAACAAGGCCGTGAACGATATCTCCATGCCACTGGTCGCCCCCCACAGCAGCGGTCCGCTCAGCGCGACCAGTGTCCCGGCCCAGATTCCCGCGGTGCGCCCGGCCAGTCGTCTGCCCAGCACCGTGATGCCTGCTGCGGTCAGCGCATGACACACCACGCCGAGCATTACGGCCGCAGGCAGCAGCATGCTGCCCTGCACGCCAGCTAGGTACACAGCCCCTATCAAGGTGACGTACAGCAGGCTGCTGGCACCCGTGCTGATCGGATCACCGTCGTGGAACCGCAGGAAATCGCCCTGGCCGATCTGGACGGCGTACTGCATGTGGATGTAGGCGTCGTCGAGGAACGGAATGTAGTGCCCGGAGTTGTAGTAAAGATTCACCCCGACGAAGCATTGGCCTGCCACCAACGCCACGACCAGAACCAGCCATGGGGACCGATCGCGGCGCCACCGGGCTGAACCTGCCTTGCCGCGCCGGTCAGTCGCGAGCCTGCTGATATCGATGGACTTCTGTTCGATCGCCACCGAAGTGACTCCTTCCCCCGATGCACACGTGACATGATGCGGCCCGCAACGTCACCGCGGCGTCACCGGATCGTCACTGCGGCTGGACTGGGCAGACGGACGGCTGTCCGGACGTGTAGCGGACCCGCGCCCGTCGAGGGCCGCCGTGGCCAGGAGGCTCAAGTGACGGGCTGGCCGCGCGGCCGTCAGTCGGCGACGGACCTGCCCCTACTGCCCGACTGGCTGTCTGCTGCGGGCTCGGGCGGCGGGTTATGTGCACGGCTCTTGGGCGCTGTTGGAACGCAAGAACGGCTGGACGATCCCGGCAGCGTCCAGGGCATGCCGGAGGCCCGTCCGGCTGGCGTCACCGGCGACGACGCGGACCTAGTCGACTACCTGCGCACGGACGGGCTGGCGGTCGTCCATTCCGGTCCCGGATTGGACTCTTGAAGAGGTGTCGTCAACGTAGGGGTTGGGGATCAGCGAGCGGGCCAGGGGTGGGCGTCCCGCAGCAGTCCGAGCATCCCGGAGACGAGCCGCATCTGCTCGACCGTCCGGATGTCCGCCTCCAGCAGCTGCGGGCTGCACACCAGCACCGCCACCGACTGCGCTCGCGACAGTGCCACGTTCAACCGGTTGCGGGACAACAGGAAATCCAGTCCGCGGGGCAGGTCGATCGCTGACGAGGATGTCATCGTCGTCACCACCACCGGGGCTTCCTGGCCTTGGAACCGGTCCACCGTGCCGACGCGCACGTCGCCGAAACCGGCGTCGGCCAGCGCGTGCGTGACCGTCCGCGCCTGCAGGTTGTACGGCGCCACCACGAGAAAATCCGCGTCCGTCAGCGGACGGCCCTGCCACGTGCGCCCGTGCAGGTCCGCGATCACCGACATGACCTGCGCCGCTTCCTCGATCGACCGCGTGGTGTTCCCGCGGTGCTCCACCGACGCGAGGTACAGCCCGGAGGCGAAGCCGTCGACCGAACGGTCCGCGGACGGGTGCGAGTGCAGCAAACCTGCGTACGACAACCGGGAAACCGGTGCGCACACGGCCGGATGCATGCGCCGTGTCTGGTCCAGGAAGTAGCCCAGCTCGGGCGGCATGATGTCCGCGTCGCCGATCAGGTGCCCCAACGCCGACGCCTCCGCGCCTGCCGGGTGCGTGCCCTGCACGACCTGCGGCAGCTGCTGCGGATCGCCCAGCAACACCACGTTCTTCGCGCACATCGACACGGCCAGTGCGTCCGCGAGCGCGAACTGCCCGGCCTCGTCGATCACCAGTACATCGAACGGTTCCTCGCGCACGGCGGCGTTCGCGAATGTCCACGCGGTGCCGCCGACGAGGTGCCCGTCGTTGTGCTCGGCGCGCCATTTGGCCAACGCGTTGTTCGTCTTCGGCTGTTCCCACGGCAGCGCGGGATCCGGCGTCCGGCGCGGCCGTTTCGCGCACGCCATCGACGGCGCGTTGCCGAGCGCGGCGGACAGCACGTTCTCCACGGCCTTGTGGCTGTTGGACGTCACACCGACCGTCCGCCCGGACCGCACGAGGTGCGCGATCAGCTTGCCCGCCAAGTACGTCTTCCCCGCCCCGGGCGGGCCCTGTACCGCGAGCACCGACCCGTCGAGCGCGTCGACCGCCTCGATCACGGTGGCCACCGAGTCCTCGCCGGGCGCGGGCAGCGCACCGCCGCGCAACCGCGGGATCCGGCGCAGCAGGTCCACGCCCGGATGCGCGGGCAGCTCCGGGAGCGTTTCCCCGACCAGCCGGGCCAGGTCGGCCACGGCCTCGTCCTTCGGCGCGGGCCGCACCGGGCCGCCCGGCAGGACCGCGACCGGTCGCTCGTCCGACGTGCTGTCCGGCGCGCTGCTCTCCTCCAGAGTCAGCTCGACCGCCGACGCCGCCACGACCTTCGCGTCCCGCGCATCGGCGCTGTACCGCAGCCGCACGCCGTCCCCGACCGCGAACGGATGCGGCCGGTCCGGGTCGCACGCCACTGTGAGCGTGCGCTTGGCCGTGCGCAGCCGTCCCGACGGCGGCACCCACTCGCCTGCGGACACCGACACCGGCACAGCGCAGGTCGTGTCCGCCTCGAGGTCGCCGACCGGTGCGGCGAGCTGCCGGAAGAACTCCCACCACGCCGGGTTCGTCTCGCGCCGGTGGTAACCGACGGAGGCGGCGAGCAGCGCGCGAGCGTGGTCGTCCGGGGTGAAGTCGGCGGGATCGTCGGGCAGGCCGTCGAGCAGCGGGTCGACCAGCGCCGCCATCGCGGCCGCGCGTTCGGCCCGGCGCAGCGCGGCCTCTTCCTCCTCCGTCTGTCGCAGCAGGGCGTCCACTTCGGACTCCGGCGCCGGGGTTGCGAGCTCGATGCCCGCTTCCTCGCGGACGCGGTGCAGGAATTCCAGCAGCCGCAACGTGGACACGCAGTCGTACTCGTTGTAGTCGGCGATGCCGCGCAGCACCTCGTCGGCCTCTTCGATGTCGCCGGCCTTGGCGAGCGTCAGGTAGTCCTCGTACGCCTCGATGCTCGACACGGCGGTCTTCACGTCGCCGTCGCGGGTTTCCGGCATGTACAACGGTTCGAGGTACTTGATCGAGTAAGACCGCTGGCCGACGCGCAAAGCCTTGCGCACCACGGCATACAGGTCGACCATCCGGCCGCTGCGCAGCAGTTCGTCCACGGCTTCCTCGCGCGTTCCGTGCACCGCGGCGAGCCGCTTGACGGCCGTGACCTCGTACGGCGCGTAGTGGAAGATGTGCGCGTCCGGATCGTCGGTCAGCCTGGCTGTGGCGAAGTCGATGAACTCCTCGAAGGCACGCTTCTCCTGCGGACGCGTATGTGCCCAAAACGGTGTGAAGCGCGCGTCGGGCGTGACGGCGCCGAACAGGTACTCCAGCCCGGCGCCGGCGAGCGCATACGGGTCGCCTTCCATGTCGAAGAAGATGTCGCCGGGGCTCGGTGGCGGCAGCTCGGCCAGCGCCGACGGGTCGATGACCTCGTACGCCAATTCCCCGGTTTCGTCCTGCCGCACCTGGATCGCGGCCTGCGCGCGCAAGGTCGCGAACGTGTCCGCCGACATGTCACGCGGCCGGTCCGCCGGCTCGGCGGTGGCGAGCGCGTCGATCGTGCCGAGCCCGGCCGTCACGAGCTTGCGCCGCTGTTCGCCACGCATGCCCGCGACCAGCGACAGGTCCCGGTCCGCCTCGCGCGCGGACGAGCAGTGGTCAGCGAAGCCGCAGCCGGTGCAGGCGGGTCGTTCGTCGGCCCACATGCGTTCCGGCAGCCGTGGCGGCCGCGTGACGAGCCGGTCACGGAGGCGATCGAGCAGCGGCAGGAAATCGTCGACGCGCAGGCTGCGCGTGGTGCCGTCACCGAGCAGCAGGTGCATCTCCGGCCCGGCCGGCCAACCGGCGCGGCGCAACGCGTCGGCGTACGCGGTGAGCTGCACGACCGCGGCCGGCTTCGCGTGCCGCGCGAGCTTCGTGTCGTAGACCTCGTAGCGGCCTTGGTCATCGCGGAGCAGGAAATCGGCGCGGCCGGAGAACTCGCCGTCGTGGAAGACGGCTTGGTAGACCACCGGCGCGCTCGCCCGCAGCGCTTCTTCGGTGGCCTTCGCGGCGGCGACCTGGTCGGGCTCTTCGATTTCGATCACGGTCTTGCGCTCGTCACGCAGCCGTTCGAGCGTGGCTGCCTCGTGCGCGCGGCCGTGCTTGACGGCCAGCCGGTCGGGCCCGGAGCTCGGGCGCGGCGCGCCGGGCAGTCCCGCCGCCAACGCTTGCTTGAGGATGCTGCGGTGTTCGCATTCGAGCAGGTCGGCGAGGTCGGACGGGGTATGCATCGCCTGGCAGTCTGACATGCGCGCCTGTCCAGGTCGGCGCCGTGGGTGCCGACACGCCGTGGCAGTACATCCCGGTCGTGCGGGCGGCGATGACCTCGACAGCCGCCGGGTTCGACCGCACCGCGCACGAGTTGGCCGGGTCCCTGGGCGAGGCCACCCGGGTGCGTGATGCGAGGTCGTTCTCGAGGAGCCAGAAGCACCACAGCATGAGGGCAAGCAACGCCGTGAGAGGCCCTAGCCACAGATCCGGGAAAACCGTGGGGTAACTATGTCTCCGAGGGTTGCGACTAACCACACGGCTTCGGCTATCTGGGAATGGTTGATTTTGGTGGCGAGTTCGCTGTCCCGCCTGTCCCATCGGGCGTTCATTCGGGCCATCACGGCGGGACAGGCAAAGTGCCCTTGTGCAGTGCGGAAACGCTGGTTCGCGCGTGGTGGGGACGGGTGCTGGCCGGTTCCCATCGTGTCCTTAGAAGCCCTGTGCGGCATCCAACGGGTGGCAGAACCGGTGACGCCTCCGGTTGTCCTGCGGCGCCCCGCCAGCCAGCCTCAACCTGCACGATCCTGTCAGTGTTGAGTGAAATTACCTAAACGGTGGTAGTAGGTAATCTTGCTGTCGTTGTGGAGGTGTCTGGTGGCCCGGCGGCGACCGTGGGAGGTCGACGACGAGTTATGGGAGTTGCTCGAGCCCTTGCTGCCGCGGAGCACGCGGGTGCCGGAGAAGGGCGGGCGGCCACGGATCGATGACCGCAAGGCGCTGCAGGGCATCTTGTTCGTGCTGCACCCTATGGTCTGGATAGCGAGCCCAATCTTTCTATCTCGTCCGCGATACGAAAGTCGTCACCTTCATTGGTCCACTTCGCAAAACCGAACCCATTGGGATTGGCATACAAATGCTCCCCCGAGGAGCGGAGATCCACGTTAGCGGCCACCAAAGTTGGCAAATATCTTCTACGGTTCGCAATACGTTTGATCGCCAAAGGGTTTAGTAAATTGCCGCCCCTGTGATATTTTAGCGCAATGAGGATTGGCGACCCGTAATCTTCGCCATCCTTAAGGGCGAGAGTAAGATCAATTAGATCGTCGTCGGCGTGTAGCGTTACCTTGTATCCTTTTTGCGTTCCGAACCCGACCGCCGCGGCTGCGTTAGAACGGCCCAGCGCTTGCGTTGATCGCCTGCGCCTGACATCGCCTAGGTGGGACGTTATGCCCTGCGGCGCTGCAACGGCATGCCCCGGGATCGGCGCGGCGAGGTTTCCCTTGACCCGGCACAGGATGGCCGGGGCGGAAGGGTCCGAGGGGCCCATTCAGTCCACTGCCATCGACAATGACCCGCCCCGACACACCCGAATACCGCCGAAACGTCTGCAGGTGGGGCATGGTTGCGGTCTGGACAGGAGCGATCTCCTTCGTTATCTGGAGGTCAGTTTTCACTCTCAGCTACGTCAGCGATCTAGTTCTCCCGGGGTGTGGCTTACGAGTATCTAGGTGCTGTGAGGCACTGATCGGGTGTTGGGGCTCCACTGAGGGTGCTCCGGCGGTCAGGTCAGCTGTGCGCGGCTTGGATGATGGTGCGCCGTTGTTTGTGGTGTTGCTCGTAGTCGGCTACAGCGGCCTGCTCGTCGGCGGGCATTGTCCGCATGCGCGGAAGGATCTCGCCGACGCCCATTTCGTCATAGCCGGCCCAGGGCTCCTCGCCGCGTAGTTCGTCGATACGGCGCAGGATGCCGGTCCGAGCCCGATTTCGCGTTTCGTAGTCCTCGACCAGGCGCAGCTCGCGCTGGGACAGCCCCGGCAACTGCTCGGTAATCTCGCCGACGGTGCGGCTGTCATAGCCGCTGATCGGCAACTCATCCGCTTTTGCGCGGCCGGATGGCTCAGCCTCGACCCGTGCGGTACCGGAACGTGACTTCTCCGCGGTGCGGCCGGAGCGCTGTGCGATCACGGCACCCACACCGATCGCCACCGCCACCGGCCACTCGATCACCGCGAACGCGGCCAGCGCTCCAAGGCCACCGTAGAAGGCCGTCATCTCCCAGGAAGGAAGAGAGCCCCGAACGGCGTTAGCGGCGCCTGCGAGATCATCGCGAGTGGGAATGTAGTGATCGGGTTGGTGAAGCTCGGCGGTAACGCCGGGGAGGCGCGCCGTCGTTGCCTGCTTGGCAGCCATGATCCCCCCTCATGCAGCCCCTATCGGGAGTAGACATCGAATCCCTACCACTAGGCTATCCTCGGCGACGCCCAGGTGGTGCGAGCCGACCGGCCTCTGCTTTCCCGGCGGCCCGTCAACCAGCGGCAGCGAGAGCCCCGAGCCGACCTCCATATGCTGGTCGACACGCTGGCGGCTGACGCCTTCGACCCCGCGGCCTACCGGGACGCATACCGCAGAAAAGCTTCAGGAGCGGATCGACGCCAAGCTCGCAGGCCGCCCGGTCGTAGTGCCATCACCGCGGGGCAGTGGGACCGCCTTCCAGACAGCACGCTATCCCTGACCAACCGCTCGGACGGGGCTAACTCCAACGTCGTCCGGTCCGGGCAGTCCTCCGGTGTCCACGGGCAACCACGTCCAGTACGGCTGGCTGTACGCGTGGCCCGTGCTGCGCTTTTCGAAGATCCGGTAGCGAGCGGTGTCCCGGTCGACGAGTGCGACCTAAGTCCGCCTAGTTCCGTACAGCTAGTCTGACCTCGTGGCCCCGCGGTCGGTCCCACTCTCAGTCTCTTGGCTACGCGTCGGCGAGTCCGTGATACTCGACGGCCCGTCGGGGGCAGCAAGACCCATATCGCTCAAGCACTGGTGGGCTCGTGTTGACGTCTCGGCCCGCCATGCGGACGAATTCCGCCGGACCGCCCCGACAAGAGCCTTGCGCGGCGCATCGGAGTTGAGAAGCGTCCGTTGGCCGTCTTTCAGCCTCCGTCCGGGGTCGCCTCTTCCACCAGCTCGCGCTGCAGCAACGCCAGCTGTCCCGCCATGTCCACGACCAGGTAGACCGGCCGGTATCGCGTCCACACTTGCCCCGACTCTTGGTCGTAGGTGTTCGGCATCGCGTAGCCGAGCGGCGCGTAGGCCATCATGTCGTTCGCCCGGGTGGTCAGCACGCACCGCTTGAGGTGGTCGTGGAAGCCCACCACACTCGCCACGCCAGGGCCGTCCGGCTCCTGCCTGCGGAGCTCGGCGACCTTCTTGGCGATGTCGTCGGTGCTGAGGTACTTGATCGTCCCGTCTTCGGCGATCTCCGGTTCGATGGAGACGACGTGGTCCATGTGGTGCTTCTCCGCCAGGACCTGGGCGATCTCCCACTGCGCGTATACCGGTAGTCGGCGCTCCTGGCGAAGCTTCGAGATCACGTAGGCCAGCGCCTCGTTGGTCGGGCCTGGCTCGGGGCGGACCTTGGCAGGATCGCCGCCGTTGGCCGGTGGCCGGTTGCCGAACGCGAAGGCGATGATGAAGTCGGCCTCCGCCACCGGCGCCGTCTCCGCGTGCCATTCGAAACCCACGTCCCATATCCACTCGACCATCCGCTGGGCGGTCTCCTCATCCGCCAGCTCGCGGCTCAGCGCCGAGTGCATTAGCGCCTGGAGTTGCGCGTCGGGAACGTCCTGCAGAGAGCCCTCTCGCAGGCTCTGCGCATGGCCGGGCGCGGCGCCGAGAACGAGGGGTGTCGCGGCCCCGAGAGGCGCGGCGGCAAGGAACTTTCTGCGGTCCATGGTGTGGGTTGCTCCTGGTTGTTCGTGCCACGGCAGTGCGGTGCGGCCGTCATCCTTCATCGCGGGCGCGACCGACCGGCGCTCCTCACCTGGCGCCGAAAAGAATGCCCGATGACGCCTTTTCTCAGGTCACCCCAAAGCAAGGCGTCGTGGCGCATGGAACTCTCCTGTTACCCGGCACGCGGTCCGACGGTGTGGGTGTAGGCGAGGGTCGCTGTCGCGGTGGCCGGATCGGACGATTCGACGAGGTAGGCGTCGATGGTGATCGCGGTCGCGGTGATGGACAAGGTCATGAAGCCGCGGCGGGAGAAGTCCTGCCAGTGGAAGTCGTTGGTGACCTTGCTCTGGCCGCTCTCGGTCTGCGACGATGCGCCGCACACGATCTGCTGGGTGCCGCGCACCGGGGCGAGGATCTGGGAGCAGTGGTCGTGCCCGGACATGATCAGGTCCGCCCGGCCCAGCACGATCTCCTCGTACAGTTCCTTGAGGTGCTTGCCGCTGGCGTAGTCGTCTAGGGTGACGCCGTTGTACTCGCCGGCATTGCCGTAGGGTCCGTTGTTGATGTACGGGTGGTGGGCGAGCACGATCTTCCAATACGCCCGCGACTCGCGCAGTTTCGCGTCCAGCCACTCCCGCTGCTGCTGCATGTAAGGCCCGTTCCAGGTGTAGCGCGGGTCGAGCTGCGGCAGGAACGACGCGACCGGGTTGCTGTCCAGCGCGAAGAACTCCACCACCGGGTTCGGTGAGCCGTCCGGCAGCGGCACCGAGTAGTAGCGGTCCGGCATGTACCAGCGCTGCGAGCTGTTGTGGTAGGCCACCTCGTAGTCGCCGCGCGCGGGTCCGTCACCGCCGCCGGGCATCAGGCCGCTGACGTCGTGGTTGCCGAGGATCATCAACCACGGCACGTCGATTCCCACGTTGGGCTGCTCGAACTTGGTCTGGAACTCGTCGTCGTCCGAGCTTTCCGGCCCGTCCAGGTAGAGGTTGTCACCGAGCCCGAGCGCCAGCGAACAACCCTTCTCTGCGGCCACGCGGCGGGCTGCGGCGGCGACCGCGTACTGCGCGGGCTCGCCGGTGCCCGCGTCTCCGGTCACCAGGACGGTGAGCTCGCGGGTGGTGGGCAACGGGAACTTCCGTGTACTCGCCGAAGCCGCGACCGGTGCCAAACCGACGCCGACGGCCGCGACGACCGCTCCGGCCAGCAGCTCCCGACGCCGGATGGCATGGGTGACGTGCTCTTCTCGCATGCGCGGTGACGCTACGCGCGGTCAATCAAGACGATCAATCTTCCGGGTGAACTGAACACAATCAGAGCATGAAGATCCGCGCCGCCGTGGCCGATCGTGTTTCTGCAGCTTGGGAACCGTCCTCGCTGGACTGAACGGGTGGGATTGTGTCGTCGGTGAGCACTCGGCGGATGAACGCGATCCGTTCCTGCTGGCCCAGCGGTGCAGCGTTAGATGCGAATGCTTGGCGCACATCGCCAGCCCAATCCCCAGCATGAACGACAACCACGCCTTCCACTCTCCAGGAGCGCGGTGGTTGTGGGTTTTCCATAGCCCGATGGCGGAAATCATCAAGAGGCCACCGACGATGAGTGGCCAGAGAGCCGCTGTGGTCTCGTCGGGGCCATACCGCATGGCGAACTCTCACCCGTGGCGGTAGGAGACGTATGCCGTCCCGACCGCGACACCGTGCCGGCCAAAAACGGTTGTCGACTCCGTGCCCGACGGCATAACCAACCGCTGAACCAGAACACCCGTCATGGACACAGCAAAGGAAAGCAGTCCACAACATGATTGATGGGAGGCTCGCCGTCCCGTCATCGACGTCGTGGACAACACCCGTCAACAACAGTCAGATAAGCGCCGCGATCGTCGACAAAGCTTAGTGCACGAAGTCAGTCAGCGAACGCGGACGGGAGATCCCGATGATCGAAGCTCGCCAGGCTTGTGCGGGCAAGACCCCCTCCCCGCGAATGCTGGCCAGGTTGCTCCGGCCCACGGTCCTACTTCCAGGAATGGGTATGGCTACAGGCGGGAGGTGCAGGGATGTCGCTGTTGCCGGGCTTGTCGCTCGGGTCCTTGATCGATGCGGCAGCCGAAACCGGGTTCTCTGGCGTGCGCGGTGCCGCAGATGTGGCGGGCATGCTCCTCGGCGTTCGGCGACGTGGAGTGTGGTCGAGGCCGGGGCGCTGTTACATCGAGGTCCGTGGAGTCGACGGCCCGCGGGGAACTGTCGTAGCGCGGCTTGTAGAGCAAACCCTCGAATCGCATCCGGGCGTGCTGTGCCCTCTTTGTCAGGATGAGATGAGACACCTGGTGTGAGTGCCGGGTGCCGGAGCGAGGGCGGGATCGGAGATCCTGATAGACGTGTCCACTTCATCCGACAGGCCCGGCAAGCCGGCTCAGCAGCCT
>NZ_SMKW01000251.1 GCF_004348985.1 Saccharopolyspora elongata | reverse complement strand
TCGTCGAGCGCACAATCGCCTGGTACCACGGCATGCGACGCCTCCGCATCCGCTGGGAACGCCGCGACGACATCCACGAAGCGTTCCTCGGCCTGGCCACCTGCATCATCTGCTACCGACACATCAAAACCCTTTGTTAGGAACCCTTAGAGGTTCCGTGTGCTTTTGGGGCCATCCCCGCGATGGGTGGATTGTTGGGGCTGCGGGCCGGAAGTCAAGCCCGGCCTGGCGGCCGCCCCTTCGGGGTTTCAGGCTTGATCCGGCCCGCAGCCCCAGAGCGGCTTTGTATCGCGGGGATGGCCCGGAGTGGGCTGGCGGGTTCGCGGCTTGCGTTGCGGGGTGGCCGTTTTCGGGTCGGCCGGGGCTGATGGAGGTTTGGTTTCGGGGTGATCCGTCGCAGGGAGTGGGCCGTTGTGGGGATGGCGTGATTTCGCGGGAAAACGACCCTGGTCGCCGGACACGGTGCGCATGGCCGATGGCGGCGCGGTGGGTTTGGCAGTGGATGGGGGAGCCTGTCAAGTGGTTTGTGTAAATGACTTCGGTTCGGTCAGTTGAGGTAGGGGTCGAGTCGGTCGGGGAAGTGCAGTGCGAGGGCGCCGAGGGCTTGTTTCCATCCGTGGACGGTGGCGCCTTCG
>NZ_SMKW01000250.1 GCF_004348985.1 Saccharopolyspora elongata | reverse complement strand
GACGTAGTCCGCATCGCGCTGCCGCTGCTGGTCTACTTCGCCGTGATGTGGGCCGGATCGTTCGCCCTGGGCAAGGCCATCGGCCTGAACTACGAACGCTCGGCGACGCTGTCGTTCACCGCCGCGGGCAACAACTTCGAACTCGCCATCGCCGTGGCCATCGCCACCTTCGGCGTCACCAGCGGACAAGCCCTCGCCGGCGTCGTCGGCCCCCTCATCGAGGTCCCCGTCCTGGTCGGCCTCGTCTACGTCTCACTGGCGGCCCGCCGCTGGTTCACCCCCACCTCCACCACGCCGGAGGCCGACCATGCCCGCACCACTACCTAGCCATCACGACGCCGAGGAATACCGGCCGACCGACGCCCAGGTCGCTGCGCTCCTCGACCACGCGGCCGCCGACCTGCACACCCAGTTCCAGGGCATCTTCGCCACCGAAACCATCCACGCCATCGTCGCCGACACCCACCAACAGTTGAACGCGACCGCCCGCGTGCACACCCACCTCACCACCCTGGCCACCCGCTACGCCCGCGAGCGGCTGACCGACATCGCCAAGAACCAAGGAGCCACCGTGCCCACCACCCCCGAGGTCCTGTTCGTCTGCGTGCACAACGCCGGCCGCTCCCAGATGGCCGCCG
>NZ_SMKW01000030.1 GCF_004348985.1 Saccharopolyspora elongata | reverse complement strand
TGTTAAGCACGCCGCCAGCGTTCGTCCTGAGCCAGGATCAAACTCTCCAACAATGCTGTTGAACAATCCCAGCAGACACTCAAACCCCACAGGGCGAGCGTCATACTCAAAGAAACCACCAACCACCGAAATGGTCGGGGGCATAAAAGAACACTAACCAAAACAGTCCGCTGTTGAGTTCTCAAAGAACACACCCACACCATCACCCAACCCCTGAACCAGGGATCAAAGCTCCGGGGAGCATTTTCTTTCGCTTTCTTGTGTCGGTAACTCTAGCAGGCCCTCATTTCGGCGTTTTCAGGGGGGTCAACCCCGCGCTGATCGCTCCGAAGATCGAGCTCGTTGCTTGAGTTGTCAACGTGCCTCGTAGTCTTGGCGTCTACTTGGCGACCGCCTTACGTTACCCGGTGCGCTTCGCGGTGTCAAACCGCGCGCCCCGGCCGGTGTGCGCTCCGCGGAGTTCGTTCCCGATCTCCAGGGCGCTCCCGCGGCCGTCCTCGCCAGGCTCTTGCGTCCTGTTCCGTCCGGCCGTCCGTGCGGCGAAGAGAAAGTTACGCACACCCTGCGTGAAAGTCAAACCGCCTGGTCAGACTCTTGACGTCGCTCGTTCGGACGATCTCGGGTTCACTTCTGCTTCGGGCGCAGCCAGAGCTTCACGGTGCTCGCCGAACCCGCCGAGCTGATCGCTTCCAGCAGGTCAGGGGCAGATACCGGCCGATTGCGGCCCACCGGGACCAGGTCGTAGCCCCAGGTTCCGAACTCCCGCAGCGCCGCTCCGGGATCGTCACCCAGCTGGCGGATCGCGTCCGGGGTGAAGGAGCACACGATCGAAGGACGGTCGCGGCGCAGCAGGCGGACCAGGCCGCCGAGCACCCGGTGCACCCGCCCGCCCACGTCGACGTGCACGACCGAGAGCTTCAGGTTCTGCAGCGCCTCGTGGTTCTCCAGCTCCCGGTCGAGCCGGACGCCGCGCACGGACGGTGGCTTGTCGCCTTCCGGTGGGCTGACCGACAGGCCGCCTGCGAGCGACGATTCCGCCGCCAGCTGGCACGAGCCGTCCCATGCCGCGCCTTCCACCAGCACCAGCCGGTGCCCCCATGCCGCAGGCACGTTGACTTCGACGTTGTGCTTGAGCAGTGCGCCGCTTCGCGGGCACGGCTCGACCGCGACGACCGCACCGCTGTTGCCGAGCCTGCTCAGCACTCGCACGGTCTGGTAGCCCACGTACGCGCCGACGTCCATGAAGACGCCGTCGGGTTCGAGCAGGGAATCGATCAGCGCGGATACATCGCCGTCCCAGGTCGAGTGCGACGACAGCCACGGAAGCATGAAGCTGTCGTCGGCCGGCAGCCTCAGCAGTCCCGCGTCGCAGAGGACGGGCGTCGTGGTGCCGTCGCCGCCTCCGATGTTGCGTTCGTGCTCCCTGAGCAGGATGCGTTGCAGGACGTCGGTGCGTTGCAAGGCGCTCGCCGCATCGTGCGAGGCGATGCGGAGGCTCGCCTCCACGTCTTGGTCGCCCGTTTGGCGCTGTTCCAGCGAATCCATCCGATCGAGGATCCGCTCGACCGCCCCGGTCAGGCTGTCCAGGCGTTCCGCCAGGGCGTCCACGCGCTGATCACCGCCCTCGCCCGCTTCGAGCTTCCGCAGCCTGCGGTGCTGCTCGGCCAGGTCGGCCCGAGCTCGGACCATGCCGTCGTCGGTGCCGAGCAGCTGGGCGCCGTGCTGGTCCTGGCGCCTGATGAGCTGGGCAAGTTCCGCTCGCACCGCCTCCATGTCGCCTTCGCCGTCCGCCTCATACTGCCGGCGGAGCAGCTCGGAGGCGGTCTGCTCGACTCCGTCGACGAGCGAGCGCATGACGTCGCGGATGTGCTCGTCGTAGTGGCTCAGCGCCTTGAGCACGGCCTTGCGCAGCGCCGGGGCCATCGAGTTCCGGCTGCTGACGCCCACGTCCGGTGCCCGGTGCAGCGCGTGCCGCGCCACCAGCAGCGGGCGCAGCGGGTCGTCGAACTGGCCGTGGCTGTCCCGCGACCACTTCGTGCGCCAGTTCCGGTACGCCTGCTCGACGCGCTCGCGCAGGCGTGCGCCGGCGCGAGCAACGGTGTGGACCGCGAGCAGGTTTTCCTTTGCCGCCGCGCCGAATGCCGCGGTGGTCTCCGGGTCGTCGGCGGCGGCGCGCAGGAGCTCCGCGGCGGCTTCGATGTCCGGTTCTCCGGGCCCCGCGCAAGGCACCAGGCGCGCGGCTTCGACGCCGAAGAGCTCGGCCACCGCGCCGTGCTCCCCCGCGATCACCGGCACTCCGTGCGCGGCGACCTCCAGCAGCCTCAGCACGTGGTCGTCGCCCGCCTCGCCGCGGTGCAACGACACGAAGCAGTCCGACGCGGACAGCAGCGGGTGGAGGTCGAGGTCCTCTTCCACCAGCAGAACCCGGGAATCCGTCGCGGTCGCCAGGCGCAGGCGCTCGGCCGCTTCCGGGTGGTCGACCGCTCCGACGACGCCGATGAGCAGGCGCACCTCGTCGCGCTCCGGGAACGCCGCCAGGAACGCGCTGACCACGCCGAGCGCGTTGTCCGCCCGCTCGGCCGCGTGGTCCACGAAAGCCCCGAACACGAACTCGTCGGACAGCCCGAACTTGGCGCGGGCGCCCTTCCTCGTCGGTAAATCGATCCGATCGCGTTCCGGCGCCGGTAGTGCGACGACCCTGGTCTTCGTGCCGTTGCGGCGGGCCGCGGCGCGGCCGCTCTCCGACAGCACCCAGGTTTCCGCCACATCTGCGGTGTCGACGGCTCCGTTGTGGACGTCGATCACGTACCTGCCCGCGGGCACCGGCAGACCCGGTTCGCAGCGTAGGACGACCGGGTAGTAGGCCGTGTCGGCCGACGGCAGCCCGGATGCGCGGACCGCGGTGCGCATCAGCTCCGCGAGTTGCCCGTCGCCGAGCACCGCGACGCCGAGCTGGTCGACCAGGGCCGCCCGGTTGTCGATCCTGCGGTGCACCGCCTCGGCCGGGACCCGGCCGCTGGCCACGCCGACGCCGACGCACCACTCGTGGAAGGCCTCGGCGTTGGTGCCGAAGGGGTCCGGGTAGTCGCGCCGCAGGATCGGATCGTCCGCCCACACCGCCGCGGTCCAGCGGGAGCCGCCGGCCGCGCGCTGCCGGTCGTCGGCCGGGGCGCACGACCACTCCCGGAACTCCGCCAGCGGGCCGTCCGGTTCGAAGGGGCTCGGCGGCGGTTCGCCGTCCGCCTGCCAGGCGTCGAGGTACTCGCGGCGCAGCGTCGCGGGCAGCACGACGCCGTCGGGCAGGGCGTCGAACGGGTGCGGCTGCTCGCGGGTGTACCCGGCCCCGACCAGCGCGTTCCGGTAGCCCGCGCAGAGCCCGGCGAGCACCGGGTTCTCGGAGAGCAGGATCCGCGGGCGGTCGGCGTAGGCCGTGGACAGCAGCCAGGGCCGCTGCGGTTGGAAGCCGTCGAAGTGGACGCTCCGCAGCGCGGTGCCGTCCACGGTGTGCCGGCCGTCGCCCGCCACCACCAGCTCGCGCTGGGCCGCGTTCCACACGGACAGGCCGACGCCGGGATCGCGGATCACCTGGTGGTCGACCAGCGCGGGCGCGCCGTCCAGCATCGGCGCCGCCGCGCTGGGATCGTCCCGCAGCTGCTCCACCCACGTCGCGAGGAGCTGCTCCGCGCCCGGGCGGACGGCGAAGGCGCTGGGATCGAAGGTGCCCGATTCGGCGAGGTCGGCGGGGGTGGGGCGCAGGCCGTCCACCGCCAGCGGGCGCAGCACCCGCGGCACCAGGGCGACCGGCCGCTCGTGGGTCAGGCCCGCGACGAGATCGTCGAAGCGGCCGAAGAGCTGGACGGACGGTTCGAAGTACAGCACCGTCGCGCCGGACTTCAGCAGGTGCTGCAGGAACATCGGGCGCAGCACGTTGCGCAGCTGCTCCGCAGTGCAGCCCATCGCCAGCCGGGCGTACTCCGTCGCGTCGAGACCGATGTCGGCGAAGGTAAGGCCGTCCGGCTCCGGCCGGTCCGCGCCCGGCAGGTCGACCACCAGCAGCGCGAACTGCGCGTTCGGGTGGTGGCGGCGGAACGTCTCGCGGAGCACCCGCGCGGCCGGGAGCTGGTCGCGGCACGCGACGGTGCAGCCGAGCACGGTGCGGGCACCGCGGTCCTCCGGCGTTTCGGCGGGCCACTCCGGCTCGCCGAACAGCTCGGCCGGTTGCTCCAGCACACCGGATTGCAGGGTGGCTTCCACGGCGGAATTGCCGTCGGGGCTCCCCGCAGTCACTGGGTCGGGCTGCGCCTGCGAATCAGTCACGGGCGCAACCTATCGCTCCTCGCGCCGCAGCGACACGGCCAACCCCATGAGTTCGCAGACCGGGACGCGCGGTCTCCGGCGGGCACGCCCACGCCGAACGGCGCCGGGTGCCGCCCGGCACCCAGTCGCCGAGAGTCTTCGCAGGTCAGTGGTCGTGAGTACGTTGAGTCGCCATAGCGATCCAAAGTACTCACGACCCCATGAGCGGGCCGAACTCCTGCCCCGCTCAGAGCATCGGCATCAGGGTGCGGAGCTCGTACGGCGTGACGTGGCTGCGGTAGGCGTTCCACTCCTCGCGCTTGTTGCGCAGGAAGAAGTCGAACACGTGCTCGCCGAGGGTTTCCGCGACCAGCTCGGAGGACTCCATCTCGGTCAGCGCCTCGGTGAGGTTCTGCGGCAGGTTCGCGTAGCCGGCCGCCTTCCGCTCCCGTTCGGTCAGGCCCCACACGTCGTCCTCCGTGGCGGGCGGCAGCTCGTAGCCCTTCTGCACGCCGCGCAGCCCGGCCGCGAGGATCACCGCGTAGGCCAGGTACGGGTTGCAGGCCGAGTCGAGGTTGCGGACCTCGACGCGGCGCGAGGACGCCTTGCCCGGCGAGTACATCGGCACCCGGACCAGCGCGGACCGGTTCGCGTGGCCCCAGCAGACCGCGGTCGGCGCCTCGCCGCCGACGACCAGGCGCTTGTAGGAGTTCACCCACTGGTTGGTCACGGCGCTGATCTCGCGGGCGTGGTGCAGGATCCCGGCCACGAACGCCCGGCCGATGTCGGACAGCTCGAACGGGTTCTCCGGGTGGTAGAAGGCGTTCTGGTCGCCCTCGAACAGGCTGAAGTGGGTGTGCATGCCCGAGCCGGGCTGCCCGCTGAACGGCTTCGGCATGAACGAGGCGCGCACGCCCTGGGTGATCGCGACCTCCTTGACCACGTACCGGAACGTCATCACGTTGTCGGCCATGGTCAGCGCGTCGGCGTAGCGCAGGTCGATCTCCTGCTGGCCGGGCGCGCCCTCGTGGTGGCTGAACTCCACCGAGATCCCCATCGCCTCCAGGGTCTCGATGGCGTTGCGCCGGAAGTGCGGGGCGGCGTCGTGGCTGGACTGGTCGAAGTAGCCGCCGGAGTCGGCGGGCACCGGTTCGGTGCCGTCGTCCGGCAGGTTCTTCAGCAGGAAGAACTCGATCTCCGGGTGCACGTAGCAGGTGAAGCCGGACTCGGTGGCCTTGGCCAGGGTGCGGCGCAGCACGTGCCGAGGGTCGGCCCAGCAGGGCGAGCCGTCGGGCATGTGGATGTCGCAGAACATTCGCGCCGAGTAGTGCTCGCCGTCCGGGGTCTCCCACGGCAGCACCTGGAAGGTGGTGGGGTCCGGCTTGGCGACCATGTCCGATTCGTAGACCCGGGCGAAGCCCTCGATGGCCGAGCCGTCGAACCCGATGCCCTCGGCGAAGGCACCCTCTAGCTCGGCGGGCGAGATCGCCACCGATTTGAGCATGCCCAGGACGTCGGTGAACCACAGCCGCACGAAGCGGATGTCACGTTCCTCCAAGGTGCGGAGCACGAACTCCTGCTGGCGGTTCATGCACGCAGCCTAAGAGCTGCACCGGCCAAGTGCGTAACTGGTCCATGAACCCCGGGAAAGATGGCCTCGGCGAGCGGCCCGAGCGGGCCGCTCGCCGAGCGGCAGCCGGCCTAGCCGAAGCCGACCGCGGCGACCAGGAGGGGCAGGATCAGCCCGATGAGGATCGCCCCGGCGACGTCGAAGACCGCGCCGGAGCGGATCATCTTGGTGATCGGGACCGCCCCCGACCCGTAGACGATCGCGTTCTGCGGCGTGGACACCGGCAGCATGAACCCGAACGAGGCCGCGAAGGTGGCAGCCAGAGCGGGCACGAACGGATTCGCCCCGGCAGCCAGCGCCACCGGGATGACGATCGGGACGACCACCGCCGCCGAGGCGGTGTTCGACGTCGTCTCCGACACCAGCACCGCCAGCACGATCGCGAACACCGTGATGGCGACGCCGCTGGTGAAGCCGAGGTTGCTCGCGGCGCCCTCGCCGATGGTCTTGGCGAGCCCGGTCTCCGACAGCAGGGAGCCGAAGATGATGCCGGTGCCGAACAGCACCACGGTTCCCCAGTCGATCCGGCTGGCCTCGGTCCAGGTCAGCGTGAACCGCCGCTTGGACCAGTCGGTCGGCAGCACGAACAGCAGTGCGGCGCCGAGGACCGCGACGATGCCCTCGTCGAGGCGTTCGCTGACCGCGTCGTACGCCGCCGAGTCGTTGCCCGCGATCAGCGCGACCACGCCGGGGGTCACCCACAGCGCGACGGTGATGCCGAAGGCGATCAGCGTGTTCTTCTCGGCCCTGGACAGCGGGCCGAGCTTGGCCCGTTCGCCGGAGACGTAGTCCTCGACGCCGGACAGCTTGTTGATCTCCGGCCGGTTGAGCAGCAGCAGGGTGCCCGCCAGGACCAGGAACATCGGCACGCACACCGGCGCGGCCATGGCCATCCACTGCAGGAAGGAGATGCGTTCCCCGGTGGCCTCCTCGATCAGGCCGCGGCCGATCAGGTTCGGTGGTGAGCCGATCGGTGTGAGCAGGCCCCCGACGCTGGCGCCGTAGGCGAGCATCAGCATCAGCGCCACGCCGACCCGCAGCCGGAGCGGGTCGAAGTTGGCACCCTCCGGCAGTTTCTGGCGCACGAGCTCCGCGATCACCGCCAGGATGCCGACCGCGGTGGGCAGCAGCATCGCGACCGTGGCCGTGTTGGACACGACCGACGAGAGCAGGCAGGTGATCACCCCGAAGGCGATGATCACCCGCGAGGTGCTGCGGCCGACTCCCGGCAGGGACAGGATGCTGAAGGCGAAGCGCCTGGCCACGCCGTGCCGGAGCATCGCCTGGGCGAGGATGAACGCTCCGATGAAGGTGAACACCGTCGACGACCCGAACGGCGCGAGCACGTCGTCGGGTGGCATGACGCCGAGGATGACGACGGCTGCGACGCCGATGAGGCCACCGACCGGGATCGGCACGGGTTCGCACACCCACAGCACGATGACGCCGAGTAGCACCGCGGCGAGCTTGTGCTGGGCCGGTTCGAGTTGGGTGGGTATCAGGAGGAACGCGATGGTCAGCACCGGGGCGAGGAGCAGCCCGGTGGTGCGGCGAGCCCGTTCGAACCGCTCCTCCGCCGGAGAGAGCACCTGTTCGCCCAGACCCCGGTACGTGCTGCCGGACAGCAGCACCGATGTCACGCTCTGCGCGTCGGCCGGTCGGCCCGCATCGTCCGCTTTGTCCATGTCCCAGACCATAAGCCGCATGTGATCTACTTCACCAGAGTTCTTTCGATTGACCCTGACGAGTGATGCGCGAAGGGCGCCACTGACCCAATTGCCAGGTCGGAGGCGCCCTTCGGTCGGAACGAGGTCATCCGTTCGAGGTGCAGCGCGTCCCTTCGGCCGGGAGGGTCAGGTCGACCAGGTACTTCGTGGTCGCGTCGTCCACGCAGGTGACGCCCTGCATGAAGACCGTGTGCTGGGTGCCCTCGAAGGTCAGCAGGCGGCCGTGCAGGGCTTCCGCGAGCTTCACGCCGGCCTGGTAGGGCGTGGCGGGGTCGCCGGTGGTGGAGATGACCAGCGTCGGCGGCAACGCCCCCACCTCCGGCTCCGTGGCCTCGCCGGTGACCGGGACGGGCCAGAACGCGCACTTGTCGCGCGCCCCGCTGGGCGGGTTCCCGTTGTCCAGGAACGGCGCCACCTCGCGGTAGCGGCGGTCCGCCTCGCGGAGGATCGCCGGGTCCTCGACGCGCTGGTCGTCGACGCAGTGCACGGCGTCGAACGCGTCGGTGGTGTTCGTGTACTGCCCGTTGCTCTCGCGGCTGAAGTAGTTGTCCGCGAGGGCCAGCAGCCGCCGGCCGCTGCCCTGCCGGAGCTCGTTGAGCCCGTTGTCCAGCTGGTCCCAGAGGCTCGGCGCGTACAGCGCCTGGATCGCCGCCATGGTGGCGTCCTTGTAGGACAGCTCGCGGCCATCACCGGCCGGGGCCGGGTGGTCCACCAGCGGGCGGGTGAGCTGCTGGAACACCGCGACGGCCTGCGCCGGGTCGGAGCCCAGGGAGCACCGCTGGCGCTTGGCGCACCACGCGGCGAAGTCGTTGAAGGCGCGCTGGAAACCGGCGCCCTGGGCGACCAGCTGGTCGATCGTGGACTGCCCGGGGTCGAGCGCGCCGTCGAGCACCATCGCCCGCACGTTGCCGGGGAAGGTCTCCGCGTACTCCGCGCCGATCCGGGTGCCGTAGGAGTAGCCGAGGTAGGTCAGCTTCTGGTCGCCGAGCACCGAACGCAGCACGTCCATGTCCTTGGCGACCTCGCGGCTGCCGACGTTGGCCAGCATCTCGGCGCCGGTGCGTTCCGCGCACTTGCCCGCGTAGTCGCGCTCCTCGTGCTCGGTCTCGGCGATCCCGGCGGGCGAGGTGTCCGCGTCGGAGTCGAGCCGCTCGGCGTCGCGCTCCGGGCCGGTCAGGCAGCTCACCGCCGGCTCGGAGGCGCCGATGCCGCGCGGGTCGAACCCGATCAGGTCGAACCGCTCGCCCAGGTCGGTCTGCTCGACCGACGAGGCGACGCTCGCGGCCGCGCTCATCCCGGATGCACCCGGGCCGCCCGGGTTCAGCAGCAGCGAACCGACCCGGTGCTCCTGGTCGGTGCCCGGCTTGCGCAGGATGCCGAGCGTGATCGCCTGCCCCTGGGGTTCGGCGTAGTCCATCGGGACTTCCAGCCGCGCGCACTCCAGGCCGGTGTCGTCGAAGGCGGTCCGGTCGCTGTCGGACGTCGCGTACGGGGCGCAGGGCCCCCATGACAATGTCTGCCCGTAGTACCGCTCCAAGCCCGCCGGCACCGGTCCGGCCGGGCCCTTGTGCTCGGTGTGCGGCTGCAGCGGTGCTGTATCTCGCGCGGGCGGGCTGCACGCGGCCGCGCCCAGCAGGGCCACCACGGACAGCACGGTCAGTAGGCGGTTCACTCACGAATCGTGACACGCATCGCGCGGCGCGGCTCACACCGGGCAGCACGACGCAGGCGTGCGGCGTGCGCGAAGATGGGTGCATGCCCCAGCTGCGCATCGCACTCGCACAGGTCAACGCATGCGTCGGCGACATCGCCGGCAACAGTTCGATGGTCTTGGACTGGACCCGCCGCGCCGTGCAGGACGGCGCCCACCTCGTGGCCTTCCCCGAGATGGTGCTCTCCGGCTATCCGGTCGAGGATCTCGCGCTGCGCAAGTCGTTCGCCGCCGCGAACCTCTCCGAGCTCGAGGTGCTGGCCCGGCGCTTGCAGGACGCCGGCTGCGGTGACGCGCTGGTCGTCGTCGGGCACCTCGGTCGCGACGACGAAGGGCCGCGCAACTCGGCGTCGCTGCTCTACGGCGGCGAGGTCGTCACGACCTACCACAAGCACCACCTGCCGAACTACGGCGTGTTCGACGAGGCCCGCTACTTCGCGCCCGGCTTCGACCTGCCGATCGTGCGGCTGCACGGCCTGGACGTCGGCGTGGTCATCTGCGAGGACATCTGGCAGAACGGCGGACCGGTAGCCGCGCTGGGCAAGGTCGGCGTGGACCTCGTGGTGTGCATCAACGGTTCGCCGTACGAGCGCGCCAAGGACGACGTGCGCACCCCGCTGGTCATCCGGCGGGCCGCCGAGGCCGGCGCGCCGATGGCGTACGTGAACCTGGTCGGCGCGCAGGACGAGCTGGTGTTCGACGGCGATTCCATGGTCGCCACGCCGGACGGCGAGATCCTCGCCCGGGCGCCGCAGTTCGCCGAGCACCTGACGCTGCTGGACCTGGAGCTGACCGCGGGCGGGCACACCTCGACCACCGTGCCCGCCGAGCCGGGCCCGATGCGGATGCCCGCCTTCGACGTCCAGCGGATCGTGCTGCAGCCGGAGCCGCTGCCGCATTACGAGCCGGTGCCCGCGCTGCCGCCCGCCGAGCCGCTCGACGACGTGGCCGAGGTGTGGTCGGCGCTGGTCACCGGGCTGCGCGACTACGTGCACAAGAACGGGTTCCGGTCGGTGACCTTCGGCTTCTCCGGCGGGATCGACTCCGCGGTGGTCGCCGCGCTGGCCGCCGATGCGCTCGGCGCGGACGCCGTGCACGGGGTGTCGATGCCGTCGAACTACTCGTCGGAGCACTCGCGGTCGGACGCCGCCGAGCTGGCGAAGCGGATCGGCTGCCACTTCGAGGTGCATCCGATCGCGGACATGGTCGACGTGTACGTGCGGCAGCTGGAGCTGACCGGGCTCGCCGAGGAGAACGTGCAGGCGCGCGCCCGGGGCGTGCTGCTGATGGCGCTGTCGAACCAGCGCGGGCACCTGGTGCTGGCCACCGGTAACAAGACCGAGCTGGCGGTGGGTTACTCGACGATCTACGGGGACGCGGTGGGCGCGTTCGCGCCGATCAAGGATGTGCCGAAGACGCTGGTGTGGAAGCTGGCGAAGTGGCGCAACGCCGATGCGGAGAAGCGCGGCGAGGTGCCGCCGATCCCGGAGAACTCGATCACCAAGGCGCCGTCGGCGGAGCTGCGGCCGGACCAGGTGGACCAGGATTCGCTGCCGGAGTACGACGTGCTGGACGTGGTGCTGGACGGCTACGTGGAGGGCGACCGCGGTTACGCGGACCTGATCGCGGACGGGTTCGACGCCGAGCTGGTCGAGCGGGTGCTGCAGATGGTGGACCGGGCGGAGTACAAGCGCCGGCAGTACCCGCCGGGCACCAAGATCACGTTCAAGGCGTTCGGCCGGGACCGGCGGCTGCCGCTGACCAACCGCTGGCGGGAGATCGCGCCGTGACAGTCCCCGGTGTCCGCAGTTTCAATTGAAACTGCAGGCATGGTCGGGTGACGTCTCACGACCACCGAAGGAGGTTCGGCCGTGTGGGCCGTGCACGGATTGTGCACTGTGGACGGACGTCTGGTGCTGTGGGCGGAGGATTCCGGGCTTCCGGCGCGGGTGGCCGGGCGCGCGCCTAGCGGCACCGTGGCACATCCCTTCGCCGTGCCCGGCGAGGCGCTTCGGGACGCGCTGCCCGGCGATCAGCTCAAGGTCGACTCCGTCCGCCTCCAGCTGCCCTCCTACGCCTCCGCGCCGGTCGCATCTCCCGAGCTGGTGCGGGATCCGCTGACGGCCGGACCGACACCGCGCGGCAAGCTGCGGCTGCGGGAATGGCTGGTTCCTGCCGTGTCGTGCAGCCCCGCGGCCGTGCTCGCACTGCTCGATGAAGGCGTGCCCGGCTCCCGGTTGGGCGCCTCCGCGCATTTCCTCCACAGCGTCGCCGGATTCGCCGAGCAGGTGGTGTTGCAGGGACGGGTGCTGCCCGCGCTGGTCTTCGAGGCCGAGCGGCCCGCAGCGCGCTGGCACGCTGCGTTGTCCGGCACGGATTCGGCGCGTTTCGTGGCGCTGCGGGATTCCATGCCGCAGGCCTTCCGCTGCGAACGCGGCGACCCACCTGCGGACGTCCTGCGCACGGCTCTCGATTCGCTGGTCGACGGCATCGCCCGCGCCCGGGTCGCCGACGTCGGGATGCCCGGCGGCCGGACCGTCGCCGCGGCGTGGCTGAACGCGCTGGCCCACGAGCCGCGGTTCGACGGCGATCCCGCGCAGGTGCGGAAGCTCGCCCGCCGGCTGGAGACCTGGCGCGCCAGCGGTGCTCGGGAAAGCCCGGTGCGGACCTGCTTCCGGTTGCACGCCCCGGAGGACGACGACCAGTGGCGGCTGGAGTTCCTGCTCCAGGCCGTCGACGACCCGAGCGTCCTGGTGTCCGCGAACGAGGTGTGGCGGGAGGAAAGCCGGGTCCTGCAGCGGTGGGTCGCGCAGCCGCAGGAGTTGCTGCTCGCCGACCTCGGCAAGGCGAGCCGGGTCTTCCCCGGGCTCGACGCGGCGCTGGTCGTCCCGCACCCCACCGAATTGTTCCTGGACGCCGCCGGGGCGTACGAGTTCCTCACCAGCGCGGCGCTGCTGGACCAGGCCGGCTTCGGCGTGCTGCTGCCGTCCTGGTGGGGCCGCACGCAGCAGCTCGGGCTGAAGCTGACCGCGACCAGTTCCGGCACCGCCGGGACCGTGTCGAAGGAATCCGGGCTCGGCATGGACGCCGTCGTCGACTACCGCTGGGACCTCGCGCTGGGCAACGAGCGGCTGACCGAGTCCGAGCTGGCGGAGCTGGCCGCCGCGAAGGTCCCGCTGGTGCGGGTGCGCGGCAGGTGGGTCCAGGTCGACCGCAAGCGGCTGGCCGCCGGGCTGGCGTTCCTGCAGCGCTCCGGCACCGGTCAGATGACCGCCGGCGAGGTGCTGCTGCAGGCCGGGATGCATTCCGAGGACGGCGACCTGCCGATGCCGGTGGTCGAGGTGAGCGGGCACGGGTGGCTCGGGGACCTGCTGTCCGGGCAGGCCGAGCAGTACCTGGAACCCGTTGAGCCGCCGGCGGGTTTCACCGCGACGCTGCGCCCGTACCAGCGCCGCGGCCTGGCCTGGCTGGCGTTCCTGGACCGGCTGGGCCTGGGCGCCTGCCTCGCCGACGACATGGGCCTCGGCAAGACCGTGCAGCTGCTGGCGCTGGAAGCGCTGGCGCGCTCGGAGGGCTCGCGCGGCCCGACGCTGCTGGTCTGCCCCATGTCGGTGGTCGGCAACTGGCAGCGGGAGGCGGCCAGGTTCGCGCCGGCGCTGAAGGTGCACGTCCACCACGGCGGCGGGCGGCTCGGTGGCGAGGACCTGATGGAAGAAGTCGGTGGGCAGGACCTCGTCATCACGACGTATCCGCTGGCCGCGCGGGATTCGGCCGTGCTGCGGGAGATCCGCTGGGAGCGGGTGGTGCTCGACGAGGCGCAGAACATCAAGAACAGCGCCTCCCGGCAGGCCAAGGCGGTGCGTGGCCTGTCGGCCCGGCAGCGGATCGCGCTGACCGGCACGCCGGTGGAGAACCGGCTCGCCGAGCTCTGGTCCATCATGGACTTCGCGAACCCCGGCGTGCTGGGCTCGCTGAGCACGTTCCGGGCCCGGTTCGCGGTGCCGGTGGAACGCGACGGCGACACCGACGCCGCGGCCCGGTTGCGGCGTATCACCGGGCCATTCGTGCTGCGGCGGCTGAAGACCGACCCGGCGATCATCGGCGACCTGCCGGACAAGATCGAGATGAAGCAGCTGTGCAACCTCACCGCCGAGCAGGCGTCGCTGTACCAGGCGGTGGTCGACGACATGCTGGCACGCATCGACGACAGCGATGGCATGGAGCGCCGCGGGCTGGTGCTGGCGACGATGTCCAAGCTCAAGCAGGTGTGCAACCACCCGGCGCAGCTGCTCGGCGACGGCTCACCGCTGCCCGGCCGGTCGGGGAAGTTGTTGCGGCTGGAGGAAATCCTCGAATCCGTGCTGGCCGACGGCGACAAGGCGCTGTGCTTCACGCAGTTCGCCGGGTTCGGCGGGATGCTGGTGCCGCACCTGTCGGCGCGGTTCGACACCGAGGTGCTGTTCCTGCACGGCGGCACGCCGAAGAAGGCCCGCGACGAGATGGTCCGGCGGTTCCAGGAATCCGACGGGCCGTCGATCTTCCTGCTGTCGCTGAAGGCCGGCGGCACCGGGCTGACGCTCACCGCCGCCAACCACGTCATCCACCTGGACCGGTGGTGGAACCCGGCCGTCGAGGACCAGGCCACCGACCGGGCGTTCCGCATCGGCCAGCGCCGGGACGTGCAGGTCCGCAAGCTGACCTGCATCGGCACCCTGGAGGAGAAGATCGACCGGATGATCGAGGACAAGAAGGCGTTGGCGCAGCTGGTCGTCGGCTCCGGCGAGAACTGGCTGACCGAGCTGTCCACCCGCGAGCTGCGCGACCTGGTCGCGCTGGAGGCGGAGGCCGTCGGTGAATGAGTGGCGCCGGTTCCCGCCCGCCGCGAAGCCGATCCGCGTCGAGGGCGGCATCAAAGCGCGCAGCAAGCGCGGCGAGATCGCGCAGACCTGGTGGTCGCGGCGGTTCATCGAGGTGCTGGAGTCCTTCGGCATGGGCGGCCGGCTGCAGCGCGGCAAGCGGTACGCGCGCGCCGGGCAGGTGCTGAACCTGACGCTGTCGACCAGCTTGGTAGTCGCGCTGGTGCAGGGTTCCCGCCCGGAGCCCTACCGGGCGCGGATCGCGATCAAGGCGTTCACCGCGGACGAGTGGGAGCGGATCGAGCGGGCGCTGGCCGGGCAGGCGCTGTACGCGGCGAAGCTGCTGGCCGGGGAGATGCCGACGGACGTCGAGCAGGTCTTCGACGAGCTCGGGCTGCAGCTGTTCCCGACGACGATGCGGGAACTGACGATGGATTGTTCCTGCCCGGACTGGGAAATCCCGTGCAAGCACCTGGCGGCGGCCTGCTACCTGGTGGCCGAGTCGTTCGACGAGGACCCGTTCCAGATCCTCGCCTGGCGCGGCCGGGGGCGCGAGGAGCTGCTGGACCGGCTGCGGGCGCTGCGCGGCAGCGTGTCCGGTCCGGCGGCGGAGGAGCCCGACGAGGCGGCGCCGCTGTCGGAACGCCCGGAAACCTTCTGGAGCGCGCCGGAATCTCCGGCGGCGCCCGCAACTCCCGGCACGGAGCCGACCGCACCGGACGCGCTGCTCGACGAGCTCGACCCGCTGCCGGTGCAGATCGGGGACGAGCCCGCCGTCGAGCTCCTCCGCCCCGCTTACCGGGCGATGGCGGGGATGGAGCGAACGGACCGTTTGCCTCCATAGACGGCGTGGACGGTCCGTTCGCCTCAACCCGAACACATCGGAGCCCGGCGCGAACGGACCGTTCACCTCGATAGACGGCGCGAACAGTCCGCTCACCCCAACCCGAACACATCAGAGCCCGGAGCGAACGGACCGTTCGTCGCGGTTGGCGGCGTGAACGGGCCGTTCGCTCGGTCACCGTTCCAGCTGGTCGGAGCGGCAGGATCGGGGCGCGTTCACCGGGTTGCAGCGCGCCGGGGTGCCGAGTTCGGCGACGTAGTCGGAGCCGTAGCGGGCGGCCAGGCCCGGTGCCGGGAAGTCCGTGCTGACGATCTGCGCTCCGCTGGCCAGCGCCGCTTCCAGGCGGGCGGTATCGCCGGTGGTGGCTTCGGCCAGCGGCACGTCCGAGCGGGTGCGCACCAGGTACCCGCGCTTCACCAGGTCCCGGATCCGCGCGCCGTTCGCGCCGGTGGGGTCGTTCTGCGAGATGAATGCCGCGTCTGGCCGGCCTGGCGCGGAATTGGTGAACAGCACGCGGCCTTCGAGGTTGGGCCGGTTCTCCAGGTACGGCGCCTGCTGCCGGGGATCGCTGTTGTCCATCAGGAAGACGAACTTGCCGCGGGCCTCGGCGAGCTTCGGCCAGCCGAAGCGCAGCACCGACTGCTCCAGCGTGAGGCCCGGCTTGCGGACGTCGTCCGGGGTGATCATCTGGTCGGCCGGGATCACCGAGCGGATCTCCGCGTCCAGGTCGGCGAACCGCTTGGCGTCCCACGGCGGGGAATCCGGGCCGCCGAGCTGCTCCATCGCCGGGTCGGTCTGCTTGAGCTCCAGCAGGACCGGGATCGGGGCGTGCCCGGGATGCGCCTCGGACCAGCCGCGGGCCTGGCGCAGGCAGTTGACCAGCGTCGAGCAGGACGTGGCGTAGTCGTGGTCGGCCCAGTGCATGACCTTGATCCCCGGCCCGGCCAGATCGGGGTCGGTGAGCGGCCCCAGCCCGGCGTCGCGGCGGATGATCGGGGCGGTGTAGAGGCCGCCCCGGTCGCTGTCGGGCGTCAGGTCGAGCTCGATGTGCCGCACCGACTGGCGCTCGAACTGCACCGGCAGCGATGCGTGGGAGTACCAGAGGTTGTCGGATGCGGACTGGTGGAGCTGTTCGGCGCGGGAGAGCTCGCGGTGGTAGCTGTTGTGCGTGCCGATGACCTGGATCTGGTTCATCCGCAGGTCTTCGCGCCCCGACGGGCCAGCGGCGTTCGCGGCTGACACCAGCAGACCGGCGCAGGCGGCCAGCGAAGCGGCGATCACGCCTGCACGGGCGATTCGCATGACGGGCTCCTCGGGATGGGTGGCGACCCAGCCTGGAACGGGAAGATGACCATGCCGAGATCCGCTGCCCACCGACCGCCGAACACCGGGCGAACACCCGGGATCATTGTTCGGCCTGGCCGGGAGCCGTGAGTACTTTGTGCTGCCATAGCAACCAAAAGCACTCACGGGCACTCATCAGGCCGAACTGGAACAGCACCACACTGGATCCGTCGCAGGCGACAGCACGAAGGATCGGTGGGAGAACACGAACCGAAAGCCTTCGCCGATGTCCCGCAGCAGTCCGGCAGTGCTGTTCCGCTGCGGAGCCGCCTCAGGCATCGGGCGGTTCGCAATGGGCCGGAAACCGTCCCGGCACGCTGGCCAGAGCACAGCCGCCCGCGTTGCTTCAGGCGCCCGGCGCAAAGGGCGCCTTCACCTCGTCAGGGATGCTCGTCGATGGCGGGCATCGGGGCGCCGGCCGGGTTCCAGGTTTCCAGGAACTGCGGCTGGCGGGATGCGTCTACGAGTTCGATGCGAGCCCCGATCGAGTCCATCCGGTGGTACGCGAAGGCCCTGCCGTACGGGCAACCCGAGAACTCCTCCGGCAGACCCTGGCCGGCGAGCCGGCGCGCGCCGGTCTCCAGCGAACTCGTCCAGTAGCCGAGGTGGTCGAACCTGGCGTCCGCGGACGCGTCCCACGGGCTGCCCGGCGGGCCCTCGATCAGCTCGATGAACGGCGCCCCGCCCTTGGTGAAGACGATCCGGTAGTCCCAGTCCCCGAGCCGGGCGGCCTGCGGTTCGTTCCACTCGACGCCCGCGGACGACTCGAAGTCGCGCATCGCCTTCTCGACGTCGGGCACGACGAAGCACACGTGGTAGAAGGCAGTCATCGGGGCAGTATCCCCTCGAGGAGCTCGGCCGGCGGGAGGGAGGCACCCCCAGTTGCCTCCCTCCCGCGCTCCCACGCGCTCCCGGTCATTAGACGCCCGGAAGGTCGTTTGGTTGCATCGTTGTTTTTCCCGTTATTGCCGGAAGTGGGACCATCAGCCGTTGCCGAGTTCGCTGCAGGTCGTCGGGTAGCCGGGCGGGATCTGGGCCTTCGCAACGCCCATGACCACGACCGGTGCGAGCACCGTCGCCGCCAACCCGATCACCACGCCGACCGGGATCACCAGTCCCAGCGCCACGTGCAGCAGTAGCGCCACCGGCAGCACCACGAAGGTGATCACCACCCCACCGCTGGCGTCCACGAGGTCGCACTTCTTCCACAAGCTGCCGACGGCGTGGAGGCCGTACCAGGTCGTCACGATCGCCGCCGGCAACGCCCCGAGCGCCGCGAACCCCGCCCACGCCCAGGCCGACTTGATCTCCACCGGTTCCCTCTGCTCCATTGCGGTCACGTCCGTGTGACGCGCGAGCCGGGATGCGGTTTGTCGACCGGCCTCAGTCGAAGATCCGCTCCAGCAGGCGGACGGTCACCTCGGCGCCGGCCTCCTTGCCGATCGCCTTGCGGACGTCGGCCTTCACCGGAAGCTTGTGCGTGCCGTCGCCCAGCGCCATGAACGAGCTCCGGAACGGCCGGCCGTCGATCGTGCCCCGGACCTTCACGAGGCCGCGGGTGCCGAAGTACTCGGCCGACCGCGGCCAGACCACGTAGGTCCAGCCGCCCCGGTTCGGGCTCTTCTGCAGCGTCGCGGTGAACTGCTCGTCCATCGTGTGCTCCTCTCGCGAACCGCTCCTGGAGGTGCAGACCTCGCGGTGCCGCGGAACTCATCGCTCTGGCCTTCCCGGGTCCGAGCGGTTATGCATGTTCCGCGAAGATCGAAAGGCGGGCGTCATGCAGTGGAAGAAGTTCGGTTCCGGGTTGGCCGCGGCGGCCGTCGTCGCCCTGAGCACGGCGTGCTCCGCGACGCCGGTCGAGCCGGCGAAGCCCGCGGCGAGCCGGCTGGACGACGTCGTCCAGCGCGGTGAGCTGCGGGTGTGCAGCACCGGGGACTACCGGCCGTTTACCTACCGGGACGCCGCGGGCGCCTGGAGCGGCATCGACATCGACATGGCGCACGACCTCGCGGGCAGGCTCGGCATCAAGGCGACGATCGTGCCCACCACCTGGAAGACGCTGGTCGCCGACTTCAACGCGCAGTGCGACATCGCCGTCGGCGGTGTGTCGATCACCTTGGACCGCGCGAAGCAGGCCTTCTTCAGCACCGCCTACGTGGTCGACGGCAAGACGCCGATCACCCGCTGCGAGAACGTCGCGCGGTTCCAGACGCTGCAGCAGATCGACCAGCCCGGCGTCCGCGCCGTCGTCAACCCCGGCGGCACCAACGAGCAGTTCGCCAAGCAGAACCTCAAGCAGGCCACCATCGTCGAGCACCCGGACAACAACACGATCTTCCAGCAGATCCTCGACGGCAAGGCCGACCTGATGATGACCGACGCCGCCGAGACCAAGTGGCAGGCCAGGCAGCACCCGGAGCTGTGCTCGGTGCACCCCGACCAGCCGTTCACCTTCAGCGAGAAGGCGTACCTGCTGCCGAAGGGCGACGTCGTGTTCCAGCAGTACGTGGACCAGTGGCTCAACCTCGCGCTGCGCGACGGCACCTACGCGCGCATCGCGGAGCCCTGGATCGGCTGAACTGTGATGTTGGCCCTCGGGATGTGTCGGCGGGGTTGAGCACGTGCGACGCTTTCCCCCGCAACCATCCGCAACTACCCGGGGACCCGCGATGCGGGCCTCGAGGAAAAGGACGGTCAACGATGACTGCTGCCCAGAACCAGGGTGAGACAGCGGCGCCGTACGGATCGACGCCGGCCAAGCGGCGCGTGCGCATCCACCACCTCCAGCAGCTGAAGGAGCGCGGCGAGCCCTGGCCGATGCTCACCTCCTACGACATGTACACCGCGCGGATCTTCGACCAGGCCGGCATCCCGGTGCTGCTGGTCGGCGACTCGGCCGCCAACAACGTCTACGGCTACGAGTCGTCGCTACCGGTGACCGTGGACGAGCTGCTGCCGCTGGTCCGCGCCGTGACCCGGTCGGCGGAGCGGGCCCTGGTGGTGGCAGACCTGCCGTTCGGCTCCTACCAGGCGTCGCCGGAGCAGGCGCTGGCCACCGCGACGCGGTTCATGAAGGAAGGCCGCGCGCACGCGGTCAAGCTCGAAGGCGGCCGCCGCTACGCCCCGCAGATCGAGGCGCTGGTATCGGCGGGCATCCCGGTGATGGCCCACATCGGCTTCACGCCGCAGAGCGAGCACGGCCTCGGCGGCTACCGGGTGCAGGGCCGCGGCGACAAGGCCGACGAGCTGCTCGCGGACGCGCTCGCGGTGCAGGATGCCGGCGCGTTCTCCGTGGTGCTGGAGATGGTGTCGGCGGACGCGGCGAAGCGGGTGACCGGGGAGCTGCGCATCCCGACGGTCGGCATCGGGGCCGGGCCCGACTGCGACGCCCAGGTGCTGGTCTGGACGGACATGTCGGGCATGAACACCGGCCGCACGGCGAAGTTCGTGAAGCGCTACGCCGACGTGGGCGGCATCCTGGCCGACGCTGCCAGCCGCTTCGCGGACGAAGTCCGCGGCCACGCCTTCCCGGCCGCGGAGCACTCCTTCCACTGAGGTGGCGCCGGGGTGCGCGGCGTCGGTCGCGCACCCCGGATCAGCCGCCGGCGGCCCGGGCGATGCGATCCGCCAGCTCCCGCGAGTAGCCGTTGAGCTCGGGCGGGGACTCGATGGTGTAGGGCACGCCGACCGTGGCGAGGGTGACCGACAACCACTCCCACGACTCGACGCTGGTGACGTAGCGGCAGCTGGTGGCGTCGATGGCTTCGAGCGACCCGGCTTCGGCGATCAGCCGATCGGAGACCACCGAGACCGGCGCCGCGAAGCGCACCACGCCGCGCCGGCCGCGGGGGAACCGGGCGCTGTCCTGGACGAAGCTCACCGGATCGTCGGCGGGCAGCTCGCGGGGCGCGAAGGTGGTGCCCGGAACGCTGAGCTCGCCGATCCGGTCGATGCGGTAGGTGCGCCAGTCGGTGCGGTCGCGATCCCAGCCCAGCAGGTACCAGCGGCGGTCGAACAGCACCTGGCGGTAGGGCTCCACGCGGGGTTCGGTGTGCTTCCCGCTGCGGCTGGTGTATTCGAAGCGCACGTCCTGGTGCATGTGCGCTGCGGTCGCGAGCAGCTGCACGGTTCGCAGATCCAGTGCCTGGGTAGCGCGGGAGGTCGTCTCGGTTGCCGAGGTGAGCGCCTGTATCCGGGCGCGCAGCCGGGTCGGCACGACGCGTTCGAGCTTGCGCAGGGCACCTTCGGCAGCATCCCCGGCCCCGCCCATCTGGGTGAGCGCGGCAATCCGCAAGCCGACGACGGTGGCTACCGCCTCGTCGTCGGTGAGCAGCAGCGGCGGCATGGCCCGACCTGCGACGAGCTGGTAGTTCCCGCCCGGTCCGCGCGTCGAGGAGACCGGGTAGCCGAGCTCGCGCAGGCGGTCGAGGTCGCGCCGCAGGGTGCGCGGTGATGCGCCCAGCCTCGCGGCCAGCTCAGCCCCGGGCCAGCTCCGGCCGCTTTGCAGCAGCGAGAGCAACTCCAACAGCCGTGTGCTCGGATCCGTCATCGCACTCGAACCTAACCGGAATTGTGGCCAGGATTCGACCACAACCGACCGTAGCGTCCCGGGTATGGCACATGAACCCGAGAAGATCGTCGTCACCACACCCACCGGACACGTGGGATCCCGAGTCGTGCGACTGCTCCTGCAGGCGGGCGTGCGCCCCACGTTGCTGATGCGCGAACCCGCCAAGCTCGACGCGGCGACGCGTGACCGGGTCGACGTCGTGCAGGGCGACCAGGGGGATGCCGACTTCGTCCTCCGCGCGACGGAGGGCGCTGACCGCCTCTTCTGGGTGGACCCGCCCACGCCGGACGACGACCCGGCCGCCGGCTACGCCCGCATGGGCTCCAACGCGGCGCGCGCGGTGCGGGAGAACGGCATCGCTCGCACCGTGTTCCTCAGCAGCGTCGGCGCGGAGAAGCGCCACGGAGCCGGAGAGATCGATGGCCTGGCCCGGACCGAGGAACAGCTGGATGCCACCGGCGCCGACGTGCTGCACCTGCGCTGCGGGTACTTCTTCACCAACCTGCTCATGGAGCTCGATGGCCTGCGCGAGGGCGTGCTCCGCACCCCGTGGCCCCTGGACTTCTCGATGTCCTGGGTCGATCCCCGCGACATCGGCGAAGTCGTGGCCGCGCGACTCCTCTCGGACGGTTGGTCGGGACGCCACGTGCAGGCCGTGCACGGCCCCGAAAACCTGACCTTCCGGCGGGTGGCCGAAATCCTGAGCAACGCAGTGGGGCGCGAGGTGCGCGCCGAGCGGATCTCCGATGACGAGTTCCGCGCCTCGCTGCGATCGGCCGGTTTGAGCAACGGACAGGTCGAGGGCATCGTCGGCATGTCGACCGGGCTGCGCGAGAACTTCGTCCCCGAGGACGAGCGCAGCATCCTCACCACGACGCCGACCGCTCTCGCCGCCTGGGCCCACGCGCACCTCCGGCCCTTGCTCTGACCCGCGCGTGCGGGGGGCTGTGCGCACAGCCCCCTGCACGCCTGCGGCTCTAGGCGGGCGGAGTGCCGGTGCCGAAGGGCTTGCCGCCCAAGGCTTCCCGGCCGTGCGGCGTGTCCCAGCCGGACAGGTCCGGGCCCGCCGGGACGATGCCGGTCGGGTTGATCTGGTGGTGCGTCGCGTAGTAGTGGCGCTTGATGTGGTCGAAGTCGACCGTGTCGCCGAAGCCCGGCGTCTGGAACAGATCCCGGGCGTACGCCCACAGGACCGGCATCTCGGCGAGCTTCTGGCGGTTGCACTTGAAATGCCCGTGGTAGACGGCGTCGAAGCGCACCAGCGTGGTGAACAGCCGGACGTCGGCCTCGCTGATCGCGTCGCCGACCAGGTAGCGGCGATCCGCCAGGCGCTCGGAAAGCCAGTCCAGGCGCGCGAAAAGCCGCTCGAAGGCCTGCTCGTAAGCCTGCTGCGAGGTGGCGAAGCCGCAGCGGTAGACGCCGTTGTTCACGTCGGCGTAGACCACCGCGTTGACCTCGTCGATCTCCGCGCGCAGGTGCTCCGGGTACAGCTGCGGCGCGCCTTCTCGGTGGTGCGCGGTCCATTCCGTGGACAGGTCGAGCGTCAGCTGCGGGTAGTCGTTGGTGACCACCTCGCGCTCCGCGACGTCCAGGACCGCAGGGACCGTGCAGCGGCCGGCGAACTCGGGATCGGCCGTCAGGTACGCCTCGGAGAGGAAGGCGATCCCGGTCGCCGGGTCCTTCTCCCCCGGATCGAGGGTGAAGCGCCAGCCGCGCTCGTCGCGGATCGGGTCGACGATCCCCAGCGACAGCACGTCCTCCAGCCCGAGCAGGCGGCGCACGATCACCGACCGGTGCGCCCACGGGCACGCCAGGCTCACCACCAGCCGGTACCGGCCCGGCTCCACCGGCCACCGGGACGAGCCGTCCGCGGTGATCCGCTCGGTGAACCGGTTCGCCTGCCGCACCCACTCGCCCCGAGTCGAGGTTTCCGCCGCGAACTGCGCTTCGGCCATGCACCCACCTTAGGCCCGGCGAGGACCACGATTCGGGTTGAAACCGGGTTTCCCAGCAAGTGGACATGCCCGGCGGGGTTCCGGATGATGGAAGATTTCGGGTTCCGCCGGCGCGGATTAGGGTTCCGGGCATGGATCTCGATCTCTCCGGCCGCTGCTTCCTCGTCACCGGCGCCAGCAAGGGGCTCGGCTTCGCCACCGCCCGCGCGCTCGTCGACGAGGGCGCCGACGTCGTCGTGTCGTCCTCGTCCGAGGACAACACCGCTGCCGCAGTCGAGGCGCTCGGCGACCGCGCTCGCGGGCTCGCCGCCGACCTCACCGACCCCGCCGCTCCGCGCCACCTGATCGACTACGCCCAGGAGCAGTTCGGACGGCTGGACGGCCTGTTCGTCAGCCACGGCGGCCCGCCCGCCGGGCTGCCCAGCGGGCTCGACGACGACACGCTGCGCCGCGGCCTGGAGATCGCCACCATCGCCCCGATCCGGATCGCCCGCGAGGTCGCCGCCGAACTCGGCGACGGCGGTTCGATCGTGGTCCTGACCTCCACCTCCGGCGCGGAGCCGCTGACCGGGCTGGCCAGCTCGAACGTCGCCCGGCCCGCGACGCAGGGCTTCGTGAAGGACCTCGCCAACGAGGTAGGGCCGCGCGGGGTCCGGGTCAACGCGCTGCTGCCCGGCCGATTCGAGACCGAACGAGCCCGCGAGCTGGCCGCGCAGAACCCGAAGGCCCAGGAGCAGGCCGAGCAGGCGGCGGCGCTGCGCCGGTCCGGCGACCCGGCGGAACTGGCCGCGGTCGCCGCATTCCTGTTGTCCCCCAAGGCTTCCTACGTCACCGGCGCGGCCTGGACGGTGGACGGCGGGCGACGCGCCGAGATGTGATCAGCCTCATCGACGGCGCTGGATTCGAGGCCGTGCGCCCAGCGGCGATTTCGCGCGAAATCAGCACCTGCCACGCGTGCCCAGCGGCGATTTCGCGCGAAATCGCCGCCCTACCGAGGCCGCTGCGCGCGGTGCCGCGCGGTCAGCCCGCGCGCTTGGCGAGCACGTCGGCGTGGCACGGCTTGGGCGCGCACCAGCAGCCCAGCGCGCGGCCGTTCAGCACGCCCTCGCGGAGCTCCGCGAGCAGGTTGGGTTGCTCGTCCAGCCACTGCTCGTAGTGCCGGACCATCGCCTCGCGATCGATCTTCGCCTCCTTGAGGAACGGGCTGGCGAACTCCGACTCCGGCCAGTGGTGCCGCGGTCCGGCGTGCCCCACGTAGGTCAGCAGACCCTGCTCCTCCAGCCAGGGCACCAGGTGCTTGTGCGGGCCGTCCTTGCGCACGTTGACCACGATGGTGTGCCCGTCGAGCAGGGCATCCGCCCGCTCCCGCTCGTCGTCGTTCCAACTGCTCGCCTCGTCCGGCAGCACCACGAACCACCTCCGCCGCTCAGGGTGCCGCGCCCGGCGGCAGGGGACAATTTCGCGCCGCAAGACGCCGATCACCCGGAGCCCGTGCGACTCCCCGAGGAATCGCGCCGGCTCCGGGTGATCGAGGCCGATGGTGGTGACGCGCGGTGGGCGCGTCGCCCGATCAGACGTCGGTGATGCGGAGGCCCGCGTGCGCCTTGTAGCGGCGGTTGATCGCGATCAGGTTCGCCGTGAGCGCCTCCACCTGGTGGGCGTTGCGCAGGCGCCCGCCGTAGATGCCGCGCACGCCCGGGATCACGTCGGCCAGCTCGCGGACCACGTCGGTGGCCTCGCGGTCGTCGCCGAGCACCAGGACGTCCAGGTCCACGTGGGTGACCGCGAGATCGGCCAGGGTCACCGCGGAGACGTGGTGGAACGCCGCCGTCACCCGGGACTCCGGCAGCAGCTGCTCGGCCTGCTGCGCCGCGCTGCCCTCCGGCACCGGCAGCGCGTACGGCCCCTTCTTGTCGAAGCCGAGCGGGTTGACGCAGTCGATCACGATCTTGCCGGCGAGCTCCGCCTGCAACGACTTCAGCGTCTCCGCGTGGCCCTCCCACGGCAGCGCGGCCAGCACGATGTCCGATGCCGCCGCGCAACCCGCGTTGTCCTGGCCGGAGACGTCACCTCCCGCGATCTCGACGATCTCGGCCGCCGCCTGCTGGGCGCGCTCGGCGTTGCGCGAGCCGATCACGACCTTCAGGCCCGCCTTCGCCCACCGGATCGCCAGCCCTCGGCCCTGCGCACCGGTGCCACCCAGCACTCCGACCGTCATCTCCCGCACCTCAGCCACCCTCGGCCCCTTTCGTCGCCATCGACCGTGTGCAATCCACGATCGACCCGAGGAGAGCAATTCGCCACGGGGTGTGGGTCAGGCCACTTCGAACGCGACGTCGCGGCGCACCGGATCGGCCTCCACGAGCCGCACCCGGACCTGCTGGCCCTCGCCGAGGCCGGTACCGCTGCACCGCGCGATGACCGGCGGATCGGCCACGAACACCTCGCCGGCCGTGCCGTTGGGCACCCGCAGCACCGTCGCGGCGAACTCCTCGCCGACCCGCGACGCCAGCGACCAGGCCTGCGCCTGCGCGATGCAGGCCCGCTCCACCTGCCCGGCCACCCGGTCGGAGCTGCCCATCGCCGAAGGCAGCCCGGTCAGCGCCTCGTGCACCCACTCCGGTACTTCCCGGTCCGATGCCACCGCCAGGCAGACCTCGGCGCTGTAGCGATCTACCAGTCGCCGCAGCGGGGCCGTGACGTGCGCGTACGAGGCTCCGATGCCCGCGTGGTTGGCCTTGGCCGGCGCCCCGTCACCGAAGGCGGTGTAGCCGGCGCCGCGAAGCAGGCGGGTCGCCGCCACGTGCACGGCCAGCGCCTCCGGGCGGATCGGGTCGAGCCCGGCGAGCGCGGCCGCGGGCGGCGTGTCCACCGGCCAGTGCACGCCGAGCCGGGTCGCCGACCGGCGCAGCCCGGCCACCGTCTCCGGCTCCGGATCGGGCACCGTGCGCAGCACGCCGATCCCGGCCGACAGCATCATCTCCGCCGCGCACATGCCGGTGAGCAGCGAGATCTCGGCGTTCCACGCCTCGACCACCAGCCGCGGCCGCAACACCAGCCGCCACCCACCGCCCCCATCGGATTCCACCTGCTGCTCGGGCAGGCCGAGTTCGATCGCGCCGCGCAGCACCGCCTGCTCCCGGCGCAGCCGCCCGACCTCCGGCAGCAGCTCGATGGACGGATGCGGGACGCCGAGCCGCAGCGAGCGCTGCACCCCGTCGTAATCCAGCTGCGCGACCGACCGCACCAGCGCCCGCCGGACGTCCACGCGCACCGGCAGACCGTCGGAATCCAGGTCGATCGTCCACAGCACCGCCGCTCGCACCTGATCCGGCAGCAGGCTCGCGGCGTCTTCGGACAGCCGCGTCGGGTGCAGCGGAATGTTGCCGTCCGGCAGGTAGAGCGTCTGCCCGCGCCGCCGAGCCTCCACGTCCAGCGCGCCGCCGGGCGCCACGAACGCGGCAACGTCGGCGATCGCATAGTGGATCCGGTAGCCGCCGCGCCGCCGCTGGACCAGCACCGCCTGGTCGAGGTCCTTCGCACCGGGCGGATCGACGGTCACCAGCGGCAGGTCCGTGGCGTCCACCCGCGCGCCGGTCGGCACCTGCTGCGCGACGGTCTGCTCGACCTCGGCCAGCGCGGCGGTCGGGTAGTCGACGGGCAACGCCAGCTCGGCGCGGATCGCCGAGAAATCCAAGCCCAGCTCCGGCCTGCTTCGGCCGGTCGGTAAGGCGGCGGCAACTCCGGTGCCACCCGGTGAGGTCCCCGCCGCCGCCACGAGCTCAGTCCTCGCTGTTCCAGCGCTGGTCGGCCTCGTCGGCCGCCTTGGTACGCTCCTCGGCTATCTCGAGCGCGCGAGCCGCTGTGTCCCGGTCCGGGTACGGCCCCAGGCGCTCCGCAGCCCGGCAACCCGCCTTCGGCTCGACCTGCCGATGCGTCAAACAGAAGTACCAACTTCCGCGCCCCATGCATCGAGCCTCGCACGACGGCGCGCACCTGTCACGCGCCAGGCGGCGACACGACCGGGATGTCCCAACCTCACCAGGCCGGCGGTGGCGGCGCCGCCGGGGTCGGCTGCGAGCCGCCGGGTGTCTGCCTCGGGATCGGGTCCAGGCAGGACACCAGCACCTGGTGCGTCTCCGGGTTGTCGATGCGGCGCCCGTCCCGCACCCGGTACTCCAGCTCGCCGTTGTCGTCGACCTCGACGGTGCACCCGACCTCGGCGAGCTGGTCGTCGTCGAGATCCACCAGCCGCTCGTAGCGGGACGGGACCACCCGGTACACCGGCCACTGCAGGTGCCCGAACGCCTGGTGGAACTCCGCCAGCAGGTTGCTCATCTGGTGCTGCCACGGCAGGGGCATCGCCTCGGCCAGCGATCGCGGCAGCACCGCGTACCCGGCGTCCACGCCGGGCAGGGGCCGGGCCAGGTAGTCCCCGAGCGGAGTGCTCGACGCGGGCGGACCGGACGGCCGCGGAATCGGGTCTGGTGTGAACATGGTCAACCCTTTCCGAAGGTCAGCAGGCCGCCGCCATTCTTACCTACCGCGCACCCCCGGCGGCAGGAGCTTGGACGCCCGTCGACGGCGTGTCGCCAGGCGGTGCAGGCGCGTCGGCAGGCGGAACCGGCGCGGTCGACGGCGGCGCGGTCTGGGCCGCCGGCGGTGGATCGGTTGCCGGGCGCACCACCGTGGGCAGCAGCTGACCGCCGTCCCACAGCTTCGTCACCTCGACTGATTCGCCGGGCTGCGGCGCGTGCAGGACCTCGTTGTCGCCCAGGTACAGCGCCACGTGGTGGATGCCCTTCGGGTCCCGGCCGTAGCCCCAGAACACCAGGTCACCGGGCTGCGCCTGGGACAGCGGGACGTGCACGCCGCCCTGGAAGTACTGCGTCTGCGAGTACTTCGGGATCTCCACCCCGGCCGCCTTCCACGCCTGCTGCGTCAGGCCCGAGCAGTCGAAGGAGTTCGGCCCCGCCGCGCCCCACACGTACGGCTTGCCGAGCTGGGTCTGGGCGTACTTGATGGCCTGATCGGCGAGCACGCCCGCGCTGGGCAGGTCCTCGCAGGCGCTGATGCCCTCGACATCGCCCTCCACGCTCACCAGGTGCGCCGCCATCGGCTCCCACTTGTGGTAGCGCAGCGGGAACGCCGAGCGCTCCACCCGCTGGGCGGCCTCGCCGGGCCGCATCTCCTCCCAGCCGGGCACCGCGAGCAGCACGTCGTAGAACTTGTTGATCTGGTAGTCCACGTCGGTGACCTGCTGCACCGTGCCCCAGCCCATGGACGGCCGCATCTGGAAGATGCCCAGCGAGTCCCGGTCGCCGTGGAACAGGTTCGCCAGGTTCGACTCGGTCTTGCCCGCCTGGATGGCGATCTGCCAGGCCCGCGGCGGCAGGCCGCGCTGCTTGCCGATCTCGATGATGCGCTGGGCGATGCCGACCGACTCGTCGGAGAGCGTCGAGGCGTCCCGCTCCCCGCGTCCCTGGCCGTCGCCCCACGGCCCCAGGTCGGCGCTGCAATTCGACCAGCCTGCGCCGCGACCGCCGCTGCCGACTAGTAGCGCGGTCACCGCGCCGATGCCGATCAGACCTGCGAAACCCGCGAGCACGACGACCGCAACCACGAGCTTCCGCATGTCAGCCTTCCTTGTCGTACTGGGCGACTCGCCAACCGGCCGGGGTCTTGTTCACGGTCACCGCCAGCGCACCGATGTCGGTCGGCAGCCGCACCACCATCGAGCCCGAGGTGGAGCTGACCGCGCTGGCCGCGCCGGTGATCACGTTGCCCGCGTTGCTCGGGTCCACCGACGACATCTCGGTGAGGAACTCGTCGGTGGTGTACGGGCGGAGCTTGGCCAGCCACTGCTGGCGGTCGGCGCCGACGGGGTGGTCCACCCACGCCTTGCCCCACTGCGCGACGATGGCCAGCCCGGCGGGATCCGGGGCGACCGGCACCGGGGCGGCCTGCGGCACCGAGATCGTCGGCGGCGCCTTCGTCCGGGTCGGCGGCGGCACCACCGCGGAGTGCTGGGGGGCCGTGGTGCGGGAAGCGGCCATGTTCGAGCTCGGCGGCGGCTCGGGCAGCAGGTAGCCGATGCCCGTGGCCACCACGGCGAGCACGATGACCGCGCCCACCAAGTGCTTCGGAGAGCGCAGCGGCCAGCCCCACAACCTGCGGTACACCGCGGCCCGCCCACGGTGCGTCCGGATCGGCATCAGCTCCCCCTCTTGCGCCAGGTGCCACCTTCGAAGCGGCGAAGCCGCTTGGCCCGCCTACGCCACTCGCACCGCCGCGGGTTCTCAGGCGGTTCCCACCCCGCAGGGGTTCTTGGCGAGGCCAGTCCCCGACGTGGTGAATTGGCATTCATGATGTCGGGGATCCCACAGCGAGAAGACGACCGTGATTCCCGCAGGGGGGCCGCCACCCGCACCGCCACGCAAAACGAGCCCGTCGACAAATCCTCAGCCATCTGCGACCTCCAGGCCTCGGGACGGCCGGTAGACCACGTAGACCGGACGGCCGGCCACGACCTCCATCTCCGCTCTGCGCGGTCCCGGCGGCTCCGCCGCTGGGCCGGGCACCGGGGAGCCCGCCGTGCGCGACGGGATCAGCACCGGATCTTCGTCGATCCCATCCCATTTGGCATCCGCCACCGGGTTGGTATCGACGACTCGGCTCGTGCTCCGCGCCTCCGGCAGCGCCGCCGCACCACCCGGTCGGCGCACCGCGCCTCCGATGGGCAGAGCGGCGCTCGCGCCCGACGCGACCGCCGGCGGCGCGTCGCGGTCCAACCGCTGCGCGGTCGCGACCGACATGTGCTGCGCCTCCGGCCGGCTCCGCCAGCGGCCGCGCTGCGGCGTCCCGGACTCCTCGTCGGGATCCATGTCGCGGACCTGGTCCCAGAAGTTGCCGCCCTCTTCGTCCTGCTTGGGGCGCCCGCGGAACCGCGAGAACAAGCCCTGCGGGGCGCGCGGAACGGCGCGGCTGACGGTGCCCACCGACAGCTGGACCATCTGGCCGATCCGCCGAACGGGCTTGGCGACCAGCAGGAACACGATCGTCACCAGCGCGGCCAGCAGGATCTGGGTGAGCGCGGAGAAACCGCGCAGCGGGTCGAAGACCCAGGTCAGGATGAGGGTGTGCAGGCCGGCCAGCGCCGAGATCATGACCACGTTGAGCACCGCCGCGCCGGCCACCCGGCCGATCGTGCGCAGCACTTGGTGGTAGATCAGCGCCACCAGGCCGATCAGTGGCCCGGCCAGGATCAGCACCCGCAGCAGCACTTGGGCGAGCAGGATGGTCGCCTTGGCCAGCAGCTGGAACGCCGCGTAGGAGAAGCCCTGCACCAGCGCCAGCACCCCGGCGCCGACGCGGCTGCCGTCGACGCCCTGGAAGTAGCCGTAGGAGCTGCCCATCTTCCCGGCGACGTCCTCGAACGCCTGCTTCTTCGGTTCCGGCGAACCGGCGTCGGCCCCGGCGTTGACCTCCTGCTTGGTCCACGACTGGGCGCGCAGCAGTTCCCGGCCGAGCTCCTTTGCCTGCGGCGAATCGGGAGAGCCGAACTCCCCGCGCAGCCAGTTGCGGTAGATGACCTGGTCGTGCAGCAGCGTGGGCAGGGCGTTGCTCTCGTCGACGCCGACCTCCCGCAGGAACCCGGCCTGCACCGCCGATGTCCCGGTGATCACCACGTCGTCCAGTGCATGCGTGTAGACCAGCGGCGTCAGGTAGGTCGCGGAGGCGAACCACAGCCCGGCCAGCGCCCACATGCCGCGCTTGCCGATGGAGGCCAGGTCACCCGACCAGATGTAGCGGAACAGCACTATCGCCAGCACCAGCGCGACCAGCCCGAACCACGGGGTGAACACGCTGTCGTAGAGCGCGACGGTGCCGGTGGCGATGACGTCGTCCAGCGGGTCCATCAGGTCGCCGTTGAGCAGCGCGTAGTGCAGGCCGTTGGTCGCGCCGACGAGGTTCTTGGCGATGTTGAACATCTCGTTGCCGAGCCACGTGTCGACCAGCGCGTTCGGGTTGGTCACGCCCTGCGGGCCGCAGCCCAGGTCGTAGGTGTGCCAGACCAGCCCCGCGTAGCCGACCTCGTCGTAGGCGCTGCCCGGGTTCCCGACGCCCATCGGCGCGGGGTCCAGCGCGCCGACCATGCCCGAGCCGGGGCGCTCCGGGTTCGGCGCTTCCTTGCAGTCCAGGCCCTGACCCCAGGCCGGGGCCCCGATCAGCGCCTGGATGGCGATCAGGCCGGCGACGAGCGCGAACGCGCGGCGCTTCGGAGCTCCCGCGGCGAGCCGCTCACGCCGCTTCCGGTGGCGGCGGAACAGCGCCGCGACCACCAGCGCGAACAGCGCGGTCGCGAGCGCAGCGCCGCTGATCTGGCCGTTCACCGCGCGTCTTCCCCACCCCGCTCGCCCGGCCGGCCGGTCGAGCGCTCGCTGCCGTCCTCGGCGTAGCCGATGCCGACCGTTTCGAGCTCGAACTCGTCGAACGATTCGTAGTCGTCCGGGTACTCGTCGCCCGACCCCAGCGCGGGGACGCCGGAGTCGGAGTTCGCCCCGTCGGCGGCGGGCGCCAGGGATCGGTGCTCGGCGTAGTCCTCGGCAGCCGGTGTGGTGTCCAGCGCGTCGCGCAGGTGCTCCAGGTGAGGGCCGGAGAAGTCGATGCGGATCTTCTCCACGCCGCCGGCGCCGTCGCCGAAGATGAACTGGCGCGGCGAGCGGTCGCGCTCGGTGGCGTTGCGGGCCGGGCCCGGCCGGCGGCCGAGCGCCGCCACCACCTGCTCATACCCGGCGCCGACCGGCACCTTGAGCAGCCGCAGCGCGTCGGCCTGCGCCTGCTCGTCGTCCAACCGGCCGATGAACACCGAGTCCAGCAGGGACACGAAGCCCTGGATGCGCAGGAAGTCGGCCGGGATCTGGCTGGACAGCAGGACTCGGACGTTCCACTTACGGGAGTCGCGGGCGAACCGGTTCATCAGCACGCGGCCGGTCGGCACCTCGGAGAGGAAGAACGCCTCGTCGATCCACACGCCCTTGCGCTCGTTCTTGGGCCGCTCGTAGATCGACCGCTGCGTCAGCCAGGCGGCCAGGTTGAGCATCTCGACGCCGAGCGCCTCCGCGTCGGTCCAGTGCTCCCGGCCGACGCCGTCCTTCGGCAGCGTCAGGCCTGCCATGGTGAGCACCGTGAGCCGGTCCTCGCGCCGCTCCGAGTACGGGTCCGCGTTGACCTCGGGGATCAGCAGCGACATCCGTTCCCGGATCTCGTCGAGGAAGTCGGCCACCACCACCGCGTGCTCGTGGTGCTCGCTCGCGTCGCGGCGCAGCGCCTCGAAGACCATGCCCGGGTGGGCGTCCGGCCGCCCGCCGACGGCGCGGACCGCGCGCAGCAGCACGATCCGGGTCTGCGGCAGCCTTGCCACCTCGTACGGCAGCAGGCCGGTCAGCACGTCGAGCACCAGGCGGCGCCGGGTGGCCGCGGCCAGCGCGCGTTCGCGACGCCAGCTGCGCTCCGGGTCCTCCTCGTCGACGAAGTGCTCCAGGTCCGGTTCGGCCACCACCCGGTACGGGTTGAGGATGCCGGGCTGGGCGTTGAGCAGGTTGATCGGCCGGGCGTAGGGCCGCAGCTCGGGCAGCGTGCACAGCTCCGCGAGCGGGCCGGACGGGTCCAGCAGCGTCCAGTGCGCGCCCGAGCGCAGCGTCTTGTAGACGATTCCGCCGCCCAGGAAGGACTTCCCGCCACCGAGCCCGGCGACCATCGCGGTCAGGCCGGAGGCGTCGCGGATCTCCTGCGCCATCCACGGGTCCCAGGCGACCGGACGCCGGGTCGCGGTGCAGGTCTCGCCGAGCAGCGCGCCGCGCCGGTCGCCGACCTCCGCCGTCGCCTGCGGCACCGCGGACGCCGCCCAGACCACCGAGCCGCGGCGCAGGTAGGCGCTGTTGGCCAGCGGCTCGCCCGGGATGAACTCGCGGGCCATCGCGTACTGCGCTTCGGGGTGCTCGATGGCGATCTTGGGCTTGTAGAGGTCGAGGATCTGCTGCGCCAGCCGCAGTGCGTCCCGCTCGGTGGGCCCGGACACCGCCAGCCGCCACCAGGACTTGACGCGGGTGGCCAGCGCGGTGAATCCGGAGGTCATCTCGTCGTCGACCTCGAGCACCCGGCCCGCCTGCCGGGCCAACGAGGTCGGCGGCTCCAGGCCGTGCTCCTCGGTGTAGTGCCGGACCTGGGAGCGCACCTTGTTCATCTGCCGCTGCAGCTCGCCCCCGACGTCCTCGGGGCGGCGCACGTAGATCCGCGCGGACCACTCGACCGGCGCGGGCAGCCGGTCGGAGTGCTGCACCCACGGGTCGTCGATCTCCGGGATCTGCAGGCCGTGCGTCTGCCCGACGGTGAGCACCGCGAGGTGGCGGGTGACACCCGCGTTCGAGCCGGTGCGGCCGCGCACGGTCACCGTCGGCGCGTACGGGTCCTGGTGCATGTCGGAGGCGTCGGTGAAGGACGCGAGGTCTTCGGGTTCCCACGGCGCGCCGGGCACCGCGGGCAGGTTGCGGGGCGCGGGCAGTCCCAGCGAGCACGAGCGGTGCATCAGCCAGGAGATCTCCTCGGCGGTCACCGGGCGCCCGTCCAGCCCGGCCGAGCCGATCACTTGGTCGAGGTGCTCGACCTCGCTGTCCAGCGCGACGAGTTCGGCGTCCACCGCCTCCGGGAACACCCGTCGCAGCAGCGGCGCGGCGCGCTCCACGGCGCGGTCCACCACGTTGCGGGTCTGCACCTGGACGCCCAGGTAGACCTCTTTCTCCGCCATCGAGCGGCCCATCAGCTGCTGCTGCTCGCCGACCATGTAGTCGTCGAAGGACAGCGCGCCGGGCGTGTCCGGCAGCGGGTAGCGCGAGTTGTGCACGTGCGCCTCGGCCCACATCCGGATCGGGTACGGCCGGTTGGTCACGCGCAGGTGCATCCAGCGGCCCTGCAGCTCGGCGTACTGGCCGGCGATCGCCGCGATCAGGTCCTGGCGCTGCGAGTCGGAGCGGAAGGACCAGCGCTGCGGGGAGAGCCGGTACCAGGCGAACACGTCCTGACCGGTGCGCAGCAGGTGGCCGTCGATGGACCGCGCGGCGATCGACGGCGTGTAGTTCGGGATCGACTGCTCGTCGCCGGGCCCGCGGCCGCGTTTGCCCGGCTTGCCCTTCGCGCTGCGGACCTTGCCGTTCGAGCCGCGGGGACCCGGAACCTGGTGCGTGTTGCGCTCACGGCCTGGCCGGCGACCGAACACCGCGAACCTCCTTGCTACGCGTGCGCCTGCTGGGAACCGTGCTGCGGGCGGCCGGCTGCTGCCTGGGCCGGGCGGGCCGCTGCTGCGGCGGCACCGGGCGTCCCCGCTTGGACTTCTTGGGCCGAGGCCGCTGCGTCCGCACCTTGACCCGGGCGGCGCTGGCGGCTCCGCCCGTGCCGGACGTCTTCTCCCGGGGTGCGGTGAGTTCGCGCAGCCACATCACCAGCACCGCGCCCAGCGGCCGTTCGTGCCCGATCCGGGAGCAGATGATCCGGGTCACGACGATCGTGATGATCACGGCCCACGCGGTGGAGAAGAAGTCGAAGCCGATGTTCATCCGGCGTTCCACGGCGAGCACGAGCAGGAACACCACGAGGCCCACGCCCCAGGCGACGTAGCGGGCGCGCCACGGGAAGGTCGCCTTGGGCGGGCCGAGCCAGACCGCGTCGACCCGGTAGATCTCGTCGTCGGTCCGTATTCGCACGCCGGATCACCCGCCGGTGGTGCTGAACAGGCCCGCGATGAACGTGCCGATGTTCACGCCCGCCCCGTTCACCGCCAGGCCGATGATCGCGAGCGCGACGATCACCCCGCCGACGCGGCGCATGACGCCCGCGTTGTCGCCCTTGCCGCCGCCCAGCCAAAGCAGCAGGACCGCGACGGTGAGCAGCAGGAGCGGCAGCAGGTTCTCGAGGATCCAGCTCTGAATGCCTCCGGTGCCCACCTGCGTCTGCTGTGCCAGTACGTCCAGTTGCGCCAGTGTTTCCAGCGGCATGGCGGTCATCTCTTTACCCCTGATAGCGCGGAGTGTCGTCGGGTCGGTACCTCAGCCCGCCGGGCCCGGCCCGGCACGCAGGTACGAGTAGAACATGACATGGTCACCAGAAGTAGTGGTTGCGAGTTCCGGTGTGGCGGAAACGGTGTCGCGGAGTCCTCGTCGTCACGCCGCGAATAGGCCGTTCGGGCAGGCCGCTTTCGGCAGATCACCGGGAAAAAGACGCCCACCAGGCCGGTTCTGGTCTGGATTCGTGTGGCTGTTCACCCGCTTGCGAGCCCCTTCGTAACACACCGTGCATGACTCCGGTGAGCCAGTGGATTTCCGCACATCGCGTCATGATGCACCCAACCGGATCACGCGAATGTGAAGCCGCTGAGCCGGATCGAAACAAGGTGATCTTGACGCGCCAACTCAGGGTAGCGGTTCGGGTACAGCGCCCGGCGGGCAGGGCGGCCGCTGCGACCGGCGGGATTGTGCACAGTGGACGCTCTACCGGCCGGAATGCCGAAACGCCCCGGCCACGACGGCCGGGGCGTTGGCATCCGCGAGTCCGCTACTGGCTCACCCAGTAGGCGTAGGACTGGTAATCCGGGTACGGGCCGAGGAAATCCTGCAACGGGCCCAGTTCGACGGTCAGCGTCGAGTCGGTGACGAGCTCGGCCGGGATCGCGAAGGTGCTCTCGACCCAGCCGCGCGGGTCGGCGTCGAAGTTCCAGACGCCCGCGACCTCCCCGTTCACCGAAACCTGGACGGCGCGGGAACCGGTCGGTTCGGCCCCGAGCGGCTCGGTCGCGTCGACGCGGCCGGTGATCGTCACCGCGCGGCCGGGGATCAGGTCGTGGAAGGTGAAGGTCTCGCCGCCGACGACGTGCCGACCGCTGTCGACGACGTCGCCGCCGTCGGGCCCGGTGACCGTCTTGACGTGGGTGAGCGGCTGGAATCCCTGGTGCGCCGGGACGACCTGGTAGTCGTGCCGCTCCTCGTCGCGCAGGTCGGCGACGTTGAGCCGGTCGCGGATCTGCCCGTCGGCGGACAGCAGCGGCTGGTCGCCGGAGCCCAGCGCGTTCCAGTCGGCCTGGTAGATGGTCACCTTGGTGCAGGTCCGTGCGGCCTGGCAGGCCGACATCCCGCCGAGCGTGGTGTGCGAGAACGTCGGCGACTTCAGCTCGAAGGTGATCAGCTCGCGGCCAAACAGGCCGGCGTCGCCGAGGCCGTGCACGCCCCACGCGTCGAAGATGGCGAAGTAGTCCGGCCGCCGGTCCTCCGGCAGGTACCGCAGTTCCTCGTAGAGGCTGCCGGCGCCGTGCAGGTTCGGGGTGGCGAACCCGGTGGTGGCCAGCCCGATCAGGTCGACCACGTAGCGGTCCGAGAGGTAGGTGATGGCGCCGACGTCGTTGACCGCGACGTTCGCCCCGCGCGGCAGGTGCCCCTTGATCCAGTGGGCGATGCTCACCTGCTGGTCCCGGATGCCGGCCGCCTGCTGGGCCTGCCGGAGGCTCCACGCGGGCAGCTGGGAGACCGTGAACAGCAGCGCCAGCACGACACCGCCGGCCAGCACGGAGCGCCGCGCGCCGCCGGTGAACAGCTGGGCCGCGGTGTGGATGCCGACGACGGCGAACAGCAGCAGGATCGGCATCAGCGGCTGCACGTAGCGCATGTGGTGGACGTCGGCGAATTCCAGCGTCGACACCGAGGCCAGCACCAGCACTACGCCGATCCCGGCGGCCAGCGCCAGGCCGCGCCACTGCGGGGACCGCCGGAACAGGCCGATCACGCCGATCACCGCGAGCAGCAGCGCACCCGGGAAGACGTAGTCCTGAGTGGACAGTCCCGAGAAGGCGGTCAGGAAGGTGCGGAAGTTGCTGAGCACCTTGTCCGCGACTTCCAGCGGGTACACCGCGGGCATGTGCAGCAGCGACTTGGCGAGCACGCCGTTCTGCTCCGTCGAACCCGTCACCGCCCAGTAGAACGCGTAGAGCCCGGCGGCGGCGTAGACCGGCAGGCCGATCCAGGCGATCCGCCCGATCACGCGCGGCCAGGCGGCGCGGGTGCCGCGGGCGTGCGCGATCACGTGCCAGATCATCGCCAGGCCGAGCACGCCGGCGAACAGCAGCGCCTCGGTCCGGGTCAGCGCGGCCACCACCGCGACCAGCGGCGTCCACAGGAATCGGTTCGTCGCGCGCTCGGCGGTGAACACCAGCAGCAGCGCGACGAGCAGGAGGGCGACGAACGCGATCTCCATGCCGCTGGTGGCGCCCCAGGCGAGCGGGCCGCTCAGCGCGACGAGCAGCCCGGCCCAGATGCCGACCTGGCGGCCGGCCAGCCGAGTGCCGAGCCGGTAGGTGAGCGCGGCGGTCAGCGCCATGCACAGCGCGCCGAACAGCATCGCGAACGGCAGGAACGCCTCGCCCGGCAAGCCCAGCGCGTAGGCACCGCCGAGGATCAGCACGTAGAGCAGGCTGCTCGCGCCGGTGCTGATCGGGTCGCCGGTGTTGTACTGCAGGAAGTGCCCGGTGCCGATCTGCCGCGCGTACTGCAGGTGGATGTACGCGTCGTCGATGGGCGGGATGAAGTGCCACTGGTTGTAGGCCAGGTTGACCACCAGGAACAGCACGGTGACGAGCAACGACAGCCCACCGATGAGCCACGCGGCGTCCCGCAAGGGCCGGCCGGTCGGTCGGGTGGCCGTCCCGGCTGCGGCGGGTGACTCGGCCGGTTTCTCGTCGTGTTCGTCGGCGCTGGGCGCCACGAATCTCGTCATGCTCGCTCCGAACGGTGGATCAGCGCGTTCCGATTTCGACGCGCGAGAAGAAAGGAGGGCGCCGGCTGACGGCGCGAAGCGCGGCGCGGCGACTGCGGACTCCCGAGGAACCGATGCCCGACCGGCACCGATCGCCCCGACCTCAAGAACCCAACGCCGTCACCCTCCGCAACTGAACGCACACGCTGGGGAACTTCGCAAAACGCCCATCGCGTGCACGCAGAGATTAGCCCTCCCGGGGGATCCGCCGATTGCCGGGTCGATCTTGTGCGGCGGCGTCCGGCCCCGCGTCGACCACCTGCGCGGAAAGCCCTCCGGACCCTCTAGACTCGTACGCGCGGATGAGTCGGCCGGGTGACCGCGGCGGGAGCGATCTCGTCGAGGAAAGTCCGGACTCCACAGAGCAGGGTGGTTGCTAACGGCAACCCGGGGCGACCCGCGGGACAGTGCCACAGAGAACAGACCGCCCGGCGTTTTCGCCGGGTAAGGGTGAAACGGTGGTGTAAGAGACCACCAGCACCCCGGGTGACCGGGGTGGCTCGGTAAACCCCACCCGGAGCAAGGTCAAGAGGACGCCTTCGCGGCGTCTGCGCGGACGTTCGAGGGCTGCTCGCCCGATGTTCGCGGGTAGGCCGCACCGAGCCTGCCGGCGACGGCAGGCCCAGATGGATGGTCACCGACCGGGCCGGCCGCAAGGCTCCCGAGAACAGAATCCGGCTTACAGGCCGGCTCATCCGCCACAGCCCGTCCGAGGGCTCTTCTGCCGCGGCATCCGGTGGGTCCGCAGTTTCAATTGAGGTTTTTCCAACCTCGTTCTGCGTGGCGGTGCGGGTAGCGGAACCTCAGCGCCCGCCTGGCTGTGGGTGCCCTGACTTATGTATGCCAATACACGGCGTCAGGGCCGTCCTCGCCAGGCGAACGCTGAGAACCCGCGGCGGTGCAGGTGCCGTAGGTGGGCTATGCGCCTGCGGCGCATGCGGCACCCCATCGACGTGCAGCTTTGCGGGCCGCGGCTGCGGGCCGGCCAGGATGAAAAGGGCTCATTGAAACTGCGGACCCACCGGTGCTCAGGCGTCCTGGCCGACGGGCCGGGGCTCGGCCCGGGCCAGCCTGCGCAGGGCGGCCGGGTCGGCGCCGATCCGGTCTAGGCCGAGCAATCCCGCGCCGATCACCGGCGGCGCCTCGACGACGCGGACCTCCACCTCCGGCGAAACCTTCGCGCAGCGCCGCGTGATGTCCGGCAGCAGCCGCCGCCCGGCCCCGGCGAGCACCCCGCCGCCGAGGACCACCGCCGCGGGCCCGTCGAGCAGCCCGAGGCGGCGCAGCGTCACGGTGGCGAGCAGCCCGATCTCCTCGGCGAGCCGGTCGACCAGCTCGCAGGCGATCGCGTCGCCGCCTTCGGCGACCTCGAACAGCACCGGGCACAGCCCGTGCAGCGCGGTCGCGGGCAGTTCGTCGAAGTGCAGCGCCTCGACGACCTCCGCCGCGGTGCGCGCTCCGAAGTGGGCCAGCACCGCGGGCAGCAGCTCGGTCGGTGCGCCGCGACCGTCTTCGGCGCGCACCGCCCACCACAGCGCCTCCTGCCCGAGGAACGCACCGCCGCCCCAGTCGCCGGAGATCCGGCCGATCGCCGGGAACCGGGAGGTCCGGCCGTCGGGCGCGACCCCGACGGCGTTGATCCCGGCGCCGCAGACCACCGCGACGCCGACGCCGTCGTCGGTGCCGGCACGCAGCAGCGCGAAGGTGTCGTTGTCCACCGTCGCCGAGTCGGACCAGCCGCGTTCTTCGATCGCCCGGCGGAGTTCGGCCTCTTCCCGGGGGAGATCGGCCCCGGCCAGGCACGCCGCGGTGTGCACCGCAAAGGGCTCCGCGGTCGGCAACCCGGCCAGGGCGGCGGCCCGCCGCGCCAGGCTCGCGAGGCTGTCCAGGCATCGCCGCACCCCGACGTGCTGAGGCGATGCGCCGGGCCCGCGCACGGCGGCCAGCACCGAACCGTCGGCGGCGACGAGCAGCACGTCGGTCTTGCTGTTGCCGCCGTCGATGGCCAGCACCGCGGGCCTCATCGGGCCCACGGCAGGAACGGGGCGTTGCGCCGGACGAGTTCGTCCGCCAGCTCGTCGGCGATGGCGTGCTGACCGACCAGCGGGTGCGCGAGCAGCGCGTCGGCGACCCGGTCGCGGCCGCCGCGCAACGCGGCGTCCAGGGCCAGCTGCTCGTACCCGGCGACGTGGCCGATCAGGCCCGCCAGCGCGGGCTCCACCGGCCGCACGGGCAGCGGCCTGGCCCCCGTGGCGTCCACAGTGGAGTTTGTTTCGACGACCATGTCGTCCGGCAGGAACGGAAGCGCGCCGTCGTTTCGCACGTTCACCACGTGTTCCGCCGGGCCGCCCGCGGTCAGGGCGTGCACCAGCTGCACCGCGGCCTCCGAGTAGTAGGCCCCGCCGCGCTTCGTCAGCTCGTCCGGCTTCCGCGTCACCGACGGGTCCGCGTACCGCTTGAGGAGGTCGCGTTCGACGTCGGCGACCACGGCCGCGCGGGGCGCGGATTTGCGTTGCTGCGCCAGCACTTCGTCGTGGGCGTAGAAGTACTTCAGGTAGTAGGACGGCACCATGCCGAGCCGCCGCATCAGGCCGGGCGGCAGGCCGATGTGCTCGGCCAGCGCGTCGGCGTGCTCGGCCAGCAGCTCCGGCAGGACGTCGCGGCCGTCGACGCGGACCCCGCGCACCCAGGTGAGGTGGTTCAGGCCGGTGTGCTCCAGCCGGACGGCACCGGGCGTGACGTCGAGCAGCTGCGCGATCCAGCGGCTGAAGGTGATCGCGACGTTGCACAGCCCGACCGCGCGATGCCCCTCCGCCAGCAGCGCGCGGGTGACGATGCCGACCGGGTTGGTGAAGTTGACGATCCAGGCGTCCGGTGCGACGGCCCGCACGTGCTCGGCGATGTCCAGCACGACCGGGACGGTCCGCAGCGCCTTCGCGAGGCCGCCGGCCCCGGTGGTCTCCTGCCCGATGCAGCCGCAGTCCAGCGGGAACGTCTCGTCGCCGAAGCGCGCCTCCTGGCCGCCGACGCGCAGCTGCAGCAGCACGGCCGACGCCCCGCTGGCGGCTTCCACGACGTCCGGCGTGGTGCGCAGCCGCGCCGGGTGGCCCGCCTCCTGCAGCAGCCGGCGGCAGAACGCGGCGACGACCTCCAGCCGCTCCGCGTCCGGATCGACCAGCACGATCTCGTCGATGGCCGGCTCCCGCCGGACCGCGAGACCGTCGATGAGTTCGGGCGTGTAGGTGGAACCGCCGCCCACCACGGTCAGTTTCATCGTGGGCTACCCCTTGACTCCGGTGAAGGTGATGCCGCGGACGAAGGCTCGTTGCGCGAACAGGAAGAGCACGATGACCGGCAGCATCACCAGCACGGTCGCGGCCATCGTCAGATTCCACTCCACCCGGTGCATGCCGCGGAACGACGCCAGCCCGACCGACAGCGTCCAGGACTGCTGACTCTCGCCGGCGTAGAGCAGCGGGCCGAAGAAGTCGTTCCAGGTGTAGAGGAAGCAGAACAGCGCCGCCGCGGCGATGCCGGGCCGCGCCATCGGCAGCACGACCCGCAGCATCGCGGTGAACTCGGAACAGCCGTCCACCTTCGCGGCGTCCACATAGGACTGCGGGATGGTCAGGAAGAACTGGCGCAGCAGGAAGATGCTGAACGCGTCGCCGAACAGGTACGGGATGATCAGCGGCCAGATCGTGCCGGTGAGCTCGAAGCGGGTCCACACGATGTACAGCGGCACCGCGGTGACCTGCGGCGGCAGCATCATGGCCGCGATCACCAGCACGAACGCGGCGTTGCGGCCCCGCCAGCGCAGCTTCGCCAGCGCGTAGGCCACCGGGATGCTCGAGATCAGCATGAAAGCCGTGGCCAGCACCGAGTAGAGCAGGCTGTTGGCCAGGTACTGCAGCATCGGTGCCTTGGTGAAGACCTCGCCGAAGTTCTCCCAGTGCCACTCCCGCGGCCACAGGTCGGCGGTGAGCGCCTGCTGATCGGACATCGCCGCGGTGAGGAACACGAAGACCAGCGGCAGCAAGAACATCAGCCCGAGCGCGATCCCAATGCTGTGCACCGCAATCCAGTACAACCGCCCGTGCGACATCAGCCCACCTCCTTCCTTGTGCTCGATTTGCGTGGCGGTGCGGGTAGCGGAACCTCAGACGCCCCCTCGGTCCGGGATCCCCGACTCATGTATGCCGATACACAGCGCTGGGGCTGTCCTCCCGAGGAGACCCCTGAGAACCCGCGGCGGTGCAAGTTGCGAAGGCGGGCCAAGCGGCTTCGCCGCTTCGACAAAACCATTCAGCTCACCTCCTCGGCGTTGGTGCCGCCTCGCATCCGGCGGATGAGCAACGCGGTGAAACCGAGGGAGAACACGAACAGCACGACCGCCATCGCCGCCGCGTAACCCATGTTGTAGTAGTGGAATCCCTGCTGGTAGAGCCAGGCCGGGAAGGTCAGCGTCGCGTTGTCCGGGTAGCCCAGGACCTTGCTGCTGCCCACCACCTCCGCCTGCCCGGAGGCCACCGAACCGGCGACCACTGCCTGGGTGAAGTACTGCAGCGCGAAGATGATCGAGTTGACCACTCCGAACAGCAGCACCGGCGCGATCGACGGCAGCGTGATGTGCCAGAACCGGCGGGCCGGGCCCGCGCCGTCCAGCGCTGCCGCCTCGTGCAGCTCCTGCGGCACGTCCAGCAGCGCGGCCAGCATGATGATCATCAGCTCGCCGCTGCCCCACAGCGTGAGCAGCGTCAGGGCGGGCTTGGCCCACGCCGGGTCGTTGAACCACAGCGGTCCATCGATGCCCAGCAGCCCCAGCAACCCGTTCACCGGCCCGGTGCCGGGGTTGAACAGGAAGGTGAAGGCCAGCGTGGCCGCCACCGGCGGCGCGAGCGCGGGCAGGTAGCAGAGGGTGCGCAGCAGCCCGACGCCGCTGCGCACCCGGGCGAGCACGGCGGCGACGCCGAGCGCGAACACCACGCGCAGCACCGTGAGGACCACGACCAGCCAGATCGTGTTCACCGCGGCGATGCGCACCACCGGGTCACCGAAGAGCAGGTACGCGTAGTTGCGCAGCCCGACCCATTCCGGCGGGGTCAGCAGGTCGTAGCCGGTGAACGAGAAGAACACCGTGGCCAGCAGCGGATACGCGAAGAAGCAGCTGAACCCGATGATCCACGGAGCCATGAAGCCCAGCACCCGCAGGCGGTTGCGCGCCGTGCGGGCGCGGGCCGGGGTAGCCCGCCCCGGCCGCGTCCGTTCCAACGTCGCCACCATGCCGTCAGCCGCCGCCCAGCGCCTTGGCCGCGTCGATCTGGGCGTCCAGTTCCCGCAACGCCCCGCCGAGATCGGTGACCTGGCCGCTCTGCCACTTCACCGAGAAGTCCTCCGTGGACTTCATGTAGGCGCTGCCGTTCGGGCTGGGCGGGCTGGCCACCAGCTGCGGGTTGTCGAACAGGTCCAGGAAGGTCTTGTACTGCTCGCTGCTCTCCAACCGGGGATCGTGCAGCGCCGCGGTGGTGGTCGGCACGTTCTTCAGGCCGTTGGCCAGGTCCACCAGCGCCGTCGTGTCGGTGGTCAGGTAGCGGACGAGTTCCCAGGCCGCGCCGGCGTTCTCCGCGCCGCGCGGGATGCCGATGATCGTGCCGGTCACGAAGCCGGTGCCGTAGAGCTCGGGCTTGCTGTCCGAGACGGGGAACGGCGCGGTGCCGAAGCGCAGGTTCGGCGCGCCGTCCTCGATGAACCCGGTGCGGTACTCGCCGTCGATCATCATCGCGATCTTGCCCTGCTGGAAGGCGTTGTCCGCGGAGTACTGCTGGCCGAGACCGGCGGTGAACTGCACCAGCTTGTCCCAGCCGTAGAAGTCGACGAGTTCCTTCTGCCAGCGGTACATCTCCTGCCAGGCCGGGTCCTGGCCCAGCACCGACTTGCCCTGCGCGTCCATCCACGTCGCGCCGAAGTGCGGCGCCCAGTTCCACGGGTGGTTGGCCTGCGAGGTCAGCACCGGCAGGAAGCCGGCGACCTTGATCGAGCCGTCCGGGTTGAACTCGGTGAGCCGCTTGGCGAGGTCGGTCAGCTCGGACGTGGTCTTCGGCGGCGCGGTGATGCCCGCCTTGGCGAAGAGGTCGGCGTTGTAGTACATGCCGTAGACGTCGGCCAGCAGCGGCATCGCGCAGCGCTTGCCCTGGAACTGCGTGTACTCCTGGACGACCTTCGGGATCTGGTTCAGGTCGACCTGGTCGCGCTGCAGGTAGGGGCCGAGGTCCTGCCAGGCGCCGCTGGAGCAGAACTGGCCGAGGTTGATCGTCTCCGCCGAGATCGCCACGTCCGGCGGGTTGCCGCCGCGGATGGCCTGGGTGATCTTGTCGTCGTCCTGGTTTCCCTGGCTGTTGATGGTGATGTTCGGGTGCTTGGCGTGGAACCCGTCGAGCACCCGGTTGAGCACGTCGAGCTCGCGATCGGTGAACTGGCTGGACACCGTGATGGTGACCTGCTGGTCCGGTCCCGGCGCGGGCTGCGGACCGTCCGATGTGGAGCCCGCCGTGCAGGACGCGGCGACCAGCGCCGCCACCGCCGTTCCCGCCGCCGCTAATGCTCGTGAGCGATAATTCCGGTTCTTACCGGAACGGCCGCTCACGACCGTTGACCGTCTCATCGCGCCTCCTCCAACTGGACTTCCGGGTCGGATCGGATTCCCACCGCCGTGGCGGGCAGGCCGAAGACCTGCTCCCGGGCGAGGCCGATGGCTACTTGCAGGGCGCCCGCACGCACCGCGCGCTCGGTGCACTCCGCCGGTTCCACGGGGGTGCGCGGCACGACGAGGCGGTGCAGCTCGGCGGCGACCAGGTCGGCGAACTGCCGGCCTCCGACCTGCGCGATCTCGGCGGTCAGCAGCACGAGTTCGGGGTCGAGGACGCTGACGACACCGGCGACGCCGGTGGCGACGCGGCGCGCCAGGTCGGCGAGGAACGCCTGCCCGACGGCGCCTGCGGCGTGCGCTGCTTGCACGGCCGCCGCGCCGTTGCGGGCCTTCAGGCCGTGCGCGCGGGCGAGCTTGTTGATCGACCGGTAGCTCAGCAGGCCGCCCAGCCGCGAGCCGGTGCGGTCCACGCCGGTGTCCAGCCGGGCCCGGTCGGGCGCGCGCATCCAGTCGATCTCGCCCGCGCCGCCGGTGACCCCGCGGTGCAGCACGCGGTCGATCACCACGGCGGCGCCAAGCCCGTCGCTGAGCCAGACCAGCACGAAGTCCCGGACCTGCTGGGCCCTCCCGGCGGTCATCTCGACGAGCGCGACCAGGTTGACGTCGTTGTCGACGATCACGTCGGTGCCCAGTTCGGCGCGCAGCCGGCCGGGCAGGTCGAAGCCCTCCCAGCCGGGCAGGTGCGGGGCGAAGCCGAGGTGCCCGGTGGCCGGGTCGACCGCGCCCGGCGAGCCGATCACGACCTTGGCGAGCTGGTCGGGGCGCAGCTCGGCGCGGGCGGCGGCCTCGGTCATCGCGGTGGCGAACGCCAGTGGCGCGTCGTTGCCGGACGGCAGCGCGCTGCGGTGCTCCACGCGGATCTCGCCGGTGATGTCGGCGATCACGATGTCGACCTCATCAGGGGTCAGGCTCACGCCCGCGACGTGCGCGAGGGCACCGTTCACCGACCACATCTGGGCGGCGGGCCCTCGATTCCCGCCGCGCAGCTTGCCGCGACGCACCATGCCGGCCTTCTCCAGCCGGGCGAGCAGCGCGACGGTCGCGGGCTTGGACAGGCCGATGATGGCTTCGAGCTCGGCCCGGGTCAGCGCGCCCCGCCGCAGCATCGCCTCGATCGCGGCCCGATCGTTGATCGCCCGCAGCAGCCGCGGGCTCCCGTCCCGCGCCGCCCCTGCTTCCCGCGCCACCGAAACCCCTATCCGTTAACTTCCTATACGGTTTCAGGGCACGCTAGTAACCCACCTCACACATGTCAATGGTCTGAACCAGGGACGCTGCGGGACGACTCAGCTGCGCCGGGTGATCACGCGGCGAGCGCACGCCCGCCCAGCGCAACCCCTTCGGCGCCGCACCACGAGGCGACGCTGGAGCCGGTCAAGTGCCCGTGCGCACTTTTGGTTGCTACAGCGACACAAAATGCACACGGGAGGGCCGCCTTCCACACCGGTGCCGGTGCCGGAACGCCGCAATTTCAATGGAAATCGAACCTCTGATTTCCATTGAAATTGCGGGACGAACACCGGCACCCACGGGGCGCGGCGGTCGGGAGGTCTTACGACCAGTGGGAGATGTCGTTGACCAGGCGGACCGACGCGTTGCCGTCCGGGTAGAACTCCACGATCGACAGCGACGCCAGGTCGAGGTGCAGCCGGTAGAACATCGACGGGCCGACGTCCAGCGCGAGGCGCAGCAGCGCCTTGATCGGCGTCACGTGGCTGACCACGATGATCGTCTGCCCCGCGTACCGGGCCAGGAGGTCGTCGCGCGCCGCCGTGACCCGCTCGAAGACCGCGTCGAGGCTCTCGCCGCCCGGCGGCACGATGCTCGGGTCGCCGAGCCACTTCCGGTGCAGCTGCGGGAACTGCTCGGAGGCCTCCGCGAAGCTGAGGCCCTCCCAGTCGCCGAAGTCGGTTTCCAGCAGGCCGTCGTGGAAGTGCAGTTCGCCGCCGGTCGCGTCGACCACGGCCTGCGCGGACTGCCGGGTCCTGGTCAGCGGCGAGGCGATCACCGGCGCGATGCCGTCGGGCGTGACCACGCCGTCCATCGCGGCCAGGCGCTTGCCCGCCGCGCGCACCTGCCGCTCCCCCAGCGGGGTCAGCGCGACGTCACCCCGGCCGGAGTAGCGCCGGTCCACCGACATCGGTGTCTGCCCGTGGCGCAGCAGCAGCATCTTCGTCGGCGTGCCGTCGGCGCCGAGCCATCCGGACGGCCGGATGCGCGCGGAGCTCGTGCTCGCCTCACCCGACGTCGACGTGCCGCTCGACCGCTCGGTACCGCCGGCCTGCCGGTCCATCGCCTCGTTGGCCAGCCGGTCGGCGTGCGCGTTCTGGGCGCGCGGCACCCACTGCAGGTCCACGCGGCCGAACCCGGCGATCAGCTGCCGAGCCTCGGCGGCCAGCGGCTGCAGGTTGGCGTGCTTGACCTTCCAGCGCCCTGCCAGCTGCTCGATGACCAGCTTGGAGTCCATCCGCACCTCGAGGTCGGCGGCACCGAGCTCGGCGGCGGCCCGCAGGCCCGCGATCACGCCCTGGTACTCGGCGACGTTGTTGGTCGCCACGCCCAGCCCGATGGAGCGCTCGGCGAGCACCTCGCCGGACTCGGCGTCGCGAACCACCGCGCCGCATCCGGCCGGGCCCGGGTTGCCGCGCGATCCGCCGTCGGCCTCGACGACGACCCGCGAGCTCACCGGTTCTCCCCGGTCCGCACCAGGATCGCGCCGCACTCCTCGCAGCGGACCACGTCGTCGGCCGCGGCCTCGCGCACCTCGGTCAGCGCGGAGCGGTCGAGCTCGATCCGGCACGCGCCGCACCGGGCGCCCTGCAGCAGCCCGGCCGCGACGCCGCGCTGCGCGCGGATGCGCTCGTAGAGCGCGAGGAGGTCGGCCGGCATCGCCTTGGTGATCAGGTCCCGCTCAGTCTTGCGGCGCGTCTCCGCCACCTCCAGGTCGGCGAGCGCCTCGTCGCGGCGCGACTGGATGTCCGCGAGCCGCTCCTCGGCGACGGCGACGGCCTCGCGCGACTTCGTCACGTTCGTTTCGAGGGCCTCGCGCTGCTCCATGACCTCGAGCTGCTCGTCCTCGAGGATGCCCTGGCGGCGGGCGAGCGTCTGCAGCTCGTGCTCCAGGTCTTCGAGCTGCTTGGCGGACGCCCCGGCCGCCATCAGGTCGCGGTCCCGCCGCTCCCGGGCGCGCACCTGGTCGACCTCGTTCTCCAGCCGCTTGACCTCGCGGTCCAGGTCGCTGAACGCGGTCTGGGCGACCACCAGCTCATCGCGCTTGGCGCGCACCTCGCCCTCGGCCTGGCCGATCTGCTCCAGCTCCGGCAGCGTGCGCCTGCGGTGCTCGACGCGGTTGAGTTCCGCGTCCGCCTCCGCAAGATCGAGCAGCCGTCGCTGAACGGCGGGGTCGGCTTTCACGCGAGCGCCCTCCCTGGGTCGGATGCCGCGCCGGCGTGGACGGTCCACGGGTCGGTGCGGCGGGTGGAAACGAGGACTTCGACTGTATCCGGCAGCGCGGCGGCGACGATGTCCGCGGCCTGTTGGCACCACGGCCACTCGCTCGCCCAGTGCGCCACGTCCACCAGGGCGGGCACCTCCGCACCGGGCACGTCGGCCCGGGCCAGGTGCTCGCCGGCCGGGTGGTGTCGCAGGTCGGCGGTCACGTAGGCGTCGACGCCCGCCGCGGCCGCGGTCGCCAGGTAGGAATCGCCAGCGCCGCCGCACACCGCGACGGTGCGGATCGGCCGCTCCGGGTCGCCCGCACCGCGCACGCCCCAGGCCGTGGTGGGCAGGTTCTGCGCGACGCGGTTCACGAAGTCGCGGAACGGCTCGGCCTCGGGCAGCTCGCCGATGCGCCCGAGCCCGGTCTCGGCGCCCTCCGCGTGCGGCACCAGCGGCCGGCGCACGGTCAGGCCGATCGCCGCGGCCAGCGCGTCCGACACGCCCTGCACCGCGCTGTCGGCGTTGGTGTGCGCGCAGTACAGGCCGATGCCGGAGCGGATCAGCCGGTGCACGATCCGCCCCTTGGGGTCGTCCGCGGGTACCCCGTGCACGCCACGCAGCAGCAGCGGGTGGTGCGAAACCACCAGCTGCGCGCCGAAATCCACCGCCTCGTCCACAGTGGCCTCGACCGGGTCCACGCAGAACAGCACCCGCTGCACGACCGCGTCCGGGTCGCCGCACGCCAGGCCGACCGCGTCCCAGCTCTCCGCCAGCCCGGTCGGATACGCCTCCTCCAGCGCGCCGATCACCTCTCGAAGCCGCACCACCACCGGCTCACCCCCGTCCCAAGATGTCGCGTAATGCCTTCACCAGCAAAGCGTTCTGCGCCGGGTCGCGAACCGCGACCCGCAGGTGATCGGGTCCGAGACCGGGGAACGTGTCACCCCGGCGGACCGCGATTCCGTGCTGCCGCAACGCTTCCCGCACCTCCACCCCGCCGGCCACCTGCAGCAGCAGGAACGGGGCGCGGGCGGGCAGCGCGATCCGCAGCCCCGGGATGCCGTCGAGCTCGGCGACCAGCCCGGCGCGGTGCTCCTCGAACTCGGCCGCCGCCTGCCCCGATTCGGCCAGCGCCGCCGGCTCGCAGCAGGCGATCATCGCCTCCAGCACCAGCGCGTTGACGGGCCAATGTGGACGATAGCGGGACAGCCGCCGCAGCAGCTCCGGGTCGCCCAGCGCATACCCCGCGCGCAGCCCCGGCAACCCCCACATCTTCGTCAGGCTGCGGAACACCAGCAGCCCCGGCTCCCGGCAGCCCGCGAGCGACTCCGGCTCGCCCGGCACGGTGTCGGCGAACGCCTCGTCGACGAGCACCACCCGGCCCGGCCGCAGCAGCCGCCGGATCTCCGCCGCCGGATGCAGCACCGACGTCGGGTTGGTCGGATTGCCCAGCACCACGAGATCCGCCTGCTCCGGCACCGCGGCCGCGTCCAGGCGGTAGCCGTCCGCCGGATCCAGCTGCACCCGCGCCACCTCGACACCGGCGGTGCGCAGCGCCAGCTCGGGCTCGGTGAACGAAGGGTGCACCAGCGCGGCGAGGCGGGGGCGCAGCGACGGCAGGAGCGCGAAGCCCTCCGCGGCCCCGGCCAGCGGCAGGACCTCGTCGGCGGTGCGGCCGTGGCGGGCGGCGGCAGCCGACCGAGCGGCCAGGTCGTCGGCGGCCGACGGGTAGCGGCCGAGGCGGTCCAGCGCCGCCGCGAGGCGGTGGCGGAGCCACGCCGGGGGGCGGTCGAGGCGGACGTTCACCGCGAAGTCGAGCAGGCCGTGCTCGGCGTCGACGTCGCCGTGGTGGCGCAACGAATCCCGGTCGTCCCCGCTGTTCATCCCGGGCAGTCTAACCAGGACCGCATCCGGCCCGTGAGCCGCGAAGGCAGCGGTGATCCCCTCGTGATCCGACCGTCCCACCCGAGGCGCGGCCTGCCGGATCAGGCAACGCTGCGCGAGCCACGTCCGAGGTGAACGGCCCGCTCGTCCCGGTGGCCGAGGCCACCCGCTCCCACGGCCGGAACCGGGCGGCGGGCGATCCGTACCCTCGGGAAACGTGCACATCTCCTTCATCTGTACCGGCAACATCTGCCGTTCCCCGATGGCCGCCCTGGTGTTCCGCGAGCAGCTGCGGCGGGCCGGGCTGGACGGGCAGGTCGAGGTCACCAGTGCCGGGACCGGGCCGTGGCACGTCGGCGAGCCCGCCGATCCGCGCACCGCGAAGGTGCTCGCCGACCACGGCTACCCCACCGAGCACGTCGCGGCCCAGGTCGACGACCACCACCTGGACGCCGACCTGCTCGTCGCGATGGACGCCGGACACCTGCGGGCGGTGCGCCGCCTCGTCGACGGTTCGACCGAGGTGCGGCTGCTGCGCTCCTTCGACCCGGACTCGTCCGACGCCGCCGAGGTCCCGGACCCGTACTACGGCGGGCCGAACGGGTTCGACGACGTGCTGGCGATGATCGAGGCCTCGACGCCGGGCCTGCTGGCCTGGGTCCGCGAACGGCTGTGACGGCGATGCGCGACCAAGCCCGGGCGGCGGTAGCGAAGATCACCGGGCGGATGCCGGCCGAGGTGCGCCGGCTCAGCGGCGGCGACACCGCAGCGGCGTTCGCGGTCCACCTCGAGGACGGCACGACGGTCTTCGCCAAGACCGCATCGATGCCAGGCGCCATCGCGGCCGAAGCGGCATCGCTGGCCTGGCTCGCGGAGCCAGACGTCATCGCCGTCCCCGAGGTGCACGGCCACGACGAGAACTGGCTGGTCACCGAGCACATCCCGGCGGCGGCGCCGAATGCGCTCGCCGCCGAGCGCCTCGGCCGCGAACTCGCCGCGCTGCACGCGGCCGGTGCGCCCGCCTTCGGCGCAGCGCCGCCGGGTGGCCCGGCGGACGCGTGGATCGGCCTCGCCCGGATGCGCAACGAACCGGACGAGCAGTGGCCCGCGTTCTACGCCCGGCACCGGATCGAGCCGTACCTGCGCCGCGCCGTCGACGCGGGGACGCTCAGCGCCGAGGGCAGCGCGGTGATCTCGCTGGTGTGCGCTCAGGTCGACGAACTCGCCGGGCCCGCCGAGTCGCCGACGCGGCTGCACGGCGACCTGTGGAGCGGCAATGTGCACTGGGGTGCGCAGCGGGCGTGGCTGATCGATCCGGCCGCGCACGGCGGGCACCGCGAGACCGACCTCGCCATGCTGCGCCTGTTCGGCTGCCCCCACCTGGACCGCGTCGTGGCGGCGTACCAGGAGGTCAGCCCGCTGGCCGAGGGCTGGGAGCACCGGATCGGACTGCACCAGCTGTTCCCGCTGCTGGTGCACGCGGTGCTCTTCGGCGGCAGCTACGCGGGCCAGGCCGTCGCCGCCGCCCGCTCCGCCCTCCGCGCCAGGTAGGCGGTCAGCGGCGAGATCGATCGCCGCCGCGATGACCGGCAATCGCGAGGTCCGCGCGGCGGATACCCCGTCGTACCGACGACTTCGTCACACCGACAGAACCTGGCGCCGGGCGGCACCCGGTCGTTCGCGCGTCCCGGGCAAAACGGGCGCTGACCTGCCACGATCCCGCTCCCACAACCCAAAACCGCAGGTCAGGGTGATTCGGTTACCGTGTAGGAGTGCGCCTGAAGTTCTTGCTACGACCCGGTTGGCTCGGCCTGATCGCGCTGGTCGTGGTGTTCGCGTCGCTGTGCTTCACGCTCCTCGCCCCCTGGCAGTTCAGCCGCAGCGACGAAGCGCAGACGCGCAACAACGCCATCGCCGAGTCGTTCCACGCGCCGCCGAAACCGCTCGCGGAGGTGCTGCCCGCCGGGCAGGCGCCGGACCAGCGGACCGAGTGGTCGCAGGTCGTGCTGCGCGGGCAGTACGTGCCGGAGGGCGAAACGCTGGCCTGGCAGCGCACGGTGCTCGGCGAGCCCGCGTTCGAAGTGCTGACCCCGTTCCGGCTCGACGACGGCACGACGGTGCTGGTCGACCGGGGCTTCATCCGCCCGGTCGACGGCACCCGGGCACCGGACTACGCGGCCGCGCCGACCGGCGACATCTCGGTCACCGCTCGCGTCCGGACCGACGAGCAGGACAGCAAGCAGCGCCCGCTGTTCGAGCACGACGGGCACCGCTGGGCCTACGCGGTGAACGCGGAGACCATCTCGAACGGCACCGGCCTCGCCCTGCGGCCGGGCTACGTGGTGCTCAACGAGGGCCAGCCGGGCGTGCTTGGCGCCATGCCGCTGCCGCGCCTGGAATCGGGGCCGTACTTCTCCTACGCCCTGCAGTGGATCGCCTTCGGCATCATGGCGATCATCGCCATCGGCTACCTGATGTACTCGGAACTGCGCTCCGACGCCCGCCCGCCCTGGCGGAACGCACCGGCCGAGGAGACGTCCGCCGGCGGGCCGGAGCCCAGCGCGAAGGGCGGCCGCCGCCGGAAGATGTCGGTGGCCGAGGCGATCGCCGAGGAAGAGCGCCGGGAACGCGAAGAAGAGGCCCGCCGCAAGGCCGAATCCGAGGCCCCGGCGACCCCGGCCGACGACGCGGCCCACCAGACCAACCAAGCCTGACACGAGCGCGCCGCCGAGAGCGCCCAATTTTGCCTAAAATCAGGCAGATCTCGACGCGAGAAGCGACTTCCGATTTTGCCTGAAATCGGGGACCGATCCACGCTCATCGAGCGCTTGTCCAGCGTCAGGTTCTTCCTGTTCCCGCAGGTCCGGGGCCGTGAGTCCTTTGGATCCCTATAGCAACACAAAAGACTCACGGCCCCGTGGCCAGGCGGAACGTCAGCGGTTGCGGCGGTCCCGGCGGATGCCCCGGGTCAGGGCGAACGCCGCCGTCAAGACTCCCGTGACCGTCCCGATCACCCGCGAGAGCTCGACGCTGCGCGTCACGTCGCCCGCGTCCGCCGTCCGGCCCTCCCCCAGCACCGGGCGCTGCTCCACCACGTGGCCGTACACCGTCCGGCCGCCGAGCCGGATCTGGAGGGCACCGGCGAACGCCGCCTCCACCTGCCCCGCGTTCGGGCTCGGGTGCGCCGAGGCGTCCTGCCGCCAGGTCCGCCACGCGCCGCCCGCCGAGCCGCCGACCACCGGCGCGCACGCCGAGGTCAGCACGGCCGCGAGGCGCGACGGCACCAGGTTCAGCACGTCGTCCAGGCGCGCCGACGCCCAGCCGAAGTTGCGGTAGCGCGGCGAGCGGTGGCCGACCATGGCGTCGAGCGTGTTGGCCGCGCGGTAGCCGATCAGCCCCGGCACCCCGGCGATCGCTCCCCACACCAGCGGCGCCACCACCGCGTCGGAGGTGTTCTCGGCGACCGACTCGACCGTGGCCCTGGCCAGGCCCTGCCCGTCCAGCACCGCCGAGTCCCGCCCGCACAGGTTGCGCAGCCGCTCCCGGGCCGCGTCGATCTCGCCCGCGTCGAGCATCCGGGCCATCGCGGTGCCCTCATCGGCCAGCGACGAGCCACCGAGCACCACCCAGGTGGCCAGCCCGGTGACGGCGGCCTCCAGCACGGGGCTGCGCCGGGACAGCCGCTGCGCCAGGACCCCGACGCCGACCGTGCCGCCGACCAGCAGGCCGGTGTAGGCGATGCCGGCCAGCCGCTGGTCCCGGTGCAGCGCCCGCTCGGCGGACTGGGCGGCCTTGCCGAATAGCGCGACCGGATGCCCGCGCTTCGGGTCGCCGATCGCCGCGTCCGCGGCCACTCCGAGTAGCAGTCCGACCGCACGTCCCGCGCTCACCGGTGCCGTTCCTCCAAATCGATCCGATGCCCACCAACAAGCCCGGAAACCCGGCGTTCGCGCTGGTGATCGGCCGTGAGCGCGGCTGGTCGCCAGGACGGCCAAAGGCGCTCACGAGCCCCCGCGCACCGCGGGTTCCCGGCATTGCGAGTGGCCCGGTCACGGGCACCCCCGACCTCGCAAAGCTCCCCGGAACGCTACCGCTGGGGCTGGTGGGGCCGGTCACCGCATGCCAGGTGACCAGCCGTGTCGGCCGGACGGGATATCGTGGCGGACCGTGACGGCCCCGGACCACGAAGCCGATGTGCTGCGCGCGGGCGTCGCGGGAACCACCGCGACGGACGCGCCGGCCACGCAGGCTCCCGAGCAGACCCGCGACGGCGGGCAGCGCCTGCAGCTCTTCGCCTACCTGCAGGCGCCCGAGCACCGCACCTACCTGGCAATCATGCGGCTGTTCACCTCGACGCTGCTGGCCGACCTGTCCGCCGGCGAGGTGGGCGCGGCGCTGGCCGCCGCCGAGCGGGAGGGCCGGGTGGCCGCCGGTGAGTCCGATGTGGACACCGTGATCGACCGGCTCAAGCAGCTGGTCAAGTGGGGCAACCTGGTGGTGGGCCGCCGCGAGACGATCGCGTCGAGCATCGCCGAGTTCCAGCACGGCAGCGTGCGCTACCAGGTCAGCAAGCTCGCGGTCCGGGTGCAGCGGGACGTCGACGCGCTGCTGCGGGTTCCCGAGGGCGCCCGCGAGGTCTCGCGCGAGCTGCTGCCCGCCATCGACCGCGGCCTGTCCGGGATCGGCGAGGCGCTTTCCGCGGCCCTGACCGCCGAGAGCCGCGATCCGCGGGCCAAACCCGCGCGGCAGGCACGGGAACGGCTCGCCGAGCAGGTCACCACGGTGTTCCTGCAGCACGCCGAGCTCGCCGCCACGGTGCGCGACTTCTACGCCTACCTCGGTCAGGTCGTCACCCGCCACCAGTTGGCGCCCGACGAGATCTCCGGGTTTCGGAACCTGCTGGTCGAGTACATCCAGATGGTCGTCGAGGACGTGCTGCGGCACACCGGGACGATCGCGGGTTCGCTGGCCGGCCTGGTCGGCGTCCGCGGCGAGCTGCTCCGGCTGCTGGGCCCGGCCGACCAGCTGGGCATCGACGTGGAGCGGGCGCGGGGCCGCACCGCCGCGGACTGGCAGGAGCTGACCGACTGGTTCGTCGACTCGCCGGGCCGGCCGAGCCAGGTCGCGGCGCTGCGCGAGGCCACCGCCCGCGCGATCGGCTCGCTGCTGGCCAGCGTCAAGCGCGCCACCTCCGGCGGCGGGCTGGTGCCGGGGCGGCGCGGCGAGCTGCTGAAGCTGGCGAAGTGGTTCGACGGTGCCGACGAAACCACCGCCCACCAGGTGTATTCGGCCGCGTTCGGCCTGCACTCGGCGCGGCACCTGCTGCCCGCGCCGGACTACGACAGCGACAACGACAAGGTGTCGTGGCGCGACGGCCCGGTGCTCGACGTGACGGTGAGCGTGCGCAGCCGCGGAGATCGCGGGGCGCGCGGCCGGACCTCGCGGGTGCTCGACGACCCGATGACCGAGGAAACCCTGCTGGCGCAGGCCCGGCAGGCCGACGAGCGGCGCTCCGCCGCGGTCGCCGAGCTCGCCGCGGCGAGCTCTCGGCTGGACGAACAGCGGCTGTCGGCCGATGCTCTCGGCGTGCTGTGCGAACTGCTGACGCTGGCGATGGCGCAGCGCGACGGCTCCGACGACGCGGGCACGGCGCTCGACCCGGTGCACCGGCTGCGCGTCACGGTCCGCCCCGAAACGGGCCAGGAGACTCGGATCTCCAGCGCCGCAGGCACTTTGACGCTCCGGGACACGGTGCTCGAAGTCTCCGGCGACGGCGCCATCCCGGACACCTCGGAGCCACTGCCCGGAGCCGCCCGATGATCAAGACCTTCGACGAACTCCCGGACATCGACGCGGCGAACGCGGTCCGCTGCGCGCGCGTGCTGCTGCGCCGACCGCTGCTGCGCCCCGGTGGACCGGACGGCGACCTGCTGCCGATGATCTACCGGCAGCGCGTGGTGCTCCAAGAGATCTTCTCGTCGCTGCTGGGTTATCGCCTGGTGGTGGAGCGGCGCTTCGCGCGGCTGTACAAGTCCGGGCCGGGTGTGGACGCGACCCGCGGAGAGGCCTCGTTGTCGCCGCGCGGCTACGCGTACGTGGCGCTGACGCTGGCGGCGCTGACCGGCATCGGTCGGCAGGTGCTGCTGTCGCGCCTGGTCAGCGATGTCCGCGCGGCCGCGGCCGAGGCCGAGATCCAGGTGGTCGACGACCCGGCGGACCGGCGCGCCCTCACCGCGGCGCTGCGGCACCTGGTGGCGCTCGGCGTGATCACCGAAACCGAGGGCTCGGTGGCCGCGGAGGCCACCGCCGAGGCGCTGATCACCATCGACACCGACCTGCTCGGCCAGCTCATCTCCGGGCCGCTCGCCGAGGCGGAAAGTCCCGGGCGACTGGTCGAGCTGGCCTCCACCGCCGGGCCCCGGAACCTGGAGCACGCGGTGCGGCGCCGGCTGGTCGAGGACCCGGTCGTGCTCTACTCCGACCTGCCGACCGAGCACTCCGCCTGGCTTCGCGAGCACGCGACCGGCGAATCCCGCCTGCTGGAGCGGTTCTTCGGCCTGGTCAGCGAGTGCCGCGCGGAGGGCGTGGTGGTCTGCGACCCGGAGGACTACCTCACCGACCTGGTCTTCCCCGGCCCCGGCACGGTCGCGCGCATCGCGCTGCTGGCGCTGCCGGACCTGCTGGGCCGCGCGGAGCCGGACGCGACCGGCAAGCACCCGGTGACCTGGCAGGACTTCGTCGACGTCTGCCAGGAACTGGTCGACTCCTACCCGGCCGCCTGGTCCCGGCAGGCCACCGAGGACCACCAGGCGCTGGTGCACTCGGTGGTCGCGCTGCTGCGCCGGCTCGGCCTGCTGCAGGAGCTCGACGGCCGATGGCTGCTCAGCCCGGCGGCGCACCGCTGGCTGCCGCAGCCGGACGCCACCCCGGCCCCGGGCCGGGAGCCGGAACCGGCGGCCCCGGAGCCACCGGGCTGGTCGCTGTTCGACGAGATGACGGTGTTCGACGAGATGCAAGGGGACGGTCAACGGTGAGCGCGGACAGCACGGAATCGGTGCCCACTGCCAACCGCTGGCGGCTGCACCGCGGCGGGATCGTCAACATCTGGCAGTACGCCGAGACGACCTTCGACCTGGGCGGCGGCCGGGCGATCTTCCAGGGCACCAACGGCTCCGGCAAGTCCCGCACCCTGGAGCTGCTGCTGCCGCTGTGCCTGGACGGCGACCTCCGCCAGCTGGGTTCGAAGGGCTTCGACACGGTCAGCATCCGGCGCCTGATGCTCGACGAGTACCCGGGCGGGCCGAACCGGATCGGCTACGCCTGGATCGAGCTGCGCCGCGAAACTCCGGGCGGGGGCGAGGAGTTCCTCACCTGCGGCATCGGCGTGAAGGCGTCGAAGACCTCGCAGTCGATAAGCGACTCGTGGCGGTTCATCACCAGCCGCCGGGTCGGCATCAACCTCTACCTGGTCGGCGCGGACCGGGTGCCGCTGGGTTCGGCGCAGCTGCGCGAACTGCTCGGCGCCGACTGCGTCCTCGACGACCAGGCGTTCCGCGCGAAGGTCGCCGCCTCGGTCTACGGCGTGCCCGCCGCGCGCTACGGCGACCTGCTGCACCTGCAGCGCACGCTGCGCAACCCCGACGTCGGCCTGAAGGTCCTGGAGGGGCAGCTGGAGCAGATCCTGTCGGACGCGCTGCCGCCGCTGGACCCGGGCCTGATCGAGCGGCTGGCGACGTCGTTCGACGACCTGGAGTCGATCCGGGAGAACATCGTCCGGCTGACCGGCGCGGACAAGGCGCTGACCGCGTTCTTGTCCACCTATTCCGGCTACGCCTTCGGCGCCCTGCGCGACCGCGCCGACGCGATGCGCACCGCGCAGGACAGGCTGCGTGCGCTGCGCAAGGAGCTGACCGCCCTGGAGAAGCAGGTGTCGGGCAAGCAGCAGGACAGGGAGGGCGCGCAGGAGACGATCGCCGAACTCGAACGGCGCGAGGCAGAGCTGGAATCCAGCATCGACGCGTTGCGCTCCCACCCGGCGTATTCCGAGCTGCAGAACCTGCGCGACCGCGAGCGGCTGGTGGAAAGCGCCCGCGCCGCAGCGGTTTCCGCGCTCGACACGGCGAGCAAGCACCGCGCGCAGGAGCACCACTCGGCGGAGTCGGTGGTCGGCATGCTGCGCCGGTTGACCGGCGATTCGGAGGCGGCCGGGCAGGCCGCGGCCCGCGCCGCGCAGCAGCTTTCGACGGCGGGACTGGACGGGGTGCTGGTGCCGCGGCCACCGGCCATTCCGGCGGCCGAGGTGCGGTCCGAGCAGGCGCGGGTGCGCACCTCGCCGGAGCCCGACGCCGAGCCGCTGCCCGTCGACCGCTACGCCGCGCCGCAGCTGGACACCGATGCGCTGGCCGCGGAATTCCGCGCCGCCATGGGAACTTCCGAGGAAGTCTCGGCGGTCGCCCGGCAGCGTTCGGCGCTGACGCTCGCGCTGCACCAGCAGGCCCAGGAGCTGGACGGGGAGCAGGACAAGGTCGTCGAGCTCCAGCGGCAGGCGCGGCAGGCGCAGCTGACCTCGACGGAGGCGGTCGGCCGGCGCAACCAGGCGCAGCAGGAACTCACCGACGCCGCGGCGGTGTGGGTGGAGCGTGCCCAGAAGTGGGCCGTCGCCTGGCCATCCACAGTGGACGACCAGCTGCCGGAGCCGCCGTCGGCGGAGGACCTCGTCGCGGACCGGTCGGCGACGCGGCAAGCCCGCGAGCAGGCGCGCCGCTGGGCCAAGCCGCAGCTGCACGAGGCCCGCCGCCAGGTGGCCGAGGCGGAGCAGGAGATCACCGAGCTCCACGCGGAATCCCGGTCCCGCGAACAGGAACTCGCCGAGCTCCGCGCCGGGCACGAGCAGACGCCGAACCGCCCCGCCTGGGCCGACGCCGAACGCAACACCGCCCGGGGCCGGGCCTTCTACGAACTCGTGGACTTCCAGCCGTCGCTGGACGAATCCGACCGGGCCGGGCTGGAGGCGGCGCTGCAGTCCAGCGGGCTGCTCAACGCCTGGGTCACCGCCGAAGGCGAGGTCCCCGGCCTCGCCGACCTGCTCGCCGCCCCGGCCGAGCCCGGCTCCGGCGGCACGCTGGCCGAGCTGCTGTCGCCCGCCGCCGAGGCAGACTGCCCGGTGCTTCCGGAGCGGGTCGCGGCCCTGCTGGCCTCGGTGTTGATCGACGGCGGCGCCGGGCTTTCGGTGTCGGTCACCGGTGCCTGGCGCGCGGGGGTGCTGTCCGGCTCGTGGCGCAAGGAAGCCGCGGAGTACGTCGGCGCGGGCGCCCGCGAAGCGGCCCGGGCCCGGCGCATCGCGGAACTGGAGGAAGATCTCGCACGGCTGCGCGCGGAGACCGGCGAAGCCGAGCGGCGGCACCGCGAGGCGAGCGAGGACACCGCGGAGCTGGAGCAGCACCTCGAGTCCTACCCGGACGACAGCGATCTGCTGACCGCGCACGCCAAGCTGACCACGGCGATCGAGTCCGCAGAGGACGCCGAACAGAAGGCCGTGCAGCTGCGCGAGCAGCACGAGAGCGCCGATCAGCGCTGGCAAGCGGCGCAAGCCGAGCTGGTGCGGTCGGCAGGCGAAGCCGACCTGCCCGCCGACACGCAGGCGCTCGACGCCGCCCACCGCGCCGCCCTCGACGCCCGCGCGGGCATCGACGCGCTCCGCGAGGCGATCGAGTCGCGCTGCCTGCCGACGCTCACCGACCTGCGTGACCTCTCGCTGCACCACGACGCGGCGGTGGCCGACCGGATGGAGGCCGAGTCGCAGGCCGAGCAGCGCTGCGCCGAGTACGCGGAGCAGGCCACCGGCCTCGCGGAACTCACCTCCGCCGTCGGAGGCGAGGCGCAGCAGATCGCCGACAAGGTCGGTGCGTTCGAGCGGGAGCGGGCCGAGCTGCGCACGCAGCTGCCGCAGGCGCGGGAGAAGATCAGCTCGCTGCGGGAGTCCTCGGCGCGGTTGGAGACCCAGCTGGAGCACAAGCAGTCCCAGCTCGCGGGCCGCGAGCAGGACGCGTCGGCGGCGACCGAAGCCTTCCAGCAGGCGCTGCGGATCCCGGGCCTGTGGTCGGCCGCGGACGTCGGCGAGACTGCGCCGGGCGACCCGGCCGATGCGGCGCGGGTGCTCGCCGAGGCGGACCGCCGGGGCTCGTCGGAGGCCACGGTGCTCAACCGGCTGCAAACCCTGCAGCACTCGCTGAGCGGCAACTACGACATCACGGCGGCCGACCAGCACGGCCTGCTCACCGTGACCGTCACCGGCGAGGAGGGCCCGCAGCCGGTGGCCGACGCCGCGCGGCGGGTCGGCGAACGGCTCGCCGAACAGCGCGGCTACCTCAACGAGCGCTACCAGTCGATCTTCGCCGACTACCTGATCCGCGACCTCGCGGAGCGGCTGCGCGGCCAGGTCGGCATCGCCGAAGACCTGTGCAAGCGGATGAACGAGGTGCTCGACGGCGCCCGCTCCAGCCAGGGCGTGCACGTCCAGCTGGAATGGCAGCCGTCGGCGGCGCTCGGCGACGACATCAAGCAGGCCATCGACCTGGTCCGCACCCCGTTCGCCAGCCGCAGCGACGACCAGGACGCGCTGCTGCGCCGGGTGTTCACCGACCTCATCGAGTCCGAGCGGGACAGCACTTCGGGCGGCTACGCCGAAATCCTGGCGCGGGCGCTGGACTACCGGTCGTGGTTCGCGTTCACGGTGCGGGTCCGCGACATCGGCCCGGACGGCAAGCCGCGCGTCCGGCGGCTGCGACAGCTGTCCTCCGGCGAGACGCGGCTGATCTCCTACGTGACGCTGTTCGCCGCGGCGGCGGCGTTCTACGACGCGGTCAGCGTGTCCTCGGACGGGCGCGGGCCGCTGCGGCTGGTGCTGCTGGACGAGGCGTTCGAGCGGCTGGACGACCCGACGATCGCGCGGATGCTCGGGCTGCTGGTGGACCTGGACATGGACTGGCTGATCACCTGGCCGAGCGGCTGGGGCGTGTCCCCGAAGATCCCGAAGATGCACATCTACGACGTGCTGCGCCCCCGGAGCGGCCACGGCATCGCCTGCACCCACACCACCTGGGACGGCGCCGCCCTCGACCGCACCGACGGATGATCTTCGCGCGGCGGGGCGCGGCTCCGGGCCGTTGATGCGGCGGCACCTTCCGGGGGGTTCCGGCAAGGCCACCTGTGCAATGGAGCAGGGTGAGCACGGACGTCGGCACCCGGCGTGGGCGCATGTTCTCGCGAAATGCGCCCATGCCGGGTGACTGTGGACCTCGCCGGAGCGCTGGCCTCGGGGTCCGGCGACGGTGGGGTTGTCAGCGGGTGTCCTTGACGCCGCATACTTCCGAACGAATGGGGGCGAATTGACGTGAGTGTCGAGGACGACGTCCGCGCGGCGTGGGGCGTCGAGCCGCTGCGCGGGCTGTGGGAGAAGGCCCGGGAAGCGCTGGAGGCGGCGAGCCCGCCGGCGACGTTCCGGTTGGAGCTGCCCGACGCCGAGGCCCAGCGAGCCGTCGGCGAGCTGTACGGCCGCCCGATGTGGGGCCAGGGCACCCGGATCAGCCTGTCCAAATTGGACGAAGCGACCCGGCGGAGCCGGTTCGCGCTGGGGCTGGCGGAAGTCCTGGAGATCCTGCACGAGCGGCCGCTGGGGCGACGTGAGGCCGCGGAGCGGGACGAACGGCGCGAGCGGACCGCGGAGACCGTGCGAGCGGCACTCGCGGAGCGAGGGCTCGCGACGGCCGCATGGGCGGAGCCGTGGACGCAGTGGCTCCAGCAGTACGGGCGAGTCGGCGACGACGAGCTTCCCGCCGTCGCGCGGAGCGCGGCCAAGGCGTTGGGCGCGTTAGCGCTGGCGGAGCCGCCGGAGGCGTGGACGTCGCGCAGCGAGCTCGCGGCGAGCGTTGGCGGAGCGCATGCGCTCGACAACGGCACGGCGTTGAGCCGGGTCGTGCTCAAGGCGGCTGCGCTGGCGCACGGCGTGGAGACGCCGGGCAACGAGCGCGAGCGCCGGGCTTTGTGGGAGCGCTGCGGGGTCACACTCGATGCCGTGTCCGCGACCGTGCTCTGCTGGGCCTTGCCGCTGGTCGGCTCCGACGACTGGTCGCAGGGCGTCCGGCAGCGGACCGAGCTGGGCCTGCCGACCCATCTGACCCACCTCGACCTGCGCGCCGCCCCGACCAGTCTCGTCGAACCCGCCACGGCGATCGCGGTGTGCGAGAACCCGCGAGTCCTCGAATCGGCCGTGGAAGAGGGCATCGCGCATCCCGTGGTCTGCGTGTCGGGCCGCCCCTCGACCGTCACCCGGGCGCTGTTGCAGCGCCTCGCGGACTGCGGTGCCGTTCTGCACTACCACGGTGACTTCGACTGGCCGGGCGTCAGCATCACCAGCTCGCTCCTGGCGCACCACGGCGCGCGCCCCTGGCGGATGTCCGCGGCCGACTACCGCGAAGCCCTCGACCAGGCCGCCGCGACCCGCACCGACCTGCCCAACCTCGTCGGCGCCCCGCTCGAAACCCCCTGGGATCCGCAGCTGTCCGAGCTGATGAGCACGGCCGCCAGGGCGATCGAAGAGGAAGCGGTGCTGCCCACCCTCCTCGCCGACCTCCGGCGCGGGTTGAGCACCTCGCGCACCTGACCCCGCCCACCGGCCAGGATCGACGATCTCCTCTGGTCAGGGACCCGTGAGCGGTTCGGGGTGCGATGGCGCACCGGACCGCTCACGGGCACCTACCGCGCCTCAGAACAGCTGGTACATGACGTGCAGGCCGACGTAGCCGTGGCCCGGGTGGTGGAACGCCTCCGGCAGGGTCGCCACGATCCGCATGCCGAGCGACCGCCAGAGGGCGACGGCCCGGTCGTTGGTCTCGACGACCGCGTTGAACTGCATCGCGCGGAAGCCGTCCGCTCGCGCCCGGTCCAGGACGTGGCGGCCCAGCGCCCGGCCCGCGCCGCGCCCGGCGTGTTCGGGGTCGACCATGAAGCTGGCCGTCGCGACGTGCGCGGCCGGCCCCTCGTGGTTCGGGCCGGACACCGCGGTGCCGACCACTCGGCCGTCGTCGACGGCGACGACCGTCCGGCCCGGCGGCTGCGGGAACCAGCGCTGCCTGGCTCGCTGCTCGTCGATGTCGCGGTCCCAGGAGAACGTCTCCCCCGCCACCGCGATCTCCCGCATGAACGGCCAGATCGCCGACCAGTCGTCGGGGTGCGCTTCGCGAATCCGCATGGCCCGCAAGCTAAGGCCCCGGGCGGGCCGGTCGCCACCCGTTTTCGGTCCCGGATGAAGTTGTGCGAAGCCCGGGAGTGCCCTTACGTTCGCCGCATGGCGTCGGTCGTCGTGGAGTTCTCGGCGCGGGAGCCGGAGCGGCTCGCGCGGTGGTGGGCCGACGTGCTCGGTTGGCGGCTCGACACGGCGTGCGGGATCGTCGTCCAGCCGACCGGCCCCGGGGTGCCGTTGCGGTTCGTCGCCAGCGCCCGCGCCAAGAGCGGCAAGAACGGCGTGCACCTGGACCTGCGCAGCGAGACGCACGACGACCAGAACCGGATCGTGGAGCGGTTGTTCAACGCCGGTGCCCGGTTCGCCGACATCGACCAGAGCAGCGAGGTGCCGTGGGTGGTGATGGCCGACCTCGAGGGCAACGAGCTGTGCGTGCTCGAACCGCGCAAGGTCTACGCCAACACCGGCCCGGTGGCCGCGGTCGTGGTCGACACCCAGGACCCGCGTTCGGACGCCCGGACCATGGCGGCGGCGACCGGCATGGAGCTGGCGGGCGAGCGCTCCGAGTTCGCGTCCTTGCACCCGGCCTCGGGCGAGGGGCCGTTCCTGGAGTTCCTGGAGAACGACGACGGCCCGGAGGGCATGCTCCGCGTCCTGGTCGAGTGACCCGCGCACCGCTGGCCGGGTGCGGGCGGTTCAGCGGTGGGCAGGTTCGATGATCTTGACGCCGTGCAGACGCCGGACGAAGTCCGCGCCGAACGCCGTGGCCGGGGTGTGGGCGCCGGGGGCCGGCGGTTCGGAGCGCAGGGCCCCGACCGCCCGGAGCACCGCGTCCGCCGTGAGATCGTAGGTGTCCGGGCCGATCAGGGCCGCCGACACGCTCGTGCCGTCCGGCGCCGTCGCCTCCGCGTACACCTCGACCCAGCTGCGCGAGCGGGTCGCCCGGCCCGGGCCGCGCACGGCCGCGCCGATCGCCGCCCGGCCCAGCCGCTGCACGAGGTGCGACCCCATCACGACCTGCGACAGCCTGGCCGAGCGCGGGCCGGTCCGGGTGAGCCCGGGCAGGTGCGCGAAGGTGGTGATGTTGCCGATCCCGGTGCTGCGGTAGGCCGTGCTGACGTCGCCCCAGGGCAGCGAGGCGACCCGGCGCGGCCCGGACGGGAACGGGATCTCGCGCCGACGCCACGCCATCGGCACGGAACGCACCTCGCCGCCGATGCGCGCCCGACCGCCCAGCGCGGCTCCCTCCAGCGCGCTCTTCAGCGTTCCGCCGCTGATCCCGCCGCTGGAGTGGAAGGCGAGATCGAGGTGCGTCGCCGTCGGCAGCTCGGCGGCGACCATCGCGGCCAGGCAGTCGGTGGGCACCACGTCGAAGCCCGAGCCCGGCAGCAGCACCACCCCGGCACGCCGGGCGTCCTCGTGGCGCTCGAAAACCGCCTCGAACACGTCGATCTCGCCGGTGATGTCGAGGTAGTGCGCGCCGGCGCGCAGGCAGCCCTCGACCATCGGCGCCGACGTCGCGGAGAACGGCCCGGCGCAATGCGCCACGACGTCGACATCGCGCAGCGCCTCGGCGACCGCGTTCGGGTCTGCGAGGTCGAAGACCCGGTAGGGCAGGCCGCGAGGCGTGGCGAATGCCGCGACCTTGCCCGGATCGCGTCCGGCCAGCACCGGCCGCTCGCCGCGGTCGAGCGCCAGGTCAGCGACCAGCTGACCGGTGTAGCCGCTCGCTCCGTAGATCATCCAGGTCATCGCAATCCTCCCGGTCACGCCGAACACCCTGGTAACGAACACCCCTGGGAACGGTCACGGGTTGCCCCGAGTTGTTCCGATCACCCCAGATCGCCGCGCGCCCGCGCGATCAGTTCGCCGAGCGGCCGAGGGCAGCGGCGATCGCGCTCGCCGTGTCCTGGACCTGACCGAGGAGGCGTTCCAGCTCGGGCATGTCGGCGTCCGCTCGCACCGTCGTCAGCGAGACCGCGGCCGCGAGCTGCCCGGTGGCGTCCGGGATCCCCACGCCGAGGCAGTGGACCAGCGGCTCGAACTCCGCCTGGTCGGTGGCGTAGCCGAGCCGCTCGACCTCGGCGAGGTGATCGCGGAACTCGGTCTCGTCGGTGATGGTGCGCTCGGTGTAGCGGGTGAAGGCGTGCGCGGACAGCAGGCGGTCCCGGCGTTCGGCGGGCAGCGCCGCCAGGATCACCTTGCTGGCCGCGGCGGTGTGCAGCGGCACCGCCCGGCCGATCCGCGACCAGGTGCGGATCGACGCCGCGCCGTTGATCTTGTCCACGTAGACGATCTGACCGTCCACCAGCTGCGCCAGGTGCACCGTCGAGCGCGTGGCGTCCGCGAGCGCGATCAGGTGCGGCCGGGCGACGGCGCGCAGGTCCATCTCCTCCAGCACCTGCTGGCCGAGCTCGACCAGCCGGAACCCGAGGCGGTACCGGCCCTCCGGGCCGCGGGCGATCAGGCCGCCGTCGGCCAGCGGCTGCAGCATGCGCAGCGCGGTCGAGCTGTGCACGCCGAGCTCGCGCGCCAGCTCCGCGATGGTCTTGGGCGCCGCGGCGAGGGTTTCAAGCACGTGGACCGCCTTGGCGACCGTCTTCGACATCGACACCCCCTCGAACGCGCTGCAACATTAACAGAGGAATTGCAAATATTGCAGCGCGAGCCCGGGGCGATGCTCGCCGACGCCCGGCCGAAACCCACTCCGGCAGCCGCAAACCGACAAGAATTCACTTTTCATAGCACCATCCAATCCGATCCCTTCCCTTCCGCCCGGACGCGCGGGCACGACAAGAGCACGCCACCACAACTAATTGCGAAACTCGCTCGGGTGAAAGATTGCGTCCGAACCAGCCCCAAATTGACAGCAAACCTGGCGGGTGATCGACTTCTCGTTGCCCCCGGTCAGCAATTCGGTACATGAAAGAAGGCCCCGAATGCGACACTCGCCCGTCCTGCTCAGCGCCGCGTTGACGGCCGCCGCGTTCGCGATCGTGCCGACCGCCCCGGCGCTCGCGGCAGTCCAGCAAGCCCCGGCTTGCGCGCTGTTCGCCTACCAGCCGACGCGTGACGGCAACACCTTGACCGCCATCGGCGGGCGAACCGGGTGCCTGAACAGCGCGACGGTCACCGTGCGGATCGTCGTCGAGCAGAAGGACGCGACACCGAAGGTGATCGGCGAGTTGGCGCAGAGCGGCACCGAGATCAACCTGACCACGAAGGCACCGTGCAACTCCGGCGCCACCGTCAGGGTGCACACCGAGACGATCAGCTCGACGGGATCCATCGCGCACTCCCCGGCGATCACCTTCGAGAAGTGCTGATCCGACTCTGAGCGGGTCGCCGGGGTGCGGGCACCCCGGCAACCGGGTCGGCGGCGTCAGCCGCGGCCTCCCAAGGCACCGCCTCGCGTGGGCACCCCGACAGCGTGCATCGGGCCCCACCGAGGCGGTGTCTTCGTCATGCCGTCCGTAAATCTTCCTCCCGGAACACGGCGAATCGGCAGAACCGTCAACGCGTCGCCCCCGAAATTGCGGACCACCTCCGCCGCACTCCTCGAATCCCACCTCCTTTCTCGCCAAAATCGCGATTCCCGGTCATATTCGGTCGAATGTCATCCAATGCACCGGAAGAATTCCCCGCCGTTCCGCAAACCGAATTCCGCACCGGATTCCGCCGCGGTGAACTCAAGCCGCGGCGAGCACCCGGCCCGGCACGTCCGGGTCGCAGCCCAGGCGGGGCAGCTGCGCGCGAACGGCGCCGCGGGTCCGGCCGAACTCCTCGCCGAGCTCCCCGATCAACCGGCTCGCGGTTTCGCCGACCGAGCTCAGCCACCGCTCCCGGAGCCGCTCGCCGTCGGCTTCGGTCCACGGCCGGCCGGCGTTGGGCGGCCGTGGTCGGCTCCGCCCCCGCCTCGTGGCCCACGGCGAGTGCAGCGCGGCCAGGCCGTCCAAGGTCTGGGCCAGGAACGCGTTCGCGTCGCAGAGGCCGTCGACGGCGATCAGCAGATTGCCCTCGGCCACGACGAGGCCGTCGGCGTCCGCCCCGGTGAACTCCACCGCGACGGTGGCCGGCTGGTCTTCGCCGGCGGGCTCGCTCTTGGCGGTGACTCCGTAGATGTGCTGTCCGACTCGTACTTCGTTGCGGAAATCCATGCCTCGAAGCTAAGGGCCCCGGCGGGCGGACTCCGGGAGTCAAGCATCGAACCGGCGCGTGTCGGGACGAGATCTCGATCGAGTGAGGGGTGACTCACACCCGGGACCGGAACACCGCCGCGGGTCCGGCCGTTGAACAGTTCGGTCGGTGCGCCCGTGTCCCCCGGGCCTCAATGACCGCCTTCGCGGAATACCGTTCGGCTGGAGCCGCGTCGCGCCAATCGCCGCAGAGGCGACCGGCGCATCGGCCACCAAACGAAGAAGACCCCCGCCCTTCTCAAGCTCGGACGGGGGTCTTTTCGTTTGACCGGTCGAACACCACGGCGTTTCCACACGTGCTTGGGCAACCTGCGGCACGCAACGCTGCCACAGCTCAAGCTGCCGCAAGCGGCGCAGCCGCTTAGCCCACCCTCGCAACTCGCACCGCCGCGGGTTCTCAGAAGTCTTCTCGCGAGGACAGCCCCGACGCCGCGTATTGGTCCATACACAAGTCGGGGATCCCACAGCCGAGAAGGCTTCTGTAACTCCCGCAGGGGGGCCGCTACCCGCACCGCCACGCAAAACGAGCCTGGAACACTATTCTCGCATCAGGCGAACGGTGGCTTGTCCGGTTGGCAGACCTGGCCCGGTTCCGGGACCTTCAGGTCCGTCAGGAAGTCCGCCGCGATCCGGTCGGTGCACGGGCTGTTCCCCAGGATGCAGTGGCCGAACGAGTCGACGCTCACCAGGCGGGCGTTGCCCAGTTCCTGCTCCATGCGGCGGGAGAACTCGTACTGGGTGGCCGGGTCGTAGAAGTTCCCGAACAGCAGCACCGGGTTCGCCGCCTGGTGCTGCCACGGACCGCGGTGCACGTCCGGGTCATCTCCGGCCAGTTCGAGCACGCGGCCAGGTCGCTGAACGCCTGCGACCGGCCGAAGGTCGGCGATTCCGCCTCCCACTGCGCGGCGATGCCCGGAACCTGCTGGGGCTTCTTGGGAATCGGCTTGTCCGCGCAGTTCACCCCGTAGTAGGTGTCGTCCACGTAGCTGCTCTCCGCGGCGTCGGCGGGAGCGTCCAGGCGACCGATCGAGGTCGGCTTGCTCAGCAGGCCGAGCAGCTCCGGGACCAGCCCCGGCTTCGGGTGCAGCTGCCGGTGCAGCGACTGAAGGTCGGTGGCGAGCTGCCGGAACTGGTCCGGGGCGTACAGCGCGCTGCTGACGCCGTCGGTGAACTGGTCGAGCGTGATCTCCGAGCCGTCCGGCATGGTGATCGGCTCCTGCCGCAGGTGATCGCGGATCTCGTCGAACTTCGCCCGCGGATCGCCCTCGCCGAACGCGCACCGCTGCGCCTTCTCGCCGCAGAGCTTCAGGAACGAGTCCAGCGCCAGCTCGAAGCCCTGCGCCCGCTCCCGGTCGTACTGGACGCCGTCGGCGGTCCGCAGCTGCGGATCCACGTTGCCGTCCAGGATGATCGCGCGGCTGCGCTCCGGGAACATGTTCACGTAGGTCGCGCCCAGCAGCGTGCCGTAGGAGAAGCCGACGTAGTTGAGCTGCTCGTCGCCCACGCCCTGGCGCATCGGTCGAGGTCCCGCGCCACGTCCTTGGTGGACATGTGGTGCAACAGCTCACCCGCGTTGTCGTCGCAGGCCTCGCCGTAGTCCCGGAACGCGGCCATCGTGGTGCGGATCTGCTTGTCCGTGACCGGCACCGAGGAGAGCCGGCCCAGCACCTCCTCCGCCTGCTCGGCGGTTTCGAAGCAGCGCAGCCGGGTGCTGCGATCGACCCCGCGCGGGTCGAAACCGATGATGTCGAAGCGGTTCAGCACCTGCGGCTCGAACTTCTTCACCGCGGTCACCGGCCGGTTGAACCCGGCGCCGCCGGGCCCGCCCGGGTTCAGGAACAGCGAGCCGATCTTCGCGTCCGGGTCGGCCGCCGCACGGCGCATCATCGCCAGTTCGACGGTGCCCTTGCGCGGGTCGTCGTGGTCGATCGGCACCGGGTAGCTCGCGCAGCGGTAGAGGTACCGCTCGGTGATCGGCACCCCGTCCAGCGCTTCGCTGTCGCACTCGCCCCAGGCAACCGGTGCGGCACCAGGAGGTTGTGCCATCGCCGGTGATCCCGCCACCACCACTGTGCCCGTGACCAGCGCACTCGTCGCGATGGCCAACGCTCGGCCTAATCGGCCGGAAAGCGCCCCCACCCGAACCTCCTTGTGTCGTCTGAGAACTCCGGCTTGGAGTCAACAGTCCGAAAAGGAGGGCGGACACCGCAGAATGCACGAACCTCCAGCGCAGGAGGTGTGCTCTTCGGACTAAGGGTCCGCACGTACGGGTCGTCCCGGATGATGGCGGTTTCGCGCGAAAGCGGCGATTTCACCCGATCCGGGAGGCGGCGGTCACGGGACCAGGAAGCGGCTGTCCCGGGCGTCGGTGATCGCCATGTAGCCGGGCGCGTGGCCGATGGCGAACGGCGGCCTGGACCGCATCACGGCCGCCTGCGGCGTCACCCCGCAGGCCCAGAACACCGGGATCTCGCCGGGCCGGATCTCCACCGCGTCGCCGAAGTCGGGCCGGTCGATGTCCTTGATTCCCAACGCTTCCGGCGCGCCGATGTGCACCGGGGCGCCGTGCACCGCCGGGTAGCGGGAGGTCACGCGGACCGCGGTGGACACCAGTTCCGCGGGCACCGGCCGCATCGACACCACCAACGGCCCGGCCAACCGGCCTGCCGGGCGGCATTCCCGGTTCGTCCGGTACATCGGGACGTTGCTGCCCGCCTCGATGTGGCGCACCGGGACCTCGGCCTCCAGCAGCGCCGCCTCGAAGGTGAAGCTGCAGCCGATCAGGAACGACACCAGGTCGTCCCGCCACAGGTCGGTGACCTCGGCGCGCTCCTCCGCCAGCTCGCCGTCCCGGTAGACGGTGTACGCGGGCAGGTCGGTGCGCAGGTCGCCGGCGAAGATCGACATGCTGGTCTCGCCCGGCTCGGTCACGTCGAGGACCGGGCACGAGCGCGGATTCCGCTGCGCGAACAGCAGGAAGTCGTAGGCGTACTCGCGGGGCAGCGAGATGAGGTTCGCCTGCGTCCAGCCCGCGCTGTAACCCGAGGTCGGCACGCGCAGGCCGGCGCGGAACTCCGCGCGGGCCTGGTCCGGCGACATCGCCTGCGGCTGCGTCATCGAATTCTCCCTACTCGAGCAGTGAAACTCTGCCCGTTCTTCATTTGTGAAGCGCCGGAAGCGCTGTGCAAATCCGCGAGACCTGCCCACCCGTCGAGGGCCGCGCACCGGACGGAGATCCCGCAGGCCGACCTGAGGTTCCGCGCCGCTACGAAAGACGGGTCCGGAAACCCTTTTTCAAGCGGAAGCGGATCCGCTGCCCGGGACGCGCCTGGGCGGCTGCGTCGAGGTCGGCGGCGGCGACCACGGCGATCACCGGGTAGCCGCCGGTCACCGGGTGGTCGGCGAGGAACAGCGTGGGCCGCGCCGACGGCGGCACCTGCAGTGCGCCGGCGACCATGCCCTCGCTGGGCAGCTCCTCGGTGCGGCTCCGGTCCAGCGCCGGGCCGTCCAGCCGCATGCCGATCCGGTTGCTGTCGGCGGTGACCTCGTACGGCTTGCTGACCAGGGTTGCCAGAGCGTCGTCGACGAACCAGTCGTGGCGCGGTCCCGGCGCCACGCTCAGCACGATCTCGTCGGCCGGGCACACCGCCACCGGCGCGACGTCCACCTGCGGGAACCGGGCGGGCGGCGGGCCGACCGGCAGCACCGCGCCGCCGGCCAGCGGCTCCGGCCCGACCCCCGCGAGAACGTCGGTGGCGCGCGAGCCGAGCACCGGCGGGACGGCGACGCCGCCGCGCACCGCGAGGTAGCTGCGGAGCCCGCAACCGGGCACGCCCATCCGCAGCTCGACACCGGCCGGGATCCGCAGCACCGAGTTCACCGCCGCGGCGCGACCGTCCACAGTGATCGGACAGGGCGCACCGGTCACCGCTGCCGTGAGGTCGCGGGTCGCGCGGACCGCGAGCCCGCCGAACGTGACCTCGATGGCCGCGGCGCCCTCGTCGTTGCCGACCAGCCTGTTGGCCAGCCGGAAGGAGCCGGCGTCGGCCGCGCCCGAGCGGCCGACGCCGATGCCGGCCAGGCCCGGTCGCCCGAGGTCCTGGATCGTCGCGAGCGGGCCCGTGGCCAGGATTTCCAGGCAGCTCATGCGACCTCCAGGAAGCGCACCCGCACGCCGGGCCGCAGCAGTGCGGGCGGATTTCGGTCGACCCGCCAGATCTCCAGGTCGGTGCGCCCGATCAGCTGCCAGCCGCCGGGCGATTCGCGCGGGTAGATGCCGCTGAACGCGCCCGCGAGGCCGACCGAGCCCGGCGGCACCTTGGTCCGCGACTCGGTGCGGCGCGGCACCACCAGCTCCGCCGGGCCACCGGAGAGGTAGCCGAAACCGGGCGCGAACCCGCCGAAGGCGACCGTCCACTCCGCGCCCGTGTGCCGGTGCACCACTTCGCGCTCGGTCAGACCTGTCAGCGACGCGACTTCCGCGAGGTCGGCGCCGTCGTAGACCACCGGCACCTCCACCAGCTCACCGCAGGCGCGCGAGCCGTCGCGGGGCTCTGCCGCACGCACCGCCGCCTCGACCGCGCCGATGTCGGCGCGCTGCGGGTCCAGGTGCAGCAGCAGCGTCCGGGCCGCCGGGACGAGGTCCGTGACGCCTTCCGGCGGGTTCTCGGCGAGGACGGCGAACAGCGCCTGCACGGCTTCGAGATCGGCCAGCTCGATGAGCAGCCCCGAATCGGCGCACCGCAGGAACCGCATCACAGACCTCGCACAACGAACGGCGCCAACGCCACTCCCCCGGCCACCAGCCGGTCCCGCACCGCCTCGGCGATAGCCACCGCGCCCGGGCTGTCGCCGTGCACGCAGATCGAATCGGCGTCGATCTTGATGTCGGAGCCGTCGATTGCCTTGATCGGCTCGCCGGCGGCCAGCCGCACGCAGCGGTCTGCGATGACGTCCGGATCGTGCAGCACGGCGCCAGGTTCACGGCGCGACACCAGGGTGCCCTCGGGCGTGTACGCGCGGTCGGCGAAGGCCTCGCGGAACACCTGCAGCCCGGCCTGCTCGGCCCGGGCCAGCCACTCGGAGCCGGGCAGCCCGAGCACCGCCAGCGACGGGTCGTAGGCGCGCACCGCGTCGACCACGGCGGCCGCCTGGTCGGCGTGGTGCACGATCGCGTTGTAGAGCGCGCCGTGCGGCTTGACGTAGCCGACCTCGGTGCCCGCGACGCGGGCGAACCCGGCCAGCGCGCCGATCTGGTAGATCACGTCGTTGGCCAGCTCCACCGGCGGCACGTCGATGAACCGGCGGCCGAACCCGGCCAGGTCCCGGTAGCTGACCTGGGCGCCGACCACGACGCCCAGCTTCGCGGCCTGCTCGACGGCCTGGCGGATCACCGTGGCGTCCCCGGCGTGGTAGCCGCACGCGACGTTCGCACTGGTGACGATCCGCAGCAGCGCCTCGTCGTCGCTGAGCTCCCAGCGGCCGAAGCCCTCCGCGAGGTCCGAGTTGAGGTCCATGCCCGCCTCACTTCCACAGCGCGGCGATGCCGCCGAGCGAGTTGAATCCCAGGTACAAGGTCAGCAACCAGGCGAGCACACCCACGACCAGTAGCCAACGCGGGTACCGGTATCCGCCGAGCAGGTCCCGCCGCTTGGCCGCCACGAACATCAGCACGCCGAAGCCGACCGGAAGGATCAGCCCGTTGAGCGCGCCGGCCAGCACCAGCAGTGTCGTCGGCGCCTGGTCCAGGAGCAGGAACGCCACCGCTGACACCGCCACGAACGCGACGACCATCCAGTTGCGGGCGCGGGCCAGTTTCGGCGAGAAGGTCACCAGGAACGACACCGAGGTGTAAGCGGCGCCGACGACCGAGGTGATGCTGGCGGCCCAGAGGATCATCCCGAACAGCCGCAGGCCGACCTCGCCGGCCGCGTGCTGGAAGGCTTCCGCGGTCGGGTTCGACGAGGCCAGCGTGACGCCGCCGGCCACGACGCCGAGCACCGCGAGGAACAGCACCAGCCGCATCACGCCGGTCACCAGCAGCGAGACGACGGAGCTGCGGCTGACGTCGACGATCCGCTCCGGACCGGTCACCCCGGCGTCCACCAGGCGGTGCGCGCCCGCGTAGGTGATGTAGCCGCCGACGGTGCCGCCGATCAGGGTGGTGATGGACAGGAAGTCCACCTCCGACGGCCACACCGCCTGGACCAGGGCCTGGCCGACGGGCGGGTGGGAGGAGAAGGCGACGAACGCGGTCAGCAGAATCATGACCACGCCGAGGACCACGACGATGCGGTCCATCGCCACCCCGGCCTTCTTGCTCAGGAAGATCCCGATGGCGATGACGGCCGAGAGGGTGCCGCCGATCTTCGCGTCCAGCCCGAACAGCGCGTCGAGGCCGAGCGAGGTGCCGGCGATGTTGCCGACGTTGAACACCAGCCCGCCGAAGACCACCAGCGCGGCCATCACGTAGCCGAGGCCGGGCACCACGCGGTTGCCCAGGTCCTGCGCTCGCATGCCGGAGACGCCGATGACCCGCCACACGTTCAGCTGCACCGCGATGTCGACCAGGATCGACACCAGGATGGCGAAGGCGAAGGCCGCACCGAGCTGGATGGTGAACTGCGTCGTCTGGGTGATGAAGCCGGGGCCGATGGCGCTGGTGGCCATCAGGAAGACCGCGCCCAACAGGGTGCTGCGCTTCGCCGCCGACGACTTGCCGTCGGCCGTGGTCGTCTGAGCCATGGCACCTCCGATCAACTCAGAACACCGGCCGTTCGCCGGTGGCAGGGGTCTCGCGTTCGGGCCGCCGAGCGGCAGTTCCGGTCAAGATAGTGAATTGTTGAACAATTCTGCAATACCTCATTCGGAGCTGTCTCGTTACACTCAGATCAACTGCCGGGCACGTCGTTGGGAGCTCGATTGACCACCGCGGACCCGTGGGCGGACCTGCTCACGGCCGACCGATCGCTGCTGGACCGCACCAGCACGGCCGAACGGGTCGCCGACGTGCTGCGGCAGCGCATCATCGACGGCGCGCTCGCCCCGGGCACCCGGCTTTCCGAGGAAACCGCGGGCAAGGCGCTGGCCGTCTCCCGCAACACGCTGCGCGAGGCGTTCCGGCTGCTGGTGCACGAGCGACTGCTGGTGCACGAGTTCCACCGCGGCGTGTTCGTCCGGGTGCTCAGCGCCGACGACGTGATCGACCTGTACCGGATCCGCAGGCTGCTGGAGACCAGCGCGGTGCGCCGGGCCGGCACCGCGGCGGCCGAGCTGGTGGCGGCCGTGGACCGGGCGGTGACCGACGGCGAGCGGGCAGCCGAGGACGAGCGGTGGAGCGACGTCGGCACCGCGAACATGCGCTTCCACGAAGCGCTCGCGGCGCTGGCCGCCAGCCCGCGGGTGAACGAGACGATGCGGCAGCTGCTGGCCGAGCTGCGACTGGCGTTCCACGTGATGTCCCGCCCGCAGGAGTTCCACCAGCCCTACCTCGCGCTCAACCGGGCGATCGCGGACCTGATCACCGGCGGCTCGATGGAAGCGGCGGCCGACCGGCTCGACGAGTACTTCGACGAGGCCGAGACCCAGCTCGTCGAGGCGTACAAGACCTACAACTCGCACTGACGGCGCCCCACGGCGGGACGGGTCTAGGATCCTGGCGCGTGATGCCTCCGTTGCACGCTGTCGCGCAAGGCCATCGTCGACTCCGCGAAGCGCTCGCCGCGCTGACCGATGATCAAGTCACCGCTCCGTCGCTGCTCCCCGGGTGGAGCCGAGGCCACGTGCTGGCCCACCTGACCGACAACGCCCGAGCGTTCGCGCGGGTCTCCGAGCTCGCGTTGCGCGGCGAGCTGGTCGACGCCTACGAAGGCGGGCAGGCCGAACGCGACGCGATCATCGCGGGCCTCGCCCCGAGCAGCGCCGACGAACACCGGTCCGCCATCGCCCGGCACTCCGCCGCGCTGGAAGCGGTGTGGTCGCAGGCCACCACCGACGACTGGGCGCGCCCGGTGCGGTTCCGCAACGGCGACCTGGGCGGGCTCGTGCACATGCGCTGGCGGGAGGTGTGGATCCACCTGGTGGACCTCGACCTGGGCATCGGCCCGCAGGAGTGGAGCAACGAATTCTCCTGCCACGCGGTCGATTTCCTGCTTCCCCGATTGCCGGAGGGCGTCGTCCTGCGGCAGGCCGACGGCCCGCGCCGGTGGACGACCGGCGACGCCGACGGCCGTCCCGAGATCAGCGGCCGGGCCCGCGACCTCGCGGCCTGGCTCGCGGGCCGGACGCCGGAGCGCTCGCCGCTCGGCCCGCTGCCGGACCTCGGCCCCTGGCCCGCGCACCCGGCCCCGATCCCGGACGACGAACGCCGCACGAACGGGTAACCGCACCAGACGACGGCGGCACGAGCACGACCCAATTTTGCCTAAAATTGGGAGCTTCCCGGAGCCCTCTCAAGCCCTCGCCGGGCTAGGAAGCCCCCAATTTTGCCTAAAATTGGGGGCTTCCCGGAGCCAGCGCACGGGGTTCCCGAAGGGATCTTCCGATTTTGCCTAAAATTGGGAGCCTTCGGCGTTAGCCGAGGTTTCTGTTGCGGGCGCGTGGTTTCGTCAGGCGAGGCCCGCGAAGAGGTCGGATTCCCAGTCGTAGGTGCCGGATCCGGGGCCTCGTTCTCCGCGGACCAGCAGGTAGTGCTCCATCGCGAACTCCGGGCGCGATACCAGCTGGGCGAAGAACCCGCCGTCGTCCAGGTTGACCTGGCTGCGGTAGTGCCGCAGGGCGGCGGTCTTGATCGCGTGGAAGTCGCGGCCGTCGACCATCGCCGTGAGCTCCTCGTCGGGCACCGTGTACGGCTCGAAGCCCTCGACGCCGGCCTCCTCGACCTGCTTGAGGATCGAACGCGGCAGCGTCGTCCAGTACACCTTCGACACCTGCCACGGCTCGCCGAGCTCCGGCGCGTAGTCCGGGTCGGCCGCCGGGTCGATGGAGTCCATCACCGCGCGGTGCGCGCCGATGTGGTCGGGGTGGCCGTAGCCGCCGAACTCGTCGTAGGTGATCACCACCTGGGGCCGCTCCGCACGCAGGATCTCGACCATCGCGCGGGTGACGTCCGCGGGATCGGCCTTGGCGAAGGAGCCGTCCGCGTCGTTGCCCGCCTCGCCCGCCATGCCGCTGTCCCGCCAGCGACCCGGGCCGCCGAGCCAGTGGTGCCGGACGTCGCCGTACTCCGCCAGCGCCGCGCGGATCTCCCCGCGCCGGTGCTCGCCCAGCGCATCGGGTTCTCCGCGCAGGTGCGCGAGATCGTCGACGATCACCTCGCCGAGCTCCCCGCTGGTGCAGGTCACCAGCGAAACCGATGCGCCCTCCGCGAGGTACCGGGCCATCGTGGCGCCGGTGGCGGTGGATTCGTCATCGGGGTGCGCGTGAACCAGCAGCAGGCGGCGATCGTTCATGAGCACGAGCCTAGCCACGGTCACCGACAGCGGGCGGCGATCGCCGACCTGGTCACACCCGCAACCTGCCGCGGAATTCCGGCAATGTTCGCCTTCCGGTCAACCATTCCCGGTCCGCCGGCTGCGAGGATCTCGGTCAGACGATCAAGGAGGCAGCAGTGTCTGGTGTTACCCGACGGGGAGTTCTCGGCATGGCCGGAGTCGCGGCGGTCGCCGGCGTGCTCGGCACCGGCGGTCAGGCGGCCGCGCGGCCGGGCGGCGAGGCGCTGATCGGGCCCGCGCGCGGCGATCGGCTGCACGTGATGACCTTCAACATCCGCCTCGACACCAAGGCCGCACCGCCGAACCCCGACGCCTGGACCACCCGCCGCCCGATCCTCGCCCAGCTGCTCAACACCGAGCAGCCCACCCTGCTCGGCGTGCAGGAAGCCTTGTACAGCCAGGTGAAGGAGGTCCGGGCGGACCTCCCGCGCCACTACGACTGGATCGGGCTGGGCCGCGAAGGCGGCGGCCGCGGCGAGTACATGTCGATCTACTTCGACACCCGCCGGGTCGAGCCGCTGGACTACGACCACTTCTGGCTCTCCGACACGCCGAACGTGATCGGCTCGAAGAGCTGGGGCAACAACGTGATCCGGATGGTCACCTGGGTGCGCTTCCTGGACCGCCGGACCGGCCGCGAGTTCGTCCACGTCAACACGCATTTCGACCACCAGTCGGAGGAATCGCGCCGCCGCAGCGCGCAGCTGGTGCGCGACCGGATCGCCGGTTTCGACGCCGCGCTGCCGGTCGTGCTCACCGGCGACTTCAACACGCCCGCCGAGACGTCGGAGTCCTTCAAGATCCTGACCGGCGGCGGGCTGGCCGACAGCTGGGCCACGGCCGCCGAGCGGCTCACCCCGGCGTGGGGCACCTTCGGCGCCTACAAGGAACCGGTCGAGGGCAAGGAGCGGATCGACTGGCTGCTGCACAACGGGCGCTTCCGGGTGCTGCAGGCCGCGATCAACGCCTACCGCAGCAACGGTTACTTCCCGTCCGACCACTTGCCGGTCCACGCGCTGCTCGAATTCGCCTGATCCGTTCGGCGCGCGAGGGCCGTGGGTCTTCCGGTCGCCGTTGCGGCCCGGAAGACCCACGGCCTGGCCGGCCGAAGGCGGACTTCATCGCCCGGTGATGCGGTCGAGCCAGGACTGCCAGGCGGCGCTGCGGGACTCGCGGTCCACCGCGACGCCGTAGAAGTACTGGGTCGTGCTCACCATGTGGTGCAGATCGTCGGCCATGAAGCGGTAGAGGCCGTGCTCGGTGCGGATGCCGAGCAGCGACTCGTCTCGCAGGTCCACCACGCCCTCGATGGGTTCGAGCCCCTCCGGGGTGAGGCGCACCTGTTCGCCGAGCGCCGGATCCGCGCCGAGCCGCGCGATCAGGTCGGCCCACACCGCTTTTCCGGGCCGGTCGGTGAACCCGGTGGCGACCACGTTGGCCACCGGCAGCCCGGGGAAGTGCCGGAAGTACTCGGCGAGGTTGTGCAGGAACAGGTCCCAGCCCTTGCCGAAGCCGTCATACTCGGCCTCCCAGTCGTCGCCGCCGAAGAATCCACTTTGGACGAGCCGGAGCACGGTGGTGCCGCCCGCCCTGCCCTCGACCAGGAACTCGAGCGTCATCGGCGGTTCACCGTCCGGGCCGGGCGCGCCGTACACGACCCGCCTGCCCGGCTCCCGCTCCAGCACCTGGCCGGCCTGGGTGTTGCCGCCGCCGAAGTCCGCCTCGATCTCCTCGCCCGCGTGCTCATGCGGCACGAACCAGACCGACATGCCCTCCGGGGTGGAGATCGCCTGCCAGACCTGTTCCGGGGTGGCGGCGAGTTCGATCTCCTTCGCCAGCCGCCGGCGCTCGTCCACCACGATCAGTCCTGCTGGACGAGGATGATGAGGTTGCCGCAGGTGTCGTCGAACACCGCCTGCGCGCCGAAATCGGTCTTCGTCGGTTCCTGGGTGAACTCGACCCCGAGTTCCTTCATCCGCGCGCAGTCCTTCTCCAGGTCCGTGCTGCCGAGCATGGTGAACGGGATGCCCGCGTCGTAGAGCGTCTTCTTGTACACCTGCCCGGCCGGCTTGCCGTCGATCTGGATCCCGGGGTTGCCGTCCGGTTCGAGCAGCAGCTCGACGCCGTCCGGCGAGTCGGGCGAGACGACGGTCAGCCACTTGGCGTCGCCGGCCGGGATGTCGGTCTTCTTCACGAAGCCCAGCACGTCGGTGTAGAACGCCAAGGCCTTGTCCTGGTCGTCGACCAGGATGCTGGTAACCGGAACGAACATGATCAGCTCTCCCCTTCTCGTCGAACCGTCGGATGCACAGCGACCACGATCCGGTGCGCCCGCCCACCGGCCGCGGACTCGTCGTGGTACTTCGAGATCAGCGATGCCACCGCCCCGGACAGCTCCTCGGCGAACGCGGCGCGGTCGGCCGCGGAGGCGAACCGGACCTCGCCGTCGATGGCGAACGTCGCGAGCCGCTTGCGGGCCTTTGCCGCTCCCGCGATCAGCTCGCCCACGTCGCGCACCAGCCGCGCGGCCACCGCGAGCAGCCAGCGCGCGGACAGCCTGTCGCGGGACCGCGCGGGATCGGGCTCGACCGCCGCCAGGACGCTCGGCGAGATCACGTACGAGACCGCGGTCGCCCGCAGCACGCGCTCGGTGAAGTTGCCCTTGCGCCGCTCCTCGACCAGCTCGACCAACCCATGCCGCTCCAGCTCGCGCAGGTGGTAGTTGACCTTCTGCCGGGTCAGCCCGACCTTCTGCGCGAGCGTAGTCGCCGAGCCGGGTTCGGCCAGTTCGGCGAGCAGCCGGGCGCGCACCGGGTCAAGCGAGACCTCAGCCGCCCCCGGATCGTCGATCACCGCCACATCGTGCATGTCAACACCGTCTCATTGACAAATTTTTTTGTCAATGCGGGTCCGCTCTCGCCAACGCCTGCTGATCAGTCAGGAATAGTTGCTCAGACGGGGACCAGGACGATCCAGACCTGGCCGGGCGCGAACGGGATCGGCTCGCCCGCCGGTGCGGTGTAGGCGGTGCCCACCTCGGGGGTCGGCCGGGACCAGCTGGCCTCGAACGAAAGGCCGTCGCGGAGCACCACCGCCCGCCCCTCCCCGACGGTTTCCGCGAACGGCGACACGTTCCCCACCACGTCGCGGAACGGCGAGGCGGACACGGGGACTTCCTGGAGCACCACCGTGCTCGCGCCGAGCCGCCCGCTGTCGGCGGCCGAGTACGGGCGGCCGTCCATCGACACCAGCCATCGCCGATCACCCGGCGACCAGGTGAATCTCACGCGCGCGGCCCGGTAGGCGACCTCCTCCCGGTCGGCAGGCACGCCGCCGGGAGGGGCCGCGCCGAACAGCAGCCGGGCGTTCGGCGACCAACCCGCGCCCGCCGGAAGCCGGGCCGGGCGCACGAAGAGGTTGTGCGGCGCCTCGCCCGGCCCCCGGAAGTACGCACCGGGAACGCTCGCCTGCGAGGCGTCGTTCACCGGTGCCCGCCCGATCTCCGGCAGGAGTTCCGGTGCCGCACCGGAGAACGCCAGCGTCGGATGCCCGAACTGGGGCAGCAGGCGCAGGTCGGTCTGCCGGGCGCTGCGCACCGGGCCCACCACCGGCGGCAGGCTGGACGCGAAAACCGCTATCAGCCTGCTGATTCCCGCCTCGACCGGTTCGACGAAGATCACGTCGGCCGCGCCGATCCCGGTCGGCGGGCGGGCCGGCGGCGAGTTGTCCACCTTGACCGCGAGCACCGGCGGCCCAGGCGGCGGAGGCGGCGGTGGGGGCTCGGGCGGTAGCGGCGGCGCCGGCTCGGCGATCGGCACCGTCAGCGTTCCGGCGGGTTGCAGGGCCAACCCGCCGAGCACGACGGCCAGGACGGTGACCAGGGTTCCGAAGACGCGCAACCACCACATCGCCCCTCCACGACGGCAGTCGTCCGCTGCCGGGTAGCTTCGCGCGCTCCGGCAGCCACGACAAGGGGCCGTCTGGCCGAGAATCAGCGGTACGGACGCCGATCCCGGGCTTCCTTCGTCGCGCGAGCCCACCAGACGACCTGGTCCAGCATCAGCTTCGCCGCGCCGGCCGGGCCCGTCTCGTCCTTGGGGTTGCCGGACTCGTCGAAGCGGTCGTAGACGCCGTGGAAGCTCACGGTTTCGCGGACGGTCACCGCGTGCAGCTCGGCGAAGACCTGGCGGAGCTGCTCGACCGCCCGCAGGCCGCCGGAAATCCCGCCGTAGGAGACGAATCCGACCGGCTTGGTCTGCCACTCGGCGCCGGCGGTGTCGATGGCGTACTTCAGCGATGCCGGGTAGCCGTGGTTGTACTCGGGGGTGATCACGACGAACGCGTCCGCGGCGGCCAGCCGACCGGTGTACGCCGTCAGCTGCGGGGTGAGGCCTGCCGGGTGCACCGCGGGGAGTTCGAGCTCGGCCAGGTCGATGACGTCGACGTCCAGTTCCGGGTGCTGCTTCGCCAGGCCGGCGAACCAACCGGCCACCGTCCCGGCGAAGCGGCCCTCCCTGGTGCTGCCGACGATGATGCCCAGTCGCAACAGGTCTTCGGACATTTTCGCTTTCCCTTCAGGATGACTGCCTTGCGGGACCATCCTGAAACTTCGACATTACTCGAAGTCAAATCTCGTTGTCCGCAGTGGATCCGTGCCGCGCCCGGAGCGCGTCGAACTCGGCGTCGCTCAGCCGCACGTCGAGGTCGCGCAGGACGGGTTCCAGCTGGTCGACGGAGATCTTGGCGACCTCCGCGTTGCCGCCAGGGCGCTCCACCGTGAGTTCGTCGCCGACCAGGCGGCGGCTGATCCCCTGGTCCAGCCGCATGACGACCAGCTTGCGACCGAACGGCGACCGGGGATGCGTCGAGATGAAGTGGTGCGCCACCTCGTAATCGGCGAAGTGCTGCGGCATCTCGTCGGAGGAGTGCAGCGCTTCCCAGCCTTCCGCGGTCTCGATCTCCAGCGTCCACAGTGCACCCTCGCGGACCAGGCGGTGCTTCCAGCCGGCCTGGTCGACCAATGCCCCGTCCTCGAACGGCATCGGCGTGAACAGGTTCGCGCCGAAGCCCACGTCGGCCAGGTGGTCGGTGCCGTCGACGCGAACCCGGAGCATCGCGTGGGTCCGGAAGCCGAACTGCCGCGGCCTGGTTCGCGCCATCCGGCGCTCCACGTCGAACCCCAGGTTCTCCAGCACCGCCGCGAACAGCAGCGCGTGCTCGTAGCAGTAGCCGCCGCGGCCGCGCCGGACGAGCTTGTCGTTGATGTCGGGCAACGCGACCCCGGGGTGCTGCCCGAGGATCACGTCTATGTTCTCGAACGGGATGGCGCGCACGTGCGCCTCGTGCAGCGATCGCAGCGCCGCCGCCGACGGCTCCACCCGCGGGTGCCCGAGCCGGTCCAGGTAGGCGTCGACGTCGACGGTCCCGATCTGCCATTCGTCGTGCTCGTTCTCGCTCATGACTGGTCCGCCTCTCCGCGATTCACAGTGGTGGTTGCGTTCAGCCCACTCTCCCGTTGCGTGGTTTCTCGTGGCTGGTTTGCGTCACGGTCCCCTGGGGTGCGGTTGAGGAGGACTGAGGTTGACACAGGGCTACTCATGCCCAAAGCCTGGCAAATCGACCGTGCTGGAGATCAAGGCGCAGATCCGGGATTTCCGGCGGAACGGGCGCGGATCCCGTGCCGTTGACACCGAACACGAGCCGCAAATACGGTATATCAACCGGTGTTCGAAATACCAGACATGGAGCGGGCATGCCGAACATTCCGACCCTCATCCACCTGCGCGACGAGGACGACGTCGCCATCGCCGGCGCCGACCTGGGCGCGGGCGCCGAAACCAGGGTCGGCGGCGGCGCGGTCGTGCTGCGCGCGGACGTGCCGCGCGGGCACAAGGTGGCGGTGCACGACATCGCGGCGGGCAGCGCGGTGCGCCGGTACGGCCAGGTGATCGGCTTCGCGGGCCGGGACATCGCCGCCGGAGAGCACATCCACCTGCACAACCTCGAATACCGCGAGTTCGAGCGGGCCTACGAGTTCGCCGTCGACGCCCAGCCCGAACAGCTCCTGCCCGCGGACCAGCGCGCCACCTTCCAGGGCTACGTCCGCTCCGACGGCAAGGTCGGCACCCGCAACTACCTCGGCGTGCTCACCAGCGTCAACTGCTCGGCGACCGCGGCGAAGCTCATCGCCCAGCAGATGCGGTTCTCCGGCGTGCTGGACGACTTCCCGAACGTCGACGGCGTCGTCGCGCTCACCCACGGCACCGGCTGCGGCATGGCCCCCGACGGCGAGGGCATCGACGTGCTGCGCCGCGTCATGCGCGGCTACCTCACGCACCCGAACTTCGCCGGCTTCCTCGTCCTCGGCCTCGGCTGCGAGGACAACCAGATCGTCAAGCTCACCGAGGACGTCGAGCTGCGCAGCGGCCTGCCGGTCGTCACCGCCACCATCCAGGAGCTCGGCGGCACCACCAAGACCGTCCGAGCGGGCGTCGGCCGGCTCACCGAGCTGCTGCCCGAGGCCGACAAGGTCGAGCGCACCGCGGTCCCGGCCAGCGAACTCGTCCTCGGCACCAACTGCGGCGGCTCGGATTCCTACTCCGGCATCACGGCCAACCCCGCGCTCGGCGCGGCGGTCGACCGGCTCGTCGCGCACGGCGGCACCGGCATCGTCGGCGAAACACCCGAGATCTACGGCACCGAGCACATGCTCGCCCGCCGCGCCGCCAGCCGCGAGGTCGGCGAGAAGCTCCTGGACAAGATCGCCTGGTGGCAGGACTACACCGCCAAGAACGGCGGTTCGATGGACAACAACCCCTCCCCCGGCAACAAGGCGGGCGGCCTGACGACCATCCTGGAGAAGTCGCTGGGCGCGGTCGCGAAGGGCGGCACCACGACGCTGCGCGACGTCGTCGACTACGCCGCCCCCGTCACCAGCAAGGGCTTCGTGTTCATGGACACGCCCGGCTACGACCCGGTGTCGGTGACCGGGATCGTGGCGGGCGGCGCCAACGTCGTCTGCTTCACCACCGGCCGCGGATCGGCGTTCGGCTGTTCCCCCGTCCCGAGCCTCAAGCTCGCCACCAACACCCCGCTCTACGAGCACATGAGCGAGGACATGGACATCAACGCGGGCAGCATCATCGACGGCGGGACCACCGTCGAGGAGCTCGGCGAGCAGATCTTCGACCACGTGCTGCGCGTCGCCTCCGGCGAGCACACCAAGAGCGAAGACCTCGGCTACGGCGAGGAGGAGTTCGTCCCCTGGCACATCGGCACCGTCATGTGACGGCGCCCGGGTCCCGTCGGGGAGGCTCGGCCTGGTGCTGCTCGGCTTCCGCTCCCCGTGGGAGCAGCGCAGAACCGCCTGATCAGCGGCATCGCGTCGCACGGTTGGGCCTTACTCGACGCGCCCCGCGCTGGCTAGATTCGAAAACATGAGCGAATTACCGCAGGCGGGTGGTCGCGAGCACGAGTACTGGTTCGACAGCGACTACGCCCAGTTGATCGAAGCGTTGCGGCAGGGCGACGACCTGGCCGACATCGCCGCGGAGTTGCAGCGCAGCGTGCGCGCCGTCGAAGGCCGGCTCAGGTACCTGATCCCCGGCGACGCCGTGCGGGGCGCGCGGGCCAGGGAAGACTGGCTGCGCGCGAAGCTCGCCGAAGAGCCCGACTACGACTGGCGCGCCGTCGCGCTGCGGAACTACGCCGCCGAGGAACGGCGGTACTGGGCCGCGACCGACGAGCGCGAGCTCATCGCGGGCTGGCGGCGGCGAACGTTCCTGCCGGCGCTCGCGGAAGGGCTGCGCGCCTCGGACTTCCAGGTGGCGCGGCACCTCTGCCGCCTCGGCCTGGCGGCCTCGGTGACGGACGTCGTCGAGCACCTCGGCGCCGCGCCCGGCAGCACCACCGAGATCCGCGCCCGGATGCACGCCGACCGGGCCGCGGCGGCGGTGTGGGTGCTCGTGGTGGACGGCGAGGGAACGCGGATTCCGCTGTTCGACGGGCAACGGCGGCACATCTCGCTGCACGCCGGTTTCGACGACGCGCAGCGGCGCCTGGACCAGCTGCTCCGCCAGGCCGGACGCCACCACCGCGACGAACTCCGCTGGAGCCTCGCCGAGCGCACCATCGGCGAGGACGCGCACGGAGCCACCTACCACGACCTGACCCGGCCGCCGGCGGTGGCCGGCTGACGGCTCAGGCGAGCAGGTGGGGGCACTCGTCTGGTTCGCCGAGCGGGCCGGGCCAGTCGAGGGAGTGCCAGAAGCCCAGCGCCTCGGTGCTGCGTTCGATCGGCGCCGTGCTCCACCGGTAGTCCGGCCAGGTGCGCCGGAGAAGGTCGATCGCGAGCGTCGCCAGGCCCCGCCGCCGGCAGCGCCGGTCGATGCGGATGTACTCCACGACCGCGATCCGGCAGCCGTGGCAGATCCGCAGCTCCAGGTCGCCGACGACGAGCCCGTCCAGCCGGATCTCGACGCCCGGCGGACCGGTGGGCAACAACGCCGGCACGGCGGCCAGCTCAAGATCCCCGACCATGTGATCAGGATGTGCGGTCAACGCCCGTTTGTCTCGCCGAACCCGGATTCCGGCGGAAATCGCGCCCCGAGGCCGTGCCACCTGGTCACGTGGGCCGTGAGTACTTCGTGTCGCTATGGCAACCCGGTTTTGGATGTGGTGGGCGCGGGGTTTTGTCTTTGAAGCGGCGCAGCCGCATAGCCCACCTACGCAACTCGCACCGCCGCGGGTTCTCAGGCTGTGCCCGCCCGAGGGGCTCTCGGCGAGGCCAGTCCCCGACGTGGTGTATTGGGCATACATGATGTCGGGGATCCCACAGCGAGAAGGCGACCGTGATTCCCGCAGGGGGGCCGCTACCCGCACCGCCACCCAAGACGAGTTTGGAAATAGGTTCCGCTCAGCGGCGGCTGCGTTGCCAGGAGTCCAGGGCGATCAGGGTCTTGGTGCTGGTGACCCGATGGCTCCGGCGGATCTCGTCGATGGTGCGCTGCAGGTGCGCCATGTCCCGGACCCGCAGCCACACCAGCGCATCCGGGTCGCCCGCGATCGTGAACACCGCCTGCGCCTCGGGCATCCGGGTCGTCGTCTGGATGATCTCGTCCACGCCGCTGGTGCCCAGGAACCGCAGCTCGATGAAAGCCTCGACGGCCCAGCCGAGCTTCGCGTGATCCACCTGCACTGTGTACCCGCGGATCACGCCGGCCTCCTCCAACCGGTCGATCCGCCGCTTCACGGCGGCCGTCGACAGCGTCACCCGGCCGGCGATGTCCGACAGCGTCCGCCGCGCGTCCTCGCGCAGCAGAGCCAGGATTTCGTGATCTGTCGCATCGAGCGTCGGGTCGGCCATGGACCGCGATGTTACGCAAAATTCGGGCGTCCGACGGCATCTGCACCACCGAAGTTTGCGTGGTTCCCGCAGTTTCGGGTCTCGGTGTTGTGCGCCACATCGCACATCCGCTGAAGTGTCGGCGATCACGATCCGCGTGCCCGACCGAGGGAGTTCGACATGGCCGCCTTCACCCTGGACGACCGCTACCTCCAGGAGTCGGGGACCGTCTACGTGACCGGGGTGCAGGCCCTGGTGCGGTTGTTGTTCGACCGGATCCGGCACGACCGCCGCCACGAACTGCGCACCGCGGCGTTCGTCTCCGGCTACGAGGGTTCGCCGCTGGCCGGGTTCGACCTGGAGCTGGCCCGCCGCGCGAAGCTGCTCGCCGACCACGACGTGGTCCACCAGCCTGGCCTGAACGAGGAGCTGGCCGCGACGTCGGTGATGGGCAGCCAGCTCACCGAGGGGCTCGGCACGCAGCGCCCGGACGGCGTCGTCGGCGTCTGGTACGGCAAGGCGCCGGGCCTGGACCGGGCCAGCGACGCGCTGCGCCACGCCAACCTCGCGGGCACGAACCCGCGCGGCGGCGCGGTCGCGCTGATCGGCGACGACCCGAACGCGAAGTCCTCGACGGTTCCGGCGGCCTCGGAGGCGGCGCTCGCGGACCTGGCGATGCCGGTGTTCTTTCCGGCGGACTCGCAGGACCTGCTCGACTTCGGGCTGCACGCGGTGGAGATGTCGCGGGCCAGCGGGTTGTGGACGTCGATCAAGGTGGTCGCCAACGTCGCGGACGCGGCCGGCACGGCGGTCGTGACGCCGGACTGGGCCGCGCCCGAGATCCCGGCCGAGCTCAAGCCGTACTCGCACCGCCCCAGCGCGCGCCTGCTCGGCGCCGAGCTCGCCGGGCTGGAGCACAGCCTGCACAACCGACGCCTGCCGCTGGCGGTGGAATACCTCCGGCGCAGCGGCGTCAACCGGGTGGTGCGCTCGGGCCCGGCGGACCGGATCGGCATCGTGGCGGCCGGGAAGTCCTATTTGGACATCCGGCAGGCGCTGCGGGCGCTCGGCCTCGGCGAAGCGGAGCTGGCCGCCTACGGAATCCGGCTGCTCAAGCTCGGCGCGATCTACCCGCTCGACCCGCAGCTCATCCGGGACTTCGCGACCGGGCTGACCGAGATCGTCGTGGTCGAGGAGAAGCGCTCGTTCCTCGAAACGGCCATCAAGGAGGTCCTCTACGGCCAGCCCGGCGCCCCGGCCGTCCACGGCAAGAAGGGGCCGGACGGCGGCACGCTGTTCACCGAGCTCGGCGAGCTCGACCCGGACCGCATCGCCAAGGGCCTGGCCGGCCGGCTGACCGCGCACGGCGAGATCGAGCCGGTCAACGCCTGGCGGCAGCGCCGCCGCCGCGAGCGCATCGCCGTCCCCCTGCTGGCGCGCACGCCGTACTTCTGCTCGGGCTGCCCGCACAACTCGTCGACGAAGGTGCCCGACGGGACGGTGGTGGGCGCCGGTATCGGCTGCCACACGATGGCGCTGTTCATGGACGCCGACCAGGTCGGCGACGTCGTCGGCATCACGCAGATGGGCGGCGAGGGCGCCCAGTGGATCGGCATGGCCCCGTTCGTCGGCACCGAGCACTTCGTGCAGAACATCGGCGACGGCACCTTCACGCACTCCGGCAGCCTCGCCGTGCGCGCGGCGGTCGCCGCCGGGGTCAACATCACCTACAAGCTGCTGCACAACTCGGCCGTGGCGATGACCGGCGGTCAGGACGCGGTCGGCGCTCTGCCGCTGGCGCGGCTGACCGAGGTCCTGCTGCTGGAAGGCGTCGCCAAGGTGATCGTCACCAGCGATGCGCCGAAGCGGCTGGCGGGCAAGCTGCCCCGCGGCGTCGAGGTCCGGCACCGCGACGATCTGCTGCGGGCGCAAGAAGAACTGGCCGCCGTGCCCGGCGTGACGGTGCTGGTCCACGACCAGGAGTGCGCGGCCGAGAAGCGCCGCAAGCGCCGCCGCGGCAAGCAGCCGACGTCGCCGGAGAAGGTGCTGATCAACGAGCGGGTCTGCGAGGGCTGCGGGGATTGCGGCGCCAAGTCCAACTGCCTCTCGGTGCAGCCGGTATCGACCGAGTTCGGCCGCAAGACGCAGATCCACCAGTCCTCGTGCAACGTCGACTACTCCTGCCTGGCCGGCGACTGCCCGTCGTTCCTGACCGTGGTGCCCAGCGGCCGAACGGTGCGCCGCGAGATCAGCGAGGTCAGCGCCGGCGAGCTGCCCGAGCCCGAGCGCGGGACCGGCGACTTCACCGTCCGCATCACCGGCATCGGCGGCACCGGCGTCGTCACGGTCACGCAGATCCTCGCAACGGCGGCGGTGATCGACGGCCGGCAGGTCCGCACGCTCGACCAGATCGGCCTCGCGCAGAAGGGCGGCGCGGTGGTCTCCGACCTCAAGATCACCGCGGAACCCGTTGCGCAGGCGCCGAAACTGGCCGCCGGCGAGTGCGACCTGTACCTCGGTTGCGACCTGCTGGTGGCGGCCGATCCGGTGCACCTCGCGGCGGCCGACGCCGAGCGGACGACGGCGGTGGTGTCCACCACCGAGGTCCCGACCGGCCGGATGGTCGTGGACACCGCCGTCTCGTTCCCGGTGCAGTCCGGCATCCGCGCAACCCTCGACGACGCCACCGCGCGGGCCTTCTACCTGGATGCGCGCGGCCTCGCCGAGCAGCTGTTCGACGACGACCAGTTCGCCAACATCCTGCAGCTCGGCGCGGCTTACCAGGCGGGTTCGCTGCAGCTGTCGGCCGACAGCATCGAGCGCGCGATCGAGCTCAACGGGACGGCGGTGGCGGCCAACATCCAGGCGTTCCGCCGCGGCCGCCAGGCGATCGCGGACCCGGACGCGCTGCAGGCCGAGATCACCCCGCCGCCGGCGGCCCCCCGCGAGCCCGGCGCGGCGGCGCGGCGGGCTCGGGCGCTGGTCAAGGCCACCGAGGGCTCGGAACTGGCGCGGCTGCTGGACATCCGGATTCCCGACCTCGTCGACTACCACGACGAGAACTACGCGCGCGCCTACGCGGAATTCGTCGAGGAGGTGCGCGGCCGCGGGGAGGACGCGGTGACCGAGGCGGTGGCCCGCAACCTCTACAAGCTGATGGCCTACAAGGACGAGTACGAGGTCGCCCGCCTCTCGCTCGACGAGCGGCTGCGGGCCGACATCGAAGCCCAGTTCGGCGCGGGCTCCCGGTTCGCGTTCCGCCTGCACCCGCCGGTGCTCCGCGCGCTCGGCATGAAGCGGAAGATCAGCCTCGGCCCCTGGTTCGGCAACGTGCTGCGGGTGCTGCGCGCGGCGCGGAAGGTCCGCGGCACCCGTCTGGACCCGTTCGGCTACGCCGAGGTCCGCCGCGTCGAGCGGGAGCTGGTCGGCGAGTACCGGACGGCGATCACCAAGGCCCTGGCGACGCCGGACCACCCGGCGGTCCTGGAGCTGGCCGAGCTGCCGGACGTCGTCCGCGGCTACGAGGAGATCAAGCTGGCGAACGTCGAGACCTACCGCCGGCGCCAGGCCGAACTGCTCAGGTCGCTGGAAACCGCCGAGGTCGTCGCCGCATCATGAGCGGCGGAAGGGTGCCTCCCGCCCGGGGTGGGAGGCACCCTTCCATCCGCTGTGGATCAACTCAGTCCGGCGGCCGGATGCTGACGACCTCGACGCTCGTCTTGCCTTCCGGCGTCGGGAAGCCGATCATCTCCCCCGGGCGACTCCCGGCCACCGCCAGGCCCAGCGGGCTGTCGGAGGTGAACGTGGTGTCCTCCTCGCCGTCGGGGATCTCCTCCGGGATCGCCACGACGCGGTAGGCCTGCGTCGCGCCGTCGGGCAACCGCAAGGTCACCTCGGTACCGGCCGCCAAGCCCCGGACGTCGGACGGCCCGCCGGCGAGGATTTCTTCCAGCTCGGCGATGCGGTCGTCGATCGCGACGAGCTCGTCACCGCCCTGCAACTCCTGCGCGGCGTCGCCCCGGTCCCCGGATTCGTCGCCCTGCCTCAGCTCGTCGACCAACTGCTGCCGCCGCGCGCGCAACGTGCGGATCTCCTCGGTCAACCGAGCCCGACCCACCGCGGATTCCTCGCCACCCATGATCGATCCCTTCACCGGCACCCGACTGCCATCATCAGCGGTTGCCCGGCCGCGGACGAGGCGAAACCGGCGGGCGCGCGGTTGCGGAGCCCGTCGACATCCCCGCAGGCCAACGGGCTCCGCCGCCAGGTGGCTCACTCCTCCCGGGCGGCCACGATCGCGTCGAGCGCAGCGGTGATGTTGGCTTCGGCCGCGGCTTTCTCGATGCCCAGCCCGGAGAGCACACCGGTGCCGTCCTCGTTCTCCAACAGCGCGAGCAGGATGTGCTCGGTGCCGACGTAGTTGTGCCCCATCCGCAGCGCCTCCCGGAAGGTCAGCTCCAGCACCTTCTTCGCCGCGGCGTCGAACGGGATGAGATGCGGCACTTCGTCGGCGGCAGGCGGCAGCGCCTCGGCCGCGGACTCCCGGACGGCGTCCAGCGACACGCCCTGAGCGACGATCGCCTTCGCGCCGAGCCCGTTCGGCTCGCCCAGCAGCCCCAGCACCAGGTGCTCGGGCGTGATCTCGACGCTGCCCGAGGTGCGGGCCTCTGCCTGCGACACCACCACGACATTCCGCGCGCGGTCGGTGTACCGGGCGAATCCCTGGCTCATGTCGAGGCCGGCGTCGGCCTTCGGCACGAACCGCTTCTGGGCGGCCTGCTTCGAGACGCCCATGCTCTTGCCTATCTCGGTCCAGGAAGCGCCGGACCGCCGGGCCTGGTCGACGAAGTGCCCGATCAGGTGATCGGCGACCTCCCCGAGGTGATCGGCGGCGATGACGGCATCGGAGAGCTGGTCGAGGGCATCGGTGTGCGCCTTCTTGATGGCCTGGATCAACGCGTCCAGCGAAACGTGGTCGGAAACCTGTACCTTGTCCATGCGTCAACCATAGGTTGACGTTCGATTGTCGTCAACCATGAGTTGACGATGGCCCGGGGAGCCGCCGTCGCAGGGCACGGGCGAACGCCAGGGCCTCGGCGTCGACGGGTTCCGCCCGGGCGACCGACCGGAGCCACGCGGCAAGGGGCCCGGCCAGGGCAGGCGAAAGAGCGGCGATCCACCGAGCGCTGCCGGCCCGCGCCTCCGCGACGTGCTCGGTCGAGCCACCACCGAGATCCGCAACGACATCCGGCCTGGTCGCGAGCAAGCCCCCGACCCGCCAATCGCCACCGGTCGAAACGGCGGCAAGCCGCTCAAGCGCCTCGGCCGCCCCCAGCAGCTCGTCCCGCCCACTCACATCCACGCCCACATCATCCAGCCATCCGCCGAACCTGTCGGTCACCGGGCACACAGCGAGCCCCGGAGGTGCTAATCTGACCTCGGTCGTATTGAATTCTGAGTTCGTGTTCTCGGCACGCTCGCAGGACGAGTTGCGGGCGAGCTTCTCCCTTTGGTTCAGCTGAAGTGGTAGCCGTCTGAAACTACGGCCCGGGTTGCCGCACCGGCGGCGGTCCGTCTTCAGTTCCACAGAGGAGACAGTAAATGGCACAGGGAACCGTCAAGTGGTTCAACGCCGAAAAGGGCTTCGGCTTCATCGCCCCCGACGACGGCGGCGCTGACGTGTTCGTCCACTACTCGGCGATCGACTCCAGCGGCTTCCGCACGCTGGAGGAGAACCAGCAGGTCAACTTCGAGGTCACGCAGGGCCCGAAGGGCCCGCAGGCCAGCAGCGTCCGCCCGCTCTGAGCATCCTCAGACGCTAGCGGTTAATAACATCGACGCGGCTCCTCCCGACGGGAGGAGCCGCGTCGCGTTTCAGTACCAGGGAATCCCCACACGGAACGAGGGGAAACCGCAAGCAGCGTCGAGCAGTCGCGAACGGTGGCGTCGCAGGCGCTGGCGGAGTCAGCCGAGCCGCACCGGCAGTTCGCCGAGGCCGCGCAACGCCATCAGCCGCCGGTGCGGCGCCTCGCCGTCCCTGACCAGCCCGGGCAGGCGCTGAGCGACCGCCGCGAAGAACACTTCGCCCTCAAGCCTGGCGAGCGGCGCGCCGAGGCAGTAGTGCGCCCCCGAACCGAACGCGAGGTGCCCGGCGCTCGGCGTTCTAGTGATGTCGAACCGGTCCGGCTCCGGGACGTCTCGGTCATGCTCATGGTGGCTCGCCATTCCCAACTCTCGACAACAGATCAGGTGTTGCGGTCGCATTCCGGCGCGCTCGGGCAGGCTTGGTGAGCCGCCCGAGCAGGAACCGACGCGGAGGAGGTTCGGTGAACTCGGTCTCGAGGAACCCGGCTGCTGGCATTCCCCTTCTCGCCAAAGGAGATCAGTACGCCGCCTGCGCACCGAGTTCGACCACCAGCACGCCGCCGATGATGAGCACGACACCGGCAGCCATGACCCACGTCAGCGGGTCGCGGAAGATGACGCGGCCGAGGATCGCGGTGAGCGCGACACCGCTCGCGGCCCAGATCCCGTAGGCGACCCCGACCGGCATGCCCTGCCCCAGCACGACGCCGAGCAACGCGAACGCGCAGACGTACCCCAGCACGACCGGCGCGATCCAGGCCTTCTTGGTGAAGCCTTCCGATGCCTTCATCGACAGGGTCGCGACGGTCTCCAGCCCGATGGCACCGACGAGCAGCAACCACATGATCACTCGCTTCCCGAAGCGCTCAGCACGCCTTGCGGCTCGCCGGCCTGGTGCCGCGCACGCTCGGCCCGCTGCGAACCCAGTTCGACGAGCAGGACCCCGCCGATGATCATCACGATGCCCAGCCCGATCACCCAGGTCAGCGGGTCGCCGAAGATGACGGCCCCGAAGATCGCGGTCAGCGCGACACCGGAGGCGGCCCAGATCCCGTAAACGGCCCCCACTGGCAGGCCGGTGGCCAGCACCTTCGCCACGAGGTAGAAGGCACCGACGTATCCGATCACCACGGGCACCAGCCACCACGGTTGCGCGAACCCGCCCATCGCCCGCAGCGACAACGTGCCGACGACTTCCAGCGCGATCGCGGCACCCAGCATCAGCAACCTGTTCATTCCTCCTGCCCCGTCCCGGTCGCCAGCCGTTCGATCCGGTCGATGACCGCGGCCCGCATGGCCTGGTGACATCAAGCTCCAGCACTCCGCCAGGACCACGGCGATCACGACACGATTCGTGGGGCCGAGGTCCACCTGGCCCCACGAATCGTGTCGTCGGACATCTGCCTCAAGCGGTCATCGTGACCGCTGTCCTACTTGTCGAGCTCGATGGGCGCGGTCGACACGTCGTCGACCGGCTCCGCCGACTCGCCGGGCGTGCCGGGCGGCAGCACCTCGGCAGGCTGGCATTCGATCGGCTCCCCCGGCAGCGACGGGATCGACACATCGTCGACCGGTTTCGCCGGCACGGTGGGCGTGCCGGGCGGCAACACCTCGGCCGGCCGGCATTCGATCGCCGTGATCGGCTTGCTGTCGTTGGCCGGCGAGTTCGTGGTGCTGGCGAACGCGACTCCACCGGCACCGAGCATGATGGCCAGGCCGGCGACGACCGTCGCTACCTTCCGCGAGGAAGACATGTGAGATTCCCTTCTGCATGCGGACATCGCTCCGGCGGTCGTACCGCCGGCGCAACCGCGGCAGCGGGCCGCGGTCTGGTCCCATCCATCCAGACCGCGGTTATCGCCAGCGTCTGATGATCTCCATATGCCGACCGTATGTCCCGACGAGGATCATGTAGTCCTCGTGCCAGCCGGCGTAGGCGGGTCACCTGAGGGCAGGAGGATGAACGCGTGCGGGTGCTGGTCGTGGAGGACGAAGCCTTCCTCGCCGAAGCATTGCAGGCCGGCCTTCGCCGCGAAGGCATGGCGGTCGACATCGCCGGCGACGGGGCGACAGCCCTGGAGAGCGTGGCGGTCAACGAGTACGACGTGGTCGTGCTGGACCGCGACCTCCCCGGCGTGCACGGCGACGATGTATGCCGACAGTTGGTGGCCGGCCGAGCCGGCTGCCGGATCCTCATGCTGACCGCGGCCGGCAGTCTGGCCGACAAAGTCGACGGGCTGCGTCTCGGCTCGGACGACTACCTGGTCAAACCGTTCGACTTCCCCGAACTCGTCGCCCGGCTGCACGCCCTGCGACGACGCGGCGCCGCAGCACACCCTCCCGTGCTGACCTACGCCGACCTCCGGTTGGACCCCGCTCGCCGCGACGCCCGCCGCGGCGACCATTCCTTGCGGCTGACCCGGAAGGAGTTCGCCGTCCTGGAACTGCTCCTGCGTGCGGACGGGGCGGTGCTCAGCGCGGAACACCTGTTGGAGAAGGCCTGGGACGCCCACGCCGACCCGTTCACCAACGCCGTCCGCATCACCATCTCCACACTGCGACGCAAACTCGGCGACCCACCCATCCTGCACACCGCTACCGGTGTCGGCTACTACCTCGCCGCCACCACGTGAGCATCCACGCCACGCTGCGGCGGAATCGGCTATCCATCCGGCTGCGGCTCACCCTGCTCTACGGGGGCACGGTGCTGGCCTGCGGCATCGCGTTGTTGCTCACCGTGTACGCGCTGATGCGGTACATCCCGAGCTACGACCTGCAGCCCGCCGCCCCCATGCCAGAAACCGTGGTTCCGGCCATCCCTGCCGACGACATCGGACCGGCAATCGGCACGATCACCAGCAAAGACGACATCTTGATGACGCTGCTGCAACTGTCCGGCGTGGCGCTGATCGGGTTGGCCCTGATCTCGTTCCTGCTCGGCTGGGTCATCGCCGGGCGCATGCTCGCCCCCATCCACCGCATCACCCGGACGACACGCACCGTCGCAGGCCACTCCCTGCACGAACGCATCCACCTCGATGGCCCCCAGGACGAGTTCACCGAACTCGCCGACACCATCGACACGATGCTCGACCGGCTGCACGCCAGCTTCCAAGCCCAGCAACGCTTCGCCGTCAACGCGTCGCACGAACTGCGCACCCCACTGGCGACCACGCGCACCATGCTGCAGGTCGCCATCGCACACCCCCGCGACCACGATCTCGCCACCCTGGCGCCCAAACTGCTGGCCACCAACGAACGCAGCATCGCAACCGTGGAAGCGCTGCTCGCCCTGTCCCGAGCCCACCACGGCATCCACGACGCAAAGCACGTCGACCTCACCGCAGTCGCGGCGCACGCGCTGGAACAGGTGCGAACCGAAGCAGGCGCCAACCGGATCGCCGTGCGCGACGAGCTGCACCCGGCCACCGTGAACGGCGACGAGGACCTGCTCCACCACTTGCTGACCAACCTGCTGCACAACGCCATCCGGCACAACCACACCGGTGGCACAGCACGACTGACCACCACCGCCCGGGACGGCACCGCCATCATCACCGTCACCAACACCGGCGAGCCCATCACATCCGAAGAAGCCGGCCGGCTGTTCGAGCCGTTCTACCGAATCCGCGCCCGCACTCACGCCAACGGACACGGCCTCGGCCTGGCCCTCGTGCGCGCCATCGCTCACAGCCACCACGGTGCCGCCACCGCCACCCCCAACCCCGGCGGCGGACTGACCATCACCATCACCCTGCCCAGCGCCGGATGATCCACCCGGGTCCTACCGACTGCGCAGGCGACCACAATGGACGAACGGATCAAGATCATCCAGATGGCGTGCAAAAGCCCGTTGACCTGGTATTTCACCTCGGATCAACGGGCTGCGATGATGGTGGGCGCAGTAGGGTTCGAACCTACGACCCCTTGCTTGTAAGGCAAGTGCTCTTCCGCTGAGCTATGCGCCCTGTTGGTGGCCGTCCGGGGTTCATCCGATCGGATCACTTCGGACACCCTACCGGTGTTTCGCGCCACGCTCGGCACCCGGTCGGCCACCGCTTCGCTCAGGCCTTGAGCTCGGCGAGCGCCTTCTTCCAGACATCCTGATCGCGGGCCTCACCCGGCTGGTTCACCTCGGCGAAGCGGACCTTGCCCTCGGTGTCGATCAGGAACGTGCCACGGTTGGCCATGCCGGCCGCCTCGTTGAACACGCCGTAAGCCTTGGCGATCTCGCCGTGCGGCCAGAAGTCAGACAGCAGCGGGAAGGTGTAACCCTCCTTCTCCGCCCAAGCCTTGAGCGCGAACGGCGAGTCGACGGACACGCCGAGGACCTGGACGTCGTCGTTCTGGAATTCGCCGAGGTCGTCCCGGACCTGGCACAGCTCGCCCTGGCAGATGCCGCTGAACGCGAACGGGTAGAAGACCAGCAGCACGTTCTTCTTGCCGCGGAAGTCGGCCAGCGAGACCTTCTCCTTGTTGAAGTCCGGCAACGTGAAGTCCGGCGCCTGCGCGCCGACCTCGACCGTCATGAGGAATCCTCCTGATCGACGTGACCTTGTCATCGCCGAACCTACACCGAGCCGACCGCCGTGGGCACCGATGGCGAGCACCGGTGCCCACGGGGTGGACATGCGCACAGCGACTAACGACGGTCGATCAGCGCCGGGCCTTCGCCTTGCGGTAGGCCAGCCTGGTACCCATCCAGCCCTCGCCGAGGCTCACCTTCCCCGTTTGGGCGAGGTTCGCCGTCGATGCCGCCTCTGAGATGTCGGCCGGCTCGACGTAGCCCTCCCGGCCGGTCTTCGGGGTCAGCACCCAGATGACCCCTTCATCTGACAGTGGCGTCATGGCATCGAGAAGCGTGTCCGTCAGGTCGCCATCCTCTTCGCGCCACCACAGCAGCACGACATCGACCACTTCGTCGGCATCTTCATCGAGGAGTTCGCTCCCGCAGCGCTCCTCGATCGCGGCTCGGACATCGTCATCGACGTCTTCGTCCCAGCCGAGTTCCTGGACAACCATCTCCGGCTCGATGTCGAGCCTCTCGGCGACGTCGGCTTCGCCTTTACCGGCGTCTCCCGCGGCGACCACGGTTTGCTCACTCCTCCAATGCACCGGTGCGACGACCCTTGGACGCCGCACACCTTCCAGATCTGGCGGATAGCGAACACTGCCGACCGCCATCCGCGCAACTGCTGACGGCACGACACGCCGTAGCAACGCGTTGGGATTCGACTCTAGACCGGCCGGCTCGACATCAACAGCCTGGTTCTCCTCCGGTGTGCGCATCGGTGGCCGAGATGGTGGACCATGAGGGTGTCGGACATCACTGTCCGACACCCTGCCACGTCCACGACGTAGTCGAGGAGTTCCCTTGTCCCCGCTCAACAACGACGTCCCCATGCCCGCGCAGCGGGTTCGGGTCATCCGGGACGGTCTCGCCTCCCACCTGCCGGACATCGATCCGCAGGAGACCGAGGAGTGGTTGCAGTCCTTCGACTCGGTGCTGTCGGCCAACGGGCAGCAGCGCGCCCGCTACCTCATGCTGCGGCTGCTCCAGCGCGCCCGCGAATCCGGCGTCGGCGTCCCCTCGCTGACCAGCACGGACTACGTCAACACCATCCCCACCGAGCAGGAGCCGTGGTTCCCCGGCGACGAGGAGACCGAACGCCGCTACCGGGCCTGGATGCGGTGGAACGCCGCGATGATGGTGCACCGAGCGCAGCGGCCGGGCGTCGGCGTCGGCGGCCACATCTCGTCCTTCGCGTCCTCCGCCAGCCTCTACGAGGTCGGCTTCAACTGGTTCTTCCGCGGCAAGGACCACCCGGGTGGTGGTGATCACCTCTACATCCAGGGCCACGCCTCCCCCGGCATCTACGCCCGTGCCTTCCTGGAGGGCCGGCTGTCCGCCGACCGGCTCGACGGGTTCCGCCAGGAGTACTCGCACGCCGGTCCGGGCGGCGGCCTGCCGTCCTACCCGCACCCGCGGCTGATGCCGGACTTCTGGGAGTTCCCCACGGTCTCCATGGGCCTGGGGCCGATGAATGCGATCTACCAGGCGCGCTTCGACCGCTACCTGCACGACCGCGGCATCAAGGACACCAGCCAGCAGCGCGTGTGGGCGTTCCTCGGCGACGGCGAGATGAACGAGCCCGAGTCGCGCGGGTTGCTGCAGGTCGCGGCCAACGACGGGCTGGACAACCTCACCTTCGTGATCAACTGCAACCTGCAGCAGCTCGACGGGCCGGTGCGCGGCAACGGCAAGATCATCCAGGAGCTGGAGGCGTTCTTCCGCGGCGCCGGCTGGAACGTGATCAAGGTGGTCTGGGGCCGCGAGTGGGACGCGCTGCTGCACTCCGACCGCGACGGCGCCCTGGTGAACCTGATGAACACCACCCCGGACGGCGACTACCAGACCTACAAGGCCAACGACGGGGCGTTCGTCCGGGAGCACTTCTTCGGCCGCGACCCGCGCACCAAGGAGATGGTCAAGCACCTCACCGACGACGAGATCTGGGGCCTGCGCCGCGGCGGCCACGACTACCGCAAGGTCTACGCGGCCTACAAGGCGGCCACCGAGCACCACGGTCAGCCGACCGTGATCCTCGCGAAGACGATCAAGGGCTACGGCCTCGGCCCGCACTTCGAGGGCCGCAACGCCACCCACCAGATGAAGAAGCTGACGCTGGACGACCTGAAGCTGTTCCGGGACAGCCTGCGGATCCCGATCAGCGACGAGGACCTCGACCCGTACCTGCCGCCGTACTACCACCCCGGACAGGACGCGCCGGAGATCCAGTACCTGCAGGACCGGCGCCGGCAGCTGGGCGGATACCTCCCGGAGCGGCGGGCGAAGGCCAAGCCGCTGGTGCTGCCCGGCGACAAGGTCTACGAGGTGGTCCGGCGCGGCTCCGGCAAGCAGGAGGTCGCCACCACGATGGCGTTCGTCCGGCTGCTCAAGGACCTCGCCAAGGACCGCGAGATCGGGCCGCGGATCGTGCCGATCATCCCGGACGAGGCCCGCACGTTCGGCATGGACTCGATGTTCCCGTCGCAGAAGATCTACAACCCGCTGGGCCAGCTCTACACGCCGGTGGACTACCAGCTGATGCTCGCCTACCGGGAGAGTGAGAAGGGCCAGATCCTGCACGAGGGCATCAACGAGGCCGGTTCGACCTCGTCGTTCACCGCCGCGGGCACCAGCTACGCCACGCACGGCGAGCCGATGATCCCGGTCTACATTTTCTACTCGATGTTCGGCTTCCAGCGCACCGGCGACAGCTTCTGGGCGGCGGCCGACCAGATGGCGCGCGGGTTCGTGCTCGGCGCGACCGCCGGGCGGACCACGCTGACCGGTGAGGGCCTGCAGCACGCCGACGGGCACTCGCAGCTGATCGCGGCGACGAACCCCGCGGTGGTCGCCTACGACCCGGCGTGGTCGTTCGAGGTGGCGCACATCGTCAAGGACGGCCTGCGGCGGATGTTCGGCGAGAACGCCGAGGACGTCTTCTACTACCTGACCGTCTACAACGAGCCGTACCGGCAGCCGGCCGAGCCGGCGGACCTGGACGTCGACGGGCTGCTGCGCGGCCTGTACCGGTACCAGGCCGCCCCGGGTGGTTCGGGCCCGCGGGCGCAGATCCTCTCGTCGGGCGTGATCATGCCGCTGGCGCTGAAGGCCCAGCAGATGCTGGCCGAGGAGTGGGGCGTGCAGGCCGACGTCTGGTCGGCGACGTCCTGGTCGCAGCTGCGGCGCGAGGCCGAGGCCGCCGACCGGCACAACCTGCTGCACCCGGAGGCGGAGCCGCAGGTGCCGCACGTCACCCGGACGCTGGCGGACGCCGCCGGCCCGGTGGTCGCGGTCAGCGACTGGATGCGCGCGGTGCCGGACCTGATCCGGCCGTGGGTGCCCGGCGACATGGTCAGCCTCGGCGCCGACGGGTTCGGGTTCTCCGACACCAGGCCGGCCGCACGGCGGGTGTTCCTGGTGGACGCGGAGTCCACAGTGGTCGCGACGCTGGCCGCGCTGGCCCGCACCGGCCAGGTGGACAAGTCCAAGGTGGTCGAGGCGACCCGGCGCTACCGGCTGGAGGACGTCCAGGCCGCGGGGCCGCAGACGTCGGATCCCGGCGTCGCCTGATCGGGGAACGACCGCGGGGCGCTCGCCGGGTGGCGGGCGCCCCGCGGTGTGCCGGGCTCGGGATCAGACCGCGTGCAGGCCCGGGTCGCGGTCCTGGGTGACGAAGCTGGCCGCCGTCGCCGCCGGGGCGCCGGCGCTGGAGACGTACGGCAGCACCCGGTAGTCGGCGCGGACCAGGTTCGGCGTGATCCGGGTTCGCACGTAGCCGCGGCGGGCGCTGTAGAAGTGCACGTGCTCGTTGGCGGCCTTGATCTTGTCGCCGCCCGCGTTCGTCTCCGAGCCGTCCCGGCCGGAGGTGACCGACGTGGTCGTGAGCTCCACGGCGACGTTGCGCGAGTCCGGGTCGTCGAAGTCGGCCTTGATGTCGGCGGCCCAGTGCGAGTGCACGTCACCGGTCAGCACCACGACGTTGCGGGCGGCGTCGAAACCGGCCTTGACCCGCTGGCGCGACGCCTGGTAGCCGTCCCAGGCGTCCATCGGCAGCACCTTCGCCGGGCCCGGATCGTGGTCCATCTGGGCGAACCAGACCTGCTGGCCGAGCACGTCCCACCGAGCGCGGGAGTCGCGCAGCCCGTCCAGCAGCCACACCTCCTGGTCGATCCCGGTGATGGTGCGCTGGGGGACGTGCAGGTCCGGGCCGTCCGGCTTGTTGCCGTCGCCGTACGCCTGGTCGTCGCGGTACTGGCGGGTGTCGAGCATGTGGAAGTTCGCCAGCGAACCCCACGCGCGCCGCCGGTAGAGCCGCATGTTGATGCCACCCGGCATCGACTCCCGCCGCAGCGGCATGTTCTCGTAGTACGCCTGCAGGGCGTCGCGGCGCCGCTGGAGGAACGCCTGCCCCTGCGTCTCGGACTTCGCCTCCGGGATCTCGTCGGCCCAGTTGTTCTCCACCTCGTGGTCGTCGAAGACGACCAGCCAGGGGGCGACCGAGTGCGCGAGCTGGAGGTCCGGGTCGGTCTTGTACTGGGCGTGCCGCTGCCGGTAGTTGGCGAGCGTGACCGTCTCGGGGCCGTGCACCTCGCGCACGTCCTTGCTCGCGTTGGCGGCGTACTCGTACTGGTAGTCGCCCAGGTGCAGGATCAGGCCCGGCTCGTCCTCGGCCATCCGCCGGTAGGCGGTGAAGTAGCCCTCGCCGTAGTGCGCGCAGGAGGCGAAGCACATGGTCAGCTCGCCGAGCGCGCCCGGCGCCGGGGCGGTGCGGGTGCGGCCGACCGGCGAGATCTCGCCCCGGGCGCGGAACCGGTAGAAGTACTCCGTCCCCGGGCGCAGGCCGTTGGCCTCGACGTGCACGCTGTGCGCCGACCGCGGTGCCGCGTCGACGTGCCCGCGCTGCACGACGTGCCTGAACCGCTCGTCGGTGGCGACCTCCCAGTCGACCTTGATCTCCTGGTTCGGCATGCCGCCGAGACCGTCCTCGGCGAGCGGGTCACGGGCCAGCCGCGTCCACAGCACCACGCCGTGCGGCAGCGGTTCGCCGGAGGCGACGCCGAGGGTGAACAGCCGGCCGGGCCTGGCCGGCCTGCCGACACCGCGGAGCTCCGCCGCCGAGGCTGGGAGGGCGGGCGCTGCGGCGGCGAGCACGGCCCCGCCCACCAGGACCGAACGACGGGACAACGGACTTCCGGGCACCTGAACTCCTCACAACGGGCGTTGATCGCCAGCGATCTTCGCCCGGGGAGTCGAACGGCCGGGCGCACCCGCATGGCCGGCGGATGAACACACCACGCCGGTCCTGCACGGCTGGTCCGCGGCGGCGCAGTTTCAATTGAAACTGCGGTCAGCCCCCGACTGCGGCGCTCTCGCGGGTGCGCTGGACGCGTGCCGTGCGGTTCCAGCTCCACCAGCCGTGGACCACCAGCGCCGCGAAGACGACGTAGATCGCCGCGCTGAAGTACAGGCCGGAGGCGATCTGCAGCGGCACGCCGACCGCGTCGACGGCCAGCCAGACCAGCCAGAACTCGACGAGGCCGCGGCCCTGCGCCCAGAACGCAACCAGGGTGCCGATGAAGATCCAGGCGTCCGGCCACGGGGCCCACGAGGCGTCCAGCGCGGACAGCAGCAGCGCGAACGCGGCGGTGCCCAGCGCCAGCGCGGAGATCAGCACGAGCCGCTCGACGACGCTGGCCTTGCGCACCACGACGCCGTAAACCGGGTCGCTGCGCCGGTTCCAGGCCCACCAGCCGTAGACCGAGATCAGCAGGATGATCACCTGCCGAATGGCCAGCCCGCCCAGGTGGGCGGAGGCGTAGACGGCGAACAGCAGCACCGTCGCGGACACCTGCACCGGCCAGGTCGCGAGGGTTCTGCGTTGCGCGAGGAAGACGACGGCGAGCGCGCACAGCTGCCCGACCAGTTCCGCCCAGGAGATCTTCTGGCCCAGCACGGTGAACCCGTTGTCGAGCACCCATTCCGCGATTGCCTGCACGCCCGCTCCTCCCGCCGGATGCGAACGCACCGGGGTACACGCGGGAAGCCGACGTCGACGACCGCCGGCCGGACACGCCGACGGCCGATCGCGGCCGCCCGTGCGCTGCCTCTCATCCGGACTTTCACCGTCGGTCCCGGAATTCCACCGGATCGGCCGACACCTCCGCGTGGAGGCGCCGGTTCGCGGACTTTCACCGCCGGTTCGGATTTTCACCGACCCCGGAGCGCACGACTTCGTTTCGATCTGCTCAACATCGTGCGCCCGGAGATCTGTTCCGCACCCGATACGTGGGCTGGATCACAGGATCGGTCTGCCCGGAAAACCGGTTGCGCCCGGTCGGCGCACCGATGATCGTTGCCTCGTGACAGCACTTCCCGGACGCCTGGAAGCAGCCCCGCCGGCATGAGTCGGCCGCTCGTCCTGCTGCTGGCGCTGACCTGCGGCGTGGCCGTGGGCAACATCTACTTCCCGCAGGCGATCAGCCCGCTGATCGCCGCCGGCCTGCAGGTGCCGCCGGAATCGGCCGCGCTGGCGGTGACGGCGGCGCAGTTGGGCTACGCGGCCGGGATCTTCCTGCTGGTGCCGCTCGGCGACCGGGTCCCGCACCGCCCGTTGATCGTCGCTCTGCTCGGGCTCACCGGGATCGGCCTGCTCGTCGCATGCACCGCGACAGCGCTGCCGGCTCTGGTCGGCACGAGCGTCCTCGTGGGCGTGACGACCGTGATCGCGCCCATCATCGCTCCCATGGCGGCCGGGCTGGTGGCCGACGACCGGCGCGGATCGGTCACCGGCGTGCTGCTGAGCGGCTCGATCGGCGGGATGCTGCTGGCCCGAGCGTTCGGCGGAACCATCGGGGAATGGCTGGGCTGGCGGGCGCCCTACGCGGTGGCCGGAGCGCTCGCGCTGCTCGCCGCGACCGCCTTGGCCTTCTCGCTGCCGACGACGGTCCCGGCATCCCGGCAGCGGTATCCGGCGCTGCTGGCCGAGTCGCTGCGGCTGCTGCGCGCCGAGCCCGAGCTGCGCCGCTCCTGCTTCTACCAGGCGACGATCTTCGCCGGTTTCACCGCCGTCTGGACCGGCGTCGCGCTGCTGCTGACCGGCCCGGTGTACGGCCTGGGCACGTCGGCGGTCGGGGCGCTCGCCCTGGTCGGCGCGGCGACCATGATCTGCACGCCGCTCGCCGGGCGGCAGGCGGACCGCCGGGGGCCCGATCCGGTCAACCTCGTCTGCATCCTCGGCGTGATCGCGGCCGCCGCCGTCCTCGCGGTCGGCAGTCTCGGCGGGGCGCTCGGCCTGGCGGCACTGGTGGTCGGCACGCTGCTCCTCGACGTCGCGATGCAGTCCGGCATGGTCGCCAACCAGGTGCGGATCTTTGCGCTGCGCCCCGAGGTGCGCGGCAGGCTCAACGCGGCCTACATGACGTGCGCGTTCCTCGGCGGCAGCTTCGGTTCCTGGCTCGGGGTGCGCACCTACTCCCGATTCGGGTGGCCGGGCGTCTCGGTGCTCTTGGCGCTGCTGGCAGGGCTTGCGCTGACCCGCCACCTGTCCCACCGGCGACGCGCCGTCGCCGCTCGTTTGCCCTGAGTGACAAGGAAATTCCCGCGCGACGAACCGGGATGGCCGATCGAACACGCGTGCCCCGGCCGGTAGACTCGATCGGCAGCAACTCGAAGGGGGCACGCCGGGATGAACGACACCGATCGCGCCATCCTCGACTTCGAGCTGGAGCACTGGCACTACCAGGGCAACAAGGAACGGGTCATCCAGGAGCGCTTCGGCTTCTCCCCGAACCGCTACTACCAGCGGCTGAACCGCCTGCTGGACGAGCCCGAGGCGCTCCAGCAGCAGCCGGCCCTCGTCAAGCGCCTCCAGAGCCGCCGCGACCAGCGGGCCCACCGCCGCATCGTTCGCGACGCCTGACCGAACACCTTCGGACGATCTCCCGGCCCTCCGCCTCGGCCCGAACGCCGACGGGGTGGATTTCCGCTTCCGCCTGAAATCGGGGCTTCTCAAGCCCAGCCTCATCCATCTCCCGTGATCACGCTCACGCTATCGAAGTACAATGAACGTTGCACTTATTGCCATGCTCGTTGTACTTTTCATCCGTGATCAACGAGAAGATCCTGGTGATCGGCGCCTCCGGCAAGGTCGGACGGCAGGCCGTCACCCTCCTGCAGAACGCCGGCGCCGAAGTCCGCGCGACGGTCCGGAATCCCGCGGCCGCCAAGCTCCCCGATGCGACGGAGGTGGTGCGCGGCGATCTGACCGACCTGCCCTCGCTGCACTCCGCCCTGGAGGGAATCGACTCCGCGTTCCTGATCTGGCCGATGGCCTCCGTCCCGGCAGATCCGGCCGTCGTCGAAGCGATCGAGGAGCACGCCCGTCGGATCGTCTTCCTGTCCTCGGCGGCGGTGCGCGACGACGTGGCGGAGCAGGTCGGCCCCATCGCCGGTTTCCACCACGCCGTCGAGCACCAGATCGAGCGCTCCGGTCTCGAATGGACATTCCTCCGCCCATACGCGTTCGCGTCCAACACGCTGGCCTGGACGCCGGAGATCCGCCGCGGCGACGTCGTGCGCGGGGCCTTCGGGGCGGCGTCCATGACACTGATCCACGAGCACGACATCGCCTCGGTCGCGGCACACGTGCTCACCAACGGCGGATTCAGCCGGACCAAGCACACGCTCACCGGGCCCGAGCTGATCACGCAGGCGGAACAGGTGCGCACCATCGGCGAAGTGCTCTGCCGACCGCTGCGCTGGGAAGAGATCACCCCGGAGGAAGCGCTGCCCAAGATGTTCCCCGGCATGCCCACCTCGGTCGCCGAGTCCGCCCTCGACGGCTACGCCGAGATGGTCCGGCGGCCCGGCCCGATCTCCTCCGCGGTACCCGACATCACCGGGTTACCGGCACGAACCTTCCGGCAGTGGGTCGCCGACCACGCCGAGGACTTCCGCTGAACCCCGACCACTTCCAGGAGGACGGAATGACCAGCACCGCTTCCCTGCCCGACATCGTCCGCGCGGACGCGGGCCTGGTGCTCATGAGCGAGTGGACCGTGGGAACACCGGAGCGCCAGCAGGCCGCCACCGCGACCGCCATGTCCGCGTGGGACCACCTGGCCTGGCCGGATGGGCTGCTTTCCTACAGCTGCTTGACGAGCACCGACGGCGACACCCTGCTCCACTATTCACAGTGGACGGACGCTGCGGCGCACGCCGGGTTCAAGCGGAGCGATCCGCCGGAGCGGGTCCAGCAGATCTTCGCGGAAGTGCCCGGGATCGAGCGCCACGGCGTGGTCGAGTACCAGCGCTACCGCAGCCTCGTGCTGGGCGACGAGCGGCCCGGCTGCGTGGTCGCCGTCTCCTTCGAGACCGACGGCCACGAAACCGCGCGCCACTTCGTCGACACCCTGCTGGACGAGCAGCCGGGCTTGGCGCAGCGCACCGACGTCGAACCGCCGGCCGGAATGCTCGCCAACCACTTCCACATCAGCACCGACGGCACTCGGGTCGTCAACTACGCCGAGTTCGCCGACGAGGACGCGCACCGCCGGATCGTCGCGAGCGACCTGCGCGACGGCGACGACGTTCCGCAGCTCATCTCCACGACACCCGGGCTGCGCCTGCTCGGGTTCAAGCGGTTCCACCGGTGGCGGACCCGCTGATCGCTACGCCTGCGGGCGCTGGGCGTACTGCTCCGGGGTGAGTTGGCGGTCCTGCTGGATCCGCACCAGTTCCGCCAGCAGCGGGGCGGCCTGATCCGGCGGGAGCGCCTGGAACGCCGTCTTGATCGCTTCCGCGTCGGCCCCCTTCCCCTGCGCCGGAGCCGCCGGGGCCTGCTGCTTCGCCACCACCTCGTTGACGAGGTCGACGAGCATCGCGACGATCGTGCGCGGACCGATCTCGGTCTGCCAGCCCTGGATCTCGCCCTTCGGCCCGCGGGGGCCGAGCAGCTCGTGTTCCAGGCGGCGCAGAATCGCGTCCTGCTCCGGGTTCATCACGTCCTCCTGATCCCTCTTGCCGAGTTCGGCGCGGAACTGGTCCATGTCGACGTGACCTGGGTCGATCTTGCCGGTGACGCTGGTCTCCTTGTGGCCGCGCGCGGCGTCCATCGGGCGCCCGAGGTGGTTGAGCACCGCGGTGGTCGCCTTGAGCGCCGCCCGGTACTGCTCCGGGCTGGGCCCTTGGTCCACGCCCTGGTAGTCCCATTCGAACCCGACGTAGAGGGTGTTGCCGTCGCCCTCGGGGTTCGGCCCGGAGGCCTTCGCCTTGCCGGCGTGGTTGGCCCGACCGGCGGCGATCATGTGCACGACCCCGTCGAAGCCGATCACCGCGTGGCACAGCGGCCCCGCCAGGTCGGGGCGTCCGTCGATGCACAGCTGCACGCTCGGCGCGGGGTTCTCGTAGGACGCGGGCGTCGCGGTGTGGTGTTCCAGCACGCCGACCGGAGCGGGCTGCGGTCCCGAGGTGGCGGTCCGGTCCCGCCAGCCGTCGGTCTCGACCACCGTCAGCCCGGCCGCGCGCAACACGTCCGCGAGCCAGACGAGAGGCAGAGCCACTACTGATCACCTCCCGGCTTGATCCGTTCTCCCATGGTGTCGCGACCGCGCGCGGGCGACCACGGCCAAGTGCGTGAAAAAGGCCGGGACCCACCCACCGGGTGAGTCCCGACCTTCGGCTAGGCGCGGCGCGCGGTCACGCGTGGCCGCTCACGCCCGCGTCGCCGGTCCCCGGCTTCGCGCCGTTCTTGCCGTTCTCCGCAGGGCCGCCGGTGGAACCGGAAGAGCCGGTGGAACCGGGCGAGCCGGAGAACTGGGCCTCGGCGCTGTCCAGCCACCGGCCCCAGCGCTGCTGCATCGGCTTGATCAGGCCGCCGCCGACGCCGACGATGATCACGCCGGCCAGCGCGGCCAGCGCCGCGATCAGCACCGGGGTGGTCACGGTGAGGGCGATGCCGAGCTGGTTGAGCGCGGCGATCACGCCGAGGGCGACGATGAACCCGAAGGTGACCTTGGCCAGCACCGGCCCGATCGGGCGGCTGCCCAGCGCGCCGCGGATCAGGTCGCCGACGGCGCGGCCGATCGCCGCGGCCACCAGCACCAGCACGATCGCCACCACGATCCGCGGCAGGAACAGCACCACCGTGTCGATCAGGTCCTTGATCGCGTTGGGCCCGAAAACGCCCAGCGCCAGCTGCACGAAAATGAGCAGGATGAAGTAGTAGACCAGTTTCACCAGCAGGCCGGAGATGTCGATGTTCGATTTCGACGTCATTTCACCGAGCCCGGACTTCGCCAGCAGCCGGTTGAAACCGAGCCGGGCGAACACGATCTGGATCGCCTTGCCGATCGCCTTCGCGATCAGCCAGCCGACCAGCACGATGATGAGGAATACGACCAGCTTCGGGACGAAGGTCGCAATTGCGACCCACGCCTCTGCGAGTCCCTGCTGGAGAGCTCCCACTTGAATTCACCTCGATAGAACAAAACCCGATTCGCGTGTGCCGGAGATCGTTTCCTGCGACGGCTTTACCGGCAACCGCGACAGGCCCCTCGAAAGGGCGATTCATTTCCCTCGATCGGGTCGATGCCGCCGAAGGCGACCGCCCCCGACCGTGGGATCAACCGTCCGCGGCGGCCCGAGCCCCGGCGGTACCGCAACACCGCTCCCCGGGCCCGAGCCCCGCCGCGTTGTGAGCCGGCCCGCACCGCCTGGCCGCTGGTCGCCGGAGCTGATCGGCGACGTGCGATTCTGGAGGCATGAGTACCGAACGCGCAGGTGAGCGGGATACCGGTACGCAGCGTCAGCTTTCCGCCGCCACGCTCCGCCGCCTCGAACGGGGCACCGGCGGGCTGGCCAGCGCCAGCGTCAGCGCTATGGAACAGCGCCTGCCGTGGTTCCGGCGGTTGCCCGCCGACCAGCGGGCGAGCGTGCTCCTGGTGACCCAGACCGGCGCCACCAACTTCGTGGCGTGGCTGCAGGACCCGACCGAGGCGATCCGGCTGACCGCCGAGGCCTTCCGCGCCGCGCCCCGGGACCTGTCCCGGTGGGTCAGCCTGCGGCAGACCCTGGAGCTGGTCCGGGTCGCGATCGACGTGCTCGAACAGCAGCTGCCGGAGCTGGCCTCCGAGGAGCACGAGCGCATCCTGCTGACCGAGTCGATCCTGCGCTACACCCGCGAGATCTCCTTCGCGGCCGCCACCTCGTACGCCGCGGCGGCGGAGGCCCGCGGCGCGTGGGACGCACGGCTGGAAGCGCTGGTGGTCGACGGCATCGTGCGTGGCGACGCCGAGGAGTCGCTGCTCTCCCGCGCCGCCGCACTCGGCTGGGAGCCCTCATCCGAGGCGACCGTGCTGGTCGGCAACGCCCCGTCCGACGACCCGCCGACCATCGTCTACCAGGTGCGCAGCCGCGCGGCGCGGGTCGGCTGCCCGGTGCTGCTCGGGGTGCAGGGCACCCGGCTGGTGGTGGTCTTCGGCGGCCCTGACGACGCGCGCACCAACGAGGAGGCGGCCAAGCGGCTGTCCGAGGCGTTCGACGACGGGCCGGTCGTGGTCGGGCCGACCATGCCGAGCCTGGCCGAGGCGCACCGGTCGGCCGGCGATGCGATGTCCGCGCTGCGGGCCGTGGTGGCGTGGCCGACCGCGCCGCGCCCCGTGCCCTCCGGCGACCTGCTGCCGGAGCGGGCGCTGGCCGGTGATCCGGAGGCCGAGCGGCAGCTGGTCGAGCGGATCGTGCTGCCGCTGGTGGACGCCGGCGGCGCGCTGATGGAGACCGTCGACACCTACCTGGAGGTCGGCGGCGTGCTGGAGAACTGCGCTCGGCAGCTGTACGTGCACCCGAACACGGTCCGGTACCGGCTGCGCCGAGTGGCGGAACTCACCGGCCACACGCCGTCCAACGCCCGCGATGCCCACGTCCTGCGGGTCGGACTCGCCGTGGGCAGGCTGGCCAAGTCCCGCGGCCTCTGGTGACGCGGTGATCACGCGCCGCAACTGGGCTTTACCGGTATTCACCGATCGGTCACCAACCAGACACAGCCGACAACGATTCGCCCCCTGGCCGGGCTCCCCCACCTCCGCGCTTGTAGACACTCCACAACTTTGCGGTCCGGACTTCGTCTCTATCGACATCACGTCGACCGCCCCCGGACGTGTTCAGTTACAAGGGTGATCGCGCTTCTAGCCCCCGGACAGGGGTCGCAGACCCCAGGGATGTTGAACCCGTGGCTCGAACTGGACGGTGTCGCCGAACGCATCGCCGCCTGGTCCGAGTCGACCGGTCTCGACCTGCTCCGCCTCGGCACCACCGCCGAAGCGGACGAGATCAAGGACACCGCGGTCACCCAGCCGCTGGTGGTGGCGCTGTCGCTGATCGCAGCCGACGAGCTGCGCCGCCGGGTGACGGTCCCGGCGGGCACGCCGGTCGCCGGGCACTCCGTCGGTGAGCTGGCCGCCGCCGCCATCGCCGGCGCCCTGAGCTTCGACGACGCGGTCGCGCTCGCCGCCGTCCGCGGCCGGGAGATGGCCGCCGCGTGCGCGCTGGAGCCGACCAGCATGTCCGCCGTGCTCGGCGGGGATGCGGACGATGTGGTCGCCCACCTCGAGCGGCTCGGCCTGGACCCGGCCAACCGCAACGGCGCGGGCCAGATCGTCGCCGCCGGGCGGGTGCCCGCCCTCGAGGAGCTCGCGGCCCAACCGCCGGCCGGCGCCCGGGTGCGGCCGCTGCCGGTGGCCGGCGCCTTCCACACCCGCTTCATGGCGCCCGCGCGGGAAAGCCTGGCCCAGCACGCGGAGAAGGTGACCGCCACGGACGCCGCGCTGCCGCTGCTGTCCAACGCCGACGGCGAGGTCGTCACCGATGCCGCCGAGATCCTGAGCCGCCTCGTCTCGCAGGTGACCAGCCCGGTGCGCTGGGACAGCTGCATGGCGGCGCTGGCCGACCGCGGTGTCGAGGCCGTGGTGGAGTTCCCGCCCGCCGGAACCCTCAGCGGCCTGGTGCGCCGCGAACTCAAGGGCGTCAAGGCCGTCGCTCTGAAGACCCCTGCCGACCTGGACAAGGTCGCCGATCTGCTCGGGAGCGACGCGTGACGCGACCCCGTCTCAACCAGAACCCCATTCCGGCCGCCACCCGACTGCTCGGCTTCGGGAGCACGCAGGGCAACCGGATCGTCACCAACGACGACCTGGCCAAGATCGTCGACACCAACGACGAGTGGATCCGGCAGCGCGTCGGCATCATCCACCGCCGCCTCGGCGACGACGACCAGACCGTGGTCAGCATGGCCGTCGAGGCCGGTGCCAAGGCGATCGCGAACGCGGGCCTGGCACCGTCCGATGTGGACCAGGTGATCGTCGCCACGTGCACCATGCAGGGCGGGATCCCCAACGCCGCGGCCCAGGTCGCCGACCAGATCGGCATCAAGGCCAAGAGCGCCTACGACCTCAACGCCGCCTGCGCCGGGTTCGTCTACGCGCTGTCCACCGCCTCGGACGCGGTGCGCTCCGGATCGGCCCGCAACGTGCTGGTGATCGGCTCGGAGCGGTTCCAGGAATGGCTGGACTGGGAAGACCGCGCGAACTGCATCATCTTCGCCGATGGTGCCGGCGCCGCAGTGGTCGGACCGGCCGAGGAGCCGGAGCTCGGCCCGGGCGTGCTGGGCAGCGCCGGCGACCTGGTGGACACCATCTACCTGCGCGACGCCAAGTACATCTACCAGGAGGGCCAGTCGGTCTTCCGGTGGGCGACCACGCAGATCGCGCCGGTGGCGGCCCAGGCCGTCGAGGCGGCCGGACTCCAGCTGTCCGATGTGGACGTCCTGGTGCCGCACCAGGCGAACCTGCGGATCGTCGAGGCGATCGCCAAGAAGCTGAAGACGCAGGGTGCCCGTGACGACCTCGTGGTCGCGCGTGACATCGTCTACTCCGGCAACACGTCGTCGGCATCCATCCCGCTGGCCATCGACCACATGCGGGCGGCTGGGGAGATCCCCAGCGGTGCCGTGATGCTGCTCGTGGGCTTCGGAGCCGGGCTGTCGTACGCGGCCCAGGTCGCCATCTGCCCCTGAGCCCACCCCAAACTGCCGCAGGCCACCGGCTCGCGGCGCGGAACGCAAGAACCAGGAAGGAACTACCCGTGTCGAACGAGGAAATCACCACCGGTCTCGCCGCCATCGTCGAGGAGGTCGCCGGTGTCGACGCCGCCGACGTGACCGTCGACAAGTCCTTCGTCGACGACCTGGACATCGACTCGCTGTCCATGGTGGAGATCGCCGTGCAGGCGGAGGACAAGTTCGGGGTCAAGATCCCGGACGACGAGCTGGCCAACCTCAAGACCGTCGGTGATGCGGTGGACTACATCACGAAGAACGCATGACCACGGATGTCGTGATCACCGGGCTGGGCGCGACGACACCGCTGGGCGGTGACGTCGCGTCCACCTGGGACGGATTCGTCAACGGCGCCAGCGGCGTCCGCCGGCTGGAAGCCGAGTGGGTTGACCGGCTCGAGCTCCCGGCCAAGATCGGGGCCCCGCTGCTGGTCGACCCGAGCGAGGTGCTGCCCCGCGTCCAGCTGCGGCGCATGGACCGCTGCGAGGCGATCGCCGTGATCGCCGCCCGCGAGGCCTGGGCCGACGCCGGGTTCGAGCTGCCCACCGACGACGACGAGCCGGTCGACCCGGACCGGCTGGGCGTGTCGCTGGGCACCGGCATCGGCGGACCGGTCACGCTGCTCCAGCAGAACGAACTGCTGCAGCAGCAGGGGCTGCGCAAGGTTTCGCCGCTGACCGTGCCGATGCTGATGCCCAACGGCCCGGCCGCGATGGTCAGCCTGGACGTGCGGGCCCGCGCCGGGGTGCACTCCCCCGCATCGGCCTGCGCCTCGGGCGCCGAGGGCCTGGCCAAGGGCTTCGAGATGATCCAGCAGGGGCATGCCGACGTGGTGGTGGCCGGTGGCGCGGAGGCCTGCATCCACCCGATCACCATCGCCGGTTTCGCCCAGGCCCGGACCCTGAGCACCCGCAACGACGACCCGGAGCGGGCCTCCCGCCCGTTCGACGTCGACCGCGACGGGTTCGTGATGGGCGAGGGTGCCGGCGTGGTCGTCCTGGAGAGCGCGGAGCACGCCAAGGCGCGCGGCGCGCGGATCTACGGCCGGCTGGCGGGCGTGGGCATCACGTCCGACGCCTACCACATCACCGGCAGCCCGCCGGACGGCCGCGGCCAGGTCGCCGCGATGCGCAAGGCCCTGCAGACCGCGGGCCTGCAGCCGTCCGACATCGGGCACGTCAACGCGCACGCGACGTCCACCGTGGTCGGTGACGTCGGCGAGGCGAACTCGGTGCGCAAGGCGATCGGCGACGGTGCGGTGGTCACCGCACCGAAGGGCTCGCTGGGTCACCTGGTCGGCGGGGCCGGCGCGGTCGAGAGCATCCTGACGATCCTCTCGCTGCAGCGCGGCATCATCCCGGCGACCCGGAACCTGGAAACGATCGACCCGAAGATCGAGATCGACGTGGTCGCCGACAAGCCGCGGCACGTCGAGCAGACGGCAGCGATCAACAACGCCTTCGGCTTCGGTGGGCACAACGTCGCGCTCGCCTTCGCTAGGGCATGACCGTTCGCGCACGGGACGGGCTGGGCCTCCGCTCAGCCCGTCCTTTGGCGCTCTGCGGTACGACAACCGCACACGGTCGGCCGCCGTCAGCGGCGCCAATCACGCCCACGGCGGCCTTCCCAACACCGAACTTCCGGAGGAACCGATGACCGCAGTGGCCACCCGCCCGGAAACCGAGCAGGCGCAACAGGATCCGCGCGACCCCGACGTGCGGCTGGAGCAGCTGCTCGACCCGGAGTCGATCGAACCACTGCACCCCCGCGACAGCAGCGGGATGTACGCGGTGCGCGGTCGCATCGACGGCACGAGGGTGATC
>NZ_SMKW01000249.1 GCF_004348985.1 Saccharopolyspora elongata | reverse complement strand
TTTACACAACAGTCGTTATGAAAATTGTGTGGCAGAATCGGCGGGGTGCCGAACACGAAGGCCCGGCTGCCGGGTGGCGATGGCGGAACCGAGCCGGCCGTGCAGCGTGGCCGCCCGACCGGGGACCACGCCGCGAAGCGGGCGGAGCTGCTGAAGGCGGCGACGTCGGTGATCGCGCAGGAGGGCTACGCCAACGCATCACTGCGCAAGGTCGCCCAGCGCGCGGGGTGCACGACAGGAGCGGTGACCTACTACTTCGCAAACAAGGAGGAACTGGTCACCGCGTTGGCCGAAAGCCGGTTCGACACCTACGACGCGATGCTGGAATCCGTCCGGAAGCAGACCGACATCAAGGCGCTTTTCCAGCGGTGGCTGGATCTGACGACCGGCGATCCCGAGTTCTGGCCGGTGATGTCCCAACTGCTCGCCCACGCGCGGTACGAACCAGCACTCTCCGCCGTCATCGAGCAGCGCTACGCCCACTACCGCGCCATGTACACCACGATCCTCGAAGCCGGCCAAGTGCGAGGCACCATCCGTGGCGACATCCCCGCCGACCTGCTCGCCGACCAACTCGCCGCCATGGGCGACGGCTGGATGATGATGTACCCCTTCGAACCCCAGAGGTTCACCCCGAAACGACTCCAGGCCCTCACCGACGCCGCCCTC
>NZ_SMKW01000002.1 GCF_004348985.1 Saccharopolyspora elongata | reverse complement strand
AGGGGTTGGTTGCGTGGGATGGCGCGATTTCACCTGAATCGACCTCTGATCGCCGGGCACGGTGGGCGCGACTGATGACGGCGCGGGGTTTGGTGGTGGATGGGGTCGCCTTCGGCGTGTCGTGACACTTTCCCTTGGCGCGACTCAGTTCTCGCCTTCGGCGGGGTGTTTCACCTGATCAAGCGACCATAAAAACAGTGCGAACGCGCGTTCGAATCAGGAGAATGGAGGTATGACACCGCTACTGAACACCCAGGACACGACTGTGCAGGCCATGCCTCAACAGTCGGCGGTGTCGTGCACCGATGCTGAGCTCGCGGCCCGTATCCAGGAGCTAGAAACCGAGATGCGGGTGATGATGTGGGAACAGCTGCAATACATCGCCGAAGCCGACCACCGAGGCATTCACACCGAAACCACCGCCCGGTCGCTACAGGTCTGGTTGCAGGGGCTTCTCAACATCGACCCGCGCGACGCGAAAACCCGCGTGACAGTCGCCCGCAATGTTGAAGACCGGCGGAGCCTGTACGGCGAGACGATGCCTCCGGACCTGCCCGACACCGCCGCCGCCTTGGCCGAAGGCTCGATCGGACTGGACCACGCGCGCGTCATCGTCAACGGCATCCGGCGTTTGCCCGACTACGCCCGCTGCCACCAAGTCACCGAGGTCGAATCAACCCTTGCCGGGTATGCGCGGACGATGTCGCCGAGGGAACTGGAGAAACTCGCCGAACGCATTCGCTACCTCCTGGACCAAGACGGCGCCTACCGCAACGAGGAAACCCAACACGAAGCACGCGAGCTCCACTACGCGACCACCCGAGACGGCATGACCGTCATCAAGGCGAAGCTGGACCGGGAGACCGGGGCGAAGTTCGCCGCGCTGATCGAGCCTCTTGCCGCACCCCGCCCTGAGATCGACGGAGAGAAGGACCCGCGCACGGCCGGGCAGCGGAATGCTGACGGGTTCGCCGCGCTGCTGGACCTGGCGTTGGACCATGATGGGATGCCTCGTACCGGTGGGCAGCGGCCGCAGATGACGATTGCTATCGATTTCGGGGACCTCAAGCGGGGCTTGGAGGTCCTCGGCGAGGACGGCATGCCCGGCACGCTGAACACCGAACGCGCCATCACCGCCCAGAACGCACGCAGGATCGCCTGCGACGCCGAAATCCTGCCCATCGTCCTTGGTGGCGACAGTCTCCCACTGGACGTGGGCAGAGCGAAACGCACCGCGCCCATTCACATTCGCGCCGCGTTGCTTCGGCGCGATGGGGTGTGTGCCTTCCCCGGGTGCGACCGCCCGCCGGGGACGCCGGAAGCGCACCACGTTCAGCATTGGGTCGACGGCGGAGCCACCGACCTGAACAACATGATCATGCTCTGCGCACACCACCACCGCACGCTCCACAACCAGCGCTGGGACATCACCATGCGCGACAGGCGGCCCGAGTTCATCCCACCGCCCACAGTGGACCCCAGACGAACACCCAGACCAGGCGGCAGAGCACTGCCCGCCCAACACCGCGAACACCTCCGGGAGCTCATCCCCGCACCACGGGACCCGGCGGGCGCGGCATGATGCCCAAATGCGATTCAAGTGGGCGGTCGCACGTCGCACACTTGAATCGCAGGTTCTTGTCGGAGCACCGCTCCCCTCGCTGACCAACTACACCGCTACCACTCGCCTCGTCCCATGCCTTCGGACGCAGCCCGGAAGGATGCTCATGGAGTGGACGAATGACGCGGCGATCCGCGAATGGGCCGCGATGCCCGAAGCGGTATTGGACCAGATGGAGCCGGAGGGCGACTTCTGCCGCCGCCATTTGCTGAACGCGTCTTTGCTGCGGTTGCTGGGGCCGCTCGATGGCGTTCGGGTGCTCGACGCCGGGTGTGGTCACGGGTATCTCAGCCGGATGCTCGCCGATCGCGGCGCCGAGGTGGTCGGTGTCGAACCTGCGCGGGCGCTCTACGACTACGCCGTCAAGAAGGAGGCGGCGCAGCCGCGCGGCATCCGGTACGTGCAGGCCGACCTGTGCGATCTGCCGGATCTCGGCGGGCCTTTCGATGCGGTGGTTTCCAACATGGTGCTGGCCTCCATTCCCGACTGGTCGACCGCGATGCGGGCCTGTGTCGAATCGCTCGCGCCCGGCGGCGTTTTCGTCTTCTCCATCAACCACCCGTGCTTCGAGCAGTTGGCGCCGACCTGGCGGCAGCACGGCGAGTACCGCATTCGGGAGTACCTGCGCGAGTACCCGATCGAGCAGACCCACGCACCCGACTTCCACCGCACGCTGTCGACCTACCTCAACGAGCTGACGAGGCTCGGCTGCCGACTGCGCGAACTGGACGAGCCGGGGCTCGCCCCTGCCGTCGCGTCACCCTCCGACGGCACCGAGGCGTACGTCGAGCTGCCGAACTTCCTCCTGGTCGCGGCGGAACGCCGCTGACGGCCCGGTCAGTCGAGAAGCCTTCGAACGACGCCGTCCAATCCTGACCGGACGGCGTCCGGCAGGGCGTTGTCCAGACCGTGGACGCTTCGTGCCAAGGGCCGAGCCGGTGCCACAGCAGGGCTCGGTCGTGGAGTCGCCGGGTCACCCCGTACTCCTCCGCAAGCGCGGCGGCGAACTCCGGCGGTGTTCCGTGCAGGGCCCACGCCAGGTCGATCGCGCCGTCGCCGATGTGCGCGTCCGAGAAGTCGATGACCCCGGACAGGCCGGCTTCCACAGACAGCACGTGTTCTGGCCCGAGGTCGCCGTGGACCACGGTGTCGGCGGGCAGCGTTTCGAAGGCGTCCAGCAGGGCCCGGGCCGCGTCACGGTGTTCGGCGGGGACCAGCGGCAGTACGTCGGCCTGGAACCTCTCCACAATTTCGGCGAGCTCGCGACCCGCCGGCTCTGGGCCCTGCACACCATGCCGGACTGCCTCGGCCGGATCTACGGCGTGCAGCGCTCGCAGAAAGGCCCCCAGCTGCCGGCCGTGCTCGGCGGTGGGCTCGGAAAGTGGTTCACCGACCACCAATTCGTGCCGGACCACCAGCGGTTCCGTCGTCACGACATGCGGCTCGGGCACGTCGAGCGGCAGCTGCGGCGCGAGCCATGGCATCAACTCGGTTTCCATGCGCAGACGATCGGCGACTTCCGGTCGCCGGGGTCTGCGCTCGATCCAACGTCCTTCGACCAACGTCGCCGCGCTGTCCCAACCACCGTCGATGTTCACCGGTTCCGCCACACCACTTCCCACCGTTTCAGTAGAGCACGGGCATCCACCGATTAAATCCGGTTGCGGCCGTCGTCAATACTCACGACGACAGCCGGACGGCACCGCGGGAGCGGTCGCCGGAGGAAAGGGTTTCGAGCGTGGATACGACACCGAGGGCAGGACGCCGTGAGTGGATCGGGCTTGCGGTTCTCGCCTTTCCGACCCTCCTGCTGTCGTTGGACATGAGCGTGCTGCACCTCGCGGTGCCGCACCTCGCTGCCGACCTGCAGCCCACCAGCACCGAGCTGCTGTGGATCATCGACAGCTACGGCTTCATGATCGCCGGTCTGCTGGTCACCATGGGCACCCTCGGCGACCGGATCGGGCGCCGGAAGCTGCTGATGATCGGCGGGACCGGGTTCGGCATCGCGTCGATCGCCGCGGCCTTCGCGCCCAGCCCCGCGATGCTGATCGCGGCGCGGGTGCTGCTGGGCGTCGCCGGGGCCACCCTGATGCCCTCGACGTTGGCGCTGATCAGCAACATGTTTCAGGACACCCGGCAGCGCAGCACCGCCATCGCCGTCTGGATGAGCTGCTTCATGGGCGGCATGGTGATCGGGCCGGTCGTCGGCGGCGTGCTGTTGGAGAACTTCTGGTGGGGCTCGGTTTTCCTGATGGGCGTGCCGGTGATGATCCTGCTGCTGGTGAGCGCCCCCGCGCTGCTGCCGGAATACCGCGATGAGAACGCGGGCAAGCTGGACCTCGTCAGCGTGGGGTTGTCGCTGGGTACGATCCTGCCGATCGTCTACGCGCTCAAGGAACTCGCCAAGTACGGGCCGCAGGTGCCGAACATGCTGGCGCTGGTCGCCGGGCTCGCTCTCGGCGTGGTCTTCGTGCGGCGGCAGCGGCGGATCGCCGATCCCATGCTGGACCTGCGGTTGTTCCGGGTGCGCACCTTCAGCGCCGCGCTGGGCATCGTGCTCGTCGGCGCGATCACCATGGGCGGCATCTTCATGCTGGTCAGCCAGTACTTCCAGCTGGTCGCCGGGTTGTCGGCGCTGGAGGCCGGTGTCCTGATGGTGCCGCAGGCCGGCGCCGTGGTGGTCGGATCGCTGATCGCGCCGCGGCTGGCCAAGCGGTTCCGGCCGGAGTTCGTGCTCGGTTTCGGCATGCTCGTCGCGGCCGCCGGGCTTCTGCTGTTCGTGCTGGTCGACGCCGGGAACGGCACTGCGCTTGTGACCATCGGCATCGCGTGCGCGAGCTTCGGCATGGGCCCGCAAGGCGTGCTCTGCACCGAGATGGTGGTGGGCTCGGTGCCGCCGCAGAAGGCGGGCGCGGCGTCGGCGATGTCGGAGACCAGCGGCGAGTTCGGCATCGCGATGGGCATCGCGGTGTTCGGCAGCCTCGCCACCGCCGTCTACCGCGGCGTGGTCGTGCTCCCGCCGGACCTGCCGCCCGGCATCGCGGCCGAAGCCGCGGACGGGATGGCCGGCGCGGTGACCGCGGCGGGACGGCTGGCCGATCCCGAAAGCGTCCTCGGACCCGCCCGGGACGCCTTCACCAGCGGTTTCCAGGTGGTTTCGATCGTCAGCGCGGCCGTCGTCGCGCTGTTCGCGGTCATCGGCATGGCTCTGCTGCGCAAGCGCTCCGGCTCGCAGGCGGAACCGAAGGCCGGCGAGCCGGAAGCCGCTGCGGTGTGAGGCGAGCTCAGCGGTCCGCGACGCGGTGGTCCGCCACCAAGTCGCGGGCCCTGCCGATCAGATCGTCCGTCAAGTGCGCCGGGACGAGGCCGTACCGCTCGTCGTAGGCCGCGACGACATCGGCTTCGAACTCGTCCAGGGACGCGCCGGGCGACTCGGCGACCACCGAACCCACCGAGTCGTCGTCGAAGGGCAGCTCCAGGTGCCGGTAGACGTCGGTCAGCAGCGGCCGCAGCAGCTCGTCGTCGCCGAAGATCGCCACCGCGCTGAACAGCCAGGCACCGCGCACCATCCGCTGCGCGGTGCCGACCAGCTTCACCCGGCCACGCGCGTTCACGCTGTGCGCGCCGGGGCAGTACTCCCCCGGCACCGCACCGACCTGCGCGCCGACGCCGTGCTTGCGCAGCACGTCTGCCCACAGCTCGGCGTAACCCACGAACCGCTCGTCCATGCCCGCCAGGTAGCCGGGGTCGGGGCCGACGTGGTCGACCACCAGCGAGCGCTCGGTGTAGGCCACCGCGCGGCCACCGGGGGCGCGCAGGACCGGTGTGAACCCGGCATCCCGGACGGCGCGGACAGCGGCGGGGAAACCCGGCAGCAGGGTGTCCCGCCTGCCGAAGGCGACGACGCGGGTGTCCGGCCGGTACACCCGCACGGCCGGCCCCGCCTCGCCGCCGCTGACGCGGCGCAACATCGCATGCGCGACCGCGACCTCCAGTGCCTGGTCCGAACCGACTTCGAGCGCGCCGCGAAAGAGCTCCACGCGCCGATTCTACTGGCCGGAAATCACCGGTCCCGCTACAGCGAGGCCGGGATGACCGGGTGCCGCTCGAAGAGGATCGTGCCGCGCACGATGGCTTCCTTGTACAGCGCGGCCTTCCGGCCGGTCAGCACCGCTTCGCGCGGGCTGTCGTCGGCGTGCACGAACTGGACCAGCGCGTCTCGCCTGCCGAGGCTGATGCACTGGTTGAGGTAGCGGAACCGGATCGGCCTCGGCGCCCGCCCGGCCAGCCGATCGGCGATCGCCCGGGCGGCGTGCTGCGCCGACGGCAGCCCGGTCGCGCACGCCATCCGCAGCTTCTGCCCGCTCCGCATGCGCACCGCCGCCGCGTCGCCGATCCCGGTCACCTCTGGGTGCGAGACCGACCGCAGCGTCTCGTCGACGACCAGTCTGCCCTGCTCGTCGACGGCGAGACCGGCCTCGCGGGCGAGCTCCGGCACCGTGAATCCGGTCGCCCACACCACGGTGTCAGCGCCGATGTGCCCACCGCCGGCCAGCACCAGCCCGTCCTCGCGCACTTCGGAAACCCTCGCGTGCTCGAGCACTTCGACGCCGAGCCGGTCGAAGGTGCGCCGCAGGTAATCGCGTCCGCGCCGGGAGAGCCCGGCGCCGAGGTCGCCCCCGTTCACGAGCCGGACCTTCAGGCCGGGATGCGCCTCGGCCAGTTCGGCGGCGGCTTCGATGCCGGTCAGCCCGCCGCCGACCACCGCGACGACGGCGCTGTCGTCGATGCGTTCCCGCAGCCGCACGGCCTCGTCGGCGGTGGCCACGGTGTAGGCGTGCTCTGCGACGCCGGGCACCGAATCCATGTCCGCCGCACTGCCCAGTGCGTAGATCAGCACGTCGTACCGCACGGCATGGGCCGAGTTCGCCAGCCGCACGGCCTTCTCCTCCGCGTCGATCGCGGTCACCCGGTCGACGACCAGGTGCACGCCGGTGCCCGCGATCAGGTCCGCCAGCGGCAGGTCCCGCAGCTGCTGCCCGGCGGCGAGCTGGTGCAACCGGACCCGCTCGACGAACCGGTCCTCGGCGTTGATCAACGTCACTGCGGCGTCGGTCCACCGAGCCACGAGCTTCGCGGCGGCCAACCCGGTGTAACCAGCCCCGACAACCACAACCCGAATAGCCATGATCCCGTCCTCCCAAGGTCTGCGCTGCCACGCGCGAAGGAGGAACGGGACCCCGGGCCGAAGTGTGACAATATGTGACTAAGGTCACTCACGCGGGCAATAGTCGGATTGTTTCATTCCCCGGATTCGCCGAAGCGAGACGCAATTCCGGCGTTCGGGGTATTGGTTGCGGCGGTCGTGTTGTCCGGGTGCCGAAATCTTGATCTCGACCGCGCGCCGCTTGTACGGTTCGGGTTCGCTTGTTCTCCTTGCGAATTGGAGGTCTCGTGATGGCCGCTCCTTCCGAACCCGTCGCCGCTCCCGCGCCGCCGAACTGGACTCCGCCGCTGGTCGAGCAGTACGAGACCCGTCCCGAGGTCACCGCTTACGCGCACGACGGCAATCGGTGACGCAGCCGCTGGCCGAATCCGAATTCCGGGAATCGCTGCAGCGGCTGGCGAATCGCTACTGGGCGCACCACCCCTTTCACCTGCGGCTGCACGATGGCCGCTGCAGCGCCGCGGAAGTTCGGCTCTGGGTGGCCAACAGGTGGTACTACCAGCGGCATTTGCCGCAGAAGAATGCGGCAATCGTGGCGAACTGCCCGCTGCCCGAGGTGCGGCGGATCTGGGTCGAGCGGATCGCCTTCCAGGACGGGGCCGGTGATGCCGACGGCGGCCTGCACGACTGGCTGGTGCTCGGCGAGGCCGTCGGCCTGCAGCGGGACGAGGTGGTCGACGAGCGGCACGTGCTGCCCGGTGTTAGGTTCGCCGTCGACGCTTACCTGGACTTCTGCCGCCGCAAACCGTGGATCGAGGGCGTGGCCGCGGCGCTGACGGAGATGTTCTCGCCCGGGCACATGGCCGACCGGATGGCGGCCTGGAAGCGCCACTACGACTGGATCGAGCCCGGCGGCCTGGCCTACTTCGAGCGCCGCATCCCGGCTGCCCGCGCGGACAGCTCCGTCACGCTCGGGGTCGTGCTGAAGCACTGCGTGACGCGCGAGCAGCAGGACGCCGCGGTGCGGGCGCTGTCGTTCAAATGCGATGTGCTCTGGGCGATGTTGGACGCCATCGACTACAAAGGACAGTCATGGGCGTGACCGTCGACAGCCGCCCCGGGTTGCGGCGCGGGGTCCGGTTCGTCCGCGACCGGGTCCGCGGCAAGCACGCCTTGCTGTACCCGGAAGGCGTGCTGCTGCTCAACGACACGGCGGCCGACATCGTGCGCCGGTGCGACGCCAGGCGCACGGTCACCGACATCGCCGGCGAGCTCGCCGTCGCGTACCGGGGCGCCACCGCCGAATCCGTGCTCGAACTGCTCTCGGACCTGGACCGGCGGCGCGTGCTGGGCGCGGAGCCGGTCGGCGTCGCGGAGTCCGGGCATCAGCCGGAAGCGGCGCGGGCCGGTTTGCCCTTGGGGCTGCTGGCCGAGCTGACCTACCGGTGCCCGCTGCAGTGCACGTACTGCTCGAACCCCTTGAACCTGGCCGACTACCGGGACGAGCTGGACACCGAGACCTGGTTGCGCGTCATAGAGCAGGCCCGGTCCATCGGTGTCCTGCAACTGCACCTCTCCGGCGGCGAGCCGGCGTTGCGCCGCGACCTGGTCGACCTCGTCGCGGCCGCCCGCGGGCACGGCATGTACACGAACCTGGTCACCAGCGGCTTTTCCCTGCCGCTGCGGCGGTTGCAGGAGCTCGCCGCCGCGGGCCTCGACCACGTCCAACTGTCGGTGCAGGACTCGGCCGCGACGTCCGCGGACATCATCGCCGGGCGCCGGGCGCACGACCGCAAGTTGGACGTCGCGCGCGGCATCGTGGCGGCCGGGCTGCCGATGACCGTCAACGCCGTGCTGCACCGCGGCAACATCGGGCGGCTGCTCGACATCGTCGAACTCGCGGTGGGCTTCGGCGCCGAACGCGTGGAGCTGGCCAACACCCAGTTCTACGGCTGGGCCTTGCGCAACCGCGCCGCGCTGCTGCCCAGCCGCGAACAGGTGCAGCGGGCCGACGCCGACGCGGCGGTGGCCCGGGAGCGCTACGGCGACCGGCTGGAGATCGTGTACGTGGCCGCGGACTACTTCAGTCCGCGCCCCAAGCCGTGCAACTACGGCTGGGGCAACCGGCAGCTCGCGGTGGCGCCCAACGGCGACGTGCTCCCCTGCCCCTCCGCCGCCCAGCTGCCCGAGCTGGACACGCCGTCGGTGCGCGATGCGGCGCTGGATTCGATCTGGTTCGATTCGGCGGCGTTCAACCGCTTCCGCGGCACCGGGTGGATGCCCGATCCTTGCCGCAGCTGCGCGCTGAAGGACGTCGACTTCGGCGGCTGCCGCTGCCAGGCCTACCAGCTGGTGGGCGACGCGGCCGCGACCGATCCGGCCTGCTCGCTGTCCGAGCACCACGACCTGGTCCGCGCCGAGTTCGAGCCGCGGCCCGCCGTCCCGAGGCGGATGTGATGCGGGCCCGCATCCTCGGCACCGCCGCGGGCGGCGGCCTTCCACAGTGGAACTGCGGCTGCCGGAGCTGCAGCCGGGCTGCGGAACTCGGCGTGGCGCGCAGCCAGGACTGCCTGGCGATCAGCGGCGACGGAACCTCGTGGTACCTGGTGAACGCCTCGCCCGACCTGCGCACCCAGCTGCTGGCCAGCCCCGAACTCCGGCCCGCGCCGGGCACCCGGCGCACGCCCCTCGAAGGCGTCCTGCTCACCAGCGCCGAGCTGGACCACACCCTCGGCCTGCTCACCCTGCGCGAAGCCGCCCGGCTGCCGATCTACGCCACCGCGACCGTCCACCGGGCTCTTCGGCAGGCCTTTCCGATCGCGGACGTCATCGGCAACTACACCGAAGTGCGGCAGGAAGTCATCGCCGACCGCCGGCTGCTGGCCGGCGGTCTCGCGGTCGAGGCCGTCGGCGTCAGCGACAAGCGCCCCCGCTACGCCCGCGAGCTGCCCGGAACCGACTGGGCCGTCGCCTACCGGTTCACCGGCTCCGGCCGCAGCCTGGTGTACGCGCCGTGCCTGCCCGCCTGGAACGACGCGTTCGAGCGGATCATCGACGGCGCCGACGTCGTGCTACTCGACGGCACCTTCCACACCGAGGACGAGCTGACGCACGCATCCGGCAGCGATCGCCCCGCGCGCAGCATGGGGCACCTGCCGATCCGGGCCGCTCTGCCGGAGATCGCCCGACACCCGGCAACGCGCTTCTTGTTCACCCACCTCAACAACACCAACCCGCTGGCCCACCCCGACGCGCCGGAGCTCGCCGACGTGCACGGGGCCGGCGCGGAGATCGCCGCCGAAGGCCAGGTCCTGGTGCTGGACTGACCGTCCCCGATTTTTGCTCGCGCCCGATATCGGGTATGTGGGAGACGTGACCGACGAGCGGCTGGCGAAGTACCGGGAGATGCGCGACTTCACCCGCACCGCCGAACCGAGCGGCGACGGCGAGGTGCGCGCGACCGGTGACCGGTTCGTCGTGCAGCGGCACCGGTCCCGCCGCCGGCACTACGACCTGCGGCTTGAGCTGGACGGCGTGCTCGTGAGCTGGGCCGTGCCCAAGGGCCCGACGCTGGACCCGGCGGCGCGGCGCATGGCGGTGCAGGTCGAGGACCACCCGCTGGAGTACGCCGACTTCGAGGGCACCATTCCGGCCGGCGAGTACGGCGGTGGCGACGTCATCGTCTGGGATCGGGGCACCTGGGATTCCGTGGACGAGGATCCGGCCGCCGCGATCGAGGCCGGGACGCTGCACTTCGACCTGCACGGCGAGAAGCTGGCGGGCCGGTTCGTGCTGGTGCGGCGCGGCGAGAAGCAGTGGCTGTTGCTGCACAAGAAGGACGAGCACGCCGAACCCGGCTGGGATCCGGAGGACCACCCGCGGTCGGTGAAGAGCGGGCGCACCAACGAGGAGGTCGCCGTCGCACCGGAGGCGATGTGGCGCAGCGACCTCCCGCCATCGGAGGCCGAAATTCCCTTGGGCACCAACAAATCACGCGCGGCGGCGGAGCGGTGGGAGCCGCCCACCGCAGGTGAGCTGGCGGCGCTCGACGAGCTCGGCGCCAAGGGCCGCTGGCGGCTGGCCGGGCGGGATCTCGCGCTGACCAACCTCGACAAGGTGCTGTTCCCGGGCCGCGACGGCGAGGCTCCCGTGACCAAGCGCGACCTGATCCGCTACCACGCGCTGATCGGCCCGGTGATGCTGCCGTACCTCGCCGACCGGCCGCTGAACTCGCACCGCTTCCCCAACGGCGTGGACCAGCCCGGCTTCTGGCACAAGGAAGTCCCGAGCCACGCGCCCGGCTGGCTCCGCCGCTGGCGCTACGAGGGCGCCGAGTCCGGCGACACGCAGTGGTACCTCGTGCCGGACAGCGTTCCCGCGCTCGCCTGGCTGGCCAACTACGCGGCGCTGGAGCTGCACGCGTGGACCTCGCGCGCCGCCGACGTCCACCACCCGACCTGGGCGCTGTTCGACATCGACCCGGGCACCCGGACGACCTTCGACGAGGTGCTCGTCCTCGCCCGCCTGCACCGGACCGCGATGGAGCACCTCGGCGTCGAGGCCCGCCCGAAGGTGACCGGACAGCGTGGCATCCAGATCTGGGTGCCGGTCGAACCGCGCTACACCTACGCGGAGACCCGGTCCTGGGTGGAGAAGGTGTCCAAGGCCGTCGGCGGCATCGTCCCCGAGCTGGTCAGCTGGGCGTGGACGAAGCAGGACCGCCGCGGCCTGGCCCGGCTGGACTACACCCAGAACGTCATCAACAAGACGCTCGTCGCCCCCTACAGCGCCCGCCCGCGGCCGGGCGCGCCGGTGTCCGTGCCGCTGGAGTGGGACGAGCTCGACGACCCGGACCTGGCCCCGGACCGGTGGACGATCCGCACCGTCCTGGACCGGATCGCGGCGGTCGGCGACCCGTTCTCCGCGCTCCTCGGCGTCGAACAGCGGCTGCCGCCGGTCTAACGGGCCGCCGCGACCTCCAGGGCGGCCGGCTCGTGCAGGGTTCGCCCGAGCAGCCACGCGATGACCGGGAACACCAGCAGCGTCGTCAGCGCCGTCTGCAGCGACGTCGCCTCGGCGATCGCGCCGAGCACCGGCGTGGCGACGCCTCCGACGCTCACCGCCAGGCCGAGCGTCACGCCGCTGGCGGTGCCGACCCGGTTCGGCAGGTAGTCCTGGCCCAGCGTGACGTGCAGCGAGAACGGGATGTACAGCAGGATCGCGGCGAGCGCCACGAAGACGTACACGGAGACACCGGGCGCGTAGACCACACCGGCGACCGCGGGGATGGACGCCGCGTACGACAGCCGCAGAGCGCGGATGCGGCCCCACACCGTGGCCAGCTTGCCACCGAGCACGGTGCCCGCCGCTCCGCCGGCGAACAGCACGAACAACGCCGCCGCGCCGGCGGTCTCGCCGCCGCCCACGCGTTGCTGCACCCACAGCGCGACGAACGCGCTCAGTCCGATGTAGACGATCGACCGGGCGATGACGATTCCCGTCAGGCGGATGAAGACCGGCCAGTCGTCGCGGCCCCGATCGGCCTTGGCACCGCCGGTCGCCGCGGAACCGGCGATCAGCGAGCGGAGCACGGCGGTGGTCACCAGCCCGCCGAGCAGGGCCGGGATGATCAGCCACGGCGAGGCCGGCAGGCCGCCCGCGGCGAGGATCGGGGTCACCACGATCGGCGCGAGCGCGAAACCGATGTTGCCGCCGAGGGAGAACCAGCTCATCGCCAGGTGGTTGCCGCCGGAGGCGGCGCGCGCGAGCCTGGCCGCCTCCGGGTGGTAGGCCGCCACGCCCAGCCCGGACAGCGCGACCGCCAGCCACGTGAGGACGTAGGAGTCGCCGACCCCGCACAGCGCCACGCCCAGTCCCGCGGTCACCATGCTCACCGGGATCAGCCACGGCATCCGCACCCGGTCGGTGAGCGCCCCGAACACCGGCTGCACGACGGACGACAGCAACGTCGCCGCCAGCACGATGCCGGACACCGCGACGTAGCCGTACTGCCGCTCCAGCACCAGGAACGGGACGACGGCAGGCACCGCCCCCTGGTAGATGTCCACGCCTGCGTGCCCGACGGCCAGCAGACCAACAGATCGAGTTCTTCCTTGCGTCACGGTGCGATCGTCCGGCAGGCGGCGGTTGTCCCGCTTCCGATAAACTGCCATGTTGTGTCGAGAATCCGCCACACGCCGCGGGCGCCCACGGCCCTGCGGTTCCTGCCGCCCGGCTCCGAAGTGGATGCGCACCGGCACGACGACCACCAGATCGTCTACGCCGGGCGCGGCGTCCTGTCGGTGACGACGGACGCGGGCAGCTGGATCGCCCCCGGCACCCGCGCGGTGTGGGTTCCGGCGGGGACGGTGCACGAACACCGCGCCTACGGCGAAACCGACCTCCACACCGTCGGCCTGCCCACCACCGACAACCCGCTGGGGCTGACCTCGCCCGCGGTGCTGGCCGTCGGTCCGCTGCTGCGCGAGCTGATCCTGGCCTACACCAGGGAGAACGACTACGACGCCGCCGAGCGGGACCGCATGCGCTCGGTGCTGCTCGATCAGCTGCGCCGGGCTCCGCAGCAGCCGGTGCGCCTGCCGACCGCGCGCGACCCGCGGCTCGCCGCGGTGTGCGCGATCCTCGCCGGGGATCCGGCCGATCAGCGCACGCTTGCCGCGCTGGGCGCGCAGGTCGGGGCCAGCGAGCGCACGCTCAGCCGCCTGTTCCGGGCCGAGATGCGGATGACCTTCCCGCAGTGGCGGACGCAGTTGCGGCTCCACCACGGGCTGCGGCTGCTGGCCGAAGGCGAAGCCGTCACCACGGTGGCGCACCGGACGGGCTGGGCGTCCACGAGCGCCTTCATCGAGGTGTTCCGCCGCACCTTCGGCCACACGCCGGGCGATCGGCGCAACCGCTGAGTCATTCGGGCAGCCGGGCGCCCTGGCGGTTGAGCTCGGCCCGCACCGCCTCGGTGCCGGCGTCGCCGCCGGCGGCGGTGAAGGCGGCCGCGACACCGGCCGCGTGCCCGGTGGCGAACGCCGTGCCCATGGCGCGCAGCGACGCGCCCGCGCCGCGGTCGCCGTCGACGGTGCGACCGGCGGCGAAGAGGTTCGGCGTGTCCCGGCTGTGCAGGACGTCCAGCGGAATCCCGTAGAAACCGGGGTCGCCGATGAACTTCCACTCCGACGGGATGCCCGGGCCCGGGTGGTACTCGATCGGCCACGCGCCGATCGCGACCGCGTCGTCGACCGGGCCGGGCTGGAGCACCTCCTTCTCCGTGAACCGGTACCGGCCGACGAGGTGCCGGGACTCGCGGGTGCCCATCTCCGGGCCGGTGCTGACGATGTACGCCCCGCCGCAGCCGGGCAACGAGCGGACCACCTGCAGGTACGCCTGCGCCTGCCGCCGGGCGCCGATCTCGGCGCGGGTAGTGTCCGCCGCGCTGCGCGCGTCGTAGCCCTCGTCGGCCAGGTAGGTGATGAGATCGCCGGAGATCGGCATCCGCGCGATGAGCCCGCTTTCCGCGGTCAGATCGGGCGCGCCGGCCTTCTTCGCCGCGCGCACCGCCGCGCCGATGGCCTCCCTGGTGACCTCGGCGCCCGCGGGGATACCGCCGAAGCGCACCCCGAGCGTGCCGTTCTGCACCCAGCCGTCGTTACCGTAGCGGACCTCCGCCCCGGCGTGGTGGGCCAGGTCGGCCTCGCCGGTGGCGTCCACGAAGGCCTTCGCGGTGAACTCGTGGATCCCCGAGTGGTCGGCGACGCGCACCGCGGTGACCCGGTCGGCTTCGCGGTCGGCGCCCAGCACGTGGGTGTGCAGCAGGACGTCGACCCCGGCCTGCGCGCACAGTTCGTCGGAGACGCGCTTGACGCTCTCGGGGTCGAAAACCGCCGCCACCGCGGTGAACCTGGTCGGCTCGCTGATCGCGCCCATCTCGCGCAACGCCGTGATCACCTCGTCGGCGACGCCGAAGACGGCCTGCTGCTTGTCGTCGCGCGTGTAGAGGCCGCAGTAGGTCACCACGTTGCGGAGGGTCGCCGCGCCGCCGAGGCACGGCCCGCGCTCGATCAGCAGGGTCCGGGCACCGGCGCGGCTGGCCCCGATCGCGGCGGCCACCCCGCCGGATCCGCCGCCGGCCACGATCACGTCGTAGTGCTGGGTCACGTTCGCTCCACTTTCCTCGTCAAGCAACGGCTTTGGCGGTGTCGCCGGTCTTGTCGTCGGCCGGCGGGGCGGCACCGTGCTCCCGCACCCCGAGCATCAGCACCATGCCGAGCAGGGGTCCGGCGGCGAGCGTGGCGAAGGCCAGGAAGAACGAGCCGGTCGCCTGGAACACGACGCCGAGCACCACCGGCACGATCGTGCTGCCGAGCTGCCAGAACGCGTTGGTGGCGCCGGCCGCCGAACCGGCCAGCCGCACCCCAGAGAGGTTCGGGATGAGCGCGACCATCAGCGGGCTGTAGACGTAGGCGGCGATACCGAGGAACGGCGCGATCCACATGAACGCGGTCAGGTTGGTCGCCGTGCCGAACAGCAGGAGGGTGACCACGAAGGCGCCGAGCACGATGATGGTCAGGACCTTGCGCTTGCCGCCGAACACGTCGCTGATCACACCGATGAGCGGCTTGGCCACCACCGCCGCGATGCCGAAGATCGCGACGACAACGCCGGCCTGCACCGGGGAGACGTGACTGCCCTTGATCATCAGGGCGTTGGACCAGGTGATGAAGCCGTAGGTGCCCCAGAGCCCGCCGAACCCGGCCAGCCCGAGCAGGAAGAGATCCCGGTTGCGCAGCAGCGAACCCAGCTTCGGCACCTCCCGCGCCGAGGATTCGGCGCTCTCGGATCCGTTGCGCAGCAAGAAGAAGCACAGCACCGCGACGACCATCGAGGCCGCGCCGAACACGTGGTACGACGTCTGCCAGCCGGAGGACTCGATGAGGCTCGGCACGATCGCGTTCGCGATCACCGTGCCCAGCGAGGTGGCGGTCATGAAGATGCCCATCGCCAGCCCGCGGTCCTTGGCCGGGAACCACTGGGAGATCAGCTTCACGCCGGCCGAGTAGTCGCACCCGGCGAACACGCCGATGCAGGCCTGGAACGCGATGCCCATCGCCACCGAGGTGGTCTCGCCGAACAGGATCATGAACCCGCCGGCCACGAACAGGGTGGAGGCGATGACCATCCGCCCGCCGAGCCAGTCGGTGAGGACGCCGCCGCCCGCGTTGGAGATGACGTAGCCGACGTAGTAACCGGTGGCGAAGACGCCGAGCCCGGCCAGCGAGACCCCCAGGTGCTCGCCGACCGCGACAGACGCAGGTCCCCACGTGGAACGGTCCACCGCGGTCATGGTGAACGCCGCCCAGGACAACAGGAGCACGACCCACCGGTACGGGTGGCGCACTCCGCTGGCGGTCGGGATGGGACTCATCGTTGAGCGCTCGCTTTCTGCGATCCGGTTGCGACGTCCTGCTCATGAGGCAGAGGTTCGGCGCGCCAAGACTGGTACTCCGCCCTGCCACCGACGAGGATTCCAGATAGGACGTGCGACTTCGGGAAGTACACCGTCTTGACAGCGTGACGTCCAATACCACCTAATCAGATAGGCCATGCTCCGCAGCCATGGCTACTGCATGGAGGTGAAATGGAACTGCGCCATCTGCGGTACTTCGTCGCCGTCGCGAGCGAGCGCTCGATGTCCCGCGCCGCGGAACGCCTGCACCTGACGCAACCATCGCTGAGCAGGCAACTTCGCCAGCTCGAACGGGACGTGGGCGTCACGTTGTTCGAGCGCACGCCGACCGGCACGACCCTGACCCCGGCGGGCATCGCCCTGCACCAGCACGCGCTGCTCCTGCTGCGCCTGGCCGACGCGAGCCGCGACGCGGCGCATTCGGCGAGCGAGCGCACCCTCGAGGTCGTCGACATCGGCATCCCGCCGGGGCTGGCCGCCGACTGGGTCCTGGAGACGCTGGCGGCGCTGCGCGCCGAGATCCCGCACGCGTCGGTGACGCTGACCGAGGCGAGCAGCACCGACCAGCTGCGCATGGTCCGGGAGGGACGGCTCGACCTGGGCCTGGTGCACGAGCGGCCGCTGGCGCTGCGCGGCAACCGGCTCTTCGACCACGCCTTCGGGATCGCGGTGCGCGCCGGGCACCGGCTGGCGGGGCGCAGCACCTGCCGCGTCCGGGATCTCGACAACCTGCGGCTCCTGGCGCACGGCCGCGAGCAGGTACCGGTCGCGCACGACCGGCTGATCGTCGCTGCGCACGACGCGGGCGCCGTGCCGCTGTGGCGGTTCGCGCAGTTCTCCGAGCACGCGCTGGCCTGCGCCGAGGCGACCGAGGCCGAGGCGGTGCTGCTCACCGAGCACTCCGCCCGGCGGCTGCTGCCCGGCTGGCCGTGGGTGCCGCTGGTCGACCCGCCGCTGGAACTGACCACCTGGGTGGTGTGGCAGGCGAGCACCCGGCCGGTCGTCGAGCAGGTGGCGGAGTTGATCTCGCGCCGCGCGGTTCGCCCGGTGGAGTGATCAAGCTGGCGCTGCCGATGGGCGCCCGGTTGGCTGCTGATCATGCGAACCCGAACCCCGGCGGCGGTGCTCGCCGCTGCCACCGCGCTGTGCCTCGTCCCCGCCGCATTCCCCGTCGCAGCAGCGGAATCCGACTCGGCCCGGCTGCTGGGCACCTACGTGGTGCCGCACGACCTGCAGGTGGACGGCACGCCGGTCGGCGGCCTGTCCTCCGTGGACTACGACCGCCGCAGCGGGGACTTCGTCTTCGTCAGCGACGACTGGTCGGACTACGCCCCGGCCCGCTACTACCGCGCCACCGCCTCGGTGACCGAGGACGGCGTCGGCGACGTGACGTTCACCGGCGCCCGGATCTTCCGCCGCCCGGGCGGCACGACCTACCCGACGATCGACACCTGGCGCGAGGAGCAGCACCGGACGCCGCGCGCCCTGCGGAACGTCATGGGCACCGTGGATCCGGAGGAACTGCGGGTCGATCCGCTCTCCGGCGACGTCGCCTGGACCAACGAGGGGCAGCGCAACGTCCCGGCCGACGGCTCGGCCCGCGGCACGGTGCTGCTCGACCCGGCGCTGCGGATCTCGCACCGCGACGGCTGGTACGTGCGGGACCTGCCGACCGCGCCGAACGAGAAGATGACGATGGGCGAAACGGGCCCGCGCGTCAACGAGACCTTCGAGGGCCTGGCCTACACCGCCGACGGCATGCGGATCGTCTCCGCGCTGGAAGGCCCGCTGGAGCAGGACGGGCCGCCGGCCAACGCCGACCACGGCGCCTTCAGCCGGATCACGGTGCACGACCGGGCGGGCCGCCCGATCGCCCAGCACGCCTACCCGGTGGAGCCGCTGTTCGCGCAGCCGCAGCCGCCGAACGACTGGAACACCAACGGGATCTCGTCGCTGCTCGCCGACGAGCAGCCGGGCCGCTTCCTCGCGCTGGAGCGCGGCTACGCCGCCGGCGTCGGCACCAAGGGCCGCATCTTCGAGTTCAGCACCGACGGCGCCGACGACGTGATCGACCGGCACTCGCTGGCCGACGGCGGATTCCGTCCCGTGCAGAAGAAGCTGCTGGTCGACCTCGACGAGATCGGGCTGCCCCACACCGACAACGTGGAGGGCATCAGCTGGGGTCCGCGCCTGCCCACCGGCGAGCGGGTGCTGCTGGTGGTCAGCGACAACAACTTCTCGACCCGGCAGCAGACCCAGCTGATCGCCATCGCCGTCCCCTGACCTGGTTCACGACTTCAGGTGCTCGGCGAAGAAGTCCTCGATCCGCCGCCAGGCGTCGGCGGCGGATTCGGGGTGCGGGCCGGCACCGGAGATCCGCAGGAGCGGACGCATGATCCTCGGTGCGTTCTCCGCGTCGTTGAGGAACGAGTGGCCCGCCTCCGGGTATTCCTTGACGTCGTGCGGGATTCCGGCCCGTTCGAGGGCGGCGTCGAGCTTCGCCGCGGCGCCCTTCAGCATCCGGTCGCGGCCGCCGTAGCTGCCGACGACCGGGCAGGCCTCGGCGAGCGCGCGGTCGATGTCCTTGGGCAGCTGGCCGTAGTTCGCCGAGGCCGCGTCGTAGATGCCGCGGCCCGCGGCGACCAGCGCGAAGGCGCCGCCCATGCAGAAGCCGATGAGGCCGACCTTGCCGGTGCAGTCCGGCCGGTCGGCCAGCTCGGTGCGGGCCGCCTCCAGGTCGGCGTAGGCGCGGCCGCGACCGGACAGCGCCGCGCGCATGGTCGGGACCAGGCAGCGCCGGGTGCCGCCGTCGGTGAACAGGTCCGGCAGCAGCGCCAGGTAGCCGGCCTCGGCCATGCGCTCGGTCTGCCGCAGCATGACGTCGTCGACGCCGAACGCCTCGTGGACGACCACCACGCCGGGCCACGGGCCGGGCCCGGCCGGCGTCGCGAGGTGACCGGTCAGCTTCGGGGAACCGCCGAGGGCGGTGCTGCGCGGGGTCAAGTCGATGGCCGTGGGTGCGGGCACGGAGTCCTCCGGGAATCTGCGGTGCGCTGGCTGATCGACACGACGATACGGCGGATCCGGCCACTGAGTGGCGCAGCCGGCGGCGAGTTGATCTTCGACGGGGTGGCCCGGTTCCCGGCGCTGCGCGACTGGCTCCGGCTGGTCCACGCCGAGTTCGGCACCTCCGCCGACGGGTGACGCGCGTCGCACTCCGATCTCCGGCGTCCGGGCACATCCGGTTGGCATGCTGATGTTGTCCCGAGATCCCGACCGGAGGGAAGCATGAGCACCGAACCCGACCGTCCCAGCAACGAGGCCGAGACGGGGAGGCACAGCCACGCCGCGCCGGAAGGCGCCGGGGTGCACCCGCTGATCGACCTGTCCCGCGACCCGCGCCCGGGCGTGCCCGACCACGCCAAGCCGGACGAGGACTGACCAACACCACGAGGGGGGCACGCGATCGCGGCTGACCCCGCGGTCGCCGCCCTGGTCCCGAGAAACGCGGACCGGTCAGCGCGGCGCGTTGCGGAACGCGCCCCGGTACGCCGCCGCTGGGTGGCGGGGGTTCAGGCGCCCGTGGTGCTCGGCGACGTCCGCGAACAGCTTGTCGCGGAACGTTCCTTGCGGGTACTCGGTCTGCGCCAGGCCGCGGCGGCGCAGTTCGGGCAGCAGGCCCTCGATCACCTCCGCGTAGCTGCCCGGGATGACGTGGTTGATGATGTTGATCCCGTCCACTCCCGCGTCCTGCCAGCGCTCCAGCTCGTCGGCGATCTGCTCCGGCGTGCCGGCCAGCCGCATCCGCTCCGCCCGGTACCGCACCATGTCCTCGATGGTCGGATTGCCGCCCGGCACGGAGTCGATGACGGCCTCCAGCACCCCTCGCCCGCCCTCGACCTTGAGGTCCTTCAGCGGGGTGTCGACCGGCGCGTCGCCGAGGTCGACGCCCATCCCGCCGAGCATGTGCGCGGCCAGGCCGTCGACCGAGAGGTACTCGTCGTAGTCGGCTTTCCGCCGCCGCGCCTCGGCTTCGGTGCTGCCGACCACGAAGGACAGTCCCGCGAAGAACAGCACATCCGCAGGTCTGCGGCCGTGCTCGACTGCCAGCGAGCGGACCGTGGTGGTGACCTTCCGGGCGCTGCCCGGCGAACCGGCGAACATGAACACCGCCTCCGCGTTGCGCGCCGCGAACGCCATGCCCGCAGGCGAGGTTCCCGCCTGGAACAGCACGGGTGTGCGCTGCGCCGACGGCGCGACCAGGTGCGGCCCCTCGACGGAGTACCGCGGCCCCTCGTGGTGGATCTTGTGGATTCCGGCGGGGTTCGCGTGGCTGCCCGACTTGTTCCGCAGCAGCGCGTCGTCCTCCCAGCTTCCTTCCAGCAGCTTGTAGACGACGTCGACGTACTCGTCGGCCCACCGGTAGCGCTCGTCGTGGGGGGTGAGTCCGGGCAGGCCGTAGTTGCGGTGCGCGTTCTCCAGGGCCGAGGTGACGATGTTCCAGCCGGTCCGGCCGTCGGTGAGGTGGTCGAGCGTGGCTGCGCGGCGGGCGAAGGTGAACGGGTGCTCCTGGATCACCGAGCTGGTCCACGCCAGGCCCAGGTGCTCGGTCACCGCGCCGAGGGCGGAGATCATCACCGACGGGTCGTGCGACGGGATCTGCAGCCCCTCGGTGGCGAAGATGTCCCAGTTGCCGCGGTAGTTGCCGTACAGCCCCACGACGTCGGCGAAGAACATCGCGTCGAACTTGGCCGCCTCCAGCCGGCGGGCCAGGTCGGTCCACAGCGACAGCTCGTCGAACCGGTGCTGCTGGGCGTCCGGGCGGCGCCACTGGCCTTCCAGGATGTGCGAGGTGGTCGCCATGACGAACGCGCTCAACCGCAGGCGACGGCGGTTCCCGGCGCTCACAGCCGCTTGTCCAGTCGTCGCGCGGTCAGCGTGCCGGTCAGCTGGATCAGCTGCACCAGGACGATCATGACCACCACCGCGGCGATCATCACCCCCGTCTCGTACCGGTAGTAGCCGTGGCGGATGGCGAAGTCGCCGATGCCCCCGCCGCCGACCAGGCCCGCGATCGCCGAGTACGAGATGAAGCTGACCACCATGATCGTGATGGACCCCGCCAGCGCGGGCCGGGCCTCCACCAGCAGCACGCTCCAGATCGTGCGCAGCTTCGAGGCGCCCATCGCCTGGGCGGCCTCGATCACGCCGGGGTCGATCTGCAGCAGGTTCTGCTCGACGAACCGCGACAGGTACGCGATGGCGTTGACGCACAGCGGCACGGTCACCGCGACGGTGCCGACGCTGGTGCCGACGATCAGCCGGGTGACCGGGATCATCGCGATCAGCAGGATCAGGAACGGGAACGAGCGCACCAGGTTGACCACCGCGTTCACGACCTGGTGCAGCCGCGGCGCCGGGCGCAGGCCGCCCGGTCTGCTCGCCCAGAGCAGGACGCCGACCGGGATGGCGGCGAGCACCGCGATCGGCACCGTGATCAGCAGCATGACGGCGGTCTCGCCGAGCGCCGCCAGCATTTCGGGCAGGGCGGCGGTGATGCTGTCAGCCTGCATTGCTGTCCTCCAGGCTCCGTTCGGGCCGCAACCGGATGCGGTCGTCCAGCAGGAACCGGGCGATCTCGGTCTGCGGCCGCAGCGGCGAGCCGTCCAGCCGCAGGTGCTCGACGACCTTGCCGCCCTCCATCACCGCGACGTCGTCGGCGATCGCCCGGACCACGTTCATCTCGTGGGTGACCAGCACGATTGTGATGCCGAGCCGCTCGTTGACCTCCTGGAGGTAGCGCAGCACCGTGATCGTGGTGCGCGGGTCGACGGCGCTGGTGGGTTCGTCGCACAGCAGCACCGACGGCTCGTTGGCCAGCGCCCGCGCGATGGCCACCCGCTGCTGCTGCCCGCCGGAGAGCTTCGCCGGGTACGCGTCGGCCTTGTCGGAGAGGTCGACCACGGCGAAGGCCTCCGCGACCCGGGCCGCGCGGGCCGCCTTGCCGACCCCGGCGATGCGCAGGGCGAGCTCGATGTTCTGGGCGGCGGTGAGGTTGGCCAGCAGGTTGAAGTGTTGGAAGATCATGCCGATCTTGGTGCGCCTGCGGCGCAGCGCCTCTTCGTCCAATATGGTCAGCTCTTCGCCGTCGACCAGCACGGAGCCGGAATCCGGGCGCTCCAGCAGGTTGATCAGCCGGACCAGCGTCGACTTGCCCGCGCCGGAGAAGCCGATGATCCCCTGCACCGAGCCGCGCGGCACGTGCAGGTCGACGTCGTCGACGGCGGTCAGCGGGCCGTCCGGGCCTGGGAACCGCTTGGTGACACCTCGCAGCGTGATCAACGTCCGCCGTCCTTCCACCACTGGCCGAGCTGGGCCCGCGGGTCCTCGGTCCACGGCAGCGGCGCCCAGTCGCCGTAGAACTTCAGGAAGAAGTCGCGGACCGGCGGGCTCTGCAACGCGGCCTGCAGCGCCCGCGCCTTCTCGGAGCCGGCCTCGTCCGCGCGCCCGCCGACGACGATCCGGTACGGGATGGCGTCGACGTCCTCCTCCCGCAGCAGGGCGTCGTCCTCGACGGCCAGCTTCATCTCGATCGCCTGGCGGGAGAACAGGAATCCGGCGTCGACGTCCGGCAGGGTCTGGGTGAGCGTCTGCTGGTCGACCTCGACGAACGAGTAGCGGTGCGGGTTGTCCACGATGTCGCGCTGGCTGGTGGTGACCACCTGGGCGCCGTCGCGCAGCTTCAGCCGGCCGGACTCGGCCAGCAGGTGCAGCGCCCGGCCGTTGTTCGCCGGATCCACCGGCAGCGCGATCCGGGCGCCGTCGGGCAGCTGCGAGATGTCGTCGTAGCGGGTGGAGTACAGCCCGGCCGGGGAGCCGACGACGTAGAACAGCGGGACGACGTCGGTTCCGTTGTCGCGGTTGAAGGTCTGCAGGTAGGCGCCGTGCTGGAAGAAGTTGAAGTCCGCCTCGCCCGAGCTGACCGCGTGGTTCGGCTGCACGATGTCGGTCACGTAGCGCACGTCCAGCTGCCAGCCGCCGGCTTCGAGCTGCTTGCGGGCCAGTTCGAGGGGTTCGTGGTACGGCGGGCTGTCGGTGGCGACGATGGTGATGGTGCGGTCGTCGGCTGCGGACCCGCCGGCGAGCCCGCAGCCGGTCAGGGCCGCCACCAGCAGCCCGATCAGCGGGATCAGTCGCAGCGCGCGGAGGGTGGGGCGGGAACTGTGGTGCGTTTGGGACACTTTCTCGATGCTCTCTTCGTCAGATCTGGCCGTGCCGGGGAGGGCGGGTGCCGTTGAGGACGTAGCGGCCGATGTGCTGGACCTTCCAGCGGACCGGGTCGTGCAGGGTGTGCGTGCGGGCGTTGCGCCAGTGCCGGTGCAAGTTGGTCTCCGCGAGGCTCGACCTGGTGCCGGAGACCTCGAACAACGCGCTGCTCAGCTCGACCGCGACGCCGTCGGCGAACACTTTCGCGGTGGCGACCGCGATCGACGCCTCCGCCGCGGAGTCGGCGTCGAGGTCGGCGCGTGCCGCGTCGAGCGCCGCACCCGCCTTCTCCAGCAGCGCCTCGGCGGCGCGCAGCCGGACCGCGAGTTCGCCGAAGCGCTGGATGGTGAGCGGATCTTCCGCCGCCCGCTCGACTCCGGCTTCGCCCCAGGGGCGGCTGCGGGTGCGCACGAACTCGGCCGCGTCGGCGAGCGCTCCCCCGGCGATGCCGACGTCGATCGCGGCGTGCAGCGCCTGCGCCAGCGCGCCGTGCAGTTGCGGGCGGTCGAACGTCAGGTGGTGCGGCACGATCCGGTCCGCGGGAACCCGGACCTGGTCGAGCTCGACGGTGCCGCTGGCGGTGGTCCGCTGGCCCATGCCCGCCCAGTCGTCGACGACGGTGACCCCGGCGGCGTCCCGCGGCACGTAGGCCACCTGCAGCCGGTCCCGGTCGTCCTTGGCGAGCACCGGGATCCAGTGCGCCAGCAGGGCCCCGGTCGAGTAGGTCTTCTTGCCCTGCAGGACGAAACCACCGTCCACTGCGGACGCCAGCCTGGTCTGGATCTCCTGCACCGTGCGGCTGCCCGCCTCCGACTGCGCGTTGCCGAACCGCTTGCCGGCCAGCACCTCGGAGAAGAAGAACCGCCGCTGCTCGGCGGTGCCGTTCTCCCGGAGCACGTTGACGTAGGCGAAGTGGCTCTGCGGGATCTGCGCGATGTTCGGGTCGGCTGCGGCCAGCAGCCGGAAGACCTCGACCAGGGTCCGCGCAGCGACGTCGGCGCCGCCGTGGCTGCGCGGCACGGTGATGCCCAGCAGGCCGCTCGTCGACAGTGCGTCGAGCTCCTCGTGCGGGATCAGCCGTTCGCGGTCGCGCTCGGCGGCACCGGTGGCGAACCGCTGCGCGAGCCGCGCCGCCAGTTCCAGCGCCTCGGCGTCGTCACGCACCAAACCCGCAGTGCTCGGTTCGGCACTGGCGGGCGGAGAGACTGACATCAAGAACTCCTCGAGTTGTGCGAATCGGATCGCGCCTGCGCGACCGGGCGGCTGGTGACGAGGCCGCCGCTGACGTTGGGCACCCAGTAGGCGAACTTCAGCGGTTCGGCCGGAACGGCGTCGGGCATTCTCATCTCCTGTCGCGCATGACGCGGCAGCGCACGCAGACGTGCGCTATCGGGACACGAGGTCGCAATTCACCTCGTGCGAAAGAAAGGGGGAATCGGCGGGGAATTCCGCCGTTGCGGAGAAGGGAGGAGATCAGAAGTCGCGACAGGCCTGCGCGCCGACGCGAACCAGGTCGACGTGGCGGCGCTTCGTGAGCCTGTCTGCGAAGAACACGTAGTCATGCCACCAAAAACGGGCACCCGTGTCAACGGACGCACCACGCGTCCCACCTGACGGACGCACCTCAAGAAAAATCCTCTTTGGACAAATAAAGAGGCCGTGAGCACTTCGTGTCGCTATAGCAGCACAAAGTACTCACGGCCCCGATTCGCCAGGCGGCGAGCGCCGCGCGTCAGGAGGTGGCGGCGGGCTCCCTCGAGGCTTCGGCGAACGGGATGCTCGCCGGGCCGGCTTCCGCCGGGCCCGCCGGGTGCCGCCACAGCCCCTTGCGCTCCAGGATCGGCAGCACGCCTTCGCCGAACCAGTACGCCTCCTCCAGGTGCGGGTGGCCGGAGAGCACGAACTCGTCGATGCCGAGCGCGTGGTACTCCTCGATCCGCTCGGCCACCTCCGCGTGGCTGCCGACCAGCGCCGTCCCCGCGCCGCCGCGCACCAGGCCGACACCGGCCCACAGGTTCGGGTAGATCTCCAGGCCCGCGGTCGAGCCGCCGTGCAGGTCCAGCATCCGCCGCTGGCCCTCGGACTCGCTGCGCGCCAGCCCCTCCTGCACCCGCGAGATGGTCGCCGGGTCGAGCGCGTCCAGCAGCCGCTGCGCCTCCGCCCACGCCTGCTCGCTGGTGTCGCGGCTGATCACGTGCAACCGGATGCCGAAGCGCGGGGCGCGGCCCCGTTCGGCGGCGAGGCCGCGGATCCACTGGATCTTCTCCGCGACCTTGTGCGGCGGCTCGCCCCAGGTCAGGTACACGTCGGTGTGGTTGGCCGCGACGACACCGGCCGCGGGCGAGGAACCGCCGAAGTACAGCTCCGGCACCGGGTCCGGCGTCCGCGCCAGCTCGGCGCCCGCGACCCGGATGTGGGTGCCGTCGAAGTCGACCCGCTCGCCCCGCCACAACGCCCGCACGACGTGCAGGAACTCGTCGCAACGCGCGTAACGGGCGTCCTTGTCCAGGAAGTCGCCGTAGGCGCGCTGCTCGGCGCTCTCGCCGCCGGTGACCACGTTGAGCAGCAGCCGCTGCCCGGAGTGCCGCTGGAACGTCGCGGCCATCTGGGCGGCCAGCGTCGGCGACAGCAGGCCCGGCCGGAACGCGACCAGGAACTTCAGCCGCTCGGTGACCTCCGCCAGCATCGCCGTCGACAGCCACGCGTCCTCGCACCACGCACCGGTCGGCGTCAGCGCGCCCTCGAAGCCGAGCTGCTCCGCGCTGCGCGCGATCTGGCCGAGGTAGGCCAGCGTCGCCGGCCGCGATCCCGCCGCAGTGTTGGTGGTCGCCACCCCGTGGCCACCGCCGACGAGGTACCGGCTGTCGCCGTAGGTGGGCAGGAACCAGTGGAACGTCAAAGACATGCGCAACTCCAGGGAAGGCCGGTGATCGGAACCGACCACGGACGTCCATCGTGGACAGATGCGGCCGGGGACCGGCCGCGGCGAGCGGAAATCAGGTCAGCGAGGACACGCCTGCGCCGCCACGCGGTGCAAATCCACGTGCCGCCGCCTGGTGAACCACGTCGCGACCATCACGCGGCAATGGCAGCAGAGGGCCCCGGGGGTGTCAACCGATCCCACCTGCCGGACCGGCGCGCGATCTTCTTGACACCCGTTCGACCGCGTCCATAGCGTCGGCGCGTGCTCCGACCGGTACTGCTGACCAACCGCCACCACGTGGACCTGCTGCGGGTGGCCTCGGCGGCGTGTTCGGCGTCCTGATCCGCCCGAACCCGGAAGCACCGCCCCCAGGAGGCAGCAGCATGACCGCGGGTACGCACGTCGATGCGCCCGGAGCCCGTCAGGTGTCGGAGAAGAACGTCCGCACGGTGATCGTGTCCAGCCTGATGGGCACCACCGTGGAGTGGTACGACTTCTTCCTGTACAGCACGGCCGCCGGCCTGGTCTTCGACAAGCTCTTCTTCCCCACCGACAACCCCACCGTGTCGACCGTGCTGGCGTTCGCCACGTTCTTCGTCGGCTTCGTCGCCCGCCCGCTCGGCGGTGTCCTCTTCGGACACATCGGCGACCGGATCGGGCGCAAGCGGACCCTGGTGACCACGATGGTCCTGATGGGCCTGGCCACGGCCGCGATGGGCGCGCTGCCGACGTACGCCGAGATCGGCCTGCTCGCGCCGATCCTGCTGGTGCTGCTGCGCGTGGTGCAGGGCCTGGCGATCGGCGGCGAGTGGGCGGGCGCGGTGCTGATGGCGGTCGAGTACGCGCCGCCGGGCAAGCAGGCCCGCTACGGGGCCTGGCCGCAGGTCGGTCTTGCGCTGGGGCTCGGACTGGGCACCGGGTTGTTCGCCCTGCTCGGCAACCTGCTGGGCGACGAGCAGTTCCTGGGCTACGGCTGGCGGATCGCGTTCGGGCTGAGCATCGTGCTCGTCGTCATCGGGCTGGTGATCCGGTTGAAGGTCGCCGAAACGCCCGCCTTCGAGGAGGTCCGGGCGGCCCGGGACACCTCCAGCGCGCCCTTCCTGGACCTCTTCCGCGACCGCACGGCGCGGCGCAACACGCTGCTCGGCCTGCTCTCCCGCTGGGCCGAGGGCGCGGCTTTCAACACCTGGGCGGTGTTCTTCCTCGCCTACGCGACGTCGACGCTCAAGCTCCCGCGCACCGATGTGCTGGTCGCGGTCATGCTGGCGGCGATCACGCTGGCCGTGCTGCTGCCGGTGTTCGGCCGGCTCGCCGACCGGTGGACGCCGCGCCGGACCTACGCCTTCGGCGCGACGCTGTTCGCGCTGTCGGTCTACCCCGCGTTCCTGGCCTTCCAGACGCGCGACCCGCTGCTGATCGGCCTGGTGATCGTCCTGGTGCTGGGCGTCGTCCACGCGGTCCTCTACGCGCCCCAGGGAACGCTGTACGCGCAGCTGACCCCGGTCCGGCTCCGCTACACCGGGATGTCGTTCGTGTACCAGTTCTCCGGCATCTACGCGTCGGGCCTGACGCCGCTGATCGTCACCGCGCTGCTGGCCGCCGGCGGCGGTTCGCCGTGGTGGGCCTGCGCCTACCTGGCGTTCACCGGCGCAATCGGTGCCGCTGCCACCCTGTCCCTGCGCCCGCGCGACCTGTACTTCGGCCGCTCCGGGTCGTGAGCGCGAAGGCCGGTAAGAACCGGCTTCCGCACTCACGACCACCGGTCACGCCGCGCCGGGCGATCCGGTCGTCCAGGCGAACACCGGGAGGCTGTCGTTGATGGCGTGGTCGCCCACCGCGCGGGCCTTGTAGACCAGCGGGTTGTGCACGGTGAGCGTCCGGGCGTTGCGCCAGTGCCGGTCGAGTAGCTTCTCCTGGCTCACGACCGACGATCCGCCCACGTCGAAGACCTCGGTCACCGCGCGCAGCACCAGATCCGCGATGCCGACCTGCGCCTTGGAGACGTCGACCTCCGCAGCGATGACCTCCGCCCGCGAGCCCTGCAGCGCGCGGCGCACCGAGCCGACCGCGGCCTCCAGCGTCGCCTGCGCGGCGAACGCGGCGCTGTGGATCTTCCCGACGACCTGCTGGACCAGCGGATCGTCCTTGGGCAGCGGCGCGCTCGCGTGGCTGTAGGAGCGACGGCGGTCGCGCACGAACTCGGCCGCGTCGCGAGCGGCGCTCCGCGCGACTCCCACCAGCGCGGCGAGCAACACCAGCTGCGCCAGTGCGGTGTGCACGCCCGGGTCGCGGTCCCAGACCGTCACGTGCGCCGGGTCGACCTCGACATCGGTGAACTCCACGGTGCCCGACGCCGTGGTCCGCTGCCCGAAGCCGTCCCAGTCGTCGCGCTGGACCAGGCCCGCCGCCCGGGCTGGCACCCGCGCCACGACGAGCTCGCCCGGCGCCCGCTCGGCGCGGACGGTGATCCAGTCCGCCAGCAGGCTCCCGGTGGAGTAGAACTTGGTGCCGTTGAGCAGCAGGCGGCCATCCCGCTCGGACAGCGTCGTGTTCGACCGCCCCACCTGGTGGGACTCCCGTTCGCTGATCGCGTTGCCGAACAGGACTCCCCCGGCCACCGCCCGAAGCCACTCGTCCCGCACCGCCGCGGGCGGCTGCCGCAGCTGCTCCTCCACGAACAGGAAGTGCGGTCGTAGCAGCTGCGTCAGGTTGGAATCCGCCTCACCCAGCTCGACGAGCAGCCGGAACAGGTCGTCCAGGCCCGCCCCAGACCCGCCGGACTCCACCGGGACGCGCACCGCGCCGAACCCGGCCTCTCGCAGCCAACGGACCTCCTCGAACGGCAGCCGGCGCCGCCGTTCGCGCTCCACCGCGCCCGCCGCGATCCGGTCGAAGACCGGCCGGAACCGCGCCGCCAGCGCCTCGTAGTCGTGCACCGTCACCCTCCCGTTCCCGTCAGACGATTCCGTTGCGCGGCGGGCGGATCCCGTTCAGCGCGTGGTTCCCGAGGTGCTGGACCTTCCAGCGCCGCGGGTCGTGCAGCGTGTGGGTGCGGGCGTTGCGCCAGTGCCGGTCCAGGTTGCGACCGGTGCGCGCCGCGCGGGCGCCGATGAGCGAGAAGATCTCGCTGGACACCGACACGGCCGCTTCGTCCGCCTGTGCGCGCACGGCGGCCACCGCCACGGAAGCCTCGGCCGCCAGCTCGTCGGCGTCCGCCGCGCCCGCGTCCAGCGCATGCCGCGCGGCGTCGAGCGCGTCGCCGGCTTCGCCCAGCAACGCGCCGGCCGCCCGGACCCGCAGCGCGAGCTCGCCGAAGCGCTGCACCACCAGCGGCTCCTCCGCGGTGCGCTCGACGCCCGCCTCCCACCACGGGCGGCTCAGCTCGCGCACCGCGGCCCCGCCGTCGCGCAGGGCCGCATCGGCGATGCCGACGTCGATCGCGGCGTGCAGGTACTGGCCGAACGCCCCGAAGATCTCGGCTTTCTCGAAGGTCCGGTGGTACGGCACGACCCGGTCCGCCGGCACCAGGACGTCCTCCAGCAGTACCGTTCCGCTGGCCGTCGTGCGCTGCCCGATGCCGTCCCAGTCGTCCACCACCGTCAGGCCGTCGGCGCCGGCCGGCACGAACGCGGCGTTGATCCGCCCGTCCTCGTCGACGGCGAACACCGGGATCCAGTGCGCGAACAGCGCGCCGGTGGTGTAGTTCTTGGTGCCGCTGATGCGGAAATCGCCGGTCGGCTGCTTGATCAGCTTGGTCTCGAAGGCGTGCGCGTTCTTGGCACCGGCCTCGGCGAGCGCATTGCCGAACCGCTTGCCCGCCAGCACTTCCCGGTAGAAGAAGTCCAGCTGCTCCGGCGTCCCGTTGTGCGCGAGCACCCCGAGGAAGAAGAAGTGGTTCTGCGGGATCTGTCCGATGCTGGAATCTCCCGCCGCCAGCAGCCGGAACACCGCGCCCAGCGTCCGGTTCGAGACCTCCGCGCCGCCGTGCGGCTTCGGCACCGTGATCCCCAGCAGGCCGCTCTCGGACAGCTCGTCGAGCTCGTCGGCGGGCAGGATCCGCTGCGCGTCGCGCCGCGAAGCGCCGGCGGCGAACCGCTCGCCCAGCCGGGCGGCGACGGCCAGCGCTTCGGCGTCGCCGGAGATGATGTCGACCATGGAAACCTCGATTCGCGGGGGAAGAACCACCGGCCAGGGCCCGTGACCGGGCCGCCGGTGCGACCGCAGGCACGGCCCTCGATGGCCGGGGCGGGTCGCTCTGCCGCGGACACTACCGGGCGATTCGGCTCGTTCAACCGCGTTTCAAATCCTGGTCGTTCCGAACGAAACCGGCGCGAAACAATAGCGAGATCGGTCCATTGTGGTCGTCCGAATGCGCCTAGCGGTCCGGCCGCGGATCGGTAGGATCCGGATCATGCACAGCACTGGTCGGCTGCTCGCCGTGAGCGACTTGCACGTGGCGTTCCCGGACAACCGGGCGATCGTGGCGGAACTCCGGCCGGAATCCCCGGACGACTGGCTGATCGTGGCCGGGGACGTCGGCGAGTTCGCCGCCGACATCGAGTGGGCGCTGCGGCTGCTCGGCGAGCGCTTCGCCACCGTGATCTGGGTGCCGGGCAACCACGACCTGTGGACCCACCCGAAGGACCCGCTGCAGCTGCGCGGCGAGCAGCGGTACCGGCACCTCGTCGAGCTGTGCCGCGGCCTGGGCGTCCTGACCCCGGAAGACCCGTACCCGGTGTGGACCGGCGACGGCGGCCCGGCGCGGATCGTGCCGATGTTCCTGCTCTACGACTACTCGTTCCGGCCGCCCGGGGCGAAGAACAAGGCCGAAGGGCTCGAGCAGGCCCACGCCAAGGGCGTCGTGTGCAGCGACGAGTACCTGCTGCACCCGGACCCGCACCCGAGCCTGGACGCCTGGTGCCGGGCGAGGGTCGCGGAGACCGAGCGCAGGCTGGCCGAGCTGGACGACGGGCTGCCCACCGTCCTGGTCAACCACTACCCGCTGGTGCGGGAGCCGACGGACGTGCTGCACTACCCCGAGTTCGCGCAGTGGTGCGGCACCGAGCTCACCGCGGACTGGCACCGCCGCCACCGCGCCTCGTGCGTCGTCTACGGGCACCTGCACATCCCGCGGATCACCCGCCACGACGACGTGCCGTTCCACGAGGTCTCCATCGGCTACCCCCGGGAATGGCGCCGCCACGGCCACCCGCACGGCCTGCTCCGCCAGGTGCTCCCGGCGGGGGCCCCGTCTTGATCGGCGTGATCCTCCCGGACGAGGCCCGGTTCGCCGAGGTCTTCGACGATCGCGTCGACGTCGAGCTGTTCCCCGAGGAAGAGACCGTCATCAGCCGCGCGGTCGCCAAGCGCCGCACCGAGTTCGCCACGGTCCGGCACTGCGCGCGCGAGGCGCTCGCCGCGCTTGGGCATCCGCCGAGCCCGATCCTCCCAGGTGAGCGGGGTGCGCCGGGCTGGCCCGGCGGCGTGGTCGGCAGCATGACCCACTGCGCCGGATACCGGGCGGCCGTGGTCGCGCGCGCCGCGGACCTCGCCTCGGTCGGCGTCGACGCGGAGCCCGACGCGCCGCTGCCGGACGGCGTTCTCGAAGCCATCGCCCGCCCGGAGGAACTGGACCACCTGCGGGGCTTGCCGCCGGGGCCGAACTGGGACAGATTGCTGTTCAGCGCCAAGGAATCCGTGTACAAGACGTGGTTCCCGCTCACCCGGACCTGGCTTGACTTCGCGGAGGCGTCCATCGAGCTGCACCCGGACGGCGGCACCTTCCGCGCCCGGCTGCTCGCCGAAAGCCCCGCCGCCGCGGGCCCGCCGCTGCGGGAGTTCCACGGGCGCTGGCTGGCCGCCGGCGGCCTGGTCGTCACCGCGATCGCCCACACCGAGTGAGCGGCGGGATCTGATCGTGCGACGCCCTGGCCTGCGCCGCTGCGCGGCGGCTCGCTGGCGGCGTCGACATCAATCGTGCTCGGTGGCCTGCTTGGCGATCGCGCGGAGTCCGGTGACGAGGTCGTCGGGGGTGGGAGCGTTGTCCGGGTCCAGCAACCACTGGATCACCACACCGACCTGCATCGCGTAGTAGAGCGCCCCGACTGTCCTGGCCTGCTCCTCGTCAACGGTGTTCTCGTCGACCGCGTCGAACATGGCGACGTTCCCGGTACGCGCATCGCGCATCCCCTGCCGCAACATGTCGCGAATCTCCGGTACGTGATCCACCTGCGCCATCATGTCCATCGATGCGGCCCAGAGAGCGCGGTCCGCGCTGATCCCTTCGACCGTGCGCCGCCAGACGTCGGCGAAGCGCTCCAGGTAGGTCTGCTCAGAAGTGGCATCTGCGCGCAGCCTCTCCTGCGCCTGGTCGCTCCACTGCTCGATCGAGGCGAACACCGCCTGGTTGAGCAGGTTCCGGACGCCGCCGTAGTGGTAGCCGATCGCGGCGAGGCTGGTGCCGGCGATCTCCGTGATGTCCCGCGCGGTGGTGCGCGCGTAGCCCTTGGTGCGCAGGCACTCCAGGGCGGCGGCCAGCAGGTCCTCGCGATTACCCATGACAGACAGTCTATCCCACTCCTAATACGAACGTCTTGCACATCTGTATTGCACAACTGTCTCATCCGGCTGTACGGTCGGGTGCATCACTTGGGGGCGAGGCCGGTTCTCCCGGCGCTCCAACGGAAAGGCGAAAGATGACCAAGAGGGTGTTGATCTCCGGGGCGAGCATCGCCGGCCCCGCGCTGGCACACTGGCTGCACCGCTACGGGTTCACCGTGACGGTGGTGGAGCGGGCACCGCAGCTACGCCCCGGTGGCCAGGCCGTGGACCTTCGCGGTGTCGGCAAGGAGGTCGTCCGGCGGATGGGCCTGGACAAGCAGGTCCGCGCGGCCTGCACGGACACCCGCGGAATGTCGTTCGTGAGCAGGGACAACAAGGTCCGCGCGCAGCTTCGCGCGGACATGTTCGGCGGCGACGGCATGGTCGCCGAGATCGAGATCCTGCGCGGCGATCTCGCCGCGGTGCTCTACGAGGCGACCAGGCACCACGTCGACTATCGATTCGGCGACACGATCGACGGCGTTGAGCAGACCCGGGACGGGGTCGTGGCCGCTTTCGCCAGTGGGCACACCGAGGCGTTCGATGTAGTGGTCGGAGCGGACGGGCTGCACTCCGGGCTTCGCTCGCTGGTGTTCGGCCCGGAATCGCGGTACCTGCGCGATCTCGGCTACCTGCTCGCGTTCTTCACCGTGCCGAACCACCTCGATCTCGACCACTGGATGGTCAGCTACGCCGAGCCGAACTGCTCGGCCACGATCCGCAGCATCCGGGACAACCACGCGGCGATGGCGATGCTGAGCATCCCCGGCGACCGCTCCGACTACGACCACCGCGACACCGCCGGGCAGAAGGCGTTGCTGCGCAAGCACATGCGGCACATGCAGCCTTCGCCGAGTACGAGAAGAAGATGCGCGACTACGTGATCGCGAACCAGAAAATGGGCGCGGACAACGCGAAGCGCGTCGCCGCGCGCAGCCGCTTCGCCGTCTGGGCGCAGTACCAGATGATCCGAATGCTGCCCTACGTCCCGGGCAAGGCGCTGATGATGCGGAAGATGCTCCAGGTGATCAACGGCATCGACTTGCCCGATTACAGCCAGTTGCGGCAGTTGAAGATGGTGTAGCGGCAGGCCGGACTCCGCGGCCGCGGCCGCAGGCCGCCCCTGCCAAGAGCGCTCGATCGGTGGATCGAGGCATCGGCGTGCACGCACCAGAATGCGCAGCATGGAGTCCTACGACGTGGTCATCGTCGGTGCCGGGTTCGCCGGGCTGACCGCCGCTCGCGAGCTGTCGCGGCGCGGCCGCTCGGTGGCGGTGCTCGAAGCACGCGACCGCATCGGCGGTCGCACCTGGACCGATGAGCGGCTCGGCCGCCGCCTGGAGATGGGCGGCACCTGGGTGCACTGGCTGCAGCCGCACACGTGGAGCGAGATCACCCGCTACGGCCAGGCCGTCGAGCAGAGCCCGAGCTCGGAGGAGGTGTACTGGATCGCCGACGGCGCGGTGCACCGGGGCAGTCCCGCGGAGTTCGACGCGCTGATCGAACGCGGCATGGACCGGCTCGCCGCGGACAGCCGCACCTGGTTCCCGCTCCCCTACGAGCCGCTGCTGCGCGAGGACCTGGACCGCATCGACCACCAGTCGGTCGCCGACTACTTCGGCAGGCTCGACCTCCCGCCCGCCGAGCGCGAGGTGAACACCGGCGTCTGGGCGGAGCACTTCAACGGCCCCGCCTCGGTTTCCGGGCTCAGCCAGGCCATGCGGTGGTGCGCGGCGGCGTCGGGCGACTGGCGGCTGCTGCACGAGGCGACCTCGGGATACCGGCTCGTCGAGGGCACCGCCTCGCTGGCGGCGGCGATGGCGGCCGACAGCGATGCCGACGTCCGGCTCGGCACGATCGTCACCGCCATCGCCCAGGACGACGGCGGCGCGACGATCACCACGGCCGGCGGCACCCGACTCGCGGCCCGGCAGGTGATCTGCACGCTGCCGCTGAACGTGCTGGCCACCATCGACTTCCGGCCCGCGCTCCCGGCGGCCAAGCTGGCGGCGAGCGCCGAGCGCACCGCGTCGCAGGGACTGAAGACCTGGATCCGGGTGCGCGGCGACGTCCCGCCGTTCACCGGCTACGCGCCGGACGACCACGACCTCACCTTCGTCCGCCCGGAGTACGCGGTCGACGGCGACACCGTCCTCGTCGCCTTCGGCACCCGCGCCCACGACCTCGATCCCACCGACAAGGCGGGCGTCGCCCGCGCGCTCGCCGCGTGGCGGCCGGACCTGGAGGTCGTCGACGTCGCCGGGCACAACTGGATGACCGACGAGTTCTCCCGGGAAACCTGGCCCATGCAGCGCCCGGGACAGCTCACGAAGTACCTGGCCGCCCTGCAACGGCCGCACGGCGCGGTCCGCTTCGCGGGCTCCGACCTCGCCACCGGCTGGGCGGGCTTCATCGACGGCGCGGTGGAATCCGGCCTCCGGGCCGCCCGGGAGGTCGCCACCGCACTGCGCGGTTCCTGAGCCACCGGTCAGCTCCGCGGCAGCGGGATGTGCGCGCTCTGGCGGCCCTGCGGGCCGTTCTCGACGAAGTCGGCGGCGAAGCGCATGCCCTCCTGGTACGCCTCGACCCGCGCGCGGCCGATCTCGGCCTCGATCTGCTCGGGATGCAGTTCGTCGGCCAGTGAACGCACCTCGGCGAGCCGCCGACTGGTCTCGTCGTCCATACCAGTACCGCCCTTCCTCGTCGGGTCCTCCTGATCCTCTCGGCTTCCGGCGAGTTCTGCACGATCGAGTGGCGGTCGGCGCCCGGATCGGCCGCGCACTATGGCCACCGTCACTGCCCCGGCGGCGAACTCGGCAGTAACCGCGATGATCATCCGTCGTTGATCACGGTAGTGCAGGCGCGATCAACGTCGATCGCCCCGAATCCGGCGTTGGCGAGCTTTGCACGTGGAGGGGAACTTCATGAGCGCAGCGGAAGTCGAGCTTGTGGAGCAGTTGGTGGACACGGCGCGCTACCCGCTGTCGGACCCGGCGAGCGCCGCCTGGCGGGATGCCGTCCACCGGGCCCGGCACGACCTGCGGGAAGACGGCTGCAGCGTGCTGCCCGATTTCATCCGCCCGTCGCGGCAGGAGGAGCTGCGGCGGGAAGGCGCGAAGATCGCGCCGCTGGCGCACTACGACGTCGAGGTCGTCAACGCCTACAACATCGACACGAACACCGAGCTGCCGGCGGACCACCCGGCCCGCACCACGATGACGCGCGGCAACGCGTTCGTGGCCCGCGACCAGATCCCACCGCGCTCGATCATCCACCGGCTCTACACCAGCTCGCTGTTCAAGCGCTTCATCGCCGAGTGCGTCGAGCTGCCCGCCGTCCACGAGCTGGCCGATCCGCTGGCCGGGCTCTGCCTCAACGTGGTGCGGCCCGGTATGGACCACCCGTGGCATTTCGACACCAACGAGTTCGCGGTCAGCATGCTCACCCAGGAGCCGGAGGCCGGCGGGATCTTCGAGTACTGCGCGAACATCCGGTCCGCCCGCTCGGAGAACTTCGCCGACGTCCGGGCGGTGCTGGCCGGGGACGGCGAGCGGCTGATCCGGCGGCTGGCGCTGCGCCCCGGCGATCTCCAGCTGTTCAAGGGCCGCTTCTCGCTGCACCGCGTGACCACCGTGCAGGGCCGCGAGCAGCGCCATTCCTCCATCTTCGCCTACAGCGAGCGGCCCGGCGTGATCGGCAGCGTCGCCCGGACCAAGCAGATCTTCGGCCGGGTCCTGCCGGAACACCTGGCCGCCGAGGGCCGCGCGGTGCGGGGCGATCGGCTGCTGGACTGACGAGTCGACCGGTCGAGCAAGGAGGAGCACCGTCCGTGCAGTTCGATGCCACCGGCAAGGTTTCGCTCGAGCAGATCTACACCCGACCCGATCCGCGCGCCTACTTCACCACCCTGCGCGAACTCGACTACTGCATCCCGCAGCTGGCCAAGCCCTACTTCCTGAAGCTGATCCAGGAATACCGCGAGGCGACCGGCATCGAGGTGCCGACCGTCCTGGACCTCGGCTGCTCCTACGGCGTCAACGCCGCCCTGCTGCGGTGCGACGCGACCATCGACGAGCTCTACGAGCACTACGGCGACGCCGATGCCCGCGCAGCCGACCGGGACCGGCTGCTGGCCCGCGACCGGGCCTGGGTCCGCTCGCGCGGTCAGCTCGCCCGCACCCGGTTCGTCGGCCTGGACAGCTCGGAACCGGCACTTTCGTACGCGCTCGCGGCCGGGTTCATCGACCACGCGGTGCACGCCGACCTGGAGAACCACGACCCCACCGCCGCGCAACGCGAGCTGCTGGCCGAGGTGGACCTGGTCATCTCGACGGGGTGCATCGGCTACGTCGGCGAACGCACCCTCGGCCGGATCGCCGAGGCGGGAAGGCGGCCGTGGATGGCGCATTTCGTGCTGCGGATGTTCCCCTTCGACCCGATCGCGCGCCGACTGGCAGACTCGGGTTACGAAACCGTGCCGATGCCCGGCGTCTTCAAGCAGCGCCGGTTCATCTCCGAGCAGGAGCAGTCGTTGGTCCTGGAAACGCTCTCGACCGCCGGGGTCGAGCCGCGGGGCAGGGAGGCCGACGGCTGGTTCTACGCCGAGCTCCACCTCTCCCAGCCGCGAGAACACCGAGCGATCCAGCGAAGTCGAGGATGACATTGAACAGCAGTGAGACGTGGTCGACCAGCACCTTCGGCAACGAGGACCGGCTGCCCCGGGTGCCGCTGCCGACCCTGGCGGAAAGCTGCGAGCGGTTCGTCGAGTGGTGCGCGCCGCTGCTCGGCGCGGACGAGCTGGCCGCCACCGAGGCGGCGGTTCGGGTGTTCCAGAGCCCCGGCAGCCCGGCCCACGCCCTGCAGGCGGCGCTCGAACGCTACGACGCCGAGGAAGGCGTGCGCAGCTGGCTCGACACCTTCTGGCCGTACCGGTACCTGGGCCGCCGCGACCGGATCGCGCTGAACGCCAACTTCTTCTTCCTGTTCCGGGAATCCGCGCAGGAGCAGGTCGAGCGGGCGGCCGGCCTCATCGCCGCGGCGATCGACTACAAGCAGCTGCTCGACGCGGAGGCGATCCCGCCGGTCGTCCAACGTGGACAGCCGCATTCGATGGAGCAGCAGAAGTTCCTGTTCTCCACCACCCGGATCCCCGGCGAGGTGCAGGACTCGGTGCGCGCGCCGTACTCCGCGGAATGGCCCGGGCCCTCCGATGCCCGCCACATCGCGGTGTTCTACCGCGGCAACCTGTTCCGCATGCAGGTGCTCAGCCCGGAGGGCCGGCCGCACACGCCGGAGGATCTCGCGGCGGGCCTGCAGGCGATCATGAAGGCCGGCGCGACGCGAGCCGCGAAGGACACCTCCGTCGGGCACCTCACCACCAAGGCGCGAGCGGAGTGGGCCGCCAGCCGGGAAGCGCTGCTGGCCGCCGATCCGGGCAACGCCGCGGCGCTGGATGAGATCGAGACCGCGCTGTTCTGCCTGTGCCTCGAGGACTTCACGCCCGAGAACACGCTGGACGCATGCGACCACCTGCTGCACGGCGACAGCGGCAGCCGGTGGTTCGACAAGGCCGTGTCGCTGATCGTCTTCGCCGACGGCACCGCCGGTATCAACGTGGAGCACTGCGGCCTGGACGGCACCACGATCCTCAACTTCGTCGACACGTTGCTCCAGCACGAACCGGAAGCGGGTCGGGCGGCGCAGGGCCTTCCCGCCGTGGATCCGATCGAGTTCGTGCTCGACGCCGACCTGCGCGCCGACGTCCAATCCGCGGCTGAGGCGTTCGCGGAGTACGCCGACAACACCGCGACCACCACGCTGTCGTTCGAGGACTTCGGGGCGAACCGGGCCAAACAGCTGGGCATGTCGCCCGATGCGTTCGTGCAGATGGCGTACCAGCTGGCCCACAAGCGCTCCAAGGGCCTGACCGGCGCCACCTACGAGTCCATCGCCACCCGCCAGTTCCAGAACGGGCGCACCGAGGCCATGCGCGTCGTCACGCCCGAGGTCCTGCGGTTCGTCGCGACGATGGACGATCCCGGTGCGGACGCGGAGACGCGGCGCGCGGCGTTCCGTGCCGCCGCGGAGAAGCACGTGGCACGGGCGAAGGAGTGCCAGGCGGGGCAGGCGCCCGAGCAGCACCTGTGGGAGCTGCAGCTCATCCAGCGGCGGCGGGGCGCGGAGCTGGGCGCGACCGAGCCGCTGGACCTGTACGAGACGCCGGGCTGGCTGAAGATGCGCGACGACTACCTGAGCACGAGCTCGGCGCCGTCGACGAACATCCAGTACTTCGGTTTCGGTTCGACCAGCAGCCAGTGCATCGGCGTCGCGTACGTGCTGCTCCCGGATCGCTTCAACCTCTACCTGAGCACGCCGGAGCCGGTGGCCGGCGAGATGTACTCGTTCGCCGAGCACCTCACCCGGGCGGTCCGCGAGCTCCAGGAACTCCTCGCCGACTAGGCGAGCATTCCGGGCAGGACCAGAAAGGCGCAGGTGACGACCGGACCGACCAGGACCATCGAGAATCCCCAGCGGAAGAAGAACTTCCGCATCGCCGCGCGGATCCGCTCCGGGCCCGAGGCCACCACGGTGGCGCCGATGGTGGACATCGGATTGATGTCCACCAGGGACGACGACAGCGCCAGCGCGCAGATCACCCCGGCCGCCGGCACCCCGCCGGCGGCCACCAGCGGCAGCGCGAGCGGGATGATGATCGCCAGCAGCGCGGTCGTGGAGCCGAACGCCGAGATCAGCCCGCCGCACAGGCAGAGGATGAACGCCGCCAGCAGCGGGCTGGGGATCGCCGCGCCGACCTCGGCGACGAGCTGGACGGCGCCCATGCCGTCCAGCACGCCGACGTAGGTGGCGATGCCGCCGACGAGCAGGATCGTGGACCAGTCGATCTCCTTGACCGCCTGCGCCGTCTCCTTGGTGAAGCACAGCGCCAGGACGACGCCCAGACCCAGCGCGACCGCGCCGACGTTCACCTCGAGGCCGGCGGCCGTCAGCACGACCACGAGCACGACCAGCAGCGCCAGCGTCACGATCGTCAGCCGCTGGAACACCGAGAGCCGGGTCGCGGTGCCGGTCCTGGTCAGCAGCGCCGTTTCCCCCGCGCCACCACCGGAACCCGGCACGGCGTCGGGCTCCTCATCGGGCGCCGCCTCGGCCACGAGCGCGCGCCGGAACAGGACGGATCCGGCGGCGAAGAGCACCACGTTGATCCCGATCGCCGCGCCGAACAGCAGCAGCGGATTCACCTCGATCCCGCTGCGCCCGGCGATGCTCGTCGTGATGAGGCCGAACAGGCTGATCGGCGCGAACGACCCGGCCGAGCCGCCGGTGGCCATCGCCAGGCCCATCACCACCGGGCTCAGCCCGTTGCGGCCGGCGAACGACAGCCCGATCGGGATGAGCACGACCGCCGCCAGCGGCGATCCGAAGCTGGCGACCGCGAGGGAGAGGGCGAAGAACAGCGCGGGCAGCAGCGCGACCCGGTTGCCGGTCGCGCGGACCAGCCTGTCGATCATCCAGTCGAGGGCGCCGTTGCTGCGCGCGATGCCGAAGAGATAGGTGACGCCGAGCAGCAGGAGCATGATGTCGACGGGGAAGCCGCTGAGCACGTCGTCCAGCGACGCGCCGCCCAGGGTCGTGCCGACGCCGAGCGCCGCGGCCAGGGCGAGGACTCCCATGTGGACCGGTCGCACGGTCGCGACCAGGAACGCCACCGCCAACACGAGCAAAGCCAGCACCTGCGACGCCATTTCGCTCCCCGTCGAGCCCGGACCGCATCGTGGTCCACCTGACTGCATTGTGGTCCACGGCACCGTAGGGTCGTGCTCCCGGGCACGTCAAGGTGCGATGCCGGAATTCGTTGGCGCGGCGGCGATCCGCTACGGCAGCGGGGCGACCGGCGACGAGAGCCCTTGGGAGATGCGGAAAGCCGTGTCGCGGACCTGCCGGCCGACGGTCGCGTAGCGGTTGCGCGTGAGCCGCACCTTGGGCGCGGACACCGACAGCGAGCCGACCGCACCCGCGCCGGGCGGGCAGATGGCGGCGCCGATGGCCACGATGCCGGGCTGGTGCTCCTCCTCGTTCACGGCGTAGCCCTGCCCGCGGATGGTCGCCAGCTGGGCCAGCAGCGCATCGGGATCGACGATCGTGCGATCGGTGACCCTGGACAGGTATTTCGCCAGGTAGTCGGCGACGTCGTCATCCGGCATCGCGGCCAGCACGGCCTTGCCGTTGGACGTGGCGTGCAACGGCGAGCGGAGGCCCAGCGAGTAGAACGTGCGCAGCTGGTGGGCGCTGTCGAGGCGCTCGATGAGCACCACCTCGTTGCCGTCCGGCACCATCAGGTGCACCGTTTCGCCGGTGGCCGCCTGGAGTTCGCTGAGCAGCGGCAACGCCACCGACCGCAGATCCCGGTCGTTGGCGGCCTGGCTGCCCACCGAGAACGCCCGGCCGGTGATCGTCCAGCGGCGCAGCTCGTGCCCGGCGGGTTTGATCCACCCCGCCTCGTGCAATGTGGTCAGGCAGCGCTGGACGGTGGTCTTCGGCAACCCCAACCGCTGGGTCAGGTCGCTGAGCCCGGCGGGCTGGTTCTCGGCCACCGCTTCCAGGACGCGGAGGGCGTTCTTGACGCTCTGCATGGACATGATCCACCTCTTGACGCGATGTGCGGCGCATCGTAGCGTCCAGATCCGTTCAGTCCACTTTACGGATCGATGGACCACATCGTGGACCGAAGGACCGGAGGTCGCCCCATGACGCACGCGCCGCTGACCGGGATCCGGGTGATCGACCTGACTCGCGTGCTCGCCGGTCCGATGTGCACCACCCTGCTGGCCGACCTCGGCGCCGAGGTGATCAAGGTGGAGCCGGTGCCGCACGGCGACGGCGCCCGCGCGTTCGGCCCGTTCGATGGGGACCGGAGCCAGTACTTCGCCGCGGTCAACCGGAACAAGCGCTCCCTCGCGCTGGACCTGCGCAGCCCGGAGGGCCAGGACGTCCTGGCCCGGCTGGTCGCCGATGCGGACGTGCTGGTGGAGAACTTCCGGCCGGGCGTGCTCGCGAAACTCGGCCTGGATCCCGCGCGGCTGCGGGTGGAGCACCCTCGACTGGTGATCGCCAGCATCAGCGGATACGGGCCGACCGGACCGGAACGGGAAACGCCCGGGCTCGACCAGATCGCGCAGGGCATGTCGGGCCTGATGTCGGTCACCGGCGCCGGTGCGGAGACCCCGATGCGCGTCGGGGTGCCGATCATCGACACGATCACCGGGATCGTGGCGGCCCTCTCGGTCGCGGCGGCCGTCGCCGGGCGGGAACGCACCGGGGACGGCGCCCACGTGCAGACCTCGCTGCTGGAATCGGCGCTGGCGGCGCTGACCTTCCACGCGCAGGGCTACCTCAGCACCGGCGAGGTCCCACAACCGCAGGGCAACGACCACCCGGTGATCAGCCCGTACGGGATGTTCGACACCGCCGACTCCCCCATCAACATCGCCGCCGGATCGCCACGCCAGTGGGAGGCGCTCTGCGCCGCGCTCGGCGACCCGGCCCTGGCCGAGCGCCCGGAGTACGCCGACGCCGCGAGCCGCGTCGAGCACCGCGCCGCGCTGCGGGCCGATCTCGAACGACTGCTCCGCGCCGAGGGTTCCGCGCACTGGGTGGCGGCGCTGCGCGAAGCCGGCATCCCCTGCGGACCCGTGCACCGGATGGATCAGGTCTTCGCCGACCCGCAGGTGCAGGCGCTCGGTATGGTGCAGCAGGTCATGTCGGCGGCCGGAGCCTCGATGCCGTTGCTGCGCGCGCCGATCTGGATCGACGACCAGCCCGCCGCGGTGCACTCCCCACCACCGGAGTTCGGCGAGCACTCCGCGGCGGTCCTGGCCCAGCTGTTCAACGAAGACGAGATCGAGGATCTGGACCGCCGCGGCATCACTCACCTGCCGACGACCACGGGAGCGACCAAGCGATGAACGACCTCACACCGGGCCGGCTGGACCTGCACATCGCCGAGCACATCGCCTGGATCACCATCGACAACCCGGGCAGGCGCAACGCCATGAGCGCGAGCATGTGGCGGCAGGTCCCCGACCTGCTGACCAAGGTCGCCGACGATCCCGCCGTCCGGGTCGTCGTGCTCACCGGCGCGGGCGACGCGTTCTGCGCCGGCGCGAACATCAATGAACTGGACGAGATCGAGGGCGGCCGAGAGGAGAGCGTGACGGTGACAGCCGAGCGGGCGCTGCTCACCTGCCCGCTACCGACGATCGCGCTGATCAACGGGCTCTGCATCGGCGGCGGCTGCCAGCTCGCCGCCGCCTGCGACATCCGCATCGCCGACACCGGCGCCGCCTTCGGCATCACCCCGGCCAAGCTCGGCATCGTCTACCCCGCCTCCAGCGTCGCCCGGCTCACCGAGCTCGTCGGGCCGGCGAACGCGAAACTGCTGCTGTTCTCCGCGGACTTCTTCGACGCCGCACGCGCGCTCCAGATGCGACTGGTCGACGAGATCACCGACGACGCCCGCGGCCGCGCGATCGCCCTCGCGACGACCATCGCCAGGCGCTCCCAGCTGACGGTCCGGGCATCCAAGCAGCTCATCGACATGGCCAGCCGAGGCGAGTCGATCGACGAACGCCGCCAGCACTGGCAGGACCTGTCCACTGAAAGCGGCGAGAGCACCGAAGGGATCAACGCCTTCCTCCAGCGCCGCCCGCCGGAGTTCCCGTACCGCGGCTGACCACAGTGGACACCAGCCGTTCCCGACGGCGCGGGCGGGATCGCCGATGCGGCGACCTGTAGGCTTCCCGCAGGTCGCCGCACGCGAAGGGAACGCACGATGCCCGTTGGTACGAACGCCGAGACAACCTCCACACTGGCCGAAACCGCCCGCCGCGATTACCGCGAACTGGTGGACGCCGGCCTGTCGTTCGACCTGACCCGCGGCAAGCCCTCGCCCGAGCAGCTCGACCTGGCGGCCGGCCTGCAGGAGCTGCCCGGCGCCGGCCGGCCCACCGCCGCGGACGGCACCGACTGCCGGAACTACGGTGGCCTGCAGGGCCTGCCGGAGATGCGGGCGCTGTTCGCGGACTTCCTCCAGGTGCCGGTGGAGCAGCTGCTGGCCGCGGGCAACTCCAGCCTGGAGCTGATGCACGACTGCCTGGTGCACGCGCTGCTGAGCGTCCTGCCGGGCGCCGAGTCGCGCTGGGCCGGCCAGGAGCGCATCGCCTTCCTGTGCCCGGTTCCCGGCTACGACCGGCATTTCTCCCTCTGCGCGCGCTTCGGCATCGAGATGATCCCGGTCGCGATGACCGCCAACGGGCCCGACATGTCCGAAGTGGAGCGGCTGGTCGCCGAGGACCCGGCGATCAAGGGCATCTGGTGCGTGCCGAAGTACAGCAACCCGGACGGCACCTGCTACTCGGACGAGACGGTGCGGCGGCTGGCCGGGATGCGCACGGCCGCCCCGGACTTCCGGATCTTCTGGGACAACGCCTACGCGGTGCACCACCTCACCGACGAGCGGGTGGAGATCGCCGACCTGCTCGCGGCCTGCGCCGAGGCCGGGAACCCGGACCGGGCCTTCGTCTTCGGCTCGACCTCCAAGATCACCTGGGCCGGGGCCGGCGTCGCGTTCTTCGGCTCCTCGCCGGCCAACCGCGACTGGCTGCTGGCCAACAACTCGAAGCGCTCGATCGGCCCGGACAAGGTCAACCAGCTCCGGCACGTGCTGTTCCTCGAGGACGCCGACGGGGTGCGCGCCCACATGGACCGCCACCGCGCGCTGCTGCAGCCCAAGTTCGAGGCGGTGCTGCGCATCTTCGACGAGGAGCTCGGCGGCACGGGCCTGGCCGAGTGGACGTCCCCGAAGGGCGGGTACTTCATCTCGCTGCGGGTGCCCGACGGCTGCGCCAAGGAGGTCGTGCGCCTGGCGGGCGAGGCCGGGATCGCGCTGACCCCGGCCGGTGCCACCCACCCGCACGGCGTCGATCCGGACGACGCAGTCATCCGGATCGCCCCCAGCTACCCCGGGCGTCAGGAGCTGGAGCAGGCGATCCGCGGCCTCACCACCTGCGTCCGCCTCGCCGGGTACGAGAAGCGCCTGGCCGGCTAACGACCGGTGACCGCGGCGAACGCCTTCCGCAGCGTCGCGGGATCCGCGCTTCCTGGTGCGCGCCAGGCGATGAAACCGTCTGGCCGCACCAGGAGTGCGCCGTCGTGGTCGACGTTCACCGAGGACACCCAATCCTCGTCTAGCTGCACGGCCTTCAGCCCGATCTCGCGCGCCGCCTCGGCCCAGTGACCGCCTCCGGGGCCGGTCAGCACCGCGAAGCGGGATTCGATCACGTCCAAGGTGGACACGATCCCGTCCACCCAGCGGTGCGGCAGCCGCGAGCCGGGCGCGCCGTCGAGGCTCGCGGCGACGTCCTCTGTGGACGGCACATCGACCACCGGGTCGATCACCGCCGAAGAGTCGTACCGGTAGGCCATGGTCACCACCGGCGCGTTCCACATCCCGACCGCGGCACGCTCCGCGGCCGCCGCCGGGTCCCAGTGCAGACGCGGGTTCTCCCAGCGCAGCAGCGCCTGCCGGGTCACCAGCTCGGCGACGGCGTGGCGCTCCTCGTGGTAGCTGTCCAGCAACCGGTCACCCGCCTGCCCGGCCAGCACCATGCCCAGCTTCCACGCGAGGTTGTGCGCGTCCGCCAGCCCGGTGTTCAGCCCCAAGGCCCCGAGCGGCGAGATCGCCCGCGCCGCGTCGCCGACCAGGAAAGCGCGGCCGGACCGGAATTCATCCGCCATCCGCACCGTCGCCCGCCACGGCAACGCGTTGACGATCTCCACCGGCACGTCCGCGCCGAGCGCGGTGCGCACCGCCGCGGCGCACCGTTGTGCGGAGAGGTCGCCGACCGAGTCCAGCCCGACGTGCAGCACCCAGCGCTTCTCGCCGACGGACAGCAGCATTCCCGGGGCGTCCGGATGGCTGATCTGGACCATGACCGGCATCGAACCGAAGTGGCCCACCAGGTCGGCGTTGAACAGGATGTTCACGGTGGTGTCACCGATTTCGCCCGGGCCCGTGGCGGTGATCCCCAGCGCGTCGCGCACCGAACTGTTCACGCCGTCCGCGCCCACCAGGTAGTCGGCCTGGATCACGCGCCCATCTGAAAGCGTCGCCGACACCCCGTCGGCATCCTGCTCGACTCCGGTCACGGCCACGCCGAATTCGACGGTCGCCCCGAGTTCCCGGGCCGCCGGGAGGAGCGCGCCGTCGAGCCGGTCCTGCGGGTAGTGCCCATTCGGCATTTCCGGCGAGATATCGGGGGCTATCGGCGACTGCGAGGGGTGCGGTGCCTGGCCGCGGTCGATCTCGGCGGCCGTGCGCGCGTCCGCCTTCCACATCTCCGTCGACCGGACGGCGACCTCGTCGATCGCTTCGCGCAGCCCGGCCTCGCGGAAGAACTCCAGCGTGCGCGGGCTGATCCCGAGCGCGCGGGGGTGGTTGGACGGCGCGGCGCGGCGCTCGACGACCAGCGACGGAACGCCGTGGTGGCCGAGGAACACCGCAGTGGCCAGGCCGACGGTGCCGCCGCCGGCGATGAGGACCGGAATCCTGGACATGAGAGCCTCCTCGAATTTGGGAACACTGTGCCCACTTTGGGCACACTGTACCCGATGCGTACACTGTGCCCATGTCCGCTCGATCACAGCCCGCGGCCCTGGTCTGGATGCGCGACCGGGAGCGCGGCAGCCGTCCGGCGCTCAGCGAGGAGCAGATCGTCCGCACGGCGATCCGGCTCGCCGACGCCGAAGGCATCGACGCGCTGTCCATGCGGCGGATCGCGGCCGAGATGGGCTCCGGCACCACCTCGCTGTACCGCCACATCACCAACAAGGACGAGCTCATCGAGCTGATGATCGACGCGGTGTACGGCGAAATGCCGCTGCCGGAAGGGCACGGCGAGGACTGGCTCGCCGAGCTGGCCGCCTGCGCCCGGATCTTCCGCGCCGGGCTGCTGGAGCACCCCTGGCTGGCGCAACAGGCCGCCCGGTGCCCTGCGCTCGGCCCGAACGTGATCAGGCGGGGCGATCACACGCTCGGCGTGGTGGGCCGGGCGACCGACGACGCGACGCAGGCGGGCATGGTCGTCGACGCCGTCAACACCTTCGTGCTCGGCTCGGTGGCCGCGGAGCTGGCCGAGCTGGAGGCGCGGCGCACAACGGGCATGACGGTCGACGAATGGCGGAACGCGGTCGGCGTCTACGTGCGACAGGTGGTCGAGTCCGGCGAGTTCCCCCACTTCAACCGCGGAATCCTGGAGTCCGGCGACCCCGATCCCGACGCCCGCTTCGAGTTCGGCCTCGGCTGCCTGCTCGCCGGCATCGCCGCCGCGCTCGGCCGCCCGTGAACAGCGGAACTCCCGCCCCGGCGGGGCGGGAGTTCCCGGGTCAGCCGAGGTCGGCGACCTCCCACAGGCCCAGCGCCTTGTCGGCGTACCGCCCGTCGCCTTCGATGCAGCCCTCGACGATGAGTTCCAGCGGCGCCGGGAAGCCGAACGGCGCCAGCTGCAAGTTCAGCGGGCGCCAGTCCCCGGTCTCCACGTCGACGTTCACCGCCAACTCCGGGAACGTCGTGGTCAGCAGGTACCGCGCCCCGCTGCGCCGGATGTTGCGCAACGCGGCCCGGATCTGGTCGAAGGTGAGGTGCACCAGGCAGTCCCGGCACAGCACGAGATCCGCCGCGGGCAGCGGATCCGCGGTGAGGTCGAGGATCTCGAACCGGCGTTGCGCACTGCAGTAGCGATCCCGGTTGTGCGCGACGAGTTCCGGCACGATGTCGGCGCCGACGTAGGTTTCGACGCCCAGGTCGGTGGTGCTGAGCCAACCGAAGTCCCCGCAAGGGACGTCCGCGACGGTGCGCACGCCACGCCTGCGCAGCAGAGCGGGGATCTCGGTCCTGATGTGCTCGGTCGCGGTGCTCTCCGAACCGTGCCCGGAGACCGATTCCTCGCTCCCCCACAGGTTGTGCTGGTAGATGTAGCGGAACACCGCGTCGGTCTCCTGCCGGCGGAGGTTCTCGCGGTGCTTCCGGTAGTTGACGTTCGACAGCAGCTCCGGACGCCCCCAGCCCATCCCGGATTCGCTCATCCTCGTCGTCCCTTCCACAGCTCCACGGCCGCCGCCACCGACGGCCCAGCACCCGACCTTGGCACAGATCGCGGAGTGCGTCAGCCGCTGTACACGTCCTCCACGTAGCGGCCCTCGGCAATGAGGCCCTGCAACCAAGCGTCAGCGGTTTCCGCGTCGCTACCGGGAACTCGCTCGCGGTACACCGCGCGGAACGCGTCGCGCACCCCTGGCGCCATCCGGTTGCCGTCGCCGCAGACGTAGACCTTCGCCCCGTCCTGCAACAGGTTCCAGACCTCGTCGGCTTCCGCCGCGATGCGGTGCTGCACGAACCGGTGCCCGTCGACCGGCGCTTCGCTGAAGACCGGACGGACGGCGACCGCGCCGGCCGACTCGGCGGCGGCGAGTTCCGCCGCATGGAGGTAGTCGGCATCCGCCGCGTCGCAGCCGAAGTAGCACAGCGCGGGGGCGAGCCGGGCGCCGCTCTCGACGAGGCCGCGCCGGTCCGCGATCGCGCCCCGGAACGGCGCCAGACCGGTGCCCGCGGCGATCATGACCACCGGGACGTCCGTGCCGATGCGGAACGCTTCGCGGCACGGCTGGACGCGCGCTCGGTCGGTGCCGAACGGCTTGAACGCGTGCGGCGACCGGGCCGCCTCGGCCTCGGGGGTGAACCGCGTCGGGTCGAAGAGCTCGGGGTTGTCGCCCCACACCGGGTCGCGGTGCAGCACCGGCGTCAGCACCGCCACGGCTTCCCCGGCGCGCAGCGGAATCCGCCCGCCCAGCAAGGTGTCCTCGCGCGCCACCCGCCCGAAGGACGGGGCCGACGGCCACAGCCGCAGCGCCTCGTTGAGCACCTGGCGGGTGGCGGTCAGGCGGCCGACGTCCTCGAACGTCGGGTCCGGTTCGGCGTCGCCCCACAGCTCGTCCACCTCGCGCTGCACCACGTGCAGGAGCCCCAGGAGGTCGTCGGCCGACGTTTCGCCCGCGGCCGTGCGGGCGCCGATGACGTCGTCGACCACGGACGCCAGGTACGCCGCGTCGGCCCGGAACGCCGCGTCCCGATCGGCTTGATCGGCGCCGGGAGGCATGGTCAGCCGCGACATGCTCCAGGCGAGGCAGCGCACCATGGAGCCGACGAACGGGTGCGGTTCGTCGCGGTCGAACGAACCGAAGTCGAAACCGAAACCGGCCAGCCCGATGGTGTCCAGCGTCATCCGCGTCATGTCGTCGGGCACGTCCACCGGCACGCCGGCGGCGGCCCGGCGGTCCCAGGACGCGAGGAGGCGGCGAGCCACCTTCAGCATCACCGGGTGGTAGGTGCGCTGGCCAACCCCCTGATGGCCGCGGAGTGGGGCACACTGCCCAGCCAGTTGCGCGGCCGCAATGCGCTCGACTTCTTCCGCCCGCGCTCCAGCGATCAGCTGCACCCGGTCGTCGAGGCGCTGCGGCGGCGCCGCCGGTCCCGCTACCCGGTCGAGGTGCGCTGGTCCGCGCCGGGCGGGTCGGAGCGGCACGGCGAGATGACCGTCGACGTGGTCAGCGAGGCCCCGGATGCCGAGACCGCGTTGCTGTTGCTGCTGAACGTTCTCGGCGACGTCACCGAACCGGCCGAAAAACCCGCCACCGACCTGGTCAGCCCGGTGGAGGCGCGGATCCTCGCGCTCGCGGCCGGCGGCGTGACCACCGCGCAGATCGCCAAGTCGGTCGGCCTGACCGTGGACGGGGTGAACTACCACCTGCAGCGCATGTCCCGCCGCTGGCGCGTGCCGAACCGGACCGCGCTGGTGGCCCGCGCCTACGTGCTGGGCGTGCTGAAACCCGCGGCCTGGCCACCAGAACCCGCCTGACCATCCACTTCGGACACGAGCGGGCCGGTCCCGTCTTGTCGTGAAGTGTTCACCGGTTCTGCACTGATCCGATGCCGGGCCCGCCCCTAGTGTCACGGTGCCCGCCGGCAGGTCCAGCAGCGCGGGCACCACTTCTCATCGGAGGAGCAAAGCCGTGGAACGTCGCACCTTTCTGCGTGCCGCCGTCGCCGGTGGCACCACCATCGCATTCGGGTTCAGCGTGACGCGCGAGGCGATCGCCTACCCGGCGCAGACCGGTCCCAGTCCCTACGGCCCCCTGCAGGCGGCCGATGTCAACGGCATCCAGCTGCCGGCGAACTTCACCAGCCGCGTGATCGCCCGCTCCACCCAGAAGGTCGCCGGAACCGGCCACACCTGGCACGGCGCCCCGGACGGCGGCGCCTGCTTCGCCGACGGAACCGGGTGGATCTACGTCTCGAACGCCGAACTCGGCTCCGGCGCGGGCGGGGTGAGCGCCGTGCGGTTCGACGGCAATGCGAACATCACCGCCGCGTACCCCGTCCTGGCCGGCACGAGGCAGAACTGCTCCGGCGGCGCCACCCCGTGGAACACGTGGTTGTCGTGCGAGGAAACCGATCTCGGGTACGTCTTCGAGACCGACCCGTGGGGCGCGAACACCGCCGTCCGGCGGGACGCGATGGGGCGGTTCAAGCACGAGGCCACGGCGGCCGACCCGGATCGCCGGGTCGTGTACCTGACCGAGGACGAACCCGACGGCAACTTCTACCGGTTCGTGCCCACCACCTGGGGCGACCTGTCCGCGGGCACCCTGCAGGTGCTGGTCGACGACGGCGGCGCGCTGTCCTGGGTGGACGTTCCCGACCCGGACGGCAGCCCCACCCGAACCCGCCGCCAGGTCGCCGGGGCCAAGGTGTTCAACGGCGGCGAAGGGGCCTACTACCGCAACGGCACGTGCTTCTTCACCACCAAGGGCGACAACCGCGTGTGGGCCTACGACGCGGTCAACAACGCCCTGGCCATCGCCTATGACGACGACCTGACCGGCAACCCGCCGCTGACCGGCGTCGACAACATCACCGGCGCCCCGGCAGGCGACCTCTACGTCGCCGAGGACGGCGGCAACATGGAGATCTGCATCATCACCCCCGACGACGTCGTCGCCCCGTTCCTCCGGATCAACGGGCAGTCCGCCTCCGAGCTGTGCGGGGTCGCGTTCAACCCGGCGGGCAACCGCCTGTACTTCTCCTCGCAGCGCGGCGCTTCGGGCTCCAACAGCGGCGGCATCACCTACGAGGTGACCGGCCCGTTCCGCGGCTGATCCGCCTCGACTTCTTCAGGCCCGCGGGTCCCGTCCGGACCTGCGGGCCTTCTTCCTCGCCACCGGAACCCGCCCGGCCGCGACCTATCGGCCCGTCGACGCCTGATCGACCTTTTCCAGCAGTTCCAACAGGGTTTGCCGCTGTCCGGCGGTGAGCGGGGCGAAGAGCTCACCCGCCGCGCGGGCGCGGAGCTCGGCCAGCCGCTTGCACGTCTTCCGGCCTTCCGGGGTCAGCTCCAGCAGGGTGGAGCGGCGGTTGCCGGGATCGACCTCGCGCCGCAGCAGGCCCGCCTCTTCGAGGGCGTCGACGATCGGCGTCACCGCTCGCGGCACCACGTGCAGCCGCTCGGCCAGCTCCGCCATGCGAGGCGGCGTCTCGCACCTGCCCAGCACGGACAGCGCACGCGCTTGCGCGGGCGTCAGCCCGAGATCCCCGGCGCCGCGCCGCTGCAGGACGTGCGCGGACTTGGCGAGCCGCAGGAACAGCGCGCCGAGACGTTCTTCCTCACCACCGGCATCCACGCGGCCAGCTTAACAGAGTGACAGTAATAGTGAACTATGGTAACTATGAAGGTGACTCTGAATTCGATCGCACTGGAGCCGCCTATGTCATCGCCCGAGGAATCCACTCCTCCGCCTGCCCGCCTTCGCCGCATCGGCCGCCTCTTCCGCCCCCATCGAGGCACGCTGCTGGTCGTCGCGCTGCTGGTCGTCGTGTCGTCCCTGGTCTCCGTCGCGTCGCCGTTCCTGCTACGCGAGGTCCTCGACGTCGCCATCCCGCAGCAACGGCTCGGCCTGCTGACCGCGCTCGTGCTCGGCATGATCGGCGTGGCCGTCGCGACCAGCGTGTTCAACGTCGCCCAGACATACTTGTCCACCAAGGTCGGGCAGAGCGTGATGCACGGACTGCGCTCGGCGGTCTACGCCCGGCTGCAGCGCATGTCGCTGGCGTTCTTCACCCGCACCCGGACCGGCGAGATCCAGTCCCGCATCGCCAACGACATCGGCGGCATGCAGGCCACCGTCACGTCCACCGCCACCTCGCTGATCTCCAACCTCACCACCGTGGTCGCCACGGTGGCCGCGATGCTCGCGCTGGACTGGCGGCTGACGATCGCGTCGGTCGCCCTGCTTCCGGTGTTCGTGTGGGTCAGCAGCCGGATCGGCCGCGAACGCAAGAAGATCACCGCGAAGCGGCAGCGCCAGCTGGCATCCATGTCCGCCGGCGTGCAGGAATCCCTTTCCGTCAGCGGGATCCTGCTGGGTCGCACGATGGGCCGGGCGCGGTCGCTCACCGACTCCTTCGCCGCCGAGTCCGCCGCGTTGGCCCGGCTCGAGGTCAGTTCCAGCATGGCCGGCCGGTGGCGGATGTCGAGCATCCAGATCGTGATGACCGCGCTGCCCGCGCTGATCTACTGGGCGGCCGGCGTCACCAGCACCTTCGGCGTCCCGCTGATCACCCTGGGCACCCTGGTCGCCTTCGTCACCCTGCAGCAGGCCCTGTTCCGGCCGACGCTGTCGCTGCTGTCCACCGGCGTGGACGTGCAGAGCTCGCTGGCGCTGTTCGGCCGCATCTTCGAATACCTCGACCTGCCGATCGACATCGACGAACCGGAGCGACCGGTGCGGCCGGCGCGGATCGAGGGCGAGGTGCGGTTCGCGGACGTGTCGTTCGCCTACTCACCCAAGGCCGCCGACGGAACCCTCACCGGGATCGACGTGACCGTACCCGCCGGCACCAGCCTCGCCGTGGTCGGCGAAACCGGGTCCGGGAAGACGACGCTCAGCTACCTGGTGCCGCGCCTCTACGACGTCACCGGCGGACAGGTGCGCATCGACGGCATCGACGTGCGCGAGCTCGGCTTCGACACGCTCGCCGATGCGGTCGGCGTGGTCTCCCAAGAGCCCTACCTGCTGCACGCCTCGGTGGCCGAGAACCTGCGCTTCGCCAAGCCCGACGCCACCGACGAGGAACTGGTCGCCGCGGCGAAGGCGGCACAGATCCACGACCACGTGGCGGCATTGCCGGACGGCTACGACACCTTGGTCGGCGAGCGCGGATACCGGTTCTCCGGCGGGGAGAAGCAGCGGCTCGCGATCGCCCGCACGATCCTGCGCGACCCGCCGATCCTGATCCTCGACGAGGCCACCAGCGCACTGGACACCCAGACCGAACGCGCGGTGCAGCAGGCTCTCGACGCGCTGTCCTCGGGCCGGACCACGATCACGATCGCGCACCGGTTGTCGACCGTGCGCGACGCGGACCAGATCGTGGTGCTCGACGGCGGGCGGATCGCGGAGCGCGGCACGCATGACGAACTGCTGGCCGTCGGCGGCCGATACGCGGCGCTGGTCCGGCGCGACGACCAGCTCCCCTCCGCCGCGTGAGCACCGGATTCGAGTCGCCCGCAGGCGTTCGTCAACCGTCCATTTCCGCCTGATTCACCGGATGTTCGAAATTCACCTCTTCCCCAATTCGACGGTTTGTTTCCGGCTTCGCTGGCAGGATGTGGTGATCTTGTTCGGGGGCGACCTGCCGTAGCAGTACGGCGGAGAGGAATTTCGTGAGCATTCGCCACACCTGGAGGATCGGCACCAAGGCGGCGTCGGCGGTGCTGGCCACCGCGGTCCTGGGCAGCGCATGTGCGACCGCGCCCGAACCCGCCGCGCCCGCGGCAGCGCCGTCCGGCCCCGTCTTCGCCCAAAGCTCCGGTGGCGGGCGGGCGTTGGCGGGGACCGAGGTCTACAAGAAGGGCGAAGGCGGCTACCACTGCTTCCGCATCCCCGCCGTCGTGCGCACCAAGGACCGCAGCACGCTGCTCGCCTTCGCCGAAGGGCGCCGCAAGGACTGCGCCGACACCGGCGACATCGACGTGGTCCTCAAGCGCTCCACCGACGACGGCAAGACCTGGGGCGACATCGAACTCGTCGCAGACGGCGGCGGCGACACCCGGGGCAACCCGGTGCCCATCGTGGACGGTGAGTCCGGCCGGATTTCGCTGCTGACGACGCACAATCCGGGCTCGGAGTGCAAGTCCGGCGCCAAGTGCACCCGCACGCCGTTCCTGCAGCACAGCGCGGACCCGAAGGGCACGAAGTGGACCGCGCCCGAACCCCAGCCGCAGCTGACGAAGTCCGAGTGGAACACCTGGTACGCGACCGGCCCCGGGCACGGCCTCCAGCTGACGCAGGGCGAGCACCGCAACCGCATGCTCGTCGGCATCACCTTCGGCGGCAGCGGCGGGCGCAAGGGCGCCGGGCTGATCTACAGCGACGACGGCGGGACCAGCTGGAAACTCGGCGCCGTGGACGACCGAACGGGCAAGAAGATCAACCCGCAGGAGCTCAACCTGCTGGAGACCACCGACGGCGCGGTGTACGCCGCCGCGCGGAACCAGGACAACAACGGCACCGAGACCTCGACCGGCAACCGCGCGGACGCCACCAGCACCGACGCGGGCGCGACGTTCGAGCAGGAATTCGCGGTCGTGCCGGAGCTGAAGGGGCCGGTGGTGCAGGGCTCGGTGGTGCGGCTGCGCGCCAAGACGGCCGGTGACCCGAACGACCTGATCCTGTTCTCCGGGCCGTACAACGAGGATCCGAAGATGGCGCACCGGCGACACACGTTGCGCATCCGCACGTCGGCCGACGAGGGCGCGACGTGGCAGGAGGTCGGCACGGTCGTCGACGCGACCTGGGCGGCCTACTCGGACCTGGTCAACCTCGGCGGCGGCCGGGCGGGAGTCCTCTACGAGGCCGGCCCGCAGGAGTCGAACGACGCCCACGCCTCGATCCGCTACGCCCGGTTCGAGGAAGGCGACCTCGATCGCTGACGACCCGCGCGGGCCCGGGTCGACCCGGCCCGAGCCCGCGCACGGCTTCCGCCGGTCTGCGTCAGGCGCGGCCGGCGAACCGGTCGGTGGCCGCGATGAGCCCGTCGAGGATGCCGGGCTCGTCGAAGGCGTGCCCGGCATCCTCGACGATGGTCAGCTCCGCGTTTCCCCACGCACGGGCGAGTTCCCAGGCCGTACCCGGCGGGGTGAGCACGTCGTACCGGCCCTGCACGATCACCCCGGGGATACCGCTCAGCAGCCCGGCGTCGCGGATGAGCTGCCCTTCCTCCAGCCAGCCGCGGTGCCGGAAGTAGTGGTTCTCGATGCGGGCCAGGGGAACCGCGGACCCGGGTTCGGTGAACTCCGCGATCAGCTCCGGTCGCGGCCGCAGCGCGATGAGCCGCCCCTCCCACGCGCTCCAGGCGATGGCCGCGGGCTCGTGCACGGCCGGGTCGAGGTCGTCGAGCAGTCGGTGGTAGGCGGTGAGGAGGTCGCCGCCCCGCTCCGCTTCGGGAACGGCCGCCAGGAAGTCGTGCCATTGCTCGGGGAACAGATGCGCGGAGCCGCCCGCGTAAGACCAGTCGAGTTCGCTCCGGCGGACGGTGAACACACCGCGCAGCACCAGCTCGCTGACGCGATCGGGATGCGTCTGCGCATAGGCGAGCGCGAGCGTGCTGCCCCACGAGCCGCCGAACACCTGCCAGCGTTGGATGCCGAGGTGTTCGCGGAGCCGCTCCATGTCGGCGACCAGGTGCCAGGTGGTGTTGGTGGCCAGATTCCCGTCGGCCGCTCCGGCGCTCGGCGTGCTGCGACCGCATCCGCGCTGGTCGAACAGCACGATCCGGTACGCGTCGGGGCGGAACAGCCTGCGGTGCGCCGGGGTGCACCCGGCGCCTGGCCCGCCGTGTACGAACACCACGGGCTTCCCGTGCGGATTCCCGCATTCCTCCCAGTAGACGAGGTTTCCGTCCCCGACGTCCAGGTGTCCCGCGGCGTGTGGTTCCAGCTCCGGGTAGAAGGTGCGCATGGGCCGATCATGCCCGATCGGCGGGTCGTGAGCGCGAAGTCCGGTTCTTACCGGCTGTCCGGTTCTTACCGGCTTTCGCACTCACGACACCTACCCGGGCCGTCAGGAGATGGCCTCCATCGGGAGCCGGAGCCCGAGGCGGCCGCCGATCTGCGCGTTCCGCGTCCGGATGGACTCCAGCTCCGCCTGCGTCAGCGCGCGCCGGTAGACGCGCACGTCGTCGATGGCGCCGTGGAAGCGGTTGGCGCCGTCCACGCGCTGTCCGATGTGGATTCCGTCGACCCCGAACTCCTTGCCCTCGGTGACGGAACCCGGCGGCACCTCGGCCGATCCGGCTTCCCGGCCGTCGATGCGCAGCACGAACCGGCCGTCCACCCGCTGGAGCGCCGCGTGGTGCCACTGGTCGTCGTTGTACGCGCCGGCGGACTGCACGGTGATGTTGAAGCGGTCCACCATGATCAGCGCCTGGATCCGGTTCGAGCCGGGTTCCGCGCGCAGCCACAGCTGCGGCGTGGTGCCGCTGCCGGTCCGGTACGCCCACAGCAGGGCGTGCGAGCCGGTGGTGTCCGCGTAGCGGAACCACGTCGTCAGGGTGAAGTCGCCGCCGCCGAGGTCGATCGACTCGTCGAACGGCACCTCGACGCGGTCGTCCACGCCGTCCAGGGCCAACGCGTTCCCGAACCGCCCGGGCACCAGCGCCGCGTCGCCGCGGACGAAGGCGGGGTTGCCGCGGCCGGAGTCATCGGGCGTCGTCGGACCGGGTTCGGGCGGTCCCGGAATGCCCGGCGGCGTGCCGTTCGGCGTCGCCAGGTAGGCCTCGTTGAAACGCGCCCACCGGATCGACTCGTACGGCGTGGCGGAGCCGGCCTCGTAGTACAGCCCGATCTCGTCGCCGTCGAGCTTCACCATGTCCGAGTACGCCGACGGCCCCCACCAGAAGACCTTGCCCTGCTCCCAGGGCTGCCAGCTCCGTCCCTCGTCGTAGGAGGAACGCACCGACATCGCCTCGCGCGCCACCGGATGCGCCGGCGCGGACAGCAGGATCCGGTCCTCGGCGTCGCCCTGGTCCCGCGCGTGCAGGCGCAGCGTCGACGCCTGCACGTCGGGCATGGCCAGGTCGATGGCCTGGAACGGCTCGTCGAACGTCGCTCCCCCGTCGCTGCTGATCGCGACCGACCGATGGCCCGGATCGGTGCCGCGATCCCTGGCCAGCGCGTAGACCCGCCCGTCGGTGAGCTCGACGACGGTCACCTCCTGGGCGATGACCGTCCCGCCGTCGACGGCCGCGGACGCACCGATGTGCCAGGTCTGGCCGCTGTCGTCGCTGTAGAGCAGGTGCGTGCCGTAGACGTGCGGGCGCACGCTGTCGTTGATCTCGTGGCTGGCGCCGACCACCAGCCGTCCCGCGTGCGGGCCGCGGGTGAGCTGGATGCCGTGCATCGGGCCGGTGGCGTACCAGAAGTTCCACTCCGGGCGCTTGCCCTCGGTCATCTCGCGCGGCGCCGACCACGTGGCCCCGTCGTCGTCGCTGACCTGGACGAACGGATCGCGATCGCAGCCGTTCGGGCAGGGATCGGGCCCGTTGTGGTTGCTGACCAGCACGATGCGGCCGGTGCGCTGGTCGACGATCGGCACCGGGTTGCCGTGCGTCGACCCGTTGCCGTCGGAGACCACCTGCAGCGGGCCCCAGGTGCGGCCGCCGTCGGTGGAGCGCCGCAGCACGATGTCGATGTCGCCGTCGTCGCCGCAGTCCGCGACCCGGCCCTCGGCGAAGGCGAGGACGTCGCCGTTGTCGGCCCGGACGACGGCCGGGATGCGGAAGCACGCGTAGCCGAAGTCCTGCTTCGCAAACAGGACCTGCTCGTCGACGAACGGTGCTGCCGGGTCCGGTTCGGCGGCCGCGCCGGCCGGCGATCCCGACAGCATCGCGGCCGACAGCAGGACGCTCAACGCCGCGGCTCTCCACCGCCGCGGCGGCCCTCCAGGTGCTATGCGCATGTCATGCCCTTCCAGCAGAGCGAACGAGGGAAGACATACTACGTCCTACGTGGAACCTCTGAAAGCCTCGGCGGACGGCTCCGCGAAACCGGCCGGAAACCTCTCGATCAACTGTTCTTGACCGCCGAACGCAGGCGACCGTAGCCTGCACTCCCAGACTTGACGTAGGACGTCCCATGTCCCGTCGCTCAACCCGCCAGGAGGCAACGTGAGCCCCCACGTTTCCCGCACCTTCGTCAGTCGCCGCGACTTTCTGCGCTACAGCGGGATCCTGAGCGCGGCGGCGGCCGTCTCCGCCACCGTCGGCGCCTGCGGCGGCCCCGCGTCGACGACATCGACCGGCGGCGACGACAAGGGCCTGATCACCGCCGTGATCGGTTACGGCAACGACCAGACCTGGGACCCGACCATGACCGCGTCGGCGTTCGCGATGGCCGGCAACAACCACGTCTACGAAGGACTGATCGACACCGACCCGGTCACCCGCGACCCCTACCCCGCGCTGGCGGCGGCCGCACCCGCCGACCCCAATGCAACCACCTGGCGCTTCGCGCTGCGCCCGGGCGCGAAGTGGCACGACGGGCAGCCGGTCACCGCGGACGACGTGGTGTTCACCTTCGAGCGCGTCCTCGACCCGAGCACCCTGGCGTCCTCGTTCTTCGCCGCGTGGCTGCAGGAGGCCCGCAAGGTCGACGACGCCACAGTGGAACTGGTCCTGAAGTTCCCGTTCCCGGACGGGATCCAGCGCCTCACGATCGCGAAGATCATGCCGAAGCACGTCTACGGCGCCCCGGGCGGCTGGGACGCGGCCAAGAGCGGCAAGGCCATCGGCTCCGGCCCGTACAAGCTGGTCGAGCACAACCCTAAGGCCAACACCAGGTTCGAGGCGTTCGCGGACTACAACGGCCCGCGCAAGCCCGCGGTGCAGAAGATGAACTGGCTGTCCATCGTGGACGCCTCTGCCCGGGTCGCGAAGATCTCCGGCGGCGGCGCCGAGGCGCAGGTCGCCGAGAACATCCCCTACGCCAACATCGACCAGCTGCGCCAGAGCGGGCTGCGGGTCGACGGCGGCAAGGGCATGAACCACCTGTTCCTGATGTTCAACACCGGTCAGAAGCCGTTCGACGACAAGCGGGTCCGGCAGGCCCTGTTCCACGCCATCGACACCCGCAAGATGATCGACGTCGCGCTCAAGGGCCACGGCACCCCGGCCACCAGCTTCCTCAACGAGCAGAACCCGGCCTACGCCAGGGCGAAGACCGTCTACGACCACGACCCCGACCGGGCGCGGGCGCTGCTCGCCGAGGCCGGGGTCAGCGGGCTGACCATCACGCTGATGGCGGTGAACGTCAGCTGGCTCGCCGACTGCCTGCCGACCATCGCCAACTCCTGGGAGGCGATCGGCGTCAAGACCGAGCTGCAGCCGCAGGACACCAGCGCGCTGTTCACCAAGATGGACCAGTCGCAGTCCTACCAGGTCGTCGCGGCGGCATCGAACCCGAACCAGTTCGGCCTCGACCCGGACCTGATCCTGCGCTACAACTACACCGCCGGTGGCACCTGGATGAAGTACACCAAGTGGGACTCCAGCCCCGAGGCCAAGGCGCTGTTCGCGGCGATGGACCAGGCGATCCGGGAACCCGACCCGGCCCGGCGGCGGCAACTCGTCCACGACTACCTCGACGTGGTGGCCGACCAAGCGGTCCTCTACCCGGTGCTGCACAACGAGCTCGTGACGGCCTGGGACCCGGCGAAGCTCGACGGCGTCGAGCCGCAGCCCTACCCCGGCATGAACCTGTTGCAAGCCAAGCGAATCTGAAACAGTCGAACGCACCTTGCACGGCGGTGCGGGTAGCGGAACCTCAGACGCCGCCTCAGTCCGGGATCCCCGGCTTGTGTATGACCAATACGCGGCCCCGGGGCTGTCCTCCCGAGACGACGTCTGAGAACCCGCAGCGGTGCAAGTTGCATAGATGGGCTAAGCGGCTTCGCCGCTTCAGAGACGAGAACTGAGCGGAGTTCCACGTGGTCGTGATCGCGAGGATGCTGCTGCGGCGCATCCTCATCCTGATCCCGCTGCTGCTGGGCGTGATCCTGTTCGTCTTCATCATCATGCGCTTCTCCAACAACAAGCCGGAGTACGCGTACTTCCAGGGCGCCAACCCGACGCCCGAGCAGATCCACCGGTTCCAGCTGGAGAACGGCCTGCTCGACCCGCTGCCCGTGCGCTACCTGCGGTTCGTCGCCGACCTGGCGCAGGGCGACATGGGCACCAGCGTGCTGACCAAGGCACCGGTGCTGGAGCAGGTGGCCACCGCGCTGCCGCTGACGATGCAGCTGACCTTCCTGGGGCTGTTCATCGCGGTCGTGCTGGCGCTGGTGTTCGGCGTCGTCGCCGCGCTGTTCCGGGACCGCTGGCCCGACCAGCTGATCCGGATCGTCTCGCTGGTCGGCGTCGCGGCCCCGGCGTTCTGGATCGCGCTGCTGTCGATCCAGTGGCTCGCCGTCGACCGCGGCTGGTTCCCGACCGGCGGCTACATCAACCCGGGTGACTCGTTCACCGGCTGGCTGGTGTCCATGACGCTGCCGGCGATCTCGCTGTCGCTGCCGGTGGCCGCGCAGCTGACCCGGATCATCCGCACGGCCGTGGTGGAGGAGCTGGACAAGGACTACGTCCGCACCGCGATCGGCAACGGCCTGCCGCCGATCGTCGTGGTCGGCCGCAACGTCCTGCGCAACGCGCTGATCAACCCGTTGACCGTGCTCGGCCTGCGCGTCGGCTACCTGCTCGGCGGCGCGGTGGTCATCGAGACCATCTACTCGCTGCCCGGCATGGGCCAGCTGATGATCAACGCGGTGCTCAACGGCGATCCCGCCGTCGTGCAAGGCGCGGTGCTCACCATCGCGGTCGGCTTCGTCGTGGTGAACCTCGTCGTGGACGTGCTGTACCTGCTGGTCAACCCCCGACTCAGGAGCGCCGCGTGATGCGCACCGGACTTGCCGAACGACTCGCCCGGCCGGGCATCCGGTTCCGGCGGCTCAACACGATCTCCTGGATCGCCGTCGGCCTGCTCGTCGTCATCTGCCTGGCCGCGATCTTCGCGCCGATGCTGGCCCCGCATTCGCCGTACGCGCAGGAAGCCGCCGCGGGCGGCCCCAGCGCAACGCACTGGATGGGCCTGGACAGCGCGAACCGCGACATCTTCACGCGGGTGCTCTACGGGGCGCGCTGGTCGCTGCTGATCGGGCTGGGCGCCACCGGTTGCGCGCTGCTCGCGGGCGCGGTGGTCGGCGCGGTCGCCGCCACCTCCCGCTCCGCGATCGGCGAAACGATCATGCGGGTGCTCGACGTGATCATGGCGTTCCCGGGCATCGCGCTGGCCGCCGTGCTCGTGGCGGTCTTCGGTGGCAGCATCCCGGTGCTGGTGCTGGCGATCGCCTTCGTCAACGTCCCGCCGATCGCCCGCGTGGTGCGCGCCAACGTCCTCGCCCAGTACGGCGAGGACTACGTGGCGGCGGAACGCGTCATCGGCGCCCGCACCCCGCACATCCTCGTCCGGCACGTCGCGATCAACTGCGCGGCGCCCGTCCTGGTCTTCTGCACGGTGATGGTCGCCGACGCGATCGTCTTCGAGGCGTCGCTGTCGTTCATCGGCGCGGGCGTGCGCCCGCCCGACCCGTCGTGGGGCAGCGTCATCGCCGACGGCCGCAACATGGTCCTGACCGGCGGCTGGTGGGCGACGGTCTTCCCCGGCCTGGTGATCCTGCTGACGGTGCTCGCGCTCAACGTGCTCGCCGAAGGGGTTTCGGACGCCTGGGCGGCGCCGGCCACCCGGCAGGCCACCTCGGAACCCAGGCGGCGCACGCGGGCGGCCACCGGCGAGCGCACCGAGCTGCCCGGCCTCGCCGAGGCGGCGCAGCGGCTCGCGGAGCGGGCGCGCTCGCTGCCCGACGGCGAACCGATCCTGCAGGTCCGCAACCTCGCCATCGGCTTCGACGGCCGCCACGATGGCGTGGACATCGTCGACGGCATCTCCTTCGACGTCCGCCCCGGCGAAGTCCTCGGCCTGGTCGGGGAATCCGGCTGCGGCAAGACGATCATCGCGCTGACGGTGATGGGCCTGCAACCGAAGGAAGCCCGCATCGGCGGCGAAATCCTCTTCCGCCGCGAGGGCGGCGTCACCGACCTGCTCACCCTCCCCCGCCAGTCCCGGCGCCGCCTGCTCGGCCACGAGATGGCGATGGTCTACCAGGACGCGCTGTCGTCGCTGAACCCCGCCATGACCATCCGGTCCCAGCTCAAGCAGCTGGTCCGGCGCGGCGGCCGGCACACGCCCGCGGAGCTGCTGGAGATGGTCGGGCTCGATCCCGCGCGCACCCTCACCGCCTACCCGCACGAGCTCTCCGGCGGCCAGCGGCAGCGCGTGCTGATCGCGATGGCGCTCTCCCGCGACCCGAAGCTGATCGTGGCCGACGAGCCGACCACAGCGCTGGACGTCACCGTGCAGGCGCAGGTGATCCAGCTGCTGCTGCGGCTGCGCGCGGAACTCGGCTTCGCTCTGATCCTGGTCTCCCACGACCTGGCCCTGGTCTCCGACGTCACCGATCGCATCGTGGTGATGTACGGCGGGCAGATCGTGGAATCCGGGGTGACCTCGGCGCTGGTCGAGGCGCCCGCGCACCACTACGCCCGCGGGCTGTTCGGCGCGGTGCTGTCGCTGGAGTCCGGCGCCGAGCAGCTGACCCAGATCCCCGGCGTGGTGCCGTCCCCGTCCGAATTCGCGGCCGGCTGCCGGTTCGCCGACCGCTGCCCGATGGCCACCGCGATCTGCGAGGAGCGGGCACCGGTGCTCGGCGGGCAGGGCAGGTTCCACGCGGTGGCCTGCCACCACCCGGCGATCGACCTCACCGCCGACCGGGACCACGCCGCGGCGGCAGCACAGGAGCGGCCATGACCTCCCCAGAACCCGAAACCCTCGTCGAGCTCGCCGACGTCCACGTCGTCCACAAGGCGCGCTCCGGCGGGCTGTTCCGCCGCGACCGGGTGCACGCCGTCACCGGCGTCGACCTGGCGGTGGTGGCCGGCGAAACCGTCGGCATCGTCGGCGAATCCGGGTGCGGCAAGTCCACCCTGGCCAAGGTCGTGGTCGGCCTGCAGCGGCCGACCAGCGGCACGATCTCCTTCCGCGGCAAGGACATCTGGTCGCTGACCGCAGCCGGGCGCCGGGCCGCGATCGGCGCCGAGGTCGGCATGGTCTTCCAGGACCCGGCCACGGCGCTCAACCGGCGACTGCCGATCCGCCAGGTCCTGCGCGACCCGCTCGACGTGCACGGGCACGGCAGTCGCCAGGAACGCGAGACGCGGGTGCGCGAGCTGCTGGACCTCGTCGGCCTACCGGCGAGCGTGGCGAACCTGCTGCCGGGCCAGATCTCCGGCGGCCAGCGGCAACGCGTCGCCATCGCACGGGCCCTCGCGCTGCGCCCCCGGCTGCTCGTCGCCGACGAACCCACCAGCGCCCTCGACGTCTCGGTGCGCTCGCAGATCCTCAACCTGCTGCTCGAACTGAAGGAACAGCTGGGCCTGGCAATGGTGTTCGTCTCGCACGACATCCAGACCGTGCGGCGGATGAGCGACCGGGTGGTGACGATGTACCTCGGGCGGACCGTCGAGCAGATCCCGGCCGGCGCGGTCGCCGCCGCCCGCCACCCCTACACCCGGGCGCTGTTCTCGGCGACGCCCGGCCTGCTGTCGCCGATCGAGCCGATCCCGCTCACCGGCCCGGTGCCGTCGGCGACGAGGCCGCCGAGCGGCTGCCCGTTCCGCACCAGGTGCTGGCGCGCCGACGAGACCTGCGCGGCCGAGATGCCGGACCCGCAGCGCGACGCGACCGGCCACGCGTTCCGCTGCCACCACCCAGTTCCGGCCGGCACCACCGACCTCGAACTCGCCGCTGAAGCCCTGTCCGGATCCGGCACGGAAGATCGGGATCCGGCCCCCGGGCGGGATGCTGCGTGATCGAATGCGGTCGACGTGGAAGCGCCGACCGGACAGGGGTCATCCCCTGAGCGCGATCGCGGAAGAAGGTTGGACGCTGCACACCATGTCGACCGCGTTCATCACGACCTACACCCAGACTCCCTACGGGCGATCAACGCCGGGTTGAACGTGTGTCCGGATACGTGCTGGCCACCTACGTCTTCACTCGGTCGGACAACGCGGCGGCATAGCTCGGTGGGCCTGCCGCTCCGGTGGGCCGTGCGATCGGCACGGCCCACCGGGCTACCGGTTCACGCCGTCGCCGCCGCGTGCACGGCCTTGAGCAGGCGGTCGTTCTCCGGGGCAGCGCCGCCCGGGAAGGCGAAGCGGCGCCGGTTGTAGCCGTAGGCGAGGCCGCTGCGCGGGTCGGCGATGGCCTGCGAACCCGCCGCTCCGCTGTGCCCGAACGCGCCCTGGCCGAGGAACGGGTAGACGTCGACCGATGCAGAGAAGCCGAGCCCGAAAGCCTTGTGCTGGCGGGAAACGAGATCGTAGCCGATCGAGTGGATCTGCGCGAAGGCCGCGGCCGTGTCCGGCTTCAGCAGCGGTGCCTTCCCGCCGATGCCGGTGGTCGCGGCCGCGTACATCCCTGCAAGCCCGCGCGCGGAAGCGACGCCGCCGGCCGACGCCTGCCCCTTGGCCCGCACCACCGGGTGGTTCGGGAAGTCCCACAGTTCCACCACGTCCGGGTGGCTGCGGTTCATCGCGATGCCGTTCAGGCTCTCCGGGCCGGTCGCGCCCGCCTCCAAGGCGGCCTGCTGCTCCGCGGTGGGCGCCATCGGCAGGGTGGTCAGGAAGCGCGGCTCCTGCTCTTCCGGCAGCCCCAGGTAGAAATCCAGGTCGTGCGGGGCGCGGACGCGCGCCTCGAAGTGCTCCTGCAGAGTTTCGCCGGTGGCCCGGCGGACCACCTCGCCGACCAGCGCCCCGATGACCAGCGCGTGGTACCCGAACGCGGTGCCCGGGCGCCAGTACGGCCGCTGCGCGGCGAGCCGCTCCGCGATGACCCGGTCGTCGGCGACCTCCTCCAGCGACAGCCCCGCGTCCGCGCCCACGATCCCCACGCGGTGCGACAGCAGGTCGCGCAGGACGACGTCCTGCTTGCCCTCGGCGCCGAACTCCGGCCAGTAGTGGCTCACCTGCTGGTCCAGGTCGAGCACACCGTCCTGCACCAGCAGCGCCGCGACCAGGTACGCCGCGCCCTTCGTGGAGGAGAACACGCCGGTCAGCGATTCCCCGGTGATCTCGGGGCCGACCCACAGGTCGACGACCCGCTCACCCGCGAGGTGGGCCACCAGCTGGGCCGCGTAGTCACCGCCCTCGGCCGCCGCCACGGCGGCGAACTCCTCGCGCACGGATTCGAATCCAGCGGCAACGGTGCCCTGCGGCATGCTCTCCTGCGACATCGGTGCTCCATTCGCTCGATCTGGTCCTGATCGGATCAAGTCGCCGCATCGCGGGGAAAATTCCCGGCAGATCGGCCCGTTTCGCGGGCGGCGCCACCGGTGCGGCGCCGCCCGCAGGCCCGGCGTCAGCGCAGTTCGGCCGCCGCCGCGACGAGGTTCTGCAACGCCGCCTCGACCTCGGCGTAGCCGCGGGTCTTCAGCCCGCAGTCCGGGTTGACCCACAACCGTTCCGCCGGCACGGCCGCCAGCGCGGCCCGCAGCAGGTCGACGACCTCGGCGGTGTCCGGCACGCGAGGCGAGTGGATGTCGTACACGCCGGGCCCGACGCCGTGGCCGAAGCCGACCGCGTTGAGGTCGTCGAGCACCTCCATGCGCGAGCGGGCGGCCTCGATGCTGGTGACGTCGGCGCCCAGCGCGACGATCGCGTTGATCACGTCGCCGAACTCCGAGTAGCACAGGTGGGTGTGGATCTGCGTCGAATCGGCGACGCCGCAGGTGGCGAGCCGGAATGACGTCACCGCCCAGTCCAGGTAATCCCCGTGCTCCGCCCGGCGCAGCGGGAGCAGCTCGCGCAACGCGGGCTCGTCGACCTGGATGACCCGGATGCCGGCCGCCTCCAGGTCGGCGACCTCGTCCCGGATGGCCAGCGCGACCTGCTTCGCGGTGTCGGCCGGCGGCTGGTCGTCGCGGACGAACGACCACGCCAGGATCGTCACCGGGCCGGTGAGCATGCCCTTGACCGGCTTCTCGGTCAGCCGCTGCGCGTAGCTCGCCCACTCGACGGTGATCGGCGCCGGGCGGGAGACGTCGCCGTAGAGGATCGGCGGGCGCACGCACCGCGACCCGTAGGACTGCACCCATGCGTTGTCGGTGCTGGCGAAGCCGTCCAGGTGCTCGGCGAAGTACTGCACCATGTCGTTGCGCTCCGGCTCGCCGTGCACCAGGACGTCGAGCCCGAGCCCTTCCTGCAGGCGGATCACGCGCTCGATCTCGTCCTGCATCCGCCGCCGGTACGTCGCCTGGTCGATGCGGCCGGCGCGCACCGCGGCGCGCGCCTTGCGGACGTCCGTGGTCTGCGGGAACGATCCGATCGTCGTGGTCGGCAACGGCGGCAGGTTCAACGCCTTCTGCTGAGCCGCGCGCCGCGTGTCGTACTCGCCGCGCTGCGTGTATTCCGGCCGCAGCGCCTGCAACCGAGCGCGCACGCGATTGTTCCGGACCCGGTCCGCGCCGGCGCGGTCGGCGATCGCGGCGCGCGCCTCGGCGAGCTCGTCGGCCACCGCGTCGCGGCCCTCGCGCAACGCGCGGCCCAGCACGACCACCTCGCGGACCTTCTGCGCGGCGAACGCCAGCCAGGACTTCACCTGCGGGTCGATGCCGGTCTCGGCATCGACGTCGTAGGGCACGTGCAGCAGGGAGCACGACGTGCTCACGGCGACCTCGTTCGCCGAGCCGAGCAGCGTGGCGGCGGTCGCGAGCGCCCTGTCGAGATCGGTGCGCCAGACGTTGCGCCCGTCGACGAGCCCGGCTACCAGGGTTTTGCCGCTCAGCCCGCGAACCGACGACAGGACATCCACTGTGAACTTTCCGGCGACGAGGTCGGCGCCGATCGCTTCGACCGGGCTGGCCGCCAGCACCTCCAGCGCCTCGCCGAGATCGCCGAAGTATCCCGCGACCAGCAGTTTCGGCCGCTCCGCCAGATCGCCGAGCCGCTGGTAGGCGGCGCGCAGGGCGGCGAGTTCGGCCGACGAGCGGTCGGCGGCGAAGGCGGGCTCGTCCAGCTGCACCCACTCAACGCCGGCGCGGTGCAGCTCGCCGAGCAGCTCCGCGTAGGCGTCCACCAGCGCGTCCAGCCGGTCCAGCGGCCGGAACGACTCCGGCGTGCCGTCCGCGGACTTGGCCAGCAGCAGGAACGTGAGAGGGCCGACCAGCACCGGGCGGGTGGTCACGCCCAGTTCGGCGGCCTCCCGGTACTGCTCCACGGGAGTCCGGTCGGCCAGCGAGAACTGCGTGTCCGGGCCGATCTCGGGCACCAGGTAGTGGTAGTTCGTGTCGAACCACTTCGTCATCTCCAGCGGCGGCTCGGACGCCACGCCGCGCGCCATCGCGAAGTAGGTGTCCAGCGGGCCCAGCCCGAGCTTCGCGAAGCGCGGCGGGATCGCGCCGAAGGTGACCGCGGTGTCCAGCACCTGATCGTAGTACGAGAACGTGTTGCCCGGCACCGAATCCAGGCCCGCGTCCCACAGCGAGCGCCAGGTCTGGACGCGGAGTTCGCGCGCCACCGCGCGCAGCTCCGCCTCGCCGATGCGAGACGACCAGTAGCGCTCCAGCGCGCGCTTGAGTTCCCGGTCGGGGCCGATCCGGGGGTATCCGAGTACGGTAGATCCGATCTTGCTGGTCAACGCCCTCTCCTCGCGAGCTCGACGGCAGATGCCCCGAGGTCCGGGAAGGCGCAGGCGGACCGGCGCGCACCGCGCGGCGCGAGCCGGTCGTCCGCCGGGTCCTCCCGCGAGACCCCGGACCGCGCGCACCGTCCGGTGCGCGCGCCGGTGGCAGGTCTTCGGACTCGCGGGCGCGTCCCGGCCGGAGCCGGGGTTCCTAGTGGCCGTCGCTTCCCAGGCACGCGTGCCCAGTGCTGTGCCCGGTCTGGGACCGGGGACGGCGTTCGTTCCCACTCACCGCTGCGGGGCAGTCCCGGATTCGCACCGGGTTCCCTCTTGCCTCGTCCACCCCGTTTCAAGGGGGCGGACGAACCACCAGCACAACGGAGGCTACCGATCGGGGGGCCGTTGGCAAGGGCCGGTGACGCGCCCGGCCCTTGCCGGGCGGTCCCCTCGGGACCGTCCCCGGACTGAACATGATCTTCCGGCCCGTCGCCGCACCTCCGGTGAGACGCTCGTCACGCGGCACCGCAGCCGGCGGCCCACTCCCGGAACGCGGGACGGCCACGTCCGGGTGACGATCGTGGAAACGGGCCGATCCGCATCTCACGTTTCCGCGGCGCGGGGCGTCTACGGGGAGTGAAAGTGAGACCGTTCGAGCAGATCGTTGACGAGTACGGCCCGATGGTGCTGCGAGTGTGCCGGGCCGTGCTCGGGCCGGCCGACGCCGAGGACGCGTGGTCCGAGACGTTCCTGTCCGCACTGCGCGTCTACCCGGAGCTGGCCGAGGACACCAACGTGGAGGCGTGGCTGGTCACGATCGCCCACCGCAAGGCGGTCGACGTCACCAGGGCGACGGCCCGCCGTCCGGTGGTGGTCGAGCGCCTGCCCGAGCGGCCCAGCACGACCGGCCGACCGGAGGACTGGGACGGCGACCTGTGGGCCGCGCTGAGCGCGCTGCCGGCCAAGCAGCGCATGGCGGTGGCCTACCACTACCTGGCCGGCCTGCCCTACGCCGAGATCGCCGCGATCCTCGGCGGCAGCACCGATGCCGCCCGGCGGGCCGCCGCGGACGGCATCAAGACCCTGCGCACGACCTATAAGCCCACCACGAGAGTGGGGAGGAAAGCGTGATGATGACGATCCACGAACCCGACGACAGACACCTGTTCGACGCGCTCCCGGCGATCGACTTCAACACGAGCGAGCGGCTGCACATCGACCTGGTGAGCGCGGCCCAGCGGGAAGGGCTGCTCGACGTCGCGTACCGCACCGTCGGCACCCCGGTCGGCGAGCTGCTGCTGGCGGCCACCGAACGCGGCCTGGTGCGGGTCGCCTTCGACCGCCAGGGGCACAGCTCGGTCCTGGAGTCGCTGGCCGAGCTGATCAGCCCGCGCATCCTGCGGGCGCCGGCCCGGCTCGACGAGGCGGCCCGGCAGATCGACGAGTACTTCGCCGGGCGGCGGCGGACCTTCGACCTGCCGCTGGACTGGCGGCTCTCGCGCGGGTTCCGGCTCAACGTGCTGGAGCACCTGCCCGACATCGCCTACGGCCGCACCGCCAGCTACGCCGAGGTCGCCGCCGCGGCGGGCAGCCCGCGGGCGGTTCGCGCGGTGGGCACCGCGTGCGCGACCAACCCGCTGCCGGTGGTGGTGCCGTGCCACCGGGTCGTGCGCTCGGACGGCACCTCGGGCGGGTACGTCGGCGGCGCGGAAGCCAAGGAAACCCTGCTGAGCCTGGAGGCGGCATGACCACGTCGAAGACGGACCGGTACGCGAAGCGGGTCGCGGCGGCGGACTGGACGGGGGTCGCCGCCGAGGTCAACGACTACGGTTGCGCGCTGCTGCCGCAGTTGCTGACCGTCGCCGAGTGCGAGCGGATCGCGGCCCTGTGGGACGAGCCGGAGCACTTCCGGGCCACGATCAACCTGCGCCGCCATCGCTTCGGGGACAACGGCGACTACCACTACTTCGCCGCGCCTTTCCCGGAACCGGTGGAGAAGCTGCGGCAGGCCCTCTACCCACGGCTGCTGCCGATCGCCCGGGACTGGGCCGAGAAGCTCGGCCGGGAAGCGGAATGGCCGGACACCCTCGACGAGTGGCTGGACATCTGCCACCGGGCCGGGCAGGCCCGTCCCACGCCGATCCTGCTGCGCTACGAGCCGGGCGGCTGGAACGCGCTGCACCGGGACCTGTACGGCGACAAGGTGTTCCCGCTGCAGGTGGTGATCAACCTCAACGATCCGGGGACCGATCACACCGGAGGCGAGTTCCTGCTGGTGGAGCAGCGCCCGCGCGCCCAATCCCGGGGCACCGCGACGCTGATCCCGCAGGGGCACGGCCTGGTGTTCACCACGCGCGACCGGCCGGTGCGCTCGGCACGCGGCTGGTCCGCTTCCCCGGTGCGGCACGGGGTTTCGCCGGTGCGTTCCGGGCGACGCCACACGCTGGGGCTCGTCTTCCACGACGCGGCATGACGTACCCGAGGACTGCTTCGATGGCGCGACGAACACCCTCCCCGCTGGTTCGCGGAACCGGCACGGCGGCCCGGATTCCCCCGCCGCACGGCGAAATCGAGCTGGCGACGGTGGTGGCCCTCCTCGCCGGACTGCGGCCGCGGGCGACCTCGATCGTCATCGGCTGCTCGCGCGACGCCCCGTCCCGGGCGACCGCCGATGCCGTCGAGCGGGCGTGGAGCGAGCGGGGCGGGCACGTGCTCGACGTCGTCGACTGGCCGGAGCGCGCCGCGTCGTGGCTGCGGCAGGCGCGGCGCTTCACCGAGCCTGGCCCGGACGCGTGGGTGGTGACCGGGCAGGTCACCGGCTGGGTACAGATGGGCCGCAGGCTTCTGCACTCCACTGGCTGGGACCCGGCCCGTACGATCGGCACCGCAGCACTCGCCAGCGACGACCTGATCGCCATGGGCGGCGTGGGAACCTTCGACGGGCTGCGCGGCGCGGCCCGCGACGGCGGCACCTGGGAAGTGGTCCGCACCATCCTCGTGCACCGCCCCGCATGACGACCGAGAACGCCGAGAAACCGAGGAGAACGAGACAGTGAGTCCCGCAGCGGCAGACACCACGACGAGCGACGCCGGGGTCGTGATCGGCGAGGACGGGTTGGCGCGGCCGCCGTGGGCCGCCCGCGATCCCCTGCTGCGCGAGTACTACGACACCGAGTGGGGCATGCCCGTGCACGGCGAGCAGGCCCTGTTCGAGCGGATCAGCCTGGAGGGATTCCAGGCGGGGCTCTCCTGGGCGACGATCCTGCGCAAGCGCCCGGCCTTCCGCGAGGCGTTCGACGACTTCGACCCGGACGCCATCGCGGCCTACACCGAAGAGGACGAGGCACGGCTGCTCGGCAACGCGGGGATCGTGCGCAACAAGGCCAAGATCCGCGCGGCCATCACCAACGCCCGCGCGACCATCGAACTCCGCGCCGAGGACGGACTGGAAGCATTCGTCTGGTCGTTCAAGCCGGAGACCACGCCGCGCCCGCGGACGATGGCCGAGATCCCCACGACGTCGCCGGAATCCGTGGCGCTGTCGAAGGCGTTGCGCCGCAAGGGTTTCGCTTTCGTCGGCCCAACGACGATGTTCGCGCTGATGGAAGCGATCGGCATCGTCGACACGCATCTCGTCGACAGCCATCGCCGCGGCACCTCCGGCATCTGGCCGCACCCGGACGGTGATGCCGCGGCGAGCTGACAGGTCCTCCGGGAGTGCGCCGGCGGCCGAGGTGTGTCACATCGGCCGCGTCCGGCGGGTCACTCCTACAACACGACGTGACGGAGGAATGCGGCCGATGGACGAGAAGGACTTTCTGGCGGATCGCTTCGAGGCCCACCGCGGGCACCTGCGGGCGGTGGCCTACCGGATGCTGGGCTCGCTGAGCGAGGCCGACGATGCGGTCCAGGAGGCCTGGCTACGGCTCAGCCGCTCCGACTCCGCGGAGATCGAGAACCTCGGAGGCTGGCTGACGACGGTCGTCGGCCGGGTGTGCCTGAACATGCTCCGCGCGCGGACGGCGCGCCGCGAGGAGCCGCTGGACGTGCACGTGCCCGATCCGATCATCAGCGGCCCGGACGCCATCACCCCGGAGCACGAGGCGCTGCTGGCCGACTCCGTCGGTCTCGCGCTGCTGGTGGTCCTCGAGACGCTCACGCCCGCTGAACGGCTCGCCTTCGTGCTCCACGACCTGTTCGCGGTGGCGTTCGACGAGATCGCGCCCATCGTCGGGCGCACCTCCACGGCGACCCGCAAGCTCGCCAGCCGGGCCCGCGGCCGGGTGCAGGGTGCGGCCCCGGTCCCCGATGCGGATCTGGCCCAGCAGCGCGAAGTCGTCGACGCCTTCCTCGCGGCCGCGCGCGCCGGGGACTTCGATGCGCTGCTCGCGGTCCTCGACCCGGATGTCGTGGTGCGCACCGACGGGGGCTCGCTGCGCCCGAGCGTCATGCGGCGCGGCGCGAAGGAAGTGGCGGGAGGCGCGGTCGTCTTCGCGCAGCTCGCCGAGGCGACCCGGCCCGCGCTCGTCAACGGCGCGCCCGGGGCGGTGGCGATCTCCGACGGCCGGCCGATCTCGCTCGCGGCGTTCACGGTCGCCCGCGGCAAGGTCGTGGAGCTCAACATCCTCGCCGACCCGGATCGTCTCCGCCGCCTCGACCTCGCGTTCCTCGAGGACTGACCGGAACGGGCCCCGGGGTCAGTGCGCGAACGCCGTGCCGGCGGCCGGGGCCCGGTCGACCTCCGGCCGGTACACCATCAGCACCGACGCCGCGCCGATCCACAGCGCGAACACGATCCCGGTCACCAGGCCGGCGACCGAGACGAAAACGCTGGGCATGTAGAAGGAGGTGACGCCGGCGATCAGCCCGATCAGGCCCACGCCGAAGCCGAACCAGCCCAGCCACGGCGCCAGCAGCTCACCGCGAACCACGGCCGCCCCGGCGGCGGCTGCGAACAGGGCGACCAGCAGGCCGAGCCCGCCGAGCGACAGCCGGTGCAGTTCGGCGAGCACGAACACCATCGCCTGGCTCGCGGTCTCCACGTTGCGGCTCAGCGAAACCAGCGCGGTGGCCGGCAGCATGCTCAGCATCGTCATCGTCGCGAGGCTGACTCCGGCGCCGAACACCACAGGCGAGAACGCCTCCGCGCCACCTTCAGCGCGCTGCAACAGGTGACGCAGGTGCCCCACGAACCACAGGAAGATCACCGCGGCCACCGTTGAAAGCAAGGCGGCCAGCAGCACGGTCGGGCGGTTCTCGGTCACGTAGAAGTAGGTGCGCACCGGCTCGTCGCTGGGCGGCGACAAGGGGTTGAGCAGCAGGCTGACCAGCAACAACACGGCGGCGACCAGGCCGCTGGCCGCGCCCGCCCGCTCCCATGAGCGCTCGTTCATCACAGCCCCCTCTGCAGTTGCGGCACCGGAAGCACCGGTCGACACGCCCCGGGTACCCAGAGTCGGGCCGGATCGAGCAGCCGCGATCCGCTCCATTGTGGACGCGGCCGCCGGGGGTCAGCCGAGGCCGAAGCGGCGCGCCCAGGCGGCGACGTCGGCGGTCGTGGCGTTCCCGCCGCACAGCACCAGGCCGAGCTTGGCGCCGGGGCCGACCCGGTCGAGCACCTGGCGCGCGGCCGGGAGGAGGCATCCCGCGGCGGGCTCGGCCCAGACCTTCGCGTGGTCGGCCAGGTCCAGGACTCCCCGCACCGCCTCGGCGTCGGGCACCACGAGGACTTCGGTGACCAATGTGGACACGTGATCGTAGGTCAGCTGGGAGACCGCGGGGGCGCTGAGCGTGGACACGATCGAAGACAGCTCGACGGGCACCGGTCCGCCCGCCGCCAGCGCCTCGGACATGGCCTGCGCTCCCCCGGTCTCCACCCCCCAGATCCGCACATCGGGGCGTCGCGCGCGCAGCGCCGCGGCGACGCCGGCGATCAGCCCGCCGCCACCGATGCTGACCAGGACGTCGGTGAGCTCGTCGGCGTCGTCGGCGAACTCCAGGCCGACCGTGCCCTGACCTGCGATGACGACGGGGTCGTCGAACGGGTGGACCAGGGTGAGCCCGCTCGCCCGCAGCTCGGCGGTCAGCGCGAACGCGCCGGCCATGTCGTCGGTGACGCGAACGACGGCCCCGGCCGCCTCCGCGATCTCGACGGCACGAGCGGGCGCCGAGCTCGGCATGACGACGGTCGCCTTGACGTCCAGCGCCCCGGCCATGACGGCGAGGGCGATCCCGTGGTTCCCGCCGCTCACCGCGACGACACCGGCGGCCCGCTCCGCCTCGCTCAGCGACAGCAGCTTCGCCGTCGCCCCGCGCACCTTGAAGGAGCCGGTGCGCTGCAACAGCTCCAGCTTCGCGGTGACCGGTGCCCCGAGCAGCTCGGTGAGCCCCGGGCTGGGCACCGTCGGCGTTCGCACGACGTGCCCGGCGATGCTGTCGGCCGCGGCCTCGATGTCTTCGATGCTGATCAAGCCGCTCGGCTTCGTAGCAGTCACATCTGCACGTTAACCGACGTCCGGCAGGCACCGGCTCGGGCGGTGCGGGAAAATCGCTCGTTCCCCGGACCGTTGGTGATTTACGGTCGCACGCATGGAATCCGACCCCAGGCGCGTGGTGGAGAAGGGGTACGACCGCATCGCGCACCGCTACGCGGAGTGGATCGAGGAGATCCACGGCGATCCGAGGCTGCGCTTCCTCACCGAACTGACGAACCGGCTGCCCGCGGCGGCCTCCGCTGTGGACCTCGGCTGCGGTTCGGGCAAGCCGTGCACGGCCATTCTCGCCGAGCACCACGACGTCCTCGGTGTCGACATCTCGGTAGCGCAAATCGAGCTGGCGCGGCAGAACGTCCCGCGTGCACGGTTCATGCGCGAGGACGTCACGCGACTCCGGCTCGATCCCGGCAGCGTGGACGCGGTCACCGCCTTCTACTCCATCACGCACCTGCCCCGCGATGAGCACGCCGCGCTCTTCGCCCGCATCGCGCGGTGGCTTCGGCCGGGAGGCCACTTCCTCGCGACGCTGGGCTGCGGCGAGACGGACGGCACCGTCGACGACTGGCTCGGCGTGCCGATGTTCTTCAGCAGCTTCGACGCGCAGCGGAACCGCGAGCTGCTCGAAGAGGCCGGTTTCGCCCTGCTGATCGACGAGATCGTCACCATGCGGGAGCCCGAAGGCCCGGCCACCTTCCAGTGGGCGCTGGCCCGGGCGGAACCGGAGTCCGAAAATGACTATCACACATGTGATAGTTTCATCTCGTGACAGCCCGTGATGCCGCGACCGCGGCCGCCAAGAACCGCATCGTCGACGCCGTTTTCCGGCTCGTCGCGCACGGCGGGGTCGGCGCGGCCTCGCTGCGGAAGGTCGCCGACGAGTCGGGCATCAACATCGGTTCCGTGCGGCACCACTTCGGCAGCCACGAGGGGCTGATGGTCGCCGCGGCCGAAGAGGTGGGCGCCCGCATGGCGCGGAGGCTCGAACGCGCGATGCCGGCGACGGATTCCCCGCTCGACGTGCCGGGCCGCCGCGCGCTGATCGAGGCCGTGTGCCACGCCGTGCTGCCCGTCGCGGACGACGACCGGGCCGAGCTGATCGTGCTGGCCGAGCTGATCACCGCCGCGCGGCTGCGGCCGGAGTTCCGGCCGCTGGCGACCCGGATGGGCACCGATCTTCGGGCCGTCTTCCGGGAAGCGCTGCAGGCGGCGGGCGTCCGCGAGGCCGAGCTGGAGGCGGAGCGCCTGACCGCGGTCGTCGGGGGCTTGACCTTCGAGCTGGTCTACCCGCACGGGTCGGCCGATGCCTCGCTCGTCGCCGAGGTGCTGCGCCGCCACGTCGCGGACCTGATCCCGGCATAACCCTCGCCGAATCCGGCGGCGCGGCAACGAAAACTTCTGAGCACTGTGAGGAGCCAACAACCGTGGGGCATGTCGAGTTGCAGAAAGCGCACTACGTCCTGCCGGACGGCCGGGTGCTGCTCGATGACGTGTCGTTCCGCGTGGGAGACGGGGTCAAGGCCGCGCTGGTGGGCCCGAACGGCGCCGGGAAGACGACGCTGCTCCGGTTGATCGCGGGCGATCTCGCGCCGCACGAGGGCAGCGTGACCCGTTCCGGCGGGCTCGGGGTGATGCGCCAGTTCATCGGCCACGCCCGGGACGACTCGACGGTGCGGGACCTGCTGATCTCGCTGGCCCCGCCCCGGCTGCGCGCCGCGGCGAAAGCGCTCGACCTGGCCGAGGAGCGGCTGATCGAGCACGACGACGATGCCGCGCAGATCGCCTACGCCGAGGCGATTTCCGAGTACACCGATGCCGGCGGGTACGACGCCGAGGTGCACTGGGACCGGTGCTGCACGGCCGCGATCGGCCAGCCGTTCGACCGGATCCGGTACCGGGAGCTGCGCAAGCTCTCGGGCGGCCAGCAGAAGCGGCTCGCCCTCGAATCGCTGCTGCGCGGGCCGGACGAGGTGCTGCTGCTCGACGAGCCGGACAACTACCTCGACGTGCCCGGCAAGCAGTGGCTGGAGGAGCAGATCCGGGAGACGCCGAAATCCGTCCTGTTCGTCACGCACGACCGCGAGCTGCTGCACCGCACCGCCAACCGCATCGTGACGGTGGAGCTCGGCGCGGCGGGCAACCGCATCTGGGTGCACGGCGGCGGGTTCGCCGGCTACGACGAGGCCCGCGAGGAGCGGATGTCCCGGCTGGACGAGCTCCGCCGCAGGTGGGACGAGGACCGGGCCAAGCTCGTGCGGCTGGTGAACGACCTGAAGCAGAAGGCGAGCTACAACGACGGCATGGCGACGCGCTACCAGGCGGCGCAGACGCGGCTGCGCAAGTTCGAGGAGGCCGGGCCGCCGGAGGCGGTTCCGCGCGAGCAGCGGGTGCAGGTTCGCCTGCCCGGCGGTCGCACCGGCAAACGCGCGGTCATCTGCGAGGACCTCGCCCTGGACGGGCTCACCAAGCCGTTCAACGCGGAGTTCCGCTACGGCGAGCGGATCGCGGTGCTGGGCGCCAACGGGAGCGGCAAGTCGCACTTCCTGCGGCTGCTCGCCCGGGGCGGCAGCGACGACCACGTGTCCGACCTGGACCAGGAGGCGCTGACCCCGGTCCGGCACACCGGCCTCGCGCGCCTGGGCGCGCGGGTGGTGCCGGGGATGTTCGCGCAGACGCACGAGCATCCCGAGTTCGCCGGGCGGACGCTGCTGGAGTTGCTCATGGGCGGCGGCAAGCGCCGGTCGGGCATGACGCGCGAGGAAGCCAGCCGCGCGTTGGCGCGCTACGACATCGTGCAGGCCGCGCAGCGGCCGTTCGACACGCTCTCCGGTGGGCAGCAGGCGAGGTTCCAGATCCTGCTGCTGGAGCTGGAAGGCGCCAACCTGCTGCTGCTCGACGAGCCCACGGACAACCTGGACCTGGTCTCGGCGGACGCGCTGCAGTCCGGTTTGGACGACTTCGAGGGCACCGTCGTCGCGGTCACCCACGACCGCTGGTTCGCCAGGTCCTTCGACCGGTTCCTGGTGTTCCGGTCCGACGGGCAGGTCCGCGAGTCACCGCACCCGGTCTGGAACGAGTCCCGCTAGGGACGGCCGTCCGGTGGGAGTTCCGAGTGCCGCCGAGTTGCATCGGGAACGCGGGGGCGCACCCTGGAACTGTCCGGACGCAGCGCGGCAAACCAGATCGGGGAAGGTGATCGGACATGGCGAACGAACTGCGCGGCCGCCGGGTGGCGATCCTCGCCGCGGACGGTGTCGAGCAGGTCGAGCTCGAACAGCCGCGCCAGGCCGTGGAGCAGGCCGGGGCCGAGGCGGAGCTGGTCTCGGTGCACTCCGGTCAGATCCAGGCGATGAACCACGACATCAACCCGGGCGACCGGTTCACCGTGGACCGCGAGATCTCCGATGCGTCGGCCGACGACTACGACGCGTTGATCCTGCCCGGCGGCACGATCAACCCGGACAACCTCCGGCGCGACGCGCGTGCGGTGGAGTTCGTCCGGAGCTTCGTGGACTCGGGCAAGCCGGTCGGGGCGATCTGCCACGGGCCCTGGACGCTCGTGGAGGCGGACGTGGTGCGGGACCGCAAGCTGACCTCGTTCCACAGCATCCGCACCGACATCCGCAACGCCGGCGGCGAGGTCGTCGACGAGGAAGTGGTGGTCGACCGCGGGCTCGTCACCAGTCGCAGCCCCCGCGATCTGCCCGCTTTCAACGCCAAGATCGTCGAGACGTTCGCCTCGGGCTAGCCCTGGAGCTCCGGGGTGCGGTGGCGCCCCGGAGCTCCCGGCCCGTGGATCAGTCGTACACGATCACGCCGCGGATGTTCTTGCCGTCGCGCAGGTCCTGGTAGCCCTGGTTGACCTCCTCCAGGCTGTAGCGCGTCGTCACCAGCTCGTCGAGCTTGAGCTTGCCCGCGTCGTAGAGGCGCAGCAGCCGCACGATGTCGTACTGCGGGTTGGACGAGCCGAACAGCGTGCCCTTGATGGTCTTCTCGTTGAGCGTCAGGTCCGCGCCGGAGACGTGCACGGTGAGCTTGGCCGGATCGGCGAGCCCGGTGATCACCACGGTGCCGCCCTTGCCGATCGCCGCGGTCGCCTTGGACACCACGGTCTCGTCGACGGTCCCGACCAGGATCAGCGCGGCGTCCGCGCCCTGGCCCCAGGTCAGTTCGGTGACCTTCGCCTGGGCCTCGTCGGCATCGGCGAAGGCGTGCGTGGCACCGAACTTCAGCGCCGTTTCCCGCTTGAACTCGAGCGGATCGACGACGACGACGTACTTGGCGCCCGCCTGCAGTGCGCCCTGCACGGCGTTGATGCCGAGGCCGCCGATGCCGTAGATGATCACGGTGTCACCGGCCCGGACGTTGCCGGCGTTGACCGCTGTGCCCCACCCGCTGGGCACCCCGCAGCCGACGACGACCGCGGTCTCCAAGGGCAGCCAGTCGTCGACCTTGACCACCGAGTGCTGCGAGATCGTCGCCCGCTCGGAGAAGGTGCCCAGCATGCACATGGCGCCGATGTCTTCGCCCTCGCCGTGGAACCGGAACGTCCCGTCGGGCATGGAGCCGGCCAGGATGGTGGCGCCCATGTCGCACAGGTTCTGCCGGCCGGTCGAGCAGTAGCGGCAGGTGCCGCAGTTGGGGATGAAGCTGCACACCACGTGGTCGCCGGGCTTGACCTTGGTGACGCCGGGCCCGACCTCCTCGATGATCCCGGCGCCCTCGTGCCCGCCGACGATCGGGAAGCGCGGCGGCAGGTCGCCGTCGGTGAGGTGCAGGTCCGAGTGGCACAGCCCGGCCGCGGCGTACTTGATGAGGACTTCTCCCGGGCCCGGGCCGTCCAGGTCGAGTTCGACGATCTCGAACGGCTTGCCCACTTCGCGCAGAACTGCTGCCTTGGTCTTCACGTGCGACTACCTCCGAATCACAGGGCGACGTTGACTGCCTTGGTCTGGGTGTAGAGATCGATCGCGTCCGCGCCCAGTTCCCGTCCCCAGCCCGACTGCTTGTAACCGCCGAAGGGAAGCGCGGTGTCGAAGCCGTTGTACTGGTTGATCCACACCGAACCGGCCTTGAGCTGCTTGGCGACCCGGTGCGCCTTGGAGATGTCGCGGGTCCACACGCCCGCGGCGAGCCCGTACACGCTCTCGTTGGCGGCCGGCGCCACGCCCTGTTCGGCGCTGAACGGCAGCGCGGCCACCACCGGACCGAAGATCTCCTCGCGCACCACGCTGAACTCCGGCTGCACGTCCACCAGCACGGTCGGCTCCACGAAGAATCCGCTGTCACCCCAACGCTTCCCGCCGGTCAGTGCCCGCGCGCCGTCCGACAGGCCCGCCGTGACGTAGCCGGTGACGCGGTCGAACTGCTCCTGCGAGACCAGCGGGCCGAGCTGGGTGGCGGGGTCCAGGCCCGGTCCGATCTTGACCTGGCTCGCGGCCTCGGCGACCGCGGCGGTGAACTCGTCGAAGATGGCGTCCTCGACGAACAGCCGGGTGCCCGCGACGCAGCACTGCCCGTGGTTGAACAGCCAGGCGTTCAGCGAGCCGGGCACCGCCGTCTCGAAGTCGGCGTCGGCGAACACCACGTTCGGGCTCTTGCCGCCGAGTTCCAGCGACACCTTCTTCAGGTTGCCCTGCGCCGCGGCGACGATCTTCTTGCCCACCTCGGTGGATCCGGTGAACGCGACCTTGTCCACGTCGTCGTGCGCGGCGATCGCCGCACCGGCGTCGCCGTAGCCGGTGATGATGTTGACCACGCCGGGCGGGAAGCCGGCTTCCTGGAAGACCTCGCCGAGCAGCAGCGCGGTCAGCGGCGTCTGCTCGGCGGGCTTGAGCACCACGGTGTTGCCGGCCGCGAGCGCGGGCGCCAGCTTCCAGGACGCCATCAGCAGCGGGAAGTTCCACGGGATGATCTGGCCGCAGACGCCGACCGGTTCGCGCAGCGTGTAGGCGTGGAACTCGCCGCCGGGCACGAACGGCATCGACACGTTCACCGTGCTGCCGTGGATCTTCGTCGCCCATCCGGCGTAGTAGCGGAACACATCGGCCGCCCAGCCGGTGTCCACCGCCTGCGCGATCGCCGCGGACTTGCCGTTGTCGAGTGCTTCGAGCTGACCGAATTCCGCCGCCCGCTCGCTGAGGACGTCGCCGACGCGCCAGATCAGCCGCTCGCGCTCGTTGGGCTTCATGCGCGCCCACGGGCCGTCCTCGAACGCGCGACGCGCGGCGGCGACCGCCCGGTCCACGTCCTCGGCCTGCCCGTGCGCCACCTCGGTCAGCCGCTCGCCGGTCGCCGGGTCGTGCGTGGCGAAGGTGCGCCCCGACGCCGCGTCCACCCATTCGCCGCCGATCAGCAGCTTCTTCGGGCCGGACAGGAAATCCCGGACCGTCGTCAGCACCGGGAACTCATCCACCGCAGTCACTCGGCCTCCTCACGTCGTTGTGACGGGGACCATGTTCGCGGCCGCGCGCGGGCGGTAACTGTTCAAGAACTGAACACCTCAACGGGACACCCCGAGCGCACGCATCCTGCTGTACAGCGTGGTGCGGCTGATGCCCAGGCGCTGCGCCGCCTGCACCTTGTTGCCGCCGGTGTCGCGCAAGGCCTCGGTGATGGCGTCGCGTTCGGCCCGCTCCCTCCTGCTCAGCCTGGCGGTGCGGCCGGCGTCGCGGTAGCCGACCGGAAGGTCCGCGACGGTGATGTCACCGGCCGTGCGCCGCTCGGTGATGCCGCGGAGCACCCCGGCCAGTTCCCGGAGGTTCCCGGGCCACTGCTGGGCGATCAGCGCCTCGAGTGCGCTCGGCGCGATGCGCAGGTCGGCCCGGAGTTCGGCGAGCATGGTGCGCGCGATCGCCGCGAACTCGTCGGTCCGGTTGCGCAGCGCCGGCAGTTCCACGCGGGACGGGCAGGTCGCCGCGAGGCTCAGCACCCGGGGTGGCAGCTCGGATCGCGGCGCCGAGGTGAGCACGAGGCGCACGCCCGGTTCGTCCGCGAGCATTCGCGCCAGACCCGCGCACAGCGCGTCGGACAGCAGCTCGATCCCTTCGACGACGAGGACTTCCGCGCCCGGGTTCGGCGAGCGGAGCCGCTTGGCCCACTCCTGTTCGCCGACGACGACCACGTCCGCGGCGTCGAGCACTTGCACGGTCCGCGGGCCGGCGATGGCGCGTGCCGCGGAGGTGCGCCCGGAGCCGGGTTCGCCGGCGATGAGCACTGGCCCCGCTCCCCTGCTCAGCTCGGCCAGCTGCTGGTCCAGCCCGGTCCGCCGGTTCTCGGCCACCCGGCCGCGCGGCACCGGGACCCGCGTGCGGGCGCGGGGCGTCAGCTCGACCAGGAAGCCGTCGGCGGTGCCGGTGACCTTCTCGGCCCGCAGGTGCACGGCCGCGCCCGAACCCAGCACCAGGTCGCGGGAGGCGGATCCGGTCACGCCGGAGACGAAGTCGCGCAGCACCGCGTGGTCCGGGGGTTCCAGCAGGTCGAGCGCGGCCCGGTTGGTCAGCACGAGCTCGCCGCCGATCGCCACCACGGCCCGGCACGGGCTGCGGGAGGCGTGCTGGAACGCCCGCAGCAGGCGCTTCTCCGATTGCCGTGCGCCTTCCCACAGCCGCTGCTCGATGTCTTCGACGGCGCGCTGCAGCAGCGGCGCAAACAGCGGATTGGCCTCGCTGGCCAGGCCGGTGATGTCCAGGACGCCTTCGATCCGGCGGGTCACGGGATGGCGGATCGGGTGGCCGTAGCAGCTGAACGCCTTGAGCGCCTCGACGAAGTGCTCCGCGCCGTGCACCGCGACCCCGCGCATGACCTCGAACGGCGTGCCGAGCGCGTTGGTGCCCGCGTGTTCCTCGGTGAACTGCGCGCCGGGCACGGCGCTGATCCGGTTCAGCGCGAGCTCGGTGCGCAGGTCGGTGAACCGGCGGTCCACGATCCGGCAGGAGCTGTCGGCGAGCGCGATGCAGAACGTGGTGTCCACCAGGCGCGTGGCGAGTTCGTCCAGCACCGGTCCGGCGGCGCGCATGAGCCGGCTGGCGGTGTCGAACTCGGCGATGTGCAACCGGTCCAGCGCCGACTCCGGGCGGAGCCCGCTCATGCTGGTGCGCCGCCAGGACGAGGCGATCTCGGGACGCACTACCTGGTTCCCGCTCGGATTCACCGCTTCCTCCCGGCCCCGCCCGGTCATGCATCCGACGCTGCGTTAACGAAAGTTAACGTCGGATTATCTGTGACCCCCACCACCGAAGCAAGCAGCCGTGCGGGTGCAATACCTCCAAACGCACGCACCGCCAGTAGTACGAGGTGGTCAACGAGCCGCCGGGCGGCGGAACAGCGCGGCCAGCAGGAAGGGGACGCCGTAGTGCGGCGCGTCCGGCGGCTGCTCCACCATGCGCCGCAGCTCGATCTCGGTGTAGTCCGAGAAGATCCAGCGCAGCGAGTCCGGGTCGAAGGCCATCCCACCGTCCAGGTCGCCCTGGCGGTAGAACTCCTCGTCGGCGAGCTCCGATCCCATTTCGCCGGCGGCGAAGCAGGTCAGGCCGAAGTGACCGCCGGGGACCAGCACCCGGTCGAGCAGGTCCAGGTAGCTCGCCCGGCGGTGCGGCGGCAGGTGGTGCAGGCAGCCGGAGTCGTAGACCAGGTCGTACCGGCCCAGCCGCAGATCCGCGGAGAACATGTCGGCGCAGTGGAAGCGGACCTCGACCCCGGCCTCGCGGGCGCGCTCCTCGCCCCAGGACACGGCTTCCGGCGAGAGGTCGACGGCGTCGACCTCGAAACCCAGCGACGCGAGGTGCACCGCGTTGCGCCCCGGCCCGCAACCCAGGTCGAGCGCGCGCCCCGGAGCGAGCACGCCGTGCTCCAGGCAGGACACCAGGTTCTCGTCCGGTTTGGCGGCGAAGAAGGGAATCGGCTTGGCGCGGTCCGAGTAGAACCGGTCCCACCAGTCCGGGGTGTTGCGGGCGTCCGTCTCGAGCATCCGGTCGAGCATGCGCATTACGTCGTCCATCGTCCGGACGTCCCTCTCCACCAACGACCTCCCCGATCGCGAAAGCGGTCAACCTGATCGATTTTACCTGCTCCGCAAAGAGATTCGGGGGGTTTCGCACCGCCCGGTGGGCGGTCGTGCCGCCCACCGGCGATTCCCCGGTCTACTCGGTCGCGTCGGCGCCTGCCCTGATCGCCTCCCGGATTCGCTGGTAGGTGCCGCAGCGGCAGACGTTGCGGATCTCGTCGAGGTCCTCGTCGCCGATCTCGCGGCCCTCCTCGCGGACCTTGCGGACCGTCGCGACCGCCGTCATGATCTGGCCCGGCTGGCAGTAGCCGCACTGCGGGACGTCCCGGTCCAGCCAGGCCTGCTGCATCGGGTGCAGGTCCTTGCCGACGGTCGCCGGTAAGCCCTCGATCGTGGTGATCTCGTCGTCGGGCCCGATCTCCGAGACGGGGACGGAGCACGGGTTGAAGGCCTTGCCGTTGATGTGGCAGGTGCAGGCCTGGCAGACCCCGAGCCCGCAGCCGTACTTCGGTCCGCGCACGCCGAGGACGTCGCGCAGCACCCACAGCAGCCGCACCTCGCCGGGGACGTCCACGGTGACCTGTTCGCCGTTGAGCTTGAAAGTGTGCTTTGGCATGAAGGCTCCTCAGAACGCCTTGTCCAGGCCGTCGGTGGGCGACTGCGGGATGGACGGTTCGCGCGGCAGCGGCGCGAAGCGCAGCGGGTCGTGGTGGTTGATCGGGAAAGTGGTGGGCATCGTGCCGGTCGCCCTGGCGTACGCGCAGGCCACCGCGGCCATCGTGGGCGCGACCGCCAGTTCCCCCGCGCCGCCGGGATCGTCGCCGGAATCGGGCATGATGATGATCTCGACTTCCGGCGGCACGTTCCACTGCCGCGTGTAGAAACCGTTGTCCCAGCTGCCTTCCAGCGGCAGGCCGCCCTCGATGTGCAGGCCGAAGGTCAGGGCGGTGGCGATGCCGTCGTTGATCCCGCCGAGCATCTGCGCTTCGAGGCCCCGCGGGTTGATGCACAGGCCCGGATCCACCACGAACGTCACCCGGGTGACGCGTGGCCCGGTCACGCCCTCGTGCACCGGCACCTCCCGTCCGACCGTTTCCGGCCGCGCGTCGATCTCGACCAGCGCGCCGGCGACCGCCTTGTACTCGTGCGCGAGCGCCACGCCCTGCGCCACGCCGGCGGGCAGGGACCGGCCCCACCTCCCCTTCTCCGCCAGGACGTCCAGCACCTTCCGGTAGCGCTCCTCCCTGGCGAATTCCCGGCGGAACGCCAACGGGTCCTTGCCCATCTCGGCGGCCAGCCGGTCGACGACGAGTTCCTGCGCGCACCGCACGTTGGGCGAGTAGACGTTGCGCATGCTGCCGGTGTGGAACTCCAGCGGAACCTCGTTGAGCAGCTGCGTGGTGACGCCGAAGGCGTACGGGCTGTGCTGGGACAGCAGGAAGATCGTCTGCGCGACCGAGTAGTTGCCGAGTTCCGGTTCCGTGACGGTGCCGGTGATGAGCTCGCCGAAACCGTGCCCGAAATCGGTTTTCACGCTGGTGTGGTACTGCTCGAAGCTCAGCACCTCGCCGGCGGCGCAGGTCGCCCGGATCCTGGAGAAGCACATCGGGTGCGCCCGGCCGTGCCGGAAGTCGTCGGTGCGGTGCCACATCAGCCGGACCGGTTTGCCGAACGCCCGGGACGCCTCGGCGGCCTCCATCGCCGCGTCGTGGAAGAGGTGGCGGCCGAAGGATCCGCCGCCTTCCACCACGTGCACGGTGACCGCGGTTTCCGGCAGCCCGAGGCGCTGGGCGATCTGCTGCTTGGCGATGATCGGGACCTTGAGGCTGGACCAGATCTCCGCCCGGTCCTTCCGTACGTCGGCGACCGCGCAGTTGGTCTCCAGCGGCGTGTTGCTGGCGAAGGCGAAGGTGAATTCGGCGTCGACCGCGGTCGTCAGCGGCAGCGCCGGCTTGACCGGCGGCGTCGCGGCCTTGAGCTTGCGCAGCAACGTCTCGTCGGATTCACCGTCCACAGTGCCCGGTGCCCAGGTCACGTCGAGGGCGCGGACGGCGTCGATGCACTGGCCGAAGGTCTCGCCGCGCACCGCGACGCCGGTGGAGATGATCGCGACGTCGGTGATGCCCGGCATGGTCAGCACCTGGTCGACGTTGCGGATCGAGCGCGCGGTGCCGTTGATCGTCGGCGCCCGGCGGACCATGGTGGGCTTGGCGCCCGGCACGTCGAGGTCCATCGCGAACTGCTTGCGGCCGGTGACGGCGGCGAGCGCGTCGATGCGGTTCTGCGGCCTGCCGATGATCGTGAATTCGGAGGCGGGCTTGAGCGCCGGGGTGAATTCCCGGGTCGTCGAGCTGGCCGCGGTCTTCGCCAGCGAGCCGTAGGTCGCCCGCTTCCCGGACCGGTGCGTGATGACGCCGTCGGCGAGGTCGAGTTCGGCGACCGGGACGTGCCATTGCTGCGCCGCGGTGAGCTTCATCCGCTCGCGCGCGACCGCCGCCGCGAGGCGCACCGGGGTGTAGATCGCGTGGATGGTGTTCGATCCGCCGGTGAGCTGGTTGAACACCAGCTCGGAGCGCGCGTCGGCGAGCGTGATGCGGACCTTCTCCAGCGGTAGCGACATCTCCTCGGCGATGAGCATCGCGACCGCGGTCGTGATGCCCTGCCCGACTTCGGCGCGGTGCAGCGCGAAGGACACCGTTCCGTCGGGGTTCACCGCCACCGTGATCAGGTTCGAGGTGGGCAGGGCGGCATGGGTCAGCGCGTCGGACAGGTCGTAGGCGTCGGTGAGCCCCGGACTGGGCACGGCCGCCTCGGCGGCCGTCGGGCCCGCCAGCCTGCCCGCGGCGACCAGCGTGGGAGCGGCCAGCAGGTAGCCGAGGAAGCGCCGGCGCCCGGTGAGCCCGGGTTCGTCCGGTGGCCGCGTGGTGGCGCGGAGTGCGCGGTGCGAAGTCATCGTCGTCCTCTCGACACCGAGTGTGGCGACGATCACCTTAGGTTCGGCGTGCCCGCGCAACTGTTCAGAAACTGAACACCGGCCGCACCGCGCGAGCCGCCCGGGACCGGCGGTTCTCGCTGGTCCCGGGCGGCGCCGGCAGTCAGAGGACGACGACTTGGCGGATGGCGGTGCCGTCGGCCAGGCGGTCGAACCCCTCGTTGATCTCGTCGAGGGTGAGCCGGTGGGACAGCAGCGCGTCGACGGGGAGCGCGCCCGACCGGTACAGCTCGATGAAGCGCGGCACGTCCCGCCTCGGCACGCACGATCCGAGGTAGCTGCCCCGCAGCGTCTTCTCCTCCGCGACCAGGCTCAGCGCTGGCAGGGAGAGCTGCGCCTCGGGGTCCGGCAGGCCGACGGTGACCGTGGTGCCGCCGCTGCGGGTCGCGTCGTAGGCCTGCCGCAGGACGGGCGCGACGCCGGTCGTGTCGATCACCTTCTCGGCGCCACCGCCGGTGATCTCGCGGATCCGCTCGACGGCCTCCGGGCCGCCCGCCACTGCGTGGGTCGCGCCGAGCCGGGCGGCCAGCTCCCGCTTGTGCTCGACGACGTCGACGGCGACCAATGTGGACGCTCCGGACGCCTTCGCCATCAGCAGTGCCGCGAGGCCGACGCCGCCGAGGCCGAACACCGCGACGCTCTCCCCCGCCTGGATCTGCGTCGAGTGCAGTGCCGCGCCCGCACCGGTCAGGACGGCGCAGCCGAACAGGGCGGCGATCTCGAAGGGGAGGTCGGCGTCGACCTTCACCGCCGAGCGGGCCGACACGACGATGTGCTCGGCGAACGCCGACACGCCGAGGTGGTGGTACGGCCGCGAGCCGTCGTCGGCCCGCCACCGCATACCGCCGCCGAGCAGGGCGCCCTGCTCGTTCGCCGCGGCCCCCGGGCCGCACAGGGCGGGGCGGCCGGCCACGCAGCGCTCGCAGTCGCCGCAGGACGGCACGAAGGCGAGCACCACGTGGTCGCCGGGATCGAAACCGCTGCCCGCGCCGGCCTCGACGACCTCGCCGGCCGCCTCGTGCCCGAGCGCCATCGGCAGCGGCCTGCGCCGCGAGCCGTTGATCACCGACAGGTCGGAGTGGCACAACCCGGCGGCCCGGACGCGCACCAGCAGTTCGCCGGGCCCCGGCGGGTCGAGCTCCAGCGTCGTGACGTCGATGGGCCGCGACGCCGCGTAGGGCGCTTCGCGGCCGGATTCCCGCAGGACTGCCGCGCGGACCCGCATCACGCGCCCGCCCCGGCGACCGGCACGCAGCGGGTGACCACGCGCTCGGCCAGCAGCGGCACGACCTGGCCGAGCACGATCCGCTTGAAGTGCTCGGATTCGCAGTGCGCGGCGAAGTCCGCCTCGGTGTCGTACTCCTCGACGATGGCGACGACGTCGTCGTCGGTGCCGGCGTGCAGGCCGTAGCGGCGACAGCCCGGCTCGGCCAGCGACGCCGCCGCCATCGGCGCCAGCAGGTCCAGCACCTCGTCCCGCTTGCCGGGGTTGGTGACGTACCGTGCGATCACAACGAAACTCATGGCTCTCCGTTCGTCCTAGGCGTTCTGCCTGGTCTGGCCCCGTGTGCACTTTTTGTTGCTATAGCGGCGGAAAGTGCACACGGGTCATTTCCCGGCCCGCAGCCGATCGCGGGTCAGCGACCAGAGCCCGGGGTCCGAGGTGGCCGCCGCGACCGCGCCCATCGCCAGCGAGTGCGCCACCCCGGCCACGTCGGTGACGAAGCCCGCCGCGACGAACGGCGACAGCACGCGGCGGGCCTCCTCGGGCATCCACGGGATGATCGGGGCGGGCATCACCTCGACCAGGTCCGGGTTGCTCCGGCCGACGCCTTCCAGGCTCCGGTTGAGGTTCGACCGGTCGGTGACGAAGACCTTCTGCATCGTCAGCATGTCCAGCGCCCCGGCCCGGTCGATCAGCGCGGCCCGGGTGCTGACCACGCCCTGCGCGCCGATCTCGGTCAGGAAGTCGATCGCGCCGCGGTCCTGGGCGAGGCCGGGGCAGGCGTCGATGTTGACGAACACGGTCTTCTTCAGGTGCACCAGCACCCGGACGACCTTCGGCAGCTCGCCCACCGGGATCGACGCCAGGACGCCGACCGCGGTCGGTGCGGCGGCGAAGTCCTTGACCCGCGCCGCACCGACCACCGAGGCGCACACCGGGACGTCCGCGAAAGCCGCCTCGATCAGCGGGTTCAGCGGTCGGCGCGGACGCGTGGAAGGTTCACTCATGCCCGTTACTCTTACCCGCCCGGTGGTTCAGTCGAGCGGCCCGGTGCCGAACGACGTGGGCAGGCCCAGCTTGCCCGGGTTGAGCACGCCGCGCGGGTCGAGCGCGTTCTTGACCGCCTCGAACGCCGGGAACCCGGAGCCGAGCGCGTCGGCCAGGTACGGGCCGCGCAGCAGCCCGGACCCGTGGTGGTGGCTCAGCGCCGCGCCGTGCCGGATCAGCACCGCGTTGGCCGCGTCCCACGCCGCGCGGTACCACTGCCGCCGCTGCTCCGGCTCGACCTCGCCGCGCAGCGAGAAGTACAGGCAGGCGCCGTCGGTGTAGGCGTGCGACTGGTGCGCCGAGGACGCCAGCGTGCCGGGCACCGCGCAGATCGCGGCCACCACCTCGTCGTAGATGGCGGGCAGCTTCGCCCACGGCCCGGCCATCTCGAGGGTGTCGGCGACGAACCCGGGGCCGGGGGTGAAGCCGTCCGCGGACTTGCCGACCAGCATCCGCTCGTCCAGCCAGCGCTCGAACACCGCCTGGCCGTCGAGCTCGATGCCGTGCTCCGCGCACACCTCGGCGCTGACCGCGATGCTCGCGTCCACGATCACCGGGTCGCCTTCGTCGGCGATCAGCAGCAGGTTCGTGTCGGGGTGCCCGAAGTGGGTGCCGCTCTCCAGCTTGTCGTAGAGGCGCATCGCGGCCGGGGTCGCGCCGCGCTGCATGATCAGCCGGCAGGCCTCCAGCCCCTCGGCGAAGGTGTCGAAGCCGTAGGCGATGGCCTTGGCGTACTCGGGCAGCGGGTGGGTGCGCAGCCGGACCGAGGTGATGATGCCCAGGGTGCCTTCCGAGCCGACGAACAGCTGCCGCAGGTCGGGGCCGGTCGCGGCGCGCGGGTAATCGCCGAAGGTCGCCAGCGTGCCGTCGGCGAGGACCACGTCGAGCCCGACGACCATGTCCTCGATCTTGCCGTAGCGGGTGGACAGCTGGCCGGCGCCGCGGCAGGCGACCCAGCCGCCGACGGTGGAGATCGCGAACGCCGACGGCCAGTGCCCGGTGGTGGCGCCGTGGACCTCCTGCAGCTCCTTCTCGAAGACGTCGCCGAACATGCCGGCCCGGACCTCGACGACCTGCGATTCCGCGTCGAAGGAGACGATGCCGGTGAGGCCGCAGACGTCGAGCACGACGCCGCCGAAGACCGGCAGGGCCGCGCCGGTGACGTTGCTGCGGCCGGCGGAGACGGTCAGCGGCAGGGTGTGCTCGTTGCACAGCCGGGTCACGGCCTGGATCTGCTCGACGGTGCTGACCTCGACGATCACCGCGTCCGGGGTGGCCGGGCTGTCGGCGGTCTCGCCGATCATCGAACCCGCCCACCAGTCGCGGGTGCGCAGCACGACCTCGTCGCGGTCGGTGTGCACGGCGTCGGCGATGCCGCGCAGCGATTCCACGACCGCGCCCGGGACCTCGACCGCGGTGGTCTGCAGCGACGCCGCGCCCTTGCCGACCGGGGTGCCCGCGCCGTAGCGGGGCGGGGTCGGGGCTCCGACGACGTACTTGCCGCGGTTGAACGGGTGGGTGATGGTCTGGCGGCTGATCATGCCTTCTCTCCCAACAGGATCGACTTCTCGCGGGCGATGTCCGCCCGGTAGCTGCTTACTTGTCCGGCGATGGTGTCGGCGCTGAGCCCGAGCTCGGTGCCGAGGAGTTCACCGACGACCGGCGCGGCTGCCGCGGAGGCGTCGCGGGCGAACAACCGCAGCCGGGTGCGGCGGGAGAGCACGTCGTCGACCGAGCGCGCCATCTCGCACCGGGCCGCGTAGACGACTTCGGCCTTCAGGTGCGGTTGGCCGTCCACCAGCGGCTCGGCGAGCGCGGGGTCCTCGGCGATCAGCGCGCTCACGAAGCGCGACTCGGTGCCGTAGCGCCCGCCGAGGTGCGCGGCCGTGCCGCCGGAGGCGGTGACCGCCTCCGGGTCGTAGCCGGCGCCGCCGAGCAGCGGGAGCTTCGTGGTGCGGCTGCGGGTCTTCCGCCCGAGCAGCCCGGCGACCTTGTCCACCACGAGCTCGCCCATGTGGCGGCTGGTGGTGAGCTTGCCGCCGGTCACCGTGACCATGCCGCCGCCGCCCACGCTGATGTGGTGGTCGCGCCGCATGTCGAGGGTGGCGCCCTCCTTGCCGCCGACCAGCGGGCGCAGCCCGCCGAAGCTGCCGAGCACGTCGTCGGCGGTGATGCCGCTGTTGAAGGCGACGTTGGCGCCGTCGAGGAGGAACTCCATCTCCTCGCGCGTGCAGTGCACGTCGTCGACGGAGCCGTCGTAGTCGGTGTCGGTGGTGCCGAGGACGACGACATCGCCCCAGCGGGTGCAGGTCGCGCGGCGGGCGCGGCCCGGGATCGGCACCGTGACCGTGCAGTCGTTGCGGATCTTCGACCAGGGCACCACGATGTGCACGCCCTTGGCCGGGCGGACCTGCGGGCGGTGCGCGTCGTCGGCCAGCACGTCGAGCTCGTCGGTCCACACGCCGGTCGCGTTCACCACGACTCGGGCGCGTACGTCGATGTCCTCGCCGTCGGCGTGGACGACGGCGCCGCGCACCCGGCCGCCGTCCTTGAGCAGCCGCTCGACCTTCGCGCCGTTGGCGACGACCGCGCCGAGGTGGGCGGCGGTGCGCACGACGGTGAGGGTGAGGCGGGCGTCGTCGGTGCGGCTGTCGTAGTACATGAGGCCGCCCTTTAGTTGCTCCGCGCGCAGCGTCGGCGCGTGGGAGAGCACCTCGTTGGGGGTGAGCCGCTGGTGCAGGCGCCCGATCCGCCAGCCGCCGACCAGGTCGTAGGTCCACAGCAGACCCTCGAAGGCCTTCGCGATGCGGGGGTCGAAAACGCCTTCCTGCTCCAGGATCGGGAACAGGAACGGCAGGCGCTGCACCAGGTGCGGCGCGTTGCGGCGGAACCGGTGCCGCTCCAGCAGCGAGTGCCGGACCAGGTTCACGTTGCCCTGCTCGATGTAGCGCAGCCCGCCGTGCACCATCTTCGACGACTTCGACGACGTGCCGGAGGCGAAGTCGTCGCGTTCCACCAGCGCCACGGAGAATCCGCGGGAGACCGCGTCGAGCGCGGTGTAGGCGCCGGTGATCCCGCCGCCGATCACCAGCACGTCGAATTCCGCGTCGGCGAGTCGCCGCAGCGCCCGCCGGCGGTCCAGGATCACCGGAGCGCCGGGGGTGGCCTTCGCCGCGGCCGAGTTGGGCCGTCGGGACGGCAGTTTCATCATGATGTTCCTTCTTCGTTCAGGGCAGTGACTTCCGGAGCTCCCGCTGCCATTCGGCGCGCAGCTCCTGCCGTTCGTGTTCGGTGGTCGCGGGTTCGAAGGTGCGGCCGACGGGGCGCGCGCCGACGACCTCGTCGAGCGATCCCCACAGGCCGAGCCGGACGCCGGCGAGGTACGCGACGCCGCGCAGGCTCGCGGTGGCGGAGTCGGCCACCCGCTCGATGGGGATGCCGGAGAGGTCGGCCTGGCTCTGCATCAGCGCGTCGCTGGCCGCCAGCCCACCGCCGACGCGCAGCCGGGTCAGCGGTTCGTCCATCGTGGACCGGAGCCCGTCGGCGGTGTCGCACACGGAGTGCGCGATGCCTTCCAGGACGGCGCGGGCGATGGCGGCGCGGGTGGTGGCCAGGCTCAGGCCGGTCAGGCATGCCCGGGCGCCGGGCACCGCCAGCGGCGTCCGCAGCCCGGCGAGCGTGGGCACGAACCACGTGTCCCGGTCGCGCGGGTGCGTGGCGGCGAGTTCGCTGATCCGCTCGGCGGAGTCGAACAGCTGCAGGTCCTCGACCAGCCAGCGCAGCGCCGAACCCGTCGTCGACGTGTAGGCCTCCAGGCTGAATCGGCTGCGGCCGCCGGAGCGCCAGCCGACCAGCGCGAGCACGCCGTCGACGGCGTTGGCGGCGTCGGCCGGCTCGTCGCCGGTGAGGGCCCCGACGAAGGTGCCGGTGCCGTGCATGCACATGCCCTGGCCGGGTTCCAGCGCGCCCAGGGCGATCAGCGACGCGTGCTGGTCCCCCATCGCCGCGGCGATGGGCACCCGGATGCCGAGCACCTCGGGGTCGGTGTGCCCGAAGTCGCCGTCGTCGTCGGACAGCGGCGGCGCCAGTTCCTGCGGGTAGCCGACCGCGGCGAGCCAGCCCGGATCCCACGCGTGCTCGCGCAGCAGGTAGCCGCCGAGCGCCGCCGCGTTGCTGGCGGAGACGGCGTGCACGGTGCCGCCGTTGAGGTTCCAGCTCAGCCAGGTGTCGATCGAGCCGAACAGCAGCCGTCCGGCGTCCGCGGCCGCCCGCGCCTCCGGGTTCTCCGCGATCTGCCTGGCGGCCCACAGGAACGGCGACCGGCTGCCGACCGGCCGGCCGGTGCGCGGCAGCAGGACCGGGTCCCACTGCTGCGCCAGCGCTTCGAGTTCCGCCGCGTACCGGCGGTCCTGCCAGACCACGGCGGGCGCCAGCGGCTGCCCGGTGACCCGGTCCCACAGGACCGCGGTCGCGCGCTGCGTGCACAGCGCTACCCCGACGATCTCGACGCTGCTGTCCGCGGCCCACGCCACGGCCTGCCGCGCCACCTCCAGGGTGTGCCGCCAGAGCTCGCCGGCGTCCTGCTCGACCCGCAGCGGGTCGGGGTGGACCACCGCGATCGGCCGGTAGAACGACGGCCCGCTCGATCCGTCCGCCGTGACCACGGCCGCGCGCGTGCCGGTCGAGCCTTCGTCGATCGACAGCACGCCTCGTTGCGAACTGCTCATGCTGGTGCCTTTCTGCGCCGTCAGCGGGTGGCCGGCACCGGTGCCGGCAGCAGGTCGATGACCTCGTCGTCGGGGTCGATGCCGCTGCGCGTCGGGTCCCACTTGATGACAACGCAGGTGATGAGCCCGAGCAGCGGGACGACGGCCAGCGCCGCGATCGTCGGGCCGAGGCCGATCGACTCCTTGATCAGCGGGAACACGTAGAGCCCGACGACGCTGCCGAAGCTGCCGAGCATGCCCGTGATGCCGGTGCCGAGGGTGCGGATGTCGCTGCGGTAGGACAGCGCCGCGATCGACTTGCCGTTGGCGCCGGGGCCCGCGGAGTGGAAGAAGATGAACAGGAACGGCACGGTGAAGGCCAGCACGGTCGGCAGGCTGCCGAACCCGAGTCCCAGCACCAGCAGCAGCGCGAACGCCATCGCGTAGCCGACCGCCGAGCTCATCCGCAGGCCCATCCGGCGGCCCGCGTAGGCGGAGACGGCGCCGCCGATGATGCCGGCCGCGTTGAAGATCATCGATCCGACGGTGGCCTTCTCGAACTGCTCGCCGAAGATCGCGAGGCTGATCACCGGCAGGTACCAGCCGATCGCGAAGTACTGCATCGACTGGGTCAGCGAGATGAGCGTCGACAGCATCGTCCGCGGCAGGTAGGGCTTGCGGAACAGCACGCCCGACTGGCGGAAGCCGATCGACTGCTGCACCTCGGCGGGCGCGTCGGCCCGATCGCCCGGGACGGCGTCGAACCCGTAGATCCGGCGGAGGCTTTGCGCGGCGTCCGCGAGCCGCCCGCGGGATGCCAGCCACGACGGGCTCTCCACCAGGAACACCATCTGCAGCACGAACAGCGCCCCGGCGATGACCGCGGCCGAGCCGACCGACCAGCGCCAGATCTCCGCGCCGATGCCGAGCTTGTAGCAGATCAGCGTCAGCGCGAGGTTGGAGGTGGTGGCGATGTACCAGACGCACTGCCACAGGTTCAGCCGGCCCTTGAGCTTGGCGGGCGTGTACTCGGCGAGCATCGCCATCGCCACCGCGAAGTCGATGCCGTAGGCGACGCCGACCAGCGCGCGGCCGGCCCACACGGTCTCGAAGCTGCCCGCGTACGCGGTGAGCAGCGCGCCCGCGACGCCGATGATCTTGGCCAGCAGCAGCGGCTTGACCCGCCCGATCCGGGCGGCCAGCCAACCGCTGGCCGGGTTGAACAGGATCGCCACGGCCGGCGCCGTGGCGGTGAGCAGCCCGACCTGCCCGGGCGTCAGCGTCAGTTCCTTCACCATCGGCGAAAGCCCGGCGCTCAGCGCGGCGTTGGAGTAGGCGTCGAGGAACAACCCGCCGAGGATGAGGTACCAGAGGAAGCTGGCCTTGCTCGGCAGCCGTTCCAGCTTGTTGATCAACGCCACCACGTCGGAGGGGCCGGAGACCGTCCCTGCCACCGCGTTCGAAGGTGAGGCCACAGATCGCCACCTTTTCGAGGGAAGGCACTGGCAGCGATCCGGCGAAACGAAAAAAGGCACGACGAAGACCGCTGACAGTGGCTCTTCGTCTATGCCTGTCGTGGCGGAGACATTAACCGCGGCGCAACGCGGGCGTCAAGCGAAACGGGAGCACCCCGGGCAATTCGCGCACCGGACCGCCCTATGTGGACGGGCGCCACGACCTGCATCGATCCAGCGCCAACCGACCGGTTGACGGGGTTCGGCCCGGGCCTTATCGTCTGCTGCCATCAGACATCTGACGTCTGATCTAGAGGAGGATCCGCAGCAATGTCGCTGTCCGACCAACTCGCCGAGCGGCTGCTCAGCGCGATCATCGACGGCACGCACGCCCCCGGCAGCGCGCTGCCGCCGGAAGGCGAGCTCGCCGAGCAGTACGTGGTCAGCCGCCTCACCGTCCGCGAAGCGATCAAGGCGCTGCGCGTGCAGAACATCGTGCGCATCCAGCGCGGCCGCGGCACCTACGTCAACCCGCCCGCGCAGTGGACCGCGCTGGACCCGCTGATCCGGGCCGCCGCGGCCACTCCCCGGTCGAGCGCGGCGATCTCGGAGAGCCTCATCGAGGCCCGGCGGCTGATCGAGGTCGGCGCCGTCGAGCTGGCCACGGGCAAGCGCACCGACGACGACCTGGCGCAGCTGCGGAGCCTGCTGCAGGACATGCGCGACGCCGTCGACACCGACGACGTCGAGCTGTTCGTGGAGGCCGACATCGCCTTCCACGACGCGATCATGCGCGCCAGCGGCAACGCTTTCATCCCGCTGATGTTCGAGCCCTTCGGCCGGTTGCTGGTCGAAGGCCGCCGCGAGACCTCCGCGGTGCCCGAGATCCGGGCCAACGCCCTCGCGCACCACACCAAGATCCTGCGCGCGCTCGAAGCGGCCGACCCGGCGCTCGCGCGCCAGGCGATGGCGGACCACATGGCCCAGACCGCCGACGACCTCCGCACCCACGTGCTCTCCGACAACTGACCGGCTCTCCCGACCCACGCGTCGCGTGGGCACCTCCGCACGCCTACAGGAAGCAGCGCCATGCCCGATCTGCCCCAGGACCGCCCGATCTCCGCGGAAGAACTCCTCGCCGGACTGCCCGCCGTCCGCCCCGTCGCCCCGGCCGAGATCGCCGAGCGCATGGCCGGCGGGCCGCGCCTGGCCGTGCTCGACGACGACCCCACCGGCACCCAGACCGTCGCCGACGTCCCGGTGCTGACCACCTGGGGCGTCGACGACCTGCGCTGGGCGCTGACCCAGCCCAGCAGCACCTTCTTCGTGCTCACCAACACCCGCAGCCTGTCGGCCGACGACGCCGACGCCCGCAACCGCGAGGTGATCGACGCGCTCGCCCGCGCTGCGGACGCCGAAGGCGCCGACTTCGTGGTGGCCAGCCGGAGCGACTCGACGCTGCGCGGCCACTTCCCGCGCGAAACCGATCTGCTGGCCGAAGAGCTGGCGCAGCGCGGCAAACCGATCGACGGCGTCATCATCGTCCCCGCCTTCCCCGACGCGGGCCGGTTCACGATCGACTCGGTGCACTGGACCCGCACCGCCGACGGCATGCTCCCGGCCGGGCGCACGGAGTTCGCCAAGGACGCCACCTTCGGCTACCGCAGCTCGGACCTGCGGGACTGGGTGGCCGAGAAGACCGGCGGCCGGGTGCCGGCAGACCGCGTCCTGGCCATCACCGCCGCCGATCTCCGGGAAGGCGGCCCGGAGCGGGTCGCCCAGCTCCTCGACACCGTGCAGGACCAGCAGCCGGTCGTCGTGGACGCGGCCTGCGACGACGACATCCGCGTGCTGGCGCTCGCGCTGCTGCACGCCGAGTCCGGGGGCAAGCGGCTGCTCTACCGGGTCGGCCCGGCCTTCGTCCGCTCCCGCGCCGGTCAGGCCGGCGCGCCGCCGCTGGACGGCGAGGTGCTGCGCGGCATGGGCACCGGCGACGGGCACGGCCTGATCGCCGTCGGCTCGCACGTCGGCCTTACCACCAGCCAGCTCGACGGGCTGCGCGAGCTCGGCGGCATCACCGAGCTGGAGCTCGACGTGCCGGCGCTGCTCGACCCGGCCACCCGCGACGCCCACGTCGAAGCGGTCGCGCAGGCCGCCGCGCGGGCGATGTCCGACGCCGACGTGGTGATCCGCACCAGCCGCACGCTGGTCACCGGCGCCGACCCGGACGCCAGCCTGGCCATCGCGCGCGCCGTGTCCGCCGGCCTGGTCGACACCGTCCGCGCGGCCGTCCGCGCGCACCGCCCGGCGTTCGTCGTAGCCAAGGGCGGCATCACCTCCAGCGACATCGCCACCGCCAGCCTCGACATCCGCCGCGCGATGGTGCGAGGCACGATGCTGCCGGGCATCGTCTCGCTGTGGGAGCCGGTCTCCGGCGAGTTCGCGGGCATCCCGTACGTCGTGTTCCCGGGCAACGTCGGCGACCGGCGAGCACTCGCCGACGTCGTCGCCTCGCTGCGCGGCCACACACATCGTTGATGTTCAACAGTTCTCATCTGTCCACTTCGGACCTCATCGCACCGTCCCGGGCGGCCGCGCAGCGCTCCTGTGCCGTCCGCACGATCAACCTCCGCACCGCAGAACGGGGAAAGACGAATGCCTGAAACCTCCGCCACCCGCGTCGCCGTGATCGGCCTCGGCGCCATGGGCCTGCCGATGGCCACCCACCTCGCGCCCGCATTCCCGGTGACCGTCTTCGACATCGACGCCGGGCGCCGCGCCCAGCTCGCCGCCGCAGGCGCGACGGAAGCGACCACTCCTGCGCAAGCCGCCGGGAACGCCGACGTCGTGCTGCTCGCGGTCCGCGACCAGCAACAGGTCGAAGCCGCGCTGTTCGGCGAGAACGGCGCCGCCGAAGCGCTGAACCCCGGCGCCGTCGTGGTGCTCACCAGCACCGTCGGGCCCGACGCGGCCCGCGAAACCGCCGCCAGGCTCGCCGAATCCGGTGCCCGCCTCGTCGATGCCCCGGTCAGCGGCGGCCCCAACCGCGCGGGCAACGGCGACCTGCTGATCGTCATCAGCGGCGACGAGGACAGCCTCGACGTGGCCCGCCCGGTGCTCGACCGCCTCGCCTCCACTCTCACCGAGATCGGCCGGGAGCCCGGCGACGCGCAGGCGCTCAAGGCGATCAACCAGCTGCTCGCCGGCGTGCACATCGCCGCGGCCGCCGAAGCCGTGGCGATGGCCCGGGCGCTCGGCCTGGACCCGGCCACCGTCATCGACTCGCTGGGCAAAGGCGCCGCCGGATCGTTCATGCTCGCCGACCGCGGGCCCCGCATGATCGAGGCCTACGGCGACGGCGCGGAAGTCCGGTCCCGGCTGGACATCTTCGTCAAGGACATGGGGATCGTCGCCGGCATCGCCAAGCAGGCGCACGTCCCGACGCCGCTGGCCTCGGCCGCCCAGCAGCTCTACCTGCTGGGCGAGCGCGCCGGGCTGGGCGGCTCCGACGACTCCAGCGTCGTCACGCTCCTCTCGCCGAAGGAGGCGCAACGATGAGCCCTGCCGTGCTGCTGGGCATCGGCGCGGTGGGGATGGCGCTGCTGGCGCTGGTCTCGCTGGCCATGGGAGCCGGCGCGCTCGGCCTCTCGCACGTCAACGACGCCGGGTACTGGATGTTCGCGAAGCTCGTCGGCCTGGAGGTCGGCAGCGCGCTGCGCACCTGGACGACCCTGACGACGGTGATGGGCGTGACGGGATTCGCGCTGACCGCGGCGGTCTGGCCGTTCGTCTGAGGTCCGTGAGCGTTTTGGGGCGCTATGGCGCCCCAAAACGCTCAACGGCCCGCACGTCGCTACCTGGTGAGGAAGATCGGGTTCGTCATCGCCACCATCCGACCGGCCCGGCGAACCTCCGCACGCGCCCAGCGCGTGTAGCGCGGGTAGGTCGTCCAGCGCGTGGTGAGCGAGCCGGCGGCTGGGACTTCAGCGGTGTGCTCCGGCCCCACCTGGTCCAGCAGCCGCACGGTCGTGCCGGGCACGCCGCTGACGGTCAGCTCGAACGTCACGGGTGTACCCCTGTCGGCGGCGAGCCCCTCCCCGATGCCTGCGGTGCGCCGACCTTCGGTCGCCGTGAAATCCAGCTGAACGGCAGACGATTCGGCGAGCCATGAGCGCCCCGCACGCAGGCCGGCGAGCAACTCCTCCCGCCGCAGGCCGTCCGCGAGCACCACGGTTTGCGGGCTTCCGACGACGTGTTCCGGGTTGTGCGCGTCGGAGTTGCCGATCAGCGGAATCCAGTGGCCGGTGCGCAGCAACCCGTCCCAGTGGTTGACCGCCGCTTCCTCCTCGTCGGTCCAGCCCTGGTTCCACACCTCGACGAGATCCGCCAGCTCGTAGGCGAACTCGTAGGTGCAGCCGAAGCAACTGGCGAACGGGTGCGCGGCGGTGACCAGGCCGCCCGCCTGGTGCACCTGGTCGACGAAGCGCCGGAAGCTGCGCGGGTCGTCGGCGCGGTAGCGCCAGTCGATCCAGGTCCCGGGCGGCAATCCGATCGCAGGCCAGTGCCCGGAGCGCGTCGTGACCTCTTCGCCGTTGAGGATCAGCAGGTCGTCGGTCGCGTGCTCGCCCCACTGCAACGACGCCGACGAGGTGTTGTGCTCGGTGGAGGTGATGAAGTCCAGGCCGGCGGCGCGGGCGGCCGCAACCAGCTCCGCGGGTGTCCGGCGGCCGTCGGAGTGCACGGTGTGCAGGTGGCAGTCCCCGCGGTACCACGCGCGGCCCCGCTCCCGGGCCGGCGCGGTCTCGGGAGCGGGGTTGGGGCGGGCCGGCGCACCGGCCGGGCCGAATCGCAGCGTGATGTCGACGCGGTAGTTCATCCCCTGCGGCGCCACGGTGTAGGGGCCGAGGACGACGTGCCAGGTGCCTGGTGCGACCGGGCCCGGCAGGTAGCCCGGGGTGGCGCCGGCGGCGCTGATGGTGAAGCGGTCGCGGAACCCGCCCGACCAGCCGCGGAAGCCGCGCGCGTTGCCCAGCTCGTGCCCCTCCGGGCCGAAGATGCCGATGTCGCAGGCGTTTCCGCGGGTCCCGGGCGGGACCGCGGGCTTGTCGTAGGAGTAGGCCACCTCGATCTCGGCCACCCCGCGCGGCACCTCGACCGGCAGGTAGAACCAGTCTTCGATGCTCGGCCCGAAGGTGCCGGTGACGGTGCGGGTCTCCGCGCCCGCGGCCTGCTCGGCGAAGGCCACGCCCGGCAGCAGGTTCGCCGCCGCGATGACTCCTCCCGCGGCCAGGAAACCGCGCCTGCTCAGCAGATCCACCCATGCCTCCCATGTTCGAAGTGCCCTGGATCCAACCGCCGCGACCTGACCTGAGCGGGCACTGCGGATGAACCCCGCGCGGCGGGCGGCGGAATTCGCTGCCCGAGCGTGCGATGAGTTTTCGCCGACCCCCGCGTCTAACCGGGAAGCACCTCAGGCGAACAGCGAGGAGGACCATCCGGTGGACGAGCGAACCGCGATCGAGCCGGGGCTCTTCGGCGATGCCGCAACGCTGTTGGAGCGCGCCACCTGCTACGTCCTCGGCGCCGCGGCCGCTGTCACCACCGCGAGGCTGGCCAACGCCACTCCGTGCACCGGCTGGGACCTCCGGATGCTCGTCGCCCACGTCAACGATTCGCTGGCCGTTGTCGCCGACACGCTCGTGTCCCGCGTTCCGGATGACGGCGAGGATTCCGCCGACCCGGTCGAAACCTTGCGCAACCGCGCCAGGGTGCTGCTGGAAACCTGCCTCGCGCACCCGGACGACGTCCACGTCGGCGGGTTGCCCCTGGACGGCCGGATCGCCGCCGCGACCGGTGCGCTGGAGATCGCCGTGCACGGCTGGGACATCGCCCGGGCGTGCGGCCGGGACTCCCCCATTCCGGACGGCCTCGCGACGGCGCTGGTCCGGCTGGCACCGATGGTCGTCACCGAGGCCACCCGCCCGTTCCTGTTCCGGCCGCCCGTGGCGTGGTCCCGGCAGGCCGCGCCGGGCGAACGCCTCGTCGCCTACCTCGGGCGCAATCCTGTCGCTGGACCGGGCGGCGGCCTCACTCCTCGCGGCTGAGCGCGTTCCAGTGCAGCTTTTCCCGCTCGCGCTTGGGCAACGCGGCGACGACGAGGTCGTAGGAGTCCTCGATCATGTCCAGCACGAGCGGATCGGGCACGGTGCCGTCCAGGACGACCGTGTTCCAGTGCCGCTTGTTGAGGTGGTAGCCGGGCGTGATGGCCGGGTACGTCGCGCGCAGCTGAACCGCCAGCTCCGGCTCGCACTTGAGGCTGACCCGCAGCGGGTCTCCGCCCAGCCTGCTGATGGCGAAGATCTTGCCGGTGACCTTGAAAACGCTGTTGGTGTCGTCGAATGGGAACTCTTCACGCGCACCGGTGAGCGCGAGGCATGCGTTCTTGAGCTCCTGCGGCGTCATGCGAGCAGCGTAACGACCGCCGCCTCCCGGCCGGTGCAGGTCCGCACCGGGAGTCAATTTCATTTGGCACTGAAGTAATAGTGACCGCAATCTTCGATGAGCGCGCAAAGGGCTGGAGCCCGCCGCGGGCGCGTCGCGGCGGGCTCCAGGTCTGGTTCGATCAGTAGCGGTAGTGGTCGGGCTTGTACGGGCCGTTGACGTCGACGCCGATGTAGGCGGCCTGCTCCTTGGTGAGCTTGGTCAACTTCACACCCAACGCATCCAAGTGCAGGCGCGCGACCTTCTCATCAAGGTGCTTCGGCAGCACATACACCTGCTTCTCGTACTCCCCCGGCTTCGTGAACAGCTCGATCTGCGCGATCGTCTGGTTCGCGAACGAGTTCGACATCACGAAGCTCGGGTGCCCGGTCGCGTTGCCCAGGTTCAGCAGACGCCCCTCCGACAGCACGATGATCGAGTGCCCATCCTCGAACACGTACTCGTGCACCTGCGGCTTGATCTCCTGCTTGCGGACGCCCGGCACCTTCTCCAGGCCCGCCATGTCGATCTCGTTGTCGAAGTGACCGATGTTGCCCACGATCGCCTGGTGCTTCATCTCCGCCATGTGCTCCGCGGTGATGATGTTGAAGTTGCCCGTCGTGGTCACGAAGATGTCCGCGATCCCGACGACCTCTTCCAGGGTCGTGACCTGGTAGCCGTCCATCGCCGCCTGCAGCGCGCAGATCGGGTCGACCTCGGTGACGATCACCCGCGCACCCTGACCCCGCAACGACTCCGCCGAGCCCTTGCCCACATCGCCGTAACCGCACACCACGGCGACCTTGCCGCCGATGAGCACGTCGGTAGCCCGGTTGATGCCGTCGATCAACGAGTGCCGGCAACCGTACTTGTTGTCGAACTTCGACTTCGTCACCGAGTCGTTGACGTTGATCGCCGGGAACAGCAACTCCCCGGCCTTCGCCAGCTCGTACAGCCGGTGCACGCCGGTGGTGGTCTCCTCGGTGACACCCTTGATGCCCGCGGCGATCCGGGTGAACCGGCCCTTGTCGGCAGCCAGCGACTTCCGCAGGGTCTCCAGGATGACCTTGTACTCCTCCGGGTCGTCCTCGCCCGCGTTCGGCACCACACCGGCCGCCTCGAACTCGACGCCCTTGTGCACCAACAACGTGGCGTCGCCACCATCGTCGAGGATCATGTTCGGACCCTGGCCATCACCGAACTGGAACAACTGGTCGGTGCACCACCAGTACTCCTCCAGCGACTCACCCTTCCACGCGAACACCGGCACACCCGCAGGCGCCTCCGGCGTCCCGTTCGGGCCCACCACGACCGCCGCCGCAGCCTCATCCTGCGTCGAGAAGATGTTGCACGACACCCACCGGACCTCGGCACCCAACGCCACCAAGGTCTCGATCAGCACCGCCGTCTGCACCGTCATGTGCAACGAACCCGCAACCCGCGCACCCTTCAACGGCTGCGAATCCGCATACTCCTCACGAGTCGCCATCAGCCCGGGCATCTCGTGCTCGGCCAACCGGATCTGATGCCGCCCGGCCTCGGCCAACGACAAATCCCGGACAGCGAACTCCAGACCGCCGACCTTCTGCAACTTGACGCTCATCGCTACCTTCCCCTTGCAGGACTACTGATCTGAACATCCAAAGTGGAACGCCGAGATGGCCCGATCTGCTACTGAACTCGGGCGCGCAACCGCGAGATCTCGCCGGTCGGATTCGGTGCGGCGTCAGGCCGCCGCCGACCGCGAGGGATCGGCTCCGGGCCGCAATCTCAAGCCGCGCACAAAAAAAGCACCTCCCGTAGGAGGCGCCCTTACCGTGGTCTTCAAGCGGCTCGGCTGAGCGTGGCGGACGAAAGTCCGTTGCAGCGCCTCTCAGCCAGCGCTCGCGCCGTTGTGGCGCATCGTGTCGGTCAAACCCGGCGTGACCACATTCTGAAACCGGCTCAAGGGTTTGTCAAACGACTCCCGCCTCGCCGGACTCATCGATCCGCGCAGCGGGCGGCAGGCGGCTCGCCGGTGATTTCCGCGCACACCAATCCGTCGCCGGCGGCCGGAACACCGGAAAGGCCCAGCGCGGCGCGCTGGCCCACTTCGGCGCACCGCACCGGGCGGCCCTCGACCAGCAGCGGCGCGCGCTCGCGGGACGCGCCCGCGTAGGCCAGGACGTGCCGAAGTTCACTGCCGTCCTCCAGCCCGATCCGCTCTGGACCGTGCAGGCACACCAGGCGGTAACGGGCACCGCGTCCTTCGCACTCGTCGAGCACCCGGCGCTGTTCGGGTGTTGCGAGCCACACCGCGTGGTGTTCGACGACGTCCGGCGCGGTGGCCAGCACCGCCGGGCGCTGGCCGTCTCCCCTGGCCCGCAGCCCCGTCGCCCAGACGGCCGCGAGGCCGGTGCAGCGGGCGCGCAGCACGACCGCCGGCCCGGTCAGCCCCAGGTTCTCCCGCAACCAGGTGATCTTCGAGGGGCAGGCGTTCGAGCCGTAGGCCAGCACCGGCCGCCGATCGCGGAGCGGAGCCGCACCGCATTCCGCCAGCCACCGGTCGACGCATGGTTGCGCCGCGGCGGTGTGCACGCACCAGCCCGACGGCGCGGTGCCGTCCGGGGCGAGCGGATGACCGATGCCGTCGAGCTGGACGAACGAGAAGTCCGGCCGCGCACCGGGATACGGGGCCTCGGGGTATTCGGCGTCGGCGAAGCGGGTTCGCGCGGGGGGCTGGGCTTGCTGCTCGGGGAAGCACATGGCGGCAACAGCATCGCGTCGAAGGCGCCGCGGCGCTATGACCGCGATCGCAGATCACGCCCGAAGCGCAGTGATTTACGTCGTTCGCGCCGATTCGAACACGCTCGGTGCTCACCGGCGCCCACCGGACAACACGGTCCACATCGGACACGAGGCTGCGGCCTCGTGGTTTTCGGCATGTGAGATCGCTCTACTTCGTGGCCGCGGCTGCGTAACATGCCCAGCCATGGATTCCGGTTCGGTGCTCCTGGTCGCGCGCCGGCACGTCGACACGTGCCGGATCAGCAGCGCCGCCTGTCGCGGCTGACCGCACTCGCCTCCCCCACCGGTGCCGCGCGGGCCGCTGCCGCCTGCGCGCTCAGCGAACTGGAAGAACTCCGATGCCAGCCACAGACGCGACGCGCGACGACTCCGACACGACCACCGAGACCACCGGAGGCCTGGCCCAGGGCCTCAAGCGGCGGCACATGAGCCTCATCGCGCTGGGCGGGGTGATCGGTGCCGGCCTGTTCGTCGGCAGCGGCGTGGTGATCGGCTCCACCGGGCCGGCCGCGGTGATCTCCTTCCTGATCGCGGGCGTGCTGACGATCCTCATCATGCGGATGCTCGCCGAGATGACCGTCGCGCGGCCCGCGCTCGGGTCGTTCTACGCCTACGCCAGGGAGGCGCTGGGCGAGCGCGCCGGGTTCGTGGTCGGCTGGCTGTACTGGTACTTCTTCGTCATCGTCGTCGCCATCGAGGCGGTGGCCGGCGGCAAGCTCGTGCAGCTGTGGCTGCCGGAGGTCCCGCTGTGGGCGGTGAATCTCGTGCTGCTCACGACGCTCGCCCTGACCAACCTGGTTTCGGCCCGCTCCTACGGCGAGTTCGAGTACTGGTTCTCCTCCATCAAGGTCGCCGCCATCGTCGTCTTCCTGTTCCTGGGCGCGATCGCCATCCTCGGCTGGTGGCCGGATTCGCCCGGCGGGCTGGGCAATCTCACCGCGCACGGCGGGTTCGCCCCGCACGGCGTCGCCGCCGTGCTCGTGGCCGTGGTGCCCTGCGTCGGCTTCTACACCGGGGCAGAGATCGTCACCATCGCGGCGGCGGAGTCCGCCGAACCGCGCCGCGCCGTGGCGAACGCGATGAAGTCGATCATCCTGCGCGTGGTGGCGTTCTACGTGCTGTCGGTGCTCGTCGTCGTGGCCGTGCTGCCCTGGAACTCCCCGGCCATCGAGGTGAGCCCCTACGCTGCGGTGCTGCAGGCGCTGAAGATCCCGGGCGCGGGCACGATCATGAACGTCATCGTGCTCACGGCGGTGCTGTCCTGCCTGAACTCCGCGCTCTACACGTCGTCGCGGATGCTGTTCGCGCTGACGCGCCGGGGCGATGCTCCGCGCGGCCTGACCAAGCTCAGCCGCAGCGGTGTGCCCCGCCGGGCGCTGCTCGCCGGCACCGTCGTCGGCTACCTGTCGGTGATCGCCGCGTACGTCTCGCCCGACCTGATCTTCGCCTTCCTGGTCAACTCCTACGGCGCGGTGGCGCTGTTCGTCTACCTGATCATCGCGGTCTCGCAGGTGCGCCTGCGCAAGCGCCTCGGCCCGGACGGCGAATCGCAGCTCGCGCTGCGGATGTGGCTGTTCCCGTGGCTGAGCTACCTGACCATCGCGCTGATGGTCGTGGTGATCGCGGCGATGGCGGTGCTGCCCGACACCCGGTCGCAGTTCTGGCTCAGCCTCGTCACGCTCGCGGTCGTGCTCGTCGGCTACGAGGTCCGCCGCCGGAAGGGCGCCCCGCAGCCGGGCTGACGAGGCGCCTCTCCACTGTGGACGTCAGCGCGGGATGGCGGTGTGCTTGAACTCGTTGAGGTCGGTCCAGCCCAGCAGGTCCACCACGCGTTCGACGGTCGTGATGGACGCCGCCGGGTCGGCGCCCTGCGGGGCGCGGTTCATCAGGCGGACGAACACGGCCTGCTCGTCGACGATGAAGGTCGGCACGCCCCAAACGCTGTGCGAGGAAACGAAGGCCTCGTGCTCGGTGCGCACCTGCCCGAGCGCGGACCCGTCGTCGATGCGCGCGAACACCGCGTCGGCGGGAACGCCGTGGTCGGCGAGGACGCGTTGGACGACCGCGCGGTCCTCGAGGTGCAGTCCCTCGTCGTGCCGCGCCTCGAACAGGGCGCGGTGCACGGCCGGGAACCGGTCCGGGAACTCGTCCCGGACCACCACACCGGCCTGCAGGGCGAGGATCCCGCTGTCCTGCTCGGGTTTCTCCCAGACGCTGGGCTGGCCCTCCTCGACGTGCGCCTGGCCGAGGGAGAACGGCAGGTAGCGGACCTGCCAGTCGGCGCCGGCGGCCAGGCCGGTGAGCAGGTGCTCGTGCGCGTTGCGGGCGAACGGGCAGCGGTAGTCCCAGGTGACGGCGAAAGCGGAGGTCATCTTCGGGTCAACATCCTTGTCCGGTATCGGGTCATGGGTAGCAGTAGGAATCGGAAGAGGCGTCGCCGCCCTGCAGGCGTACCTGGTGGACCCGCCGGCCGCGGAATTCCGGGCCGTGCGGGAAGAAGCTCTCGTCGACCGCCAGTCCGCCGCCCGCGTCCGGGTCGGTGTCGATCTTGGCGAACCACGAGCCCACGCCGTCGGGGTAGAACTGGTCGTCCCACGACCCGTACAGCGAGTTCGTCAGGTAGATGCGCCGGCCGTCGCGGCTGACCTCCACCATCTGCGGCCCGCCGGCCAGCGGCCGGTCCGGCTCGGCCGGGTGCGGCACGCGGCCGGTGATCCCGCCGAGGCGGACCGAGCCGGTCTCGCGGGGCCGCGCCGGATCGCTGACGTCGTACTGCTTCAGCTCGCCGGTGCCCCAGCACGAGACGTACAGAAACCGGTCGTCGACGGACAGGTTGATGTCGGTGACCAGCGGCGGCACCGCGCCGAAGGGCTGCAGCGCGGGCGGGAGCTCCTCGGCCGGCGCCGGCTCGGCGGGAATGGTGATCACCTTGTCGGCCTGCCAGTCGCCGTTCTCGCGGTGCCAGCGCCAGACCGACGCCGACAGGTCCTCGGTGCTGACCACCACGCCGACGAAGCCCCAGGTCGCACCGGGGTCGTGCGACGGCCGCAGCTCCAGCACCATCTGGTGCTGCGCGCCGAGGTCCACGCGCTGCCGGTGGCGGCCCTCCGCCAGGTCCCAGAAGTGCAGGGCGTGGCCGTACTCGTTGTTCAGCAGCAGCTCCGGGACGACCCCGTCCTCGATCATCGAGGGCGTGCCCCACTCGCTGGTGATCAGGGTGTTCTGGTTGAGGTGCCACCAGGCGTCGTAGGCCAGGCGCTGCGGCCCTCGGTCGGTCTCCCACGCGCGCAGGACGTCGAACGTGTCGTGGTCGAGCACCGCGATGCCGCCGGGTCCGTCGTCCCCGTTCGCGCCGCCGAGGCAGGAGAGGTAGATCCCGTCCGGGCCGCAGTGCAGTGTGTGCGGCCGGGAGTAACCGGCCCCGGCCGCGAGCTCCTCGGCCGTCACGGTCCGCACCAGCCTCGGCTGCCGCGGGTCGGGATGGGTGTCGTAGATGTGCACGTTCGACGACCGCAACCCGGGTAGCAGCAGGTAGCGGCGCTGCAGGCCGTCCGTGTGGTGTCCAGCGTGGGCGAACGCGCTGCTGCACGCGTTCCAGCCGAAGTGGTGCAGTTCGTCGCCGCGGGTCGGCAGGTCGGCCCAGCCGACCACCCGGCCGAAGCTCGCCGACCCCGGATCGGTGTCGATGACCGTGAGCGCGTCCGGCTGCTGTCCGGACCGGTCGAACGCGACGACGTAGGCCAGGCGTTCGGCGGGCGCGGCGATGGCGTCGCCCGGGCTGCGGTAGAAGGTGGGATCGAGCTCGTGTCCGGTTGGAGAACTCATCACGTCTCCTCGACTGCAACGGCTTCGTCACCCAGCGTCTCGCCAACCGAACTGAGCGTCGAGGCCGTCCACATCGTAGGACCCGCGCGCCCGCCGGCCCCCGCTAAGCGGGTTGGTAGGTCAGGCAGTCGACGATGTCCTGCTGGTATCCGACGGAGATGCCCGGCGCCTGGCATTCGAGGTGGTCGTTGTACCGGCAGTCGGCCATCTTGCACGCCCCGACGTGGCCGATGGCGTTCGGATCGCCGCCGTCGAACTCGCCGCCGACGAAGGTGTCGCACTGCGCGTGGGCCGGTTCCCCGATGGTGATGGCCAGGGCGTGGCAGTTGTGGTCGTGGTTGAACGCGCAGTTCTCGGCCGTGCAGTTGTTCACCAGTGGCATTTCCATGTTTCCCCCTGGATCCGGTCGGTTGCCGAAGCGGTTCCCATGATGGACCGCGTGCGGCCGCCCGGCAGCGGATCCGGGGCCCGTCAGCGGGCGGCGCGGTGCCGCTCGCGGAGCAGGAAGCGCTGGATCTTGCCGCTCGGCGTTTTCGGGAGCTGCTCGACGAAGTGCACCGAGCGCGGATAGGCGTGCGCGGCGAACCTGCGCTTCACCAGCTGCTGGAGGTCCGCGACCAGCTCCTCGTCGCCGGTCCGTCCCGCGCGGAGGACGACGTAGGCCTCCAGGACCTCGCCGCGCAGCTCGTCGGGCACGCCGATGACGGCCGCCTCGGCCACCGCATCGTGGCGCACCAGGACGCTTTCGACGTCGAACGGCCCGATGCGGTAACCGGCCATGATGATCACGTCGTCGTCGCGGGAGGAGAAGAAGAAGGAGCCGTCGGCGTCCCGCGTCCCGGCGTCCCCGGTGAGGTACCAGCGGCCATCGGCGGAGAAGCGCTCGGCGGTCTTCTCCGGCGCGGCGGCGTAGCCGGTGAACCACATCAGCGGGCTGTCGGCGACGTGGAACGCGATGCGCCCCGCGGTGCCCGCGGGCGCGGGCTCGTCCCGGTCGTCGTGCAGCACCTCGGCGGACCAGCCAGGCAGGACGGCGCCCATCGAGCCGGGCTTGACCGGCTCGCGAACGCCATCGGCCCAGGCGTTGACGATGACCATGCCGTGCTCGGTCTGCCCGTAGTGGTCGCGCACCGCCACGCCCAGCCGCTCCTCGGACCAGGACACGACCTCCGGCGTCAGCGGTTCGCCCGCCGAGGACGCGCGGCGGAGCCTGATTCCCTCGGGCACGCCCGCCGGATCGGTGCGCAGGCTGCGGTAGACCGTTGGCGCGGCGGCGAAGTTGGTGACGCCGAACTCGCGGATGACCTGCCAGGTCAGCGCGGCCGAGAACCCCGCGTGCAGCAGGATGCTCCGGCGACCGGCCGCCAGCGGCCCGAGGATCGCGTAGTACAGGCCGTACGCCCAGCCCGGGTCGGCGGCGTTCCAGAACACGTCGTCGGCCCGGACGTCGAGGCCGAACTCCAGGTACGCCTGGAACGAGGCGAGGGCCTTGATCGGCACCGGAACGGCCTTCGGGGTTCCGGTGGTGCCCGAGGTGAACAGCTGGACCAGGATGCCGTCCCCACCCAGCCGGACGGGTTGCGCGGTCGGCTCGTCGCCGCTGTACCGGCCGAGCAGCCCGGCGACGGTCGGCTCGTCGGTGGCGTCCCCGGCGACGACGATCCGCCACGGCGCGTCGGCTGGGATGTCCTCGCCCGGCTCCAGCTTGGCGCGCTGGTCCTGGTCGACCACGACGACCTTCGCGCCGCTGGCGTTGAGCCGCAGGGCGATGGCGGGCGGCGCGAAGGCGGTGAACAGCGGCACGTGCACCGCGCCGCGGCGCCAGATGCCCAGCAGCGCCACGACCAGGTCGGCCGACTTGCCCATCAGCACCGCGACCGCGTCGCCCGGCTCGACGCCCAGGTCGGCGAGCGCGGCGGCGAAGCGCGCCGAGTCGCGGCGCAGCTCGCCGTAGGTGAGATCCCGGCTGGTCAGATCGGCCTCGACGACGGTGCAGGCCACGGCGTCCGCGGGGTGGTCGTCGCACAGCAGGTCCGCCGCGCACGCGTCCGGCGAGCCGAACCTGGCGAGCAGCTCGGCGACCCGTTGCGGCGGCGGTGTCGTCCCTGGTGCGGCGGTCGGCTCGATGCTCACGAATGCCCCTTCCCGCCGCATGCTCCTTTGCCGCGGCGTAGCCGGGCGTTATGCTCCGCGCCACACATCAGTCCGCGATACCCCCGGAAAGGGGTGAAGGGATCGTGTACTTGCGCCCGGATGACGGGAACGCCTTCCGGCAGGCCGTGCGGGTGGTGCGGCAGCGGGCCGACGTGCCGGTCGCCTTCGGCGGGCAGGTCGCGGCGGGTTCTCTGCACCTCTCGGAGTTCGCCGGCGTGCGCACGGCCGCGCTGAAGGGCCTCCAGGTGCGCGCCGCGGCGGGTCTCGGCGGGCAGGTCATGACCTCCCGGCGCCCGGGCGCGGTGAGCGACTACGGGTCCGCGGTGACGATCAGCCACGACTACGACGCGCCCGTGCTCGCCGAGGGCATCTGCTCGGTGGCCGCCGCGCCGGTGACGGTGCACGGCTCCGTTCGCGGGGTGCTTTACTGCGCGGCGCGCGGCGTGGTCCCGCTCGGCGACCGGGTGCTCGACACCATGGTCGACGCGACCCGCCGGCTGGCCGGGGAACTCGCCGTCCGCGACGAGGTGGACCGGCGGCTGCAACTGCTGGACGTGGCGGACGCCGACCGCACGGCGCTTCGCGACGGCGTGGCGATCGAGGAGGTTCGCGAGCTGCACGCCGAGTTCCGAGCCATCGCCCAGGGACTCGACGACGCGGTCCTGCGCGACCGGCTGCATCGGGCGTGCGAGCGGCTGGCGCACCTCACCGACGCCCGGGACGCCGGAGATCCGCCCGCGTTGTCGCCGCGCGAGCTGGACGTGCTCTCGCAGATCGCGCTCGGCTGCAGCAACGCGGAAACGGCGCGGAGGCTCTCGCTGAAACCCGAGACCGTCAAGGCGTATCTGCGCAGCGCCATGCGCAAGCTGGACGTGCACACCCGGCACGAGGCGGTCGTCGCCGCCCGGAGGCGCGGCGCGCTGCCCTGATTCCCCTGCGCAGCCGGGAAACGGTTGCGGCGTCGCAGTCCTGAACCGACTCGGGCTAACGCAGGACGGTCGCGCCCGAGGGGCCGACGGCCTCCTCGACCGTGGTCGCGTAGGTGAACCGGTCGGCGACGTCGAGCATCTCCAGCAGGCGGTCCACGACCCTGTTCTGGGAGAGCAGAACCAGGTGCACCCCGCGCATCAGGGCGCGGTGCGCGGCCTCCAGCAGCACGACCGCGCCGTGGGTGGACAGGAAGGAAAGCCTGGACAGGTCCAGGACGGCGGTGCCGGTGGCGGCCGAGAGGTGCGCACGCACCGCGTCGGCGAAGTTCGTGGCGCTGTTCATGTCCAGGATTCCGGCCGTTTCCAGGACGACGACGCCGGGAGCGGGGCTCGTGGTGCGCAGTCGCAGCACTCCGGACGCGTGGTCATTGGTGCCGCGTTCGGTGCGCGGGCCGGGGATGAAGGACATGTGCGGCCTCCCCAATGCTCGGGATTCGGGCTGTCGGCCACGTCGCGGAGAACCTCGGCGGGCCGCCCTCCACGCTACGGCCAAACTCTAGATCACCAGGCGAAATGACCCTTCGAGCGCATCACAGCACGAAGGGTGTTCGCCCCTCGGCCGCGACCCACGATCGGGCGACGGCGGCCGTCACGGTCAGCTCGCGGGGCTGTGCCGGGTGCGGCGGGTCGGCGTCGCCGTGGCCGGGTCCTCCGGCCACGGGTGCTTCGGGTAGCGCCCGCGCAGTTCCGCGCGGACCTGCCGGTAACCGTTGCGCCAGAACGAATCGAGATCGGCCGTGACCGCCGCCGGGCGCCCGGCCGGCGAGAGCAGGTGCAGCACCACCGGCACCCGGCCGTCGGCGATGCGCGGCACGTCCTGCCAGCCGAAGACCTCCTGCAGCTTCACCGGCAGGGCGGGCCCGTCGCCCTGGTAATCCACCTTGATCCGGGAGCCGGAGGGGACCTCGATCCGGTCCGGCGCGAGCTCGTCCAGGCGTCCCGCCGCGGACCACGGGATCAGCCGCCGCAGCGCGGCGCCTGCCGGGATCCGCAGGTCGGCCCGCCGCCGCGCGGCCGAGAGCTCCGGTTCCAACCATTGGTCCACTATGGACAGCAGTGTTCCGTCGTCGATGGCGGGCCAGGGATCGCCGAGAGCAGCGTGCAGGAACCCCAGCCGCTGCCGCAGGCGTCGCGCGTCGTCGTTCCAGGACAGCAGTTCCAGTCCCTCGGCGCGCAGGCCGGCCAGCAGCGCCCGCCGGACCTCGGCGGCGTCCGGGTCGCGGATCTGCCTGCTGCTCAAGGTGATCGCGCCGAGCCGCTCGACGCGGACCGCCCGCACATCGCCGTCCGCCCAGCCGATCTCGTCGCTGGTCGTCACCAGCGCGGGCGCCGCACTGCGGGCCAGCGCCTCGTCCGCGGGTGCGGCCAGCCGGACGACCCCGGAAGCGCTTCCCGGCGCCCGGTCCGCGACGGCCACGGCGAGCCATTCCGATTCGCGCAACCCGGAGTTGCCCGGCAACTCCACCGCCGTCCCGGACGCCATCAGGTACACCGCGGAACCGGAACCCCGGCGCCGCGCCAACCTCTCGGGCTGCGCCAGCGCGACGACGAGCGCCGCATCGTCGCGCGCGGAGGTGCCGGGATGCGGCTGCACAGAACCGCGCAGCCTGCGGACCTCCCGCCGCCACCGATCGCTGCCCGGCGCGCCCCGGCGCAGCCGGGAAAGCGCCGTGGTGACGTCGACTTCGCTGGTCAGCGCATCGTTGTCGAGCAGGGCCACGACCTCGGTGGTGATGTCGGTGCCGGCCAGTTCGCGGCCGTCGAGCAGGGCCCGGGCCAGCCTCGGGTGCAGACCGAGCTCCGCCATCCGGCGGCCCCGGGCCGTGACCGCGTCGTCGTCCAGCGCACCGAGCCCGCACAGCACGTCGCGGCCCGCGGCCAGCGCACCGGCGGGCGGCTCGTCCCACCACGCCAGCGCCGACCCGTCCGGCGTTCCCCAGCACGCCAGCTCCAAGGCGAGCCGGGTCAGATCGGCCGTCCGGATCTCCGGTTCCGGGTATGCGGGCAGCGTGCTGTGCTCGTGCTCCGGCCAGCACCGGTACACCACGCCGGGCCCCTGCCGACCGGCGCGGCCCGCTCGCTGGTCGGCGACCGCCGCCGACACCCGGACCGTGGCCAGCCCGGCCAGGCCGCGCCGGTTGTCCACCCGCGACACCCGGGACAGGCCCGAGTCGACGACGGCGCGCACCCCGGGCACGGTCAGACTCGACTCGGCGACCGCCGTGGCCAGCACCACGCGGCGCCGCTTCCCCATTCGCAGAGCCGAATCCTGCTGCGCGTGCGGCAGTCGTCCGTGCAGCGGCAGAACGTCCACATCGGACTCGCCCAGCTGGTTCGCGACGCGGCGGATCTCGCCGGCACCGGGCAGGAACGCCAGCACGTCGCCGTCCTGCTCGGCCAGCGCGGTGCGCACCGCCCGCGCCACGCACGCCTCGATCCGCTCCCCACGTGTCGGCGGCAGGTACGAGGTCCGGACCGGATGGGTCCGCGCGTGCGCCTCCAGCACCGGTGCGCCGCCGAGCAGCTCCGCGGCCCGACCGGCCGCCACCGTGGCCGACGTCGCCAGCACCCGCAGGTCCGGGCGCAGCCCGCCCCGGGCGTCCAGCAGCAGCGCCAGCAGGAGGTCCGCGTCCAGGTGCCGCTCGTGGCATTCGTCGAGCATCACGACGTCGACGCCGGTCAGCTCGGGATCCGATTGCAGCCGCCGCACCAGCAGGCCGGAGGTCACCACCTCGACGACCGTCGCCGCGCCGCGACGGCGCTCACCCCGCACCGAGTAGCCCACGCGCTGCCCGACCTCTTCGCCGAGCAGGCTCGCCATGCGCTCCGCCGCGGCCCGGGTGGCCAGCCGCCGTGGCTCCGCCACCACGACGCGAAACCCCTGCTCCGCCAACGCCAACGGCACGAGCGTCGTCTTCCCGGTGCCGGGAGGCGCCACCAGGACCGCCGTGCCGTGCTCCGCGAGAGCACGGGTGACGTCGTCGAGCACGGCACGCACGGGAAGATCGGGGAAGTCGAGCATAACGGCCCCATCTTGCCATCCCCGCCGCGCAGTTCGATTGACGCACGGAAGTTCGGCGATTACGTTGCCGGAAAACCACCGCCGCCGAACGGGAATGGCACCTTGGGACGACTCGCGGACGCCGACAGCGCCGCCCGGAAGCAACGGCAGCTCGCCGGCGCACCGAACGCGGCGGACTTCTCCGAGGCGCTGGCCCGGGGCTTGGCCGTGCTCGCGGCCTTCGACGGCGAGAACCGGCGACTGACGCAGGCCGACCTGGCGCGCAAGCTCGACCTGTCCCGCGCCACCGTGCGGCGCGCCGTGCTGACCCTCGAACACCTCGGCTACGTCCGCGCCGAAGGCCGCGCGTACGAACTCAGCCCGCGAATCCTGCGGCTCGCGGCCGGATACCTGACCTCGAACGTCACCGGCGCGGTCATGCAGCCGGTGTGCGACCGGATCTGTGCGCGGCTGCAGGAAGCGTGCTCCGTCGCCGTGCTCGACGGAGCGGACGCGGTCGTGATCGCCCGCGCGGTGCCGAACCAGCTGATCCAGGTGGGCAGCGGCATCGGCTTCCGGACTCCGGCGAGCATCTCCTCCCTCGGCAAGGTCCTCCTCGCGCACCTGCCGGAGCAGGAGCGCCCCGGCGCGCTCGACGCGGCCGGGGCCCGGGCCGATGCCCTCGCCGGGATCGAGCGCGTCGGGTACTGCTACGTCGCGAACGACGTGGAGCCGGGCGCCCATTCGATCGCCGTGCCCCTGCGCCGGTGGGACGGGCGGGTGATCGCGGCGCTGCACGTCGGGTGCAACATCGAGCGGATCTCGCCCGAGACCATGCACGGCGACGTCCTGGCGCTGCTGCAGGAGGCGGCCGACGAGCTGCACGCCCAGCTCATCTGAGCCGCCGCACCGTCAGCCGAGGCGGTCGGCCATGAGCTCGCCCGCCATGATCGCCGCGAGGTTGGTGTTCGCGCGGGGAACCGTCGGGAAGATCGACGCGTCGACCACGCGGAGCCCCTCCACGCCCAGCACCCGGCAGCCGGGATCGACCACCGTCGCCGGATCCGACGGGCTTCCCATCCGGCACGTGCTGGTCGCGTGCTGCGCGTCGGCCGCCGTCGCGAGCAGGTAGTCGTCCAGCTCCGCGTCGTCGTCGACGGCCGCGAGCAACGTCTCGTTGAGCCGGTCCGGCGAGAACGCCGTGATCGCCGCGACCTCGTCGCCGCGCACCAGCTCGACCAGGTGGCGGATGCCGCTGCGCAGCCGCGCCAGATCCCGCTCGTCGGAGAGCATGCGTTCGCGCACCTCCGGCTGCGCCGTCGGGTCGGTCGAGGTCAGGCCGACCGATCCGCGCGAGTAGACCTGGTTGTTCCACACGCCGAAGGACCCCGCGCCGAAGCGGACGTCGGCGATCTCCATCGCGAGCACGCTCTGGTTGGCCGCGATGACCATCATGTCGTCGGCCTGGGCCGCCGGGTGGTCGCTGGTGTAGCGGATGCAGACGTTCGTGTGCCGGTCGTCGGGCGTGCGCACCGCCGACTCCTCGTTCAGCGGGATGCCGACGAAGACCACCGGGTGGTCCTGCAGGCCCTGGCCGACCGGCAGGTCCCGCAGCACGTCGATGCCCAGCGAGCGCAGGTGGGCGGCCGGGCCGATGCCGGATCGCAGCAGGATCGCCGGCGTGTGGATCGCACCGGCGCTCAGCACGACCTGGTCCGCGTGCTCGCGGCTCATCGTCCCGTCGACGAGGATCTCCACGCCGACCGCTCGCCCGCCGGACACGATGACCCGGTCCACGACGGCGTCGCCTCGGATCACGAGGCCGGCCAGCGCCCTGGCCGGTTCGAGGTAGGCGTCGTTGGTGGACACCCGGCGGCCGAGCCGCGAGTTGATCGGATACGGCGAAATCCCCGTCGCACCAGGGGCGTTCACATCGGCGGCCCACCCGTGCCCCGCCGCCAGCGCGGCCCGGTGCAGCGCCGCGTCCACCGCTCCCCACTCCGCCTGGGGCGTCCGGTAGACCGGGACCGGGCCGCCGCGCCCGTGGTACGGGGCGTCGCCGAACTCCTCGTCGTCCTCCAGCTTCGCGAAGTACGGCAGCACGTCCCGGGGAGCCCAGCCGTCGCATCCCGCGCAGGCCCAGTCCTCGAAGTCCGCCATCGGCGGGCGGATCGCGATCTGCCCGTTGATCGCCGAACTGCCGCCGACCCCTCGGCCGCGCCAGAACGGCTCCGGGGCCTGCTTCTCGGTCCGCGCCGCGGTGAGCCCCTGCCACACGAGGTGCCGCCCGGCGTCGGGATCCAGCAGCGCGCGCATCGGGTTCGGCGACCGCCACACCTCCGGCATCTCGGCAGAGCGGTAGTCCGGGCCGGCCTCCAGGAGCAGCACCCGCCTCCCCTGCTCCGCGGCCCGGACTGCCAGGGCGGACCCCGCGGAACCGGCCCCGACCACGATCAGATCCCAGCCACCCTCAGCCACCACGCCTCCTAGAAGTTCGATTACCGCACACATGTGCGCTGTTGCGGAGACGGTACGACCACCCGGCCGGGCGCCGCAACGGATTTCCGCACCGGCGCCGGAGGTCCACATCGGACGGGAGGATAGGGAGGGCCTTGGCCCGCCCCGTTCGCTACACCGTCTCAGAGACGGCCTGGCGGGAAACCTGGCCGCGGCGGGCCAGCCGGCGGACACCGAGGAAGACGACGGCCGCGAGCAGCAGGTAGGCGGGCACGAGCAGCAGGGCGTCGGGCGTGGTCATCTCGGCCGACCAGCCCGCGTCCCGGCGTTCGCCGTCCAGGACGATGCGCTGGACGGTGAGGAACGTCAGGTGGGTCGCGACGCTCGTCCACAGTGAACCGGTGGCGCTGCGCGCGGCGATCAGCGCGATGCCGAAAACGGTGAGCAGGATCAGGTAGGACACCGGATCCTCGCCCGCGGGCGCCCAACCGATGGCGCCGGGCGATCCGCCGGCCAGCACCGCGATTCCTGCCGCGACGAGGGCAGATGCCGCGGGGACGACCAGGAAGATCGCCGTGGTGCCAACGGCTGCCGCCCATCGTCCGAACCGCGATCGCAGGGTGCACCAGGCGTACCCGCGCAGCGTCAGCTCTTCCGGCAGCGCCTCGAGCAGGAACGCGACGATCGCGTTGGTGGCGAGGAAGACCGCCAGGCTCCCGGGATCCAGGTCAGTCCAGCGCAGCCAGCCCGCGGCGGTCCCGCCGCCGAACACGAGGGCGGCGCTGCCGGCGGTCACGACGCACCCGAGCAGGAAGCCACGAAGCCCGCGCAGGTCCGCCGTCAGCCCCAGCCCGCGCAGCCCGCCACGCCGCCGCCACAGCAGGACGACGACCGGCACCGCGATCAAACTGGTCAGCACCGCAGGCAGGAGGCGCATGGCGAATCCGTCGTCGCCGCTCGCCGGCGCTACCGTCGTCGCGACACCCAGCGCGAAAGCCATCGCGATCGGACCGAGCGCGGCGCGCCCGAGCACCGCGAGTGCGCCAGTACGGTGCACGATCATGTTCCCTTGCTCCTTTTCGGTTTCCGTTGCGCCTTCGGGAAGAGCAGGTCCAGGTGGGCTTCGACGCGCGGGGAGAGGAAGCCCGCGCGCTCGGACTCGTCGAGGACCAGCGACTGCACGACGAGCCCGTCGATGACCGCGAGCAGCCCGGCCGCCGCCATCACCGGGTCGGCGGCCGGGTTGAGCTCACCGCTCCCGCTCGCACGCCGGAGGATCTGCGCGAACGCCTCGCGGAGCTCCTCGTCCACCTCCGCAGCGAAACTCATGAGCGACGGCCGCGTGGTCGCCTCGGCGGAGAACGCCAGCCACACGCGGGCGTCGCGGCTGAGGCGCTCGTCGACCGGCAGCCAGAGGTCGATCAGCGCACGCAGCACCGAGCGGGCCGGCCCGTCGAAACCCACCGCCGCCGCGCGCCCCTCCACATCGCGGCAGATGTGGCGGAACGCCTCGACGATGAGCTGGTCCTTGCTCCGGAAGTAGTACTGGACCTGCGCGAGGGACACGCCCGCCGCGGTGGCCACCGCGCGCATGCTGACGGCCGGGATCCCGCCCCCGTCGATCAGGTCGAGCACCGCGCCGATCAGGTGCGCTCGCCGCTCGGCGGCGCGGTCCCCGGCTGTCACTCCTGCCGACCGCGCGTCGACCGGCCGATCACCATGGCCAGACCCACCACGATCTCGATGGCGCCCACCACGAGCAGGACGACCCCGACCTTGCTCGGCGAGACGACCGGCAGCTCGACCCCGCCCGTCGTCGCCCACAGCACGGCACCGATCAGCGCCAGAACCACGCCGCTGACGAGGGTCGTGCGCGCGGCACGAGCTCCGCTTTCGATCTTCTCAACATTGCCCATACGATCGTATGGTACAGACGTACTGTACGACTGTATAGGACACCCGAGCAGGCCTTTCGATCGATTGCGCGATGCGGGTCACGACGAGGCGGCCGCCTAGCACGGCCAGGCTCCAACAGCAAATCGCGCCCCGAAAATCCAGATCATGAAACGATGTCGGGTTCCTCGGCCGGCTGCTGCATCGTGGCGTCCGAAGGGCGCGCACGCATCGGATTCCCGCGCGCCGACACCGCGAAAGGCAAGACATGTCCGAGAACGACAACGCCCCCGAGAACAACGCCCTCGGGCTGCCGGAGAAGCCCAAGCAGAAGCGACGGGGCGTCCTGCTGGGCCTGGCCGCGCTGGTGGTGATCGCCGTCGTCGCGGTGGTCGTCGTGGTGCAGGGCGGCTCGACCGACACCGCGGCCGGCCGCACCAAGGTGCGCATCGGCGTCACCGACGCCGGCAAGTCGTACTGGAAGACCTACAAGGACCTCGCCGCCGCCCAGGGCATCGACCTCGAGACGGTCAACTTCAGCGACTACCACCAGGCCAACCCGGCGCTGTCGCAGAAGCAGATCGACGTGAACCTCTTCCAGCACCTGCTCTTCCTCGCCAACTACAACGCGTCCAATTCGGACACCCTCACCCCGATCGGCTCGACCTACGTCGTGCCGCTGAGCCTGTACTCCCGCAAGCACGCAGGCGTCGCCGACGTCCCGCAGGGCGGCACCGTCGCGATCCCGAACGACCCCACCAACCAGGCGCGGGCGCTGCTGGTGCTCCAGCAGGCCGGGCTGATCAAGCTCAGGGACGGCGGGACCGTGCTCGCCACCCCGGCCGACATCGACACCGCGGCCTCGAAGGTGACCGTCACCCCGGTCGACGCCGCGCAGACCGTCGCGTCGCTGCCGTCGGTGGACGCGGCGATCATCAACAACAACTTCGCCCTCGACGCCGACCTCGACCCGAGCAAGGCGCTGTTCGGCGACGACCCCGACAGCCCGGCCGCCGCGCCCTACATCAACGCGTTCGTCGTCCGCGCCGAGGACCGGGACAACCCGACCTACCACAAGCTCGTCGAGATCTACCGGGACAAGCGCGTCTCCGGGCAGGCCGAGGCCGATTCGAAGGGCACGTCGGTGCTCGTCGACCGCCCGCAGGCCGAGCTGGAGGGCATCCTGGCCGACCTCACGCAGACCGTGCAGGCCGCCAAGTGAGCACGGGGTCCCCGCTCATCGAGTTCCGCGGCGTCGGCAAGACCTTCGGCTCCGGCGACCGCGCGGTCACCGCGCTGGCGGACGTCGACCTGACCATCGACGCCGGCGAGGTGTTCGCAATCATCGGCTACTCCGGGGCGGGCAAGAGCACCCTGGTCCGGCTGATCAACGCGCTGGAGCCGGTCAGCGCCGGGCAGGTCGTCGTCGGCGGCACCGACATCACCGGCCTGCCCGAGCGGCGGCTGCGCGAGGTCCGGCTCGGCATCGGCATGATCTTCCAGCAGTTCAACCTGCTCCGCTCGCGCACCGTGTTCGGCAACGTGGCCTACCCGCTGAAGATCGCGGGCTGGGACAAGCGGCGGCGCGAGGAGCGGGTCGCGGAGCTGCTGCGGTTCGTCGGCATCGCCGACAAGGCCTGGCACTACCCCGACCAGCTCTCCGGCGGGCAGAAGCAGCGGGTCGGCATCGCCCGGGCGCTGGCGACCAACCCGAAGATCCTGCTCGCCGACGAGTCCACCAGCGCGCTCGACCCGGAGACCACCGGCGAGGTGCTGCGCCTGCTCAAGCGGGTCAACACCGAGCTCGGGGTGACCATCGTGGTGATCACCCACGAGATGGAGGTGGTCCGGGAGATCGCCGACCGGGTGGCGGTGCTCGACGCCGGGCGCGTCGTCGAGCAGGGCAGCGTGGTGGACGTGTTCTCCGCGCCCAAGACCGCGATCACCCGCCGGTTCGTCGAAACCGTGCTGCACGACCAGCCCGACGGCGAGAACCTCGCCAGGCTGCGCGCCCGGCACGACGGCCGGCTGGTGACCGCGAGCATCCGCGACGACCGGCGGATCGGCGCCGTGCTGTCCAACGCGCTGGGCAGGCACGGCGTCCGGTTCGAGATCGTCTACGGCGGGATCAAGGAGCTCGGCGGCGAGTCGCTGGGCAGGCTGACGTTGGAGCTCAACGGCGCGGCCGACGGCGTCGACGCGCTGATCGCCGAGCTCCGCGAGATCACCGAGGTGCAGGAGCTGGTGGCGTGAACATCGACTGGGCGACGATCGGGCCGGTGCTGCTCACCTCGATCGGCCAGACCATCTGGATGGTGCTGGCCACGATGCTGATCGGCGGCTTCCTCGGCCTGGTGCTCGGCATCCTGCTCTACACCACGCGGGCGGGCGGGATCCTCGCCAACCGCTTCGTGTTCGTGGTGCTGAACGTGCTGGTGAACATCATCAGACCGATCCCGTTCATCATCTTCATCACGGCGATCGGCCCGCTGACGATCCAGGTCGTCGGCACCACGCTGGGCACCACCGCGGCCACGTTCGCGCTGACCGTGGCGGCCACGTTCGGCATCTCGCGGATCGTCGAGCAGAACCTGGTGACCATCGACCCCGGGGTCATCGAGGCGGCCCGCGCGATGGGGGCGAGCCCGCTGCGGATCATCGTGGGCCTGCTGGTGCCGGAGGCGCTCGGGCCGCTGATCCTCGGCTACACCTTCGTGTTCGTCGCGGTCGTCGACATGACGGCCGTCGCGGGCGCGGTCGGCGGCGGCGGGCTCGGGGACTTCGCCATCACCTACGGCTACCAGCGCTTCGAGTGGGGCATCACCGCGATCGCGGTGCTGATCATCATCGTGCTGGTGCAGGCGGCCCAGTACCTGGGCAACCTGCTGTCCCGCAAGGCGCTGCGCGGCTGATCAGCCCGGTGAGCGCTCGTTCCGGCGGGCGCTCACCGGCGCGTCGGCGTCCAGGCGCTCCGCGATGAGGTCCAGCAGCGAGTCGACCTCGGCCCGGTCGTAGCCGGTGCCCGGCTCGGGCTGCGCGCGGAACGCGACGGATTGCACGTCGCGCGAGGTCAGCGTGTCGGCGCCGCGCAGGGTGTCGGCGACGCGGTCCAGGAAGTCATCGACCTCGTCCTCGTCGTAGCCGTGCTCGTTGCCTGCGGAACCGTGCAGCACCACGCTGCCGATCGCCTCCGGGGTGAGCTGCGGAGTCCCGGCCACCAGCGCGCGCGGGAAGGCGCGGGCGATCGGCATCCGCTGCGCCGGGACGGCCTGCGGCCGCTGCCGCGGGGTCATGTTCTTGATCATCGTGGAGACCATGACGAGGAAGGCGAAGACGCTGGCTTCCTGGTAGCCCGGCCGGCCCGGCCCGGGCGGGTTGAACCGGGCGCCCAGCACGTCCTGCGCGGTCAGCGTGTCGGCACCGCGGAGGGTGGCCTCGACGCGATCCATGAACGCATCGACCTCGGCCTTGTCCAGCACGTTCTGCTGCGCCGCCGAACTGCTGAACACCTCGACGCGCCCCGGCTGCACGGCCTCGCCGCGCCGGGGCGCGGGCTCCACGACCGGGGTCGCGCGCCGGACCACGGTCTTCTCCTCGCTCACCGCGCCGCCCTGCTTTTCGCGGCGCTCGGACTCCCGCACCTCGCGCTTCATCAGGGTCAGCGCGACCTGGTCCAGGAACTCGGCGACCTGGGACTTCTTGTAGGACCGTCCGGGCCTGCCCGGGCTGAACCGCGCCGTGAGCACGTCGCGCGCGGTCACCAGCCGCTTCCCGCGCAGCGTCGCCTCGACGCGTTCGAGGAGTTCGTCCACCTCGCGCTCGTCGTAGCCGCGGTTGCGCCGCCAGCTCCTGGCGAAAGCAACGTTGCGCACGTCGTCGGGGGTGAGCATCCTCGGGCCTCCAGGGCATGTGCCGCCAACTTTCGGACGCATGCCCGGCGTTGACCGCCCGAGCCCCCGACCCGCCCGTTCTGCGCGAACAGCTTGCCCGGGGCGGCGCCGGAGATCAACCCTTCCGGGCACCCTCGAAATGGGGCGTTCGTCGCACGCTGCGCCGAGCGCCCGGCCGACTGCGGACAGTGGCCCCGGCGGCTGCGCCCGAACGGTCCAACCCACTTGATCATCCACTGAGGACCAGACGCGTGGTGGCCCGCGCCGTGCCCGCGCGCCAGGATGGGAGGTACCAGACGCGCGAGCATCGGAGGACGCCATGACCGACAACCCGGGCGAGCAGCCGAAGATCCAGCGATCACCCAAGCGGGTGCGCACCTATCTCGGCGGGCGGCTCGTCGCGGACTCCAGGCACCCGATGCTCGTGTGGGAGCACCCCTACTACCCGACCTACTACCTGCCGGCCGAGGACGTCCAGGCGCAGCTGCGCCCGACCGGCGGCACACGCCACGTCGACCTGCTGGGCGACGGAGACGTCCACGACGTGCTGGTCGACGGAGCTTCCGCCGAGGGCGCTGCCGTCCGGTTCCCGGACTCCTCCCCCGCCCAGGGCCTGGTGCGGATCGACTGGGACGCGATGGACGAGTGGTTCGAGGAGGACGAGCCCGTCTACGTCCACCCGCGCGACCCGTACAAGCGGGTCGACATCCTGGCCGGCTCGCGGCACGTCGTCGTGCGCGTCGGCGGCGTCGTGGTGGCCGACTCGCGCCGCCCGCAGATCCTCTTCGAGACCGGCCTCCCGCCGCGCTACTACCTCCCGCTGGCCGATGTCCGGATGGACCTGCTGCGGCCGTCGCAACGGCGGACCCAGTGCCCCTACAAGGGGACCGCGACGTACTGGCACGTGGTGGTCGACGGCACCGAACACCCCGACATCGTCTGGGCCTACCGCACGCCACTGCCGGAGAGCCAGAAGGTCGCCGGCCTCGCCTGCTTCTACGACGAGCGGGTGGAGGTCACCATCGACGGCGAGCTCCAGGAGAAGCCGCACACGCCGTTCTCCTGACCACCAGCGACCGTCCATCGTGGACGATCGGAAAATCGCTTTCGCCCCGACCGGGCGTAATGCGAAGATCATCCCATGCCCGCATCCCGCCGCGAACTGCTGCGCTGGCAGTTCGACCTGACCTGGTCGCTGTTCGAGTTCCACCTGGAACGGCTGGACCCCGAGGACTTCCGCTGGGAGCCCGCGAAGCACTGCTGGACGATGCGCCGGGGCGAGGACGGGGCGTGGGTGCCGGACTGGGCCGACGCCGAGCCCGATCCCATCCCGGTGCCCACCATCGGCTGGATCACCTGGCACATCGGCTGGTGGTGGAGCGTGACCATCGACCACGCGCGGGGCGTGCCGCCGCGCGACCGGACCGAGATCGAGTGGCCCGGCGCCGGACAGCCGGCCATCGACTGGCTGCGCGGGTTGCGCGCGGACTGGCTCGCCGTGCTGGACGAGTTCACCGACGCCGACCTGGACGCCGTCGCGTCGTTCCCCTGGCAGAACGACCCCGAGATGACCGTGGCGCACACGGTCGGCTGGGTCAACGCGGAACTGATGAAGAACGCCGCCGAGATCGGCCAGCTCCGCCTGGTGCGCGCCGCGTCGTGACCGGGGACGTCAGCCGAGCCGGGGCAGGACCTCGGCCGCCAGGCGCTCGGTCTGCTCGGCGTGGTCGAACATCGGGCTGAGCAGGATGCGCTGCGCACCGGCGGCCGCGACCGCGCGTAGCTCTCGCTCGCAATCCTCCGGGGCGCCAACGACTGCGGCGGCCTCGATGGTTTCGGAGCGGCGGCCGTAGAGGCGCTCCAGCTCGGTGTTCATCCGCTCCCGACCGCGCTCCGGCGAGTCGTCGACCGCGATGTACACGCGCTTGGCGATCGGGAAGTCGGCCGGGTCCCGTTCCTGCTCGGCTAGCGCGGCCGCCACGGTTCGGACCTGGTCGGCGAACCGCTCGGTGGGCGACGATCCGGCGCCGAAGAAGCCGTTGCCATGGCGGACCGCGCGCCGCAGCGCCGCCGGGCTGTTGCCGCCGAACCAGATCGGCGGATGCGGCTTCCGGAATGGCTTGGGCTCCATCGCGGCGTCTTCGAGCTGCCAGAACCGGCCGTCGAAGGTCACCCGCGACCGCGTCCACAGCTGCTTCATCAGCTCGAGGCCCTCGGTGAACCGCCCGACGAAACGCTCCGGCTCGACGCCGAATGCGGCGAACATCCGGCCGCGGCCGCCCGTGCCGACGCCGATCTCCAGCCGCCCCCGGGACATCTGGTCCAGCGTGCTCAGGCTCTTCGCGAGGTGCACCGGGTTGTGCAGGGTGGTCACCAGCACGGCGCAGCCCAGCCGCAGCCGGTCGGTGCAGGCCGCCGCGAAGGTCATCGTCTCGATCGGGCTCAGCTGCGGCATGGTGCCCAGCACCTGCTCCTGGGTCCACGCGCTTTCGAAGCCGAGTTCCTCGACCCGCCTCAGGTAACCGGCGAAGCCGGCGGCGTCGAACTCGCCGTCTGCGAAGAACTGCGGGATCGAGATCGCGAACCTCATGCGGTGATCGTAGCCCCCGTTCAGCGGGGCGCGATGCCGTTGAGGAGCTCGCCGAGGAGGATGTCGAGCGCGGCGTCCGAGCCCTCTTCCGGGACCATGCCGCTGGCCGCCAGGCTGGCGAAGCCGTGCAGCCCGGCGAACACCGACAGGCCGATGCCATCGGCCCCGCCGGCGTGCACGTCGCCGCTGCGCTGACCGTCCACGATGACCGCGAGCATCGACGTTCCCAGCCGGTGCCCCGCCGCGACCAGCTCCTCGGAGGCGTCCGGCGCGTGCTTCCGGACGAACATCAGCTCGAGCAGTTCCGCGTCGTGCACGGCGAAGCAGACGTAGGCCCGGGCCAGCGCGGTCAGCCTGCGGCGGAACGGGCCCTCGGTGGCCGCGGCAGCGTCGAGCTCGGCGGTCAGGCGCTCGAACCCGCGCAGGGCGAGCGCGTTCAGCAGCGCCCGCTTGTCCTTGAAGTGCCGTCGCGGCGCGGCGTGGCTGACGCCGATGTCCCGCGCGAGTTCCCGCAGGGACAGGGCGTCGACCCCGCGCGTGCGCAGCGCGGTGGTGGCGGAGTCCAGCAACGCGGCGCGAAGGTCCCCGTGGTGATAACGACCTCCAGCCATGACCGGCAGCCTACCGTGGATGTTGACACCGGCAGCATTGTTGCCATTGTCAACTTTGTTGTCGGTGACTACATTGGCGCCCATGCCTGCTTGGAGCATCGATCGGATCCCCGACCTGACCGGCCGCACCGCGATCATCACCGGCGCCAACAGCGGCCTGGGCGTCCACACGGCCCGCGCACTGACCAGGGCCGGCGCGCACGTGGTGCTCGCCGTCCGGGACGTCACCAAGGGCGCGGAGGCGGCGGCCGCGCTCCCCGGCAGCCACGAGGTCCGCCGCCTCGACCTCGCCGACCTCGCCTCGGTGCGGGAGTTCGCCGACTCCTGGGACGGCGACGTCGACCTGCTGATCAACAACGCCGGGGTGATGATCCCGCCGGAGGGGCGCACCAAGGACGGGTTCGAGACGCAGTTCGGCACCAATCACCTCGGCCACTTCGCGCTCACGAACCTGCTGCTCCCGCGCGTCACCGACCGCGTGGTGACCGTGGCTTCCACGGCGCACCGGTACGTCCGGGGTATCAACTTCGACAACCCGAACTTCACCGGCGCCTACAACGCGCAGCGCGCCTACGGCCAGTCGAAGCTGGCGAACCTGCTGTTCGTGCTGGAGCTGCAGCGGCGGCTCACCGAGGCCGGTTCGCCCGTGCGGGCATTCGCCGCGCACCCCGGCTACGCGGCCACGAACCTGCAGAACCATTCCCCGAGCGCGGCACTACGCCTGCTCATGCGCGTCGGCAACCGGATCGTCGCGCAGGACGCGGAGGCAGGCGCGCTGCCGACGCTCTACGCCGCGACCCAGGACCTGCCCGGCGCGAGCTACCTTGGCCCAGACGGCCTGTTCGAGGTGCGCGGCGGTCCGACGCTGGTGAGCCGGTCGGCCGCGGCCAGCGACTCCGCTGCGGCGAAGAAGCTGTGGACGCTGTCCGAGGAACTGACCGGAACCGGCTTCCCCCTCGCCAAGGCGAGCTGAAAGCAGGTGGGCCACTGTGGACGAGTCCACAGTGGCCCACCTGGTCACCTGCCGTCAGCCGAAGTTCGCGGACTCATCGGCCAGCCGGACCAGCAGCGGCGCCGGCTCCCAGCCGTCGTCGTGGAACTTCCGCAGTGCGGCCAGCACGTTCGCCGTGCCCACGGTGTTCGCGTAGTGCATCGGCCCGCCGCGGTGCCGGGGGAATCCGTAGCCCGCCAGGTACACCACGTCGATGTCCGAGGCGCGCAGCGCGATTCCCTCGTCGAGGATCCGCGCGCCCTCGTCCACCAGCGCGAAGACCAGGCGCTGCACGATCTCCTCCGCCTCGAAGGTGCGGCGCTGGGTGCCGTGCTTCTCGTGGTACGACGTCAGCAGCTCGTCGACGACCGGGCTCGGGATCGCCTCCCGGCTGCCGGACTTGTAGTCGTACCAACCCGCCCCGGTCTTCTGGCCGAACCGCCCCAGCTCGCACAGCGCGTCGGAGATCTCGTCGCGCGGCGAGTCGGGGTGCTCCGCGTAGCGGCGCTTGCGGATCGCCCAGCTGATGTCGTTGCCCGCCAGGTCGCCCATCCGGAACGGGCCCATCGCGAAGCCGAAGCCCTCGATCGCCGAGTCGACCTCGGCCGGCGACGCCCCGGCGCGCAGCAGCGCCATCGCGGCATCCCGGTACTCGGCCAGCATCCGGTTGCCGATGAAGCCGTCGCACACCCCGGACACCACGGCGGTCTTGCCGACCCGCTGCCCCACCGACATCGCCGTGACCAGCACGTCGTCGGCGGTCTCGGCGCCGCGCACGACCTCCAGCAGCTTCATCACGTTGGCGGGGCTGAAGAAGTGCATGCCCACCACGTCGCCGGGCCGCCCGGTGACCGCGGCGATCGCGTCGACGTCGAGGGTCGAGGTGTTCGACGCCAGGATCGCGCCGGGCTTGGCCGCCGCGTCCAGCTTGGTGAACACCTCGCGCTTGACGCCCATGTCCTCGAAGACCGCTTCGATGACCAGGTCGCTGTCGGACACGTCGGCGTAGTCGAGGCTCGGCGTCAGCAGCGCCATCCGCCGTTCGAGCACCTCCGCCGCGAGCTTCCCCTTGTCCACCTGGGCCTGGTAGTTCCGGCGGATGATGCCCAGCCCGCGATCCAGCGCCTCCTGGCCGGTTTCCACGATGACGACCGGGATGCCCGCGTTGAGGAAGTTCATCGCGATCCCGCCGCCCATGGTGCCGGCGCCGATGACGGACACCTTCTCGACCGGGCGCGGCTGCGTCTCGCGCGGCACATCGGGGATCTTGCGGGCGGCCCGCTCGGCGAAGAACGCGTGCCGCAGCGCGGCGGACTGCGTGCCGCCCATCAGCTCCAGGAACGTCCGGCGCTCTTCGGCCAGCGCCTCGTCGAACGGCGCGGTCCCGGACAGCTCCACCAGCTTGAGGGCGGCCAGCGGCGCCTCGAACCCGCGGCTGCGGCGGCGCAGCGGCTCGCGCATCGCGCTCACCTCGTCCACGCCGCCGACGGCGAGGTCGCGGACCCTCGGCAGCGGCCGCACCGCGGCGATCTCGCGGGCGAACGCCGTCGCGGCCGCCACCACGTCGCCGTCCACGACCCGGTCGAGCAACCGCTGGCCTTCGACGCCCGCGAGCGCCTTGGCGGTACGCGGCTTGCCGCCGGTGATCATCTCGGCCGCCACCGCCGGACCCACCGCGCGCGGCAGCCGCTGGGTGCCGCCGGCACCGGGGACGAGCCCGAGCGTCACCTCCGGGAGCCCGAGCTTGCTGGCGGCCGTGGCGACCCGGTAGTGCGCGCCCAGCGCGAGTTCCAGCCCGCCGCCGAAGCAGGTGCCGTCGATGGCCGCCACGACCGGCTTGCCGGCGGCGTCCAGCGCGGCGATGACGTCCACGAGCGTCGGTTCCGCCGCGGACTTGGGCGTCCCGAACTCGGTGATGTCGGCGCCCGCCGAGAAGAAGCCCGGACGGCCGGTCAGCACGACGGCTTCGACGTCGGCGGATTCCAGGGCGCGGCGCAGATCCCGCACGATCCCCTCGCGCACGGCGTGCCCGAGCCCGTTGACCGGTGGGTTCTCGATTCGGATGATCGCGACGGGACCGTCGAGGGCGTACTCGGTGGACATGCAGCAGACCCGCTTTCTGGTAGTGCGTCGTTCTCTTCGGCTCAACGGCCCTGGAATTCGGCCGCGCGCCGCTCCACGAAGGACTGGATGCCCTCCCGGAAGTCCTCGGTTGCGAACACCTTCTCACGAATTCGCGGGATTTCGGCGATCGCTGCCCGCTCGGCCGCATCGACGAAGGTCAGCGCCGCCTCCTTGGTCGCCCGGATGCCCAGCGGCGCGTTCCGGCAGATCAGCTTCGCCAGCTCGATCGCGCGGTCGACGTGCTCGCCGAACGGCACGACCTCCTGCACGAACCCGATCTGCAGGGCGCGCTGCGCGTCGAACTCCTCGCACAGGAACAGGTGGTACATCGCGTTGCCCCAGCCGGTCCTGGTCAGGTACCGGAAGTGCGCGCCGCCCAGCGGCGCGATGCCCCGCTTGGCCTCGATCTGCCCGAACCGGGCGGTGTCCGCGGCGACCACGATGTCCGCGGCCAGCATCAGCTCGATCCCGACGGTGTAGGTGATGCCCTGCACCGCCGCCACGACCGGTTTCCGGCACCGGCGGCCGAGCCCGAAGGGGTCGACCTGGTCCTCCCGGCGCGGCTTCGCCGTGGCGTTCGGCCCGAAGAACTTCGGCATGTCCAGCCCGGCCGTGGTGTGCTCGCCCGCCGAGCAGAACACCGCCGCCCAGAGCTCGTCATCGTCGTCGAACGCCGTGAGGTGCGCGCTCAGCTGCTCCATCATCGCCGGCGTGTAGGAGTTCTTCTTGGCCTCGTTGACCACGGTGATGATCGCGACCCGACCATCGATCCGCATCGTGACCTCGCCGGGCTCGGCGTCCGCGCTCATCCGGTCCTCCGCTCCGAGTTAGTCCTCTAGAACAACTGACTGGGAACGTAGCAACGTCCGTCCAGTAGGACAACCCACTACGATCGGCGGCATGAAGCGGACTTCGCTGGCGAACTGGCCCTGCTCCATCGCCCGGACCATGGACCTGATCGGCGACTGGTGGACCCCGCTCGTGCTGCGCGAGGCGTTCGCCGGAATCCGGCGGTTCGACGACTTCCAGGAGTCCTTGGGCCTGGCCCGCAACACCCTCAACGCCCGGCTGCAGCGACTGGTCGAGGAGGGCCTGCTCGACCGCGTGCGTTACCAGCAGCGGCCCGACCGGTACGAATACGTCCTCACCGAGAAGGGCGAGGACTTCTACCCGGTGCTCGCGGCCATCATGGCCTGGGGCGACCGCTGGCTGGCCGGCGAGTCCGGGCCGCCGGTGATCACCCGGCACACCTGCGGGCAGGCCACCCACGGCGTCGTCGTCTGCGAGCACTGCGCGCAACCGCTCACGGCCGGTTCCGTCACCAAAGAGCTCGGCCCCGGGTTCCCCGCCCGCCTCGCCGACCGCGAGGACGTCCGGGCGCGCTTCGGCCCGCGACCGGAGTGACTCCCCGCCAAACCGATTCAGCGCGGTTCAGCGAAGTCCGGATGTGATGTATACGTAGACCTCGGACGGCTGTCCCGGTGGGTTCCGGGGCCTTACGCTGTCCACGTCACACATCGCTGGCCCCCGCGGCGCACCCGGCAAGCACTGCACGGCAGCGTGTGAACGTCGATCAAGACAGGAGTTTCAACTTGAGCGAGCCGACGTACTACGCCCCAGAGGGCGGCCTGCCGTCGCAGAGCACTCTGCTGACCGACCGGGCCGTGGTGAAGGAGGCGTACACCGTCATCCCTCGTGGCGTGCTGCGGGACATCGTCACCAGCAACCTGCCCGGGTGGATCAACACCCGCGCGTGGATCCTCGCCAAGCCGATCGCCGGGTTCGCCACCACGTTCGCGCAGTACATCGTCGAGGTCGCGCCCGGCGGCGGCAGCACCGAGCCGGAGCCGGAGAGCGGCGTCGAGTCGGTGCTGTTCCTGCTCACCGGCACGCTGAACGTCGTCATCGAGGGCGAGAAGCACGTCCTCACGGCGGGTGGGTACGCCTACCTCCCGGCGGGCGGCAGCTGGTCGGTGGCCAACGAGTCCGACGCGGTGGCGACCTTCCAGTGGGTGCGCAAGGCCTACGAGCCGGTGGCGGGCTACCCGACGCCCAAGGCGTTCGCGCTGCAGGAACAGGAGCTCGAGCCGACGCCGATGCCCGACACCAACGGCGCCTGGGCGACGACCCGGTTCGTCGACCCGAACGACATGTCGCACGACATGCACGTCAACATCGTGACGTTCGAGCCCGGTGCCGTGATCCCGTTCGCCGAGACGCACGTGATGGAGCACGGGCTCTACGTCCTCGAGGGCAAGGCGGTGTACCGCCTCAACGACGACTGGGTCGAGGTCGAGGCCGGCGACTTCATGTGGCTGCGCGCCTTCTGCCCGCAGGCCTGCTACGCGGGCGGTCCGGGCAAGTTCCGCTACCTGCTGTACAAGGACGTCAACCGGCAGATCAAGCTGACCTGACACCGGCGACGAGCAGCGATGGCCCGGCGGGTTCCGCCGGGCCACGCTCGTCCCACTGGTGCTCCGCCCGGGGGCAGGGGTAGAACGAGGGTGTCGGTTCTCGCGCGCTCGCGCGGGAATGCCCACGGGAGGCACCCGTGACGTCGAACCAACAATCCCCGGGATACCTGCCGATCGCCGATCACGGGTTGATCGGCGACCTGCGCAGCGTCGCCCTGGTGGGCACCAACGGCACGATCGACTGGTACTGCTGCGGGCGCTTCGACTTGCCGAGCGTGTTCGCCGCGGTCCTCGACGCCGAGCGGGGCGGTTCCTTCGAACTCGCCGCCGACGTGCCCGCGCGGACCAAGCAGTTCTACTTCCCGGACACCAACGTGCTGATCACCCGGTTCTTCGCCGAGGGTGGCGTCGGCGAGGTCCAGGATTTCATGCCGATCGTGGACGACTCGCGCGAGGCGGGCCGGCACCGGCTGATCCGCCGGGTGGTGTGCGTGCGGGGCTCGCTGCCGTTCCGCGCCCGGGTGGCGCCGCGGTTCGACTACGCGACGCGGCCGCACACCCTGCGCATCGAAGGCTGCCAGGCGATCTTCGAGTCGGAAGAGCTGTCCCTGGCGCTGACGGCCAGCGTGCCGGTCGAGCCCGACGGACCGGACGTGTGGTCGGCGTTCAAGCTGCACGAGGGCGAGGTCGCGGTGTTCGCCCTCGACCGGGTCGGCGATGACGTGGCCCCGCGGGAGTGCCCGCTGACCGAGGCCGAGCACGAGTTCGCCGCCACGGTGCGGTTCTGGCGGAACTGGCTGTCGGCGTCCCGCTACCGCGGCCGGTGGCGGGAGATGGTGCACCGCTCCGCGCTGACGCTGAAGCTGCTCACCTACGCGCCGACCGGTGCGATCGTGGCCGCGCCGACGACGAGCCTGCCCGAGAGCATCGGGGGCGCGCGGAACTGGGACTACCGCTACGTGTGGATCCGGGACGCCGCGTTCTGCATGTACGCCCTGCTGCGGCTGGGGTTCACCGCGGAGGCCGAGGCGTTCATGGGTTTCCTGTCCCAGCACGTCGACCTGCGCCGTTGCGATTCGTCGGGCCCGCTGCAGATCATGTACGGCATCGACGGGCGCAGCGAACTGCCCGAACGCGAACTCCACCACCTCAGCGGCTACCAGGGCTCCGCCCCGGTGCGCGTCGGCAATGCCGCCGTGGACCAGTTCCAGCTGGACATCTACGGGGCGCTGATCGACTCGATCTACCTCTACGACAAGTGGGGCGAGCCGATCTCCAGCGACCGCTGGGACGAGGTGGTCGACGTGGTGGACTGGCTCTGCGACAACTGGGACCGCCCCGACGAGGGCATCTGGGAGACCCGCGGCGGCCCCAAGAACTTCCTCTACTCGCGGCTGATGTGCTGGGTGGCGATCGAACGCGCCATGCGGCTGGCCAACCACCGGGGCCTGCCCGCCGACATCCCGCGGTGGCGGCGGTCCCGCGACGAGATCTACCGGCAGATCATGAAGCGCGGCTGGTCGGGGAAGCGGCGCGCGTTCGTCCAGCACGAGGACGACGACGTGCTCGACGCGGCGGTGCTGATGATGCCGCTGGCCAAGTTCGTCTCGCCGACGGACCCGAAGTGGCTGGCCACGCTCGACGCGCTGGGCGAGCACCTGGTGTCGGACTCGCTGGTCTACCGCTACGACCCGCTGACCAGCCCGGACGGCCTGCCGGGCACCGAGGGCACGTTCTCGATCTGCTCGTTCTGGTACGTCGAGGCGCTGACCCGCGCGGGCCGCCTCGAAGAGGCCCGGCTGGCGTTCGAGAAGATGCTCACCTACGCCAACCACCTGGGCCTCTACGCCGAGGAGATCGGCCACACCGGCGAGCAGCTGGGCAACTTCCCGCAGGCCTTCACACACCTCGCGCTGATCAGCGCGGCGTTCAACCTCGACCGGGCGCTCGGCTGACGACCACTCGGGAACGTGCAGCGCAGAAGCCGAACGAAACGAGCGGTTAAGAAATAGGTGAATAAACAGTTAAGTCACTCGATGTGATCACAAGGTTGCGGGCAGCATCCATTGGGTGGGTCATCCACTGCAAACCGTGCACGTTGCGTATCAACCACTGGTGAACATTCGGCTGGGCGGGATCGTGGCCATCGAGGTCCTGCCCCGTTCGGCCGACTGCCCCCCGCGGCCGAACAACCCCGACGCGCAGTTCGCCCCGGTCGACCAGGACTTACGGCTGATCGTGAGCGGGATCCGGGCGGCTGCCGACCGCCGGGTCTGGCTCCCGCTGCACCTCACCATCCAGGCCCAGACCGTCGTGAGCGATCCCAGCGCGCTCATGGATGTGCGTCGCGCACTGTGGTCGGCCGACCGCCAAGAACACGAGGTCACCCTCGAGATCCGCCCACCGCTGAGCGGGCTCGACCCGGACCGGCTCCTCGCCCAGGTGGACGAACTGCGCGACTGCGGGTTCCGGATCGCGCTGGGCGGTGTTGGCGTGGACTCCCTTCCCCCGACGATGGTAACCGACCTGCGGCCAGACCTGCTCAAGATCGCGCCGGGCGTGCTGCGCGGATTCCCGGAGAGGCGCGGCCGGCTCGCCCTCCTCGAATCCATCCGGCACTTGGCCGAGGCCGCGGGCTCGACGCTGGTGGTGGACGGCGTCGATCACCAGCAGCAGTTCGCGGCGGTGCACCGCCTCGGCATCCGGCTCATGCAAGGCACGCTGCTCGCTCCCGCATCCGAGAAGCCACCCGAGACAACCCAGATTTCAGTACCGGTGCGGGAGATCCCAGGGGTGCCGAACAGGGAGACCACGACGGTCGCCGCCGGACCGCTGGCCACCGAATTCCTCTCGCCCGCCACCGCGCTCCCGGCCGACGCGCTGGCGGACGAGGCGCGGCGAACCTTCGCCGAACGCCCCGAGATCAGCGGCATCGTGCTGGTCGACGAGGACCAGAGGCCGCAGCAGACCCTCGACCGCAACCGGTTCCTGCTGGCTGTGACGGGTCCGTACGGGCACGCGCTGCACGCCCGCAAGCCGGCGTCCCGGCTGGCCGACAAGCCCCGGATCGTCACCACCTCCACCACCGCCGCGGAAACCCTGCGACTGGTCACCTCGTCCGATCCGAACCGGGTGTACGACGACGCCGTGGTGGTCGACGAGGCGGGCCGGTGCCTGGGCGTGGTCCGGGCCAGCGATCTGGTTCGCGGCGTCACCGACCAGAAGGTCGAGGAAGCCGCCGCACTCCACCCGCTGACCAGGCTCCCCGGCAGCGATCGCGTCGCCGACGAGATCCGTCGGCTCCTCGACAAGGGCGACGAGTTCGTCGTGGGATGGCTTGACGTCGACTCGTTCAAGGCCATCAACGACCGCGCCGGAGTCGCCGCCGGCGACGAGCTGATCCGCGCGATCGGCCGCAGCCTCACCGATGCGGCCACCTCGCTGGATTCGGTGCAGGTCGCGCATGTCGGCGGCGACGACTTCCTGGTGGCTTGCGCACCCGTGCACCTGGACGCGCTCGCCTCGGCACTGCTGGACCCACCACGCACCGTCGACGACACTCCGGTCACCCTGTCCCTCGCCACACTGGCGATCGACGGCCGTGGCGCGGCGAGCTACGAGGAGATCGCGCAACGCCTGGCACCGTTGAAACGGTTCGCGAAGGAGCTGCGCGGCCCGAGCTGGGTGATGTCGCGACCGGGGACCGAGCACATCGAAATCCTGCGCGGCCGCACCGAGAACCCCGCCGACCCGACCCGGCCAGAAACTCCGACCGCCGCACCGGACGACGCCCTGACGTGGCTGCGCCGGTCGAGCCAGCGCTTCACCGACCTGCTGGCCGTCGCCCCGGTCGGCATCGGACTGTTCGACCAGTCCGAGCGGCTCGTCGACGCCAACGAGGCGCTCTGCCGACTGCTCGGCTACCGCCTGGACCAGCTGCGCGGGTGCACCGCCGACGAGCTGGGCCATCCGCAGGACCAAACCCGGTCGCCGCGTTCCGGCAAGGGCGTGCTCGGGCCGAACGCGAACCCGAAGGTCCTGCAGCGGACGCTGTTGCGCTCGGACGGCCTGCCGGTGTCCTGCGAGCTGCACACCGGCCTTTCCGTTCAGGACGACGGCTCGCAGTTCTGGCTGGTCGTATTCCAGGACATCACCGAACGGCGCCGGCAGGCCGAGGCGCTGCACCACCAGGCCACCCACGACGACCTCACCGGCCTGCCCAATCGGACTGCGGTCAAGGACCTGCTCGCCGATTACCTCGCGGGCCCGGACCGCGAGCGCACCGCGGTGCTGTTCTGCGACATCGACAAGTTCAAACGCGTGAACGATTCGCTCGGCCACGACGCGGGCGACGAGCTGCTGGTCGCATTGGCCCGGATCTTGGAGAGCGGTGTGCCGCCGGAGTGCACCGTTGTGCGCCTCTCCGGCGACGAGTTCGTGATCGTCTGTTCGGACATAACCGCGGTCGACGGGCTGGACGCGCTGAGCACCCGGGTCTCCGCGCTCCTGCGCACCACGGTCCCGGTGCGGGGCCAGCTCATCCGCGTTTCGGCGTCGGTCGGTGCCGCGCGGGCCGATCAGCCCGACAGCACGGCGGACGACCTGCTGAGATTCGCCGACGCGGCCATGTTCGAGGCCAAGCGGCGCGGTCCGGGCAAGGTCTCGCTGGCCAGTCCCACCTTGATCGCATCCGCCGACGAGCAGCTGCACATGGAGGGCCAGCTGCGGGACGCCTTGTCGCACGACGAACTCGAGCTGCACTACCAGCCGGTGGTCGCCGCCGACGGCTCGATCGTGGGGGCCGAAGCGCTGGTGCGCTGGCCCCACCCGGACCACGGGCTGCTCGCGCCGGGCGCGTTCCTGCCCATCGCCGAGCAAGGCGACCTGCTGCGCAAGCTGGACCGCTGGGTGTTGCGCACCGCCTTGCGCGAAGCGGCCGGGTGGCCGAACGCCGGCGGCGGGCACGCTCGGGTGGCCGTGAACCTGGCCGGGCTCGTACCCGGCGATCCACGTTTCGTCACCGCAGTCTCCGATGCGCTGGACGAATCCGGCATCGACCCCGACCGGGTCGTCCTGGAGCTCGTCGAAACCGCGCTGGTGGACCTGCCCGCGCAGGCCCGGTCGGCGATGCACACGCTCGCCGGCCGGGGAGTCAGCTTCGCCGTCGACGACTTCGGCACCGGCTATTCGTCGCTGGCCCGCCTCAAGGAGCTGCCCGCTCAGATCATCAAGGTCGACCGCCGGTTCATCGCGGGCATCGGCGGCGATCCCGCCGACTTCGCCGTCGCCCGAGCCGTGGTGGACATGTCCCGCGCCATGGGCCGCCACTGCATCGCGGAGGGCGTGGAAACCGCCACCCAGTTCCACATCCTGAAAGGACTGGGCATCGACGGTTACCAGGGCTGGCTGTTCTCCCACCCCGTCGGACCGCGTGAACTCCGCGCCATGCTCGGAACGACCAAACTGCGCGTTCCCGAAGCGCAGTAGCGATCAGCCGCGCTCCGCAACACCCTCCAGCTGGTTGCGGTCCCAGCCACCGGTTTCGGCGGCGGCCTCGTAGGTGGTCTGCAGGAACTCCAGCAGCGTCGCGTCCGGGTCGGCCGCGGTGCGCACGGCTTCGTAGGGCAGCAGGAACTCTCCGACCTCGGGACTGTAGGAGGCGTCGGCCGGGCGGACCGGGTGCTGGACGTACCCGGCGGGCTCGGGGTATGCGTACGAGTAGAAGGTGCCCTCACCGGGCCCGCCCGGCCAGAAGCCGCAGCTGCTGAGCTCGTGGGAGTAGCCCTCGACCATCACCCAGTCCGCGCAGTTGGGGGCGCCGCCCGGGTGTTCCGGCGCGGTGCGGCCGGAGAACCGGGTGACCGCCAGGTCCATTGCGCCCCAGAAGAAGTGCACCGGGCTGACCTTCCCCACGAACCGCGACCGGAACTCGGTCAGCACCCGGTGGGCGGCGAGCAGCTGCTGCCAGAACAGCCGCGCGTGCTCCGGGTTGTACGAGGAGTGTTCGGTGTCCTCTTCGAACGGAACGGCGTGCTCGATCTCCCGCGGCATGGTCCAGATGGAGACCGGCAGGCCGAGCTCGCGGAGCGCGGCCATGGTCTCCCGGTAGAACTCGGCGACCGGCTTCGGCACCAAGCGGATCCGCCGCGCGTCCCCGCTGCTGGACCGGATGTGCAGCACGTGCTCGCAGAAGTCGAACTCGATGTCGAGCGAACGCCGGCCGTGCGGCATCAGCGAGGTGGTGAGCCCGCGAGCGGAGAGGTAGAGCGGAACCTGCCACCAGTGGTTGACCATGGGCGCCAAGGCCAACCGGACCTTCCCGACGACCTGCATCCACATGTGCAACGTGTCGCGCGTATCGACCCACTCGGACACGCGCAGTGAAGGCCAATCGCCCGCAGAATCCCCAAAACCCGCCATAGCCGCCCCCAGCAAGCAGTCCCGACGGCCCCAGTGTGCATTTCCCGCAGCCCCGCCGCGCGGCATTTCGTTCGCGCCGATCAACCTTCTGGCCTGCCGGACGTCTCAGTACCGGGAACACCGCTTTCACCGGTTACCGAGGAGATAACGTGCCAGGTCGACGAGGGTTCGCGGCGATAGCTGCCGCCGTTGGTTGCTTCATCGCAGGCTGTGCGCCCGAAGGGCCCGCGCCACTGGACCGGGTGAAGGCCGACCTCCAGGCGACCCAGTCCGCCGGTTCCACCACCTTGCAATTCGCAAGCACGTCGGCAGGTGCCGACCTCCATTGCGAGGGGACGGACGACGACGGCAAGACCTTCTACGGGACTACCCGGGCCAGAGCCATGACCGAGGCCACGAACGTCCGTCCCGAGCAGGCCCGCCAGTACCTCGACGCCGTCGAGACCTTCTGGCGCGGTCGCTCGAACTGGCTCGACCACGACAGGAGCACTCCCGAGATCGCCGAGATGGTCTACGTCTCGGTGGACCGCAGCAACGACTACCTGATCATCGCCCGGTACGACCCGGGCGCCGAGACGGTCGACGTGAGCGCCGAGTACACCTGCCAGCCTTGACCCGAGGGCCGGTCGGCGGATCGCGCCGGGTCGCCGTGACATCATGTGGTGTTGTGGAGTCCACCCGTATCGACCGCTGGCTCTGGGCCGTCCGGCTGACCAAGACCCGCCCGGACGCCGCCGCCGCTTGCCGCGGCGGGCACGTGCGCGTCAACGACCGCCCCGCCAAGCCCGCGACCACCGTGTGTCCCGGTGACGAGGTTCGAGCCCGCGTCGGCGACCGGACCCGCGTCGTCGAGGTGGTGCGGGTGATCCAGCGGCGCGTCGGCGCGGCCGATGCCTCCACCTGCTACATCGACCGAACGCCGGCTCCGCCTCCGGAGACCTCGGTGCCGGTGGCCCGCCGCGAGCGCGGTGCCGGGCGGCCGACCAAGCGCGACCGCCGGATGATCGACAAGTTCCGCGAGCGGGGCGCCTGAGCAGGCTCTGGCCCGTGCGTGTTTTGTGTTGCCATAGCAGCACAAAACACGCACGGTGCCTTACAGGCCCTAGTTCTTGGCCCGGTCCGGGAAGAAACGCGTCACCACTGCCGTTTCGACCAGGCCCACCAGCGTGTACAGGACGATCGACGTCGCCGTGAGGACCACGACCGACGCCCACAGCTCGTCGTAGCGGAAGCCGCCGACCGCGCGCAGGATCGCTCCCCCGGTGCCCTGCCCGGTGGCCAGCCACTCCGCGATCAGCGCGCCGATCAGCGCGCCCGGCACCGCGATGCGGGCCGAGGCGAACAGCGCGGGCAGCGCCGCCGGGACCGCCACCTTCCGCAGCACCGTCACCTTGCCGCCGCCGTAGGCCGTGACCAGGTCGATCGTCGGGCGCGGCGCGGAGCGCAGGCCGAACACCAGGTTCACCAGCGCCGGGAAGAACACCACAATCCCGCCGATCACCGCGATGCCGACGGCGTCCCGGCCGAAGACCAGCATGATCAGCGGCGTCATCGCCACCAGCGGCACCGAGCGCAGCAGCATCGCCACCGGCATGACGGCCTGCTCGACGCCGCGCGCCAGGAAGAACGCCACCGCGAGCACGATCGCCGTGACCAGGCCGGCGACGAAGCCGAGGCTCGCGTCGCGCAACGTGACCGCCAGGTTGCCGAAAACCGTGGCGCGGTTGGCGGCCGCGTCGTCGTCGGTGACCAGGTACTCCCACACCGCCGATGGCGGCTTGCCGACCATCGAGTTGATGTCGAACAGCTCCAGGAACGCGATCCACAGCAGCACCACGACGACGGCCGAGGCCACCATCGGGATCAGCAGGCGGATCGCGGATCGGGCGAACGTGCTCATCCCTGCTCCCCCTTGGCCCACGGCGTGATCAGCCGTCCGAGCACGGCGAGCAGCGCGTAGCCGACGCCGGCGAGCAGCCCGCACACCACGGCCAGCGCCCAGGTGCGCGGCACCACGTACTGCTGCTGGGCCACCGTCAGCACCACGCCGAGTCCACTGTCGACACCGCCGAGGTACTCCCCGATGATCGCGCCGAGCAGCGCCGCGGGCACCGCGATCTTCAGCGCGTTGAGCACAGCCGGCAGCGCGGCGACGAGCTGCACCTTGACCAGGCGGTGCCAGCGGTTGCCGCCGTAGGCGGTCACGACGTCCAGGCTCGCCTTGTCGGCCGCGCGCAGGCCGAGCAGCGAACCGACCAGCGTGGTGAAGAAGACCGACAACGCGGCGAGGAAGATCGTGGGCGTCCGGCCGCCGAACACCACCAGGATGATCGGGCCGATCGCGGTCAGCGGCATGCAGTAACTGACCACTGCGAGCTGGGTCGCCACGCCCTCGGTGACCGGGAACAGCAGCACGACCATCGCGATCGCCAGCGCGATGAGATTCCCCCACAGGTAGCCCATTCCGGCCCCGCCGAGGGTAACGCTCGCGTTGTCCCAGTAGAACTGCCAGCCGTCCTCGGCGAACTGCTGCACGACGGCCAGCGGCGTCGGCACCGCGCCCCCGTCGGCGAACACCGTCGCCGCGAGCACCCACCACAACGCCACCAGCGCCGCGATCCCGGCGGCGCCACCCAGCCAGCGGGTCATGAGGCTGTCCGGGCGGTGAACAGCAGCTCGGAGATGTGGTCGTGCAGCGCGTGGAACTCGGGCGTGCGCATCATCTCCGGAGTGCGCGCGCGGGGCAGGTCGATCTCGACGACCTCGAGGACGCGGCCGGGCCGCGGGCTGAGCACCGCGACGACGTCGGACAGGAAGATCGCCTCGGAGATGCCGTGGGTCACCATGAGCGTGGTGGCCGGGCGTTCGGTCCAGATCCGCAGCAGTTCCAGGTTGAGCCGCTGCCTGGTCATGTCGTCCAGCGCGCCGAACGGCTCGTCGAGCAGCAGCACGCGGGGCTGGACCACGAGGGCGCGGGCGATCGAAACGCGTTGGCGCATCCCGCCGGAGAGCTGCGCGGGCTTCGCCTTCTCGAAGCCGCCGAGTCCGACCAGCTCGATCAGCTCGTCGATCAGCCCCGGCTCCGGCTTGAGGCCCGCGACCTCCAGCGGCAGCCGGATGTTGGTCGCGACGCTGCGCCACGGCAGCAGCGCCGAGTCCTGGAACGCGATCCCGAGGTGGTGGTGCTTGCGCAGTTCCAGCGGCGTCTCGCCGTGCACGAGCGCGGTGCCGGTCGTGGGCTCTTCGAGGCCGGCGAGGATGCGCAGCACCGTGGACTTGCCGCAGCCGGACGGCCCGAGCAGCGACAGGAACGCCCCCTGCTCGGTGTGCAGGTCGACGTTCTCCAGCGCGGTGACCGGGTTCTTGCGCAGCGCGAAGCGCTTTCCCAGGCCCGACAGCGAAATTCCCTCGGTCACCGCAGCAGGTCCGGGTTCTCCTGGTAGACCTCGCGCAACGGGGCGAGGTCGAACAGGTCGTCGGCGGCGATGTCGATCCCGGCGAACTTCAGCGAGTCGATGTTGGCCCCGATGAGCTCGTCGGAGACGGTCAGCAGCCCGTTCGCCTGGGTGTCGTCGGAGACGATCAGCTCGGCCTGGCGCTGCATCATCCCCTCCTGCTCGTCGGCCTTGAGGTTCTGGTCCTTGCCGTACTGGTCGACCGCGAGGCGCGCGGCGGCGGCCGGGTCGGCGATGGCGTCCTTCCAGCCGCGCACCATGGCCTTCAGGAACGCCTTCAGCTTGTCGCGTTCCTCGTCGATGGTCTGCTGCGAAACGATCAGCGTCTCGCCGACCAGCGGCAACCCGTTGTCGGCGAACAGGAACTGCGTCGCCGGGACGCCGCGGCGGGCGAGCGTGGCGGCGCCGCTGGTGGAGAACCCGAGGTAGCCGTCGATCTGGCCGGTGGTGATCGGCGTCGGGTCGAACTGGAACGGCACGCGGGTGAGCTGGCCCGGGTCGATGCCGTTGGCCTTCAGCAGCGCGGTGAAGGCGAGGTCGTTGCCGTCCTGCACGCCGATCCGCTTGCCGATCATCGACTTGGCGTCGGGGATCGGGTTCTTCTCCAGCGACACGACCGCGAACGGGTTCTTCTGGTAGGTCGCGGCGACGATCTTCAGCGGCGCGCCCTGCTTGATCGCCGGGGCGGTGATCAGCGGCGCGGACACGCCGATCCACGCCCGGCCGGTGGCGATCGCCGCCTCCGCCGAGGTGCCCGCGGCGCCCCCGGCGAGCAGCTCCACCCGCTCGAAGCCCGCCTGCGTGAAGTAGCCGCGGCTGTCGGCGAAGTACTGGCCGGCGAACTCGACGTTCTTCACCCAGGACAGCTGCATGGACACCGAGCCGCCGGAGGAACCGCTCGACGCGTTGCCGCCGCAGGCCGACAGCAGCGCCGAGCCGCCCAGCGCCAGCCCGGACAGACGGAGGAATCGACGCCGGTCGAGGGGCCGGCCGGCAGACCGGAGGTTAATCATGCGTGGCAGTCAAACAAACGGCGCAGGCGCGATCCATGTGCGCGCAGACGAAAGATCCGGCCCGGTCCGGACGCGATCGTTGGAGGGTCCTACAAGGACGTTACGGTGCTGTGTCGAAGTTGCAGGCCCGATCGGGGCACGTGGGGAAAACCTTGGGCGATCCGCCGAAGCGGCGCGCGGGCGGTTCCGGTTGGCTGTGGGGCGATGACGGTGGGAGGAGACACGTTCATGCTGCCGACGGCGGAGTTGCACATTCACATCGAGGGCACCTTGGAGCCCGAGATGCTGGTCCGCCTGGCGGCGCGCAACGGGGTGAAGCTGCCGACCACGGACATCGACGAGCTGCGCGCCCGGTACCGGTTCACCGACCTGCAGTCGTTCCTCGATCTGTACTACGCGAACCTGCCGGTGCTGCGCACCGAACAGGACTTCTACGACCTCACCAGCGCATACCTGGCGCGGGCCGCGCAGGCAGGCGTGCGGCGCGCCGAGATCTTCTTCGACCCGCAGACCCACCTGCGCAACGGCGTGCCGCTGGAGGCGGTGTTCGCGGGTCTCTCCGGCGCGCTGGACGACGCCCGCGACATCTCGACCGATCTGATCCTGTGCTTCCTGCGGGACCTCGGCGCGGACGCCGCGGAGGAGACGTTCCGGGCCGCGTTGCCGTTCCGCGACCGGTTCATCGGCGTGGGCCTGGACTCCGCCGAGGTCGGGCACCCGCCGTCGCTGTTCCGCGAGGTGTACCGGATGGCGGCGGCCGAGGGGCTGCACCGCGTCGCGCACGCCGGCGAGGAGGGCGGGCCCGACTACGTGTGGGAGGCGCTGGACGTGCTCGGCGTCGAGCGGATCGACCACGGCATCCGCGCGATGGAGGACGCGAAGCTGGTGCGGCGGCTGCGCGAGGAGCAGGTGCCGCTCACCGTCTGCCCGCTGTCCAATGTGGCCCTGCGGGTGGTGGGCGAGCTGGCCGATCACGTCCTGCCCGCGATGCTCGACGAGGGCCTGCTCGTCTGCGTCAACAGCGACGACCCCGCCTACTTCGGCGGTTACGTCGACGACAACTTCGCGGCGCTGCGCAGCGAACTCGGCCTGGACGACCAGCAGCTCGCGACGCTGGCCCGCAACTCGTTCGACGCCTGCTTCGCCCCGGCGGAGCAGAAGGCCCGCTGGAAGGCGGAGGTGACCGCATGACGCATCGGCTGGACGGCATCAGGGTCTGGGACGGCACCCGGGACGTCGGGGTCAGCGGCCTGGCGTGGGCGCCGGACCGCATCGAGGAGGTCACGCCCGCCGCCGAGGAGCGCTGGCCGGAGTTGTGCGTGCTGCCGGGCCTGGTGGACACGCACGTCCACCTGCTCGGCTTCGCCGGCGAGGGCGACGGCGGCACCGACACGTTCACCTTCCCGCTGGTCACCACGCGCGAGGAGCAGACGCTGCACGCGGCCGCGAACGCGCAGAAGGCGATGCGCCGGGGCGTCACGACGCTGCGGGACCTCGCGGGCGACCAGGCGCAGGCCGCGGCGCGGCGGGCGTTCGAACTCGGCATCATGCCTGGGCCGCGGCTGCTGGTCAGCGGCCCGGTCGGGATGACCGCGGGTCACGGCGACCTGTTCGTCCCGCCCGCGGTGAAGGAGCGGGCGCCGCTGGCCGACAGCCCCGACGAGTGCCGCAAGCTGGTGCGCACCTGGGCGCGGGCCGGGCTCACCGGGATCAAGATCTTCACCAGCGGCGGGGTGCTGTCGATCGGCGACAAGGTCGGCTGGCGCAACCACACCCGCGAGGAGCTCCGGGCGACCATCGACGAGGCGCACGCGCTGGGCATGCTCGTGTCCGCGCACGCGCACTCGGAGATCGGCATCCAGATCGCCCTGGAGGAAGGCGCGGACTCCATCGAGCACGGCACCGAGCTCACCGCGGAACAGGCGGAGGTGCTGGCCGCGCGCGGGACTCCGGTCGGGCCGACGCTGCTGATCAACGAGATCATCGCGCGGGGCAAGGCCGCCGCGAGCGCGGAGGCCCGCGACAAGGCCGCCGAGCTGGTCGCCCGCCGCGACGAGCTTTTCCGGGCCGCGGCGCGCGCCGGGGTGCGGTTCGTGCTCGCCACCGACGCCAGCGGCTACTTCGTCGAGTTCGGCGACCAGCTGACCGAGGTGGTCCGGATGACCGAGGTCCTCGGCATCGACGCGGAGACCGCGCTGCGCGCGGCCACCTCCGACGCCGCCGCCTCGATGGGCCTCGGGAACGTCACGGGGCGGATCGCGCCGGGCCTGGGCGCGGACTTCATCGTCCTGCGCGGCAGGCCCTGGGAGCGGGCGGCCGACCTGGCGCCGGAGAACATCGTCGCGGTCGTCTGCCGCGGCGTCCTCGTCGCCGGCGAACTCCCGTCCTGACGCGGTGCCGGTCAGTGATTCCAGACCGTGGTTTCGACGACCGGCACGCTGTTGGTCGCCGGTCCGTGCGTGACCTGCAAGAGGACCAGCGAGCCGCCGGAGGTCTGGATGCAGAAGGACGAACCTGCCCCCAGATCGCCGTCCGAGCTCGATTCGACGCTGCCCGATCCGGGTTCGTACACCCAGTCGACCCCGTTCGGGGCGCGCTCCACCGCGTGCCGGCAGTCGTCCCTGCTCGGTTGCTTGTCCTTGCCCATCCGGGCCACCTTCGCCTCGGTCCGGTACCCGGTGATGTTCCAGGCCCCGTCACAGGTGTCCCAGACGAGGTCGGTGCCGGCGGGAACGTCGTCGTAGGGTTCGAGCGCGGTGCTGACCCGGTCGCCCTGCACCTCGTCGAAATCGATCATCTGGCCTTGGCACGATCCGCCCTTGCCGGTGAACTTCAGGGCCAGCGAAGGCGACGAGGAACCCGGCGGGGCACTGGTGAAACCTCCGAACAGCTGCTTCCCGACGTCCGGGAAGAGCCAGGCGCCAAGTCCGATAGGCACGGCGACGATGGTGCAGATGGCCACGAGCGAGCGCTTCTTCGTCGACTCGCCTTGATCGTTGGCGCGCTTGGGCATGGACACGTCCTGACTCGAAGAGTGTGGGCGGGGCTCCTTGTCACTCAAGGTAAGGATCTTACCGGGGCTTACCGATCTCGGGTCGGATCGAGCCACTTGCCCGGATCACGCCGTCAGGCCGTGCCCGTTGCGGGCTGGTTGTTCTCGGCGACGTCCAGGCAGGTGAGCGCGAGGTAGAGGTCGACGCGGTCGCGCATCGAGGACAGGCTTCGGCCCGTCAGCTGCTCGATGCGCTGGATCCGGTACCGGAGCGTGTTCACGTGCACGTGGAGCTCCTCCGCGGAGCGCTGCCACGAACCGCAGGATTCGAGGAACGACGTGAGGGTGCCGATCAGGTCCGAGCCGTGCACGGCGTCGTAGTCGGCCAGCGGCGTGAGCATGTGGTGCCGGAACGAGCGGCGCAGCCGGGCCGGTAACGCCGACAGCAGGACGGCGTGCGAATCGACCTTCGACCCGGACACCACCAACGGCGCCCGGCCCGGCCCGTGGCCCCGCGCGGAACGCAGCCGCCGGCGGGCGATCTCCAGCGCCGAACCCAGGTCGCTGACGCTGGCGGTCCGCTCGCTCACGCCCGCCAGCAGCCGGGGCCGGCCAGGCAGTTCGGCCGCCGACAACTCGGCGGCCACGCCGTCGAGGTGCTCGGCCGCGCCGTTGACCAGTAGCACGGCCTTGTCGTCGTCGGCGTGCACGAGGAGGCGGCGGCCGGGGGCCGCCAGCAGGTCGGCGAGGTTCTCCGCCAGGCCGTCGCCGGGGCCGGCCGAGGCAGCGACCACGACCGTCGGGAGGTGCGGGTCAGCGCCGAGCATCCGCAGGTGCGCCGACACCTCGCCGGGCGCCGCGGTGTCCGAGCCGAGCACGCCGACGAGGTCGGCGATCTGCCGCTGCTGCAGGGAAAGCCGCTGCTTCTCCGCCAGCACGGTCTCGCAGACCGGGGTGAACGACCGGTCCTCGGCGATCACCAGCAGCGGCAGGCCGAGCTCGGCGCACGCGGCCACCAGGCCCGCGGGCATCGCCCTGGTGACGAGCAGCCCGACGACCAGCCCGGCCGCCCGGCTGCGCGCCAGCGCCGCAGCGAACGGCCGGCTGTCGGCGGGCTCGCGGTACCAGAGGCAGCTGGTGAGCACGAGGTCACCGGGGAGCAGGAACCGGCTCGGATCCGGCAGGTCCGTCACGTAGGCGCGGCGCACCTCGCCGGTGAGCCCGGCCGCGCCCGCTTCCACGACGGACAACCCGAGGTCGAACTCGTGCACCAGCTCGCGCAGCCTCATCGTCTCTCCTCAACTCCGGTCGGTCGCCGAGGTAGCACATCATGGAGCCCCTGGTCCGCGCCAAGGCCGGGTCGGCTCCGGCGGGCCGTCGCGAGTCCGTTGTGGACGGTGTTGAACAGCCGGTGACGGGCCCGGTACGCCGCGCGATGCTCAGGTCTGGGCGGCGAGGACGTGGTCCCGGGCGCCCTCGACGTGGGCCGTGATCACGCGTCGCAGCGCTTGCGCATCGCGAGCCCGGAGGGCGTCGACCATCGCCTGGTGTTCGTCGTCGATGCGCTTCAGGTCGCGCCCGGAGCGGACCCAGCGGCGGCTGTAGGGCTCGACGAGGTGCAGCAGCTGGTCGATGAAGCGCAGCGCGAGCCGTCGCTCGGACAGGTCGTAGATCCGGCGGTGGAACTGGTAGTTGAGGGACGCGCGGCCCGCCGCGTCGGCACCCTTCTCGCGCATCCGATCGGCCATCGCCTGCAGCTCGTCGACGTCGCGTTCGCGGCAGCCGCGCACGATCTCCTCGGCGAGGTGCGGTTCGAGCCGGAGGCGCAGCTCGAAAAGCTCGGTGATGTCGTCGCGGCTGAGCTCGGCGACGATCATGCCGCGCTGCGGCTGCACCTCGATGAGGCCTTCGGCGGCCAGGGCGTGCAGCGCCTCGCGCAGCGGAATGCGGCTGACCGCCAGTTCGCCGGCCAGTTGTTCCTGGACCAGGCGGGTGCCCGGGAGGAGCTCGCCGCCCCGGATGGATTTCCGCAGCCGCGCGGCGATCACCTCGGCGCTGTTGCTGGTCCGGGCTGCACGAGTCACCGCGCCAGGATACTCATTGCCCTCTCCGCAGCGACTGTATACATTCGCTGCGGATCAACTCGAAGGGAAGGTTCCCGGATGTCCGGTGACGTCGACGTCGCAATCATCGGCGGCGGATTGCTCGGGCTGGCAACGGCGAGGGCGGTGCTGCGCGCGCATCCGGATGCCTCCGTGACCGTTCTGGAGAAGGAATCGCGGTGGGGCGCCCACCAGTCCGGGCACAACAGCAACGTGATCCACAGCGGCCTGTACTACGCACCGGGCAGCCTCAAGGCGCGACTGGCCCGCGCGGGCGGCGAAGCGATGATCCGCTACTGCGACGAGCACGGTGTGCCGGTCAAGCGCACCGGCAAGATCGTGGTCGCCACGGCCGAGGAGCAGCTGCCGCGGATGGACGCGCTCGAAGCCCGGGGCCGGGAGAACGGCGTCACGGTGCAGCGGTTGAGCCGCGGCGAGATCGCCGAGCGGGAACCGCACGTCGCCGGTGTCGGCGCGCTGGCGGTCGCCGACACCGCCATGACCGACTTCGGCCAGGTGTGCCGCGCCTTCGCGGCCGAGCTCACCGGGCTCGGCGCCGACCTGCGCACGAACTCGCCGGCGCGGTCGTTCACCGCCGCGGGCGACCGGACCGTCGTCCACACCTCAACCGGCGAGGTGCGGGCGCGGATCATCGTCAACTGCGCCGGCCTGCACAGCGACAAGATCGCCGAGGCCGCCGGGCACCGGCCGCCGGTGCGGATCATGCCCTTCCGCGGCGAGTACGCCGAGATCCGCCCGGCCCGGCGCGGCCTGATCAACAACCCGGTCTACCCGGTGCCCGACCCGGATCTGCCGTTCCTCGGCGTGCACGTGACGCCGATGCTCGACGGCACCGTGCACGTCGGACCCAACGCCGTGCCCGCCCTGGCGCGGCAGGGCTACCGGTGGCGCGACGTCGACCCGCGCATGCTGCGCGAACTGCTGCTCGACCCCGCGCTGCGCGGGCTCGCCCGGCGCTACTGGCGGTACGGCCTCGCGGAAATCGGGCGCTCGCTGGTCTGGCCGCTGTTCGTCCGCGAAGTCCGCCGGATGATCCCGGAGATCAACGGCGAGGACCTGCGCAGGCACGGCAGCGGCGTGCGGGCGCAGGCCGTCAAGCCCACCGGCGAACTGGTCGACGACTTCGTCATCAGCCACACCCCGCGCGCGATCCACGTGCTCAACGCCCCATCCCCGGCGGCGACGTCGAGCCTGCTCATCGGCAGCCACATCGCCGCCGAAGCCTTCGACCGGCTCGGGCTGGCCGACCTCGCCCGGGACGTGCGCGAGTCCCCGACCGGCATCTGACCCCGAACCCCTTGCGGCGCAACCACGTCGGTCAACGTGCGACCGCTGCACCGCCGGGGACCGCCGCCTGGACGAGCGCGTGGGAGCCGCTGGTCCGCCAGGCATCGCCGGTGCCGTCCAGCGCGGCGGCGGTCGCGTCGTCGAGGCCCACGACGACCTCCGACTTCAGGACGCGCAGCGCGACCACCGGGGACGGGAAGTGGCCGACGACGTCGGCGAACGGCGTGGTGGCTGGCCAGTACCGGTCGCCGACGAGGCGCCGGTAGTTCAGGTCGCCCTTCATGATGGTGACCGACGCGGACGCGAGCTCGGCGCGCAGATCAGCGGGCATGGCGCGGTAGTCCAGCGGCGCGCAGAAGAACGGATGGGCGCGCACCTCGATCCGCCCGTCCCGCAGGCCGTCCCAGATCCGCCGCCCGACCGCGCCCGCCTCCCCGGCGAGGCCCACCAGGTGGCGCAGGACGCCGACGACGTCGGCGGGCGTGGCGTCGGAGACGTAGTACGGCGCCGGCTTGACGTGCAGGACGACGTGGTCCGCGCGGCCGGTCGCCAGCAGGTGATCGGTCAGCACCAGGTCGGCGGCCAGCTCGCCGGCGGAGTTGTCGGCGACGAGGTGGACCGGGCCGGGCTCGCCGAACAGCGACCAGAACACCTGGCTGTCGCCGGTCACCAACCCGGCCGCAGTGCCCTCGGCGCCCGCCGACATCCGGAACGCGAGATCGGCCTGGTTTCCCCACACCGCCGCCCGCACCACGGTGTCATCGCGATCCGCCTCGCTTAGCCGCGGCAACGCGTCCAGCGCCGCCAGCGCCTCGGCGGTGCCGGCGCTGCGGAGCTCCGCTTCCTTCATCGGAGCGAACGGATCGATCCCGCGCCACGACCCGGGCTCGAAGTATCCGACGGCTGCGAGCAGCCTGCGGAAGAAGTAGCTCTCAGCCCACAGGAACGAGCAGTCCGACCACGGCCTGCCCAGCCGGTCCGCCGCCCAGGCCGCCCAAACGCCGTGGTCGGGTGCGTCATCACCGAGCGGCTCGACCACTCCCCCGGTCGTCTCGCGCAGCAGCTCCGCCAGCCTGCCGCGCACGTCCGCCCCGTAGGGGAACGCGGCGCACAGCTGCTCGATCATCGCCGGATGGCGTTCGTGGAACACCTTCCAGGCGAACGAACCCGGCACCCCGATCGTGATCAACGGCGCTTCCGGTCCCACCACTGCTCCCGTCTCGTGCCCATCCACCCGCCGAAGCCTACGCATGCGCCGCAAGCGTCCACATCAGACGTCCGCATCGCACGTTCGGGGCAACCTGAAGGCCCAGGGACTGCTGGTCACCGAGGACAAGTTCGTCTTCAGCACCTCGGCCACCACCAAGAACCGCAGCAACCTCTACATCTCTGACCGGGCCGGGTGCTTCCGGGCGCCGAGCATGAGCGAAGGCATGACGACCTACGGCGACAACGCCTACCTGCTCTTCGGATCCGGCGCGCAGGTCTACGAGCACAAGACGACCAACCCGGTCAAAAAGCACCACCGGGCCAAGACCTCGAAGCTGACTTCTGACCGACCGTAACGACAACGGGGCCGCGCCCGCACAGGACGCGACCCTGTCACGTCCCAGCGGCGGCCGCCTCGCGGCGCCGACTGGTGGGGCGACCAACCGCGAGCGGGGCCAGTGCTGCGAGGACGCACAGTGCGCCGACCGGGATCAGGTCGAGCGACACGACCGGCAGCATCGATCCGGCAAGGATGAGCGTGGGGCACCACCACGCGACCACCTTCGCCCTGGCCAGCATGATCGCCAAGGCCAGCAGCCCGACGTACAGCAACGGCGGCCCGACCACGTAGAAGACGACGCGCGCACCCGGGATGGCGCTGACCTCAGCGCTGATCGCACGCATCCCGGCCTTGTCCGTCGCCAGCAGCCCGGCCGCGACGTCGATCGCGAACTGAACGACCGAAGTGCCCACGCCGACGGACGTGACGACGGTCCAGAAGGTCCGGCCGCGGGTCGCCAACTCGCGTCGCAGCCCCAGGACAGCTGGGACGAACAACGCTAGGCCGACGAGGTTCACGAGGTGGGCGACCTGCCAGTCGAGACCCGGGCCGTACTGCCCGTCCATCCTCCCGACGAGGCGAACGACACCGTACCCGGCGAAGCACAGCGGCGCCGCGATCAGACATGCACGTGAGAACGTCATGCACCGACCCTGGCCCGGGCCGGTCTCGTGGTCATCGGGGCTTTCCCCCAACAGACCCGGACCTTCGCCGTCGGCACAACGACACGCCGACGGCTGTGGACAACCCGTCTCGCCTGTGGACAGCTCCCGCAATTTCAATGGAAATCGGACCTTCGATTTCCATTGAAATTGCGGACACATCGGCGCTCTGGGCGCGGTAGACGGCCGTGCTGGCGATTCCGCGTGCTGCCTACCGGATCTCAGCGGCTGATGCCGCCGTGGCTCCGGTCGGGGTGGTGAATCCCGCTAGCAGTCGTGTCGGCTTGCCGTTGGGGACCGCGATCGTCGTGGTTCGCTCGCCTTGGCCGTCCACTTCGATCTCCTGGTCCGCAAGGACCGCTCCGTCGGCGTCCACCGCGAACAGGTGGATCCTTCCCGGGCCGTTCGCCTCCAGGCTCGCGTGGACCTCGCCTCCGTCGGCTCGTGCGCTCGTGAGCCGGGTGGCCGAATCACCCGCCGGCGGGGCACCGCCCAGCGAGGTGCTCAGGCGGAGGGCTTGCTCGACGGACCCCGGTGAGTCCACTGAGGACAGCGCGTCCAACGGGAGCACCGGGGCCGGTGGCGGGGCCGGGTCTCCCGCGGGCCGGTCTTGGAGGAGCGCGTGGCCCCAGCGGTACGGGTCGCCCTGCACGCCGCCCCAGGTGGACCAGCCGATCCGGGACTGGCCGGTGAGGTCCTGGGTGTCCGAGTCGTACACCAGGACGTTCAGGCCCAGGCGCCGGGGATCGACCGATCCCGGCAGGTCCTGCAGCGGAATCGCAACCTCGACCGCGTAACCGCCCTCGCGGGGCTTCGACGCGAGCTCCACGCCCGGCGCGGTCTCCTCGCCCGGGCCCTGGTGGTTGTCCGCATCCCTTGCGTAGCAAGGATTTCCGGCCCCGCTGGTAGACGGCAGGACCGCCACCTTGAAGGTGCTCGACGTGTTCTCCGAATCCGCCTTCGGGTCGATGGTGATCTCGACCGCGTCGGTGCGCCAGTGCCGCTTGCAGTCCTCCGGAGCCAGCATCGCACCCTGCTCGTCGTCCACGACGTCGACCAGTGCATACAGCTTGTCGCCGCGCCAGGACAGCCTTGCCGTGGCGGCGCAATCCGGAGCCGAGCACTGCTCGCCCTCCCACAACGCGGACACGTCGAGCGGGGCGCCCGGGTACTCCTGCGGTCCGGCTTCGCCGTCCACCACCGGATCCGAGCCCGCCTGCGGGATCGTCGCGGCAGGCACCAGTTCGAGGGCCGCGGTGGTCTCGCTCGTCGTCGCGTCGTCGGTGCGGGCGGTCAAGGTGTAGGCGTGGTCGCCGCCCTGCATTCCGGTGGGGATTCCGGAGTCGGTGCTGCGCACCTCGTACGTGAGCGACGCGGTTTCACCGGGACCGACTTCCTCGAACCGCTGCTGCGCGTTCGGCACGTCGAATCCCCGCGGCGCCGCGAACCGAACCGCACCCGAGCGGGGCTGCGCGCTGTAGTTGCGGACGATCACCTGAACGTCGCGCTCGCCGAGCGCCGGAACGGTCTGGACCGGCGGGACCTTGTTCTCCAGCAGGGGGAATCGCGCTTCCGCCGTCCACCGCTGGAACTCCGCGACACCCGGCAGCGGCGCCTGCTCTGCCACCACCGGTGGCACGACGTCGAACCGCAGCTCGCTCTCCGCGCGTCCCTGCGGGGTTTCGACCCGCACCGGGACCGGCACCCGCGCAGCGGCCTGCCGCGGCGGCGCGGTCACGACGAAATCGACTCGCGCGGTCGCCCCCGGTTCGATCGTCCCGTGCGCGCCGTCGCCCCGGGCTTCCCAACCCGGCGGCAGATCCAGCGCGACCCGGCCCGCTTGCAGCGCCGTTTCCGCCGGTGCCGTCACCTCGACGCGGACCTGAGTGCTCTCGCCCGGAGTGATCCGCTGGCGCTCCGCGGTCGCGGCCAGTCCGGTGCCGATCGGGAGGCCGCCGGGAATCGGCAGCAACGCGCCGAGCAGCGGCGCGCCCGCGCCTTGCGCACCCGGCGCGTGCGGCGCGCGGTTGGCGATCTCGGTGAGGTGATCGCAGCCGACCTGTGCGGGATCGGCCGGGATGTCCGGCCGCCCGGCCCAACCCTGGCTCCTGTACTCGCGTTCGGCGGCGCGTTCCTGCTGCTCCCAGTTGATGTCGCCGGCTATCCCGTGCACGTAGTACTCGGGGCCGGGCGAATCCGCCGGGGTGGTGCGCTTCTCGCAGTCCGGTCCCTGGACCTCCTCCTCCGCTCCGGCCGCGTTCGACAGCACCCGGCGCACCGACCAGGGCGCCAAGCCCTCGTCGTCGACCTGCTCGGGGAACGCCGCGGGATCGGCGGCCTGGCGGTACGCCTCGAGCGCGAGCCGTGCGGCGTACTGGTGGTTGCCGTGGTTTCCCGGCGTGGGCGCGGGATCCATGGTGACGACGACCTCGGGCCTGGTCTGGCGCACGACGCGGACGAGCTTCGCGAGCACGTCGTCGTGGCGCCAGGCCTGTTCGGTCAGCGGGGCGCTCACCGTGTAGTAGAGATCGGGCTCGTCGAGGTTGTACACGTCCGTGACGCCGAGGCCACCGACCGCGTGCCGCTCCTCCCCTTCGCGCAGCAGGCCCAGCGCCGGTCCTTCCTCCGGGCCGACCGCGTTGCCGCCGCCTTCACCTCGGGTGATGGTCACGACGCCGGTGCGCACCTGGTGGTCGTGGCGCCACCGGCCGAACGTCGACAGCAGCGATGCCTCGTCGTCCGGGTGCGCGCCGACGAAGAGGACGTCCAGGTCCTGGGCGGGGCCCGGCTGCGCGGAGCCGGGCGACGCCAGCACCCCGGCACCCAGCGCAGCCGCCAGCACGACAACCGAACCAGTACGAACCGATGGCACCGAACCACTCCTCAGCCGAGATGATCACGCGACGCCGAGGATGGCACGGACGCCCTTGCCGTGCACCCGAAAACACGCCGCAGCGCACCGCGTCTCACGCTTCAGGACGGCCAGGCGTCCACCTTCGTCGCGTTGTCGCCGAAGACGAACGGGCTCGGCTCGCACTCGGCGATGAAGTCGCCGGGGAAACCGAGCCGGAACTCCACCGCGGCATCGAGCTCTTCGACCGCCTCGGTGGGCAGGACGACGTCGGCCGCGCCGACGTTCTCGACGATCTGCTCGGCGCTGCTGGCTCCGACGATCGGCAGCACCGCCGGGGATTTGCTGCGGGTCCAGGCGATCGCCACCTGGGCCGGCCGGACGCCCAGTTCGCCGGCGACCTTGCGGACGGCGTCGGCCGCCGCGCGGTCCCGTTCGGTGAGCGCGGCGGGATCGACTCGCCGGCCCACCGCGCCGGAGAGGACGCCGGCCGCGAGCGGCGCCCACGTCGTCACGCTCATCCCGAACGCCTCCGCCATCGGCAGGAGCTCCCGCTCGATGTCCCGGTTCAGCAGGTTGTAGGGCACCTGCAGGCCCGCGAACGGCGTCCAGTCCCGCCATTGCGCGAGCGTGTTCGCGCGGCTGACGACCCACGCCGGCGCGTCGGACACCCCGATGTGGAGGATCTTCCCCGCTCGCACGGCGTCGTCCAGCGCGCGCATGGTCTCCTCCACCGGCGTGTGGCGGTCCCAGATGTGCACCCAGTAGATGTCGATGTAGTCGGTGCGCAGGCGGCGGAGGCTCTGCTCCAGCGACAGCACGAGGTTCTTGCGGTGGTTGCCGGCGGCGTTGGGATCGGCGGCATCCCGCGACAACGTGTACTTCGTGCCGATGACGAAGCGGTCGCGCCGGTCGACGACCGTGCCGAGGATGCTCTCGCTCTCGCCATAAGCCGAGGCGGTGTCGAGAACGTTGCCGCCCGCATCGGCGTAGGCGTCGATGATGCGCCGGCACTCGCGTGCATCATCGATGACCATGGTGCCGAGGACGAGTTCGGAAACGCGCAGGCCGGTTCGGCCGAACAGCCGGTATCGCATCGTCACACCACCTCCGTGCCGACCGCCGCACGACGGGCGCGGGTTCGGCTTCGGAGGTACTCGATGCGGGTGGAAGCACTCATGCCCACCAGGCTGTTACATGCCGGCTGCCGGAGGGAGGCCCTGTCGGGGCCCGTCTGCGGGCCGATCCGCTTCCACCGGGCGCCCGGCCACCTAGACTCTGGCGCGTGACCGACAAAGCGCTGGGCAAATTCCTGCGAGCCCGACGGGAGGCAACCGCACCGTCCGAGGCCGGGCCGTCGCTCGGAACGCGCCGCACCCCGGGCTTGCGCCGGTCCGAGCTGGCCGCGCTCGCGGGCATCAGCGTCGAGTACCTGACGCGCCTGGAACGCGGCAGCGACCGCCGGCCATCCGGGCAGGTGCTCGGCTCCCTCGCCGACGCCCTGCACCTCTCGCCCGAGGAACGCGTGCACCTGCACCGTCTGGTCAAGCTCAGCGACGGAGCGGTGTGCCCGCAGGCGACCGCGCCCGTGCGCTCGTTGCGCCCCACCCTGCGCGCCCTGCTCGACCGGTTGGAGCCCGGTCCCGCGTTCATCATCGACTCGCAATCCGACATCCTCGCCCACACCGAGGGATTCCGGCTGCTCGCGATGCCGATCGGCGTCCTCGACACCGACCCGCCGAACCTCGCGCGGTTCGTGTTCACCGATGCCAGGGCGCGCACGACGTTCCCGGAGTGGGATCGTGTCGCGGACGAGCAGGCCGCGACATTGCGCGCGGCGACCGATCTCGGCGATCTGATGTCGGCAGCGCTGGCCGACGAGCTGTCGGTGACGGCTGGCGCGGAATTCAGCCGCCGATTCGCGAGCGCGGCGACCCTCCCGCCCTCGACCGGCGTCGAGCGGTGGACGCACCCCATCGCCGGCGAGATTCGCCTGGCCTACGAAAATCTCGCCGTCCCAGGCCCCGACGACCACCGCCTGGTCGTCCACCTCCCAGCCGACGCGGCAACCGCCGAGGCCCTCGAAGCCCTGCACGCTGATCACCTGGCTCCGGCAACCGGCTAACAGACAGCGGCATTCCAGGAGTGCAGATAGCGCTCAAGAAAAATCGGGCGGAGTTCACGTCCCTGTTGACGCACGAAAGCCCCACAAGTCTCCGACATCCCGCCGCCGCACAAACCGTAGAGATCATTGTCCCGCATGCTCGGGAGCAGCGAGAACCGATCCGGGCAAGCGTCGCCCCGTAATCAGCTCACCCCTGCGACCAGGTCGCATCCGACGCCGGCCACCTTGTCGCCAGCGACGTGGTCGAGGAACTCACCAGCCGCGCAGAACTACGACGGTCGGTCGGGACAGCAGGACACGTCCCGCGCCTGGATCGCTGACGTCAGTCCCGCGCGGCGGTTCGCCGCAGCAGTACCAGCGTCGACGCCAGCAGAGCCGCCGCCACGACCGCTTGCGCGAAAGCGAAAACGCCCCAGGAACCGACGAACTGTCCATCGGAATAGAAAGCGCCGCCGAGGTAGGTGAACTGCGGCCCGAGGAGCAGCGAACCGAGCAGGAGCAGCAGTTCCGGGCCGAGGTACGCGGCGACCGTCGCAGCGACGAACGCCCGCTGCGATTCGTCCCCGGGCTCCGTCAGGGCGGTGATCGCGCACAGCCCTCCGATGGCCACCACCGGTAGCAGCGCCGCCAACGCGCCGACATCGGCCATCACAGTCGTGCTGCCGTATTCGTACGGGATCCCAGCGAAGAGCATGACGAACTGCGCGGCGACCGCCCCGACCACGACGTAGGCGAGCGGGCGACGGCTGGGCGGCACGAAGCGCGCCCGCCGCGGCACCGCGTCGAACGGGGCCCACCGCATGACCAGCAGGACGGTGAAGGCGATCACCGAGAAGAACTCCAGCCACACCCACACGTCGGCATCGTCGTGGATCGAGACGAGCGCGTCCACGAGGCAGTAGACCACGTTCGCGACGACCAGCCCCGCGCCGATCACGCTCCGCCCGCCGGGACGCTCCATGAGCACGAGCCCGGCGAAGAGCAGGGCGAACCGGATCAGGAAGTACCCGAGCCCGAGGAAGCTGGACGCGGCGATCAGGCTGGTGGACACGAACAACGTGGTCGCCGTGACGGCCGCGGCGGCCGCGAAGAGGACCTTCGAGCTGCGCACCCAGCCGGGAGCCCGGACCCGGCTCCGCCAGTCGCCCTCGACCGGCGGTGGCGCACTGCGCGCCCGGGACCATTCGAGCACCGCCGCCATCCTGGCCGGCAGGTCGCCGACACCCGGCGGGCCGACCGAACTCCGCAATTCCGCCGCCAGCGCGGACAACGGCGCGCTCGCCGCGCTGGCGGCGACGACGCTCAGCGCGTGCGGCAGCCGCCCGCACAGCTCGATCAGCTCATCGGCAGCCTGCCGCTCGGCCGCCAACCGGTCGTCGCCCAGCCGGCGGGCCAGCAGCTCGCGCGCCTCGTCCGCGCCGAGCGGGTCCAGGGTGATCGAGCGGGCACCCTCGGCGATCAGGCCGGTCAGCTGGTTCCGGCTGGTCACCACGACGAACGCGGCGGAACCGCCGGGCAGCAGCGGGCGCACCTGCTCGGCGTCGCGGACGTCGTCGAGCACCACCAGCACCCGCCGGTCCGCCAGCAGCGTGCGGTACCGGGCGGCCTGCGCCGCCGGGTCCGACGGGATCTTGTCGTCCCCGAGCGCCTCCAGGAAGCTCCGCAACACGTCACCCGGCCGCACCGGCCAGCCGGAAGCGTCGGAGCCCCGCATGTTCGCGTACAACTGGCCGTCCGGGAACCGCTCGGCCACCTGGTTCGCCCAGTGCACGGCCAACGCGGTCTTGCCGATGCCCGCCGTCGCCTCGACCGCAGAGATCACCACCACGCGGGCGGATTCCGCCAGCACCGCGTTCAACGCTGCAGTCTCGTCCGCCTGCCCGGAGAACGACGCGACGGCCGGCGGCAGCTGCCGGGGCACCACCGGATCCCGTTGCCGCCCACCGAAGTGCACGCCGCCGTAGACGTTGCCGACCTGAGCGACCGGCCCGTTCACGGTGCCGCTCTGCTCGTTCTTGGTCTCGCCCTCATCGCCCACGAGCCACCCACCCCATCCCACCAGGCCCAATGCGACGTTCCGCCGACGATCTTAGCGCCGCCGCGACGACCCGAGAGTGGAAACCCGCACCATGCGGGCGGATCAGCGTCGTTTGGCGACGAAAGCCTCGAACTCGGCCCGCTGCTGCGGGGTCATCACGTCCTTGGGGACGACCATGGCCTGCGCCTTGCCGAACATCACGTACCAGGCCTCGGGGGTCTCCACCGCACGATCGAGCCCCTCCCACCGGCACCGCGACTCGACCAGCGGGTAGGCGACGTGCATCCACTCGTCGTCCAGCGTCAGGCGGTACCCGTGCTGGATGGCGGCGGCCTGGGTACGCATCCCCACCGCGACCATGATCGGCCCGATCGCGAACACGACCGCCAGCCCGCCGGCGGCGGCCGCATACCCGACCGCCGAGGAGGTGTCCAGCACGATCAGAACCACACCGAGGAAGGCGAGCACCCCGCCCAGGATGCGGGTGAGGAGCACGTAAGGACGGGACAGGAACCGGATCGTGCGCCGCAGGCGGTGCACGTCGTGGGGAATCTCAAGGGACATCTGCACCGACGCAGTTTAGAGACGATTTCAGGATCGGCTTGCGTGGCGGTGCGGGTAGCGGAACCTCACACGCCTTCTCACTCCGGGATCCCCGACTTGTGTATGACCAATACGCGGTGCTGGGGCTGTCCTCGCCAAGAACCCCGGTGGGGTGGGCACTGTCTGAGAACCCGCGGCGGTGCGAGCTGAGTCCCACACCGAATGCGGCTGACGCCGCATTCCGAAACGAACCCTTAGCGTGCGACCTGCCTGCACCGTCCACAATGTCCTGTCCTCGAACGGAACCGGGCCGCGACCGCTCCCGCCGGACGGGTCTCGGCCGCCGAGGCGTCATCCGGTCTTCACCTTTCGTCCCCTTTCGTCGATCAGGCTGTCGATCACGCACCTCCGATCGGAGCACGATGACCTCGACACGCCCCGGGTTCGACCGGCGCACCTTCCTGCAACTCGCCGGCGTCACCTCCGCGACGGTGGCGCTGGGGATCGCGGCGCCCGACGCCGCCGGGGCCGCCCCGGGCCGCCCGCTGCGCGACGGCGCCTTCTCCCTCGGCGTCGCCTCCGGCGATCCCCGCCCGGACGGGGTGGTGCTGTGGACCCGGTTGGCGCCCGAGCCGCTCGCGGCCGACGGGCACGGCGGGATGCCATTGCGCCAGGTCCCGGTGCAGTACGAGGTCGCCGAGGACGAGCGGTTTCGCCGGATCGCCCGCCGCGGCACGGTCATCGCCTCCCCCGAACTCGCGCACTCCGTGCATCCCGAGGTCCGCGGCCTGCAACCCGGCCGGGAGTACTTCTACCGGTTCCGGGTCGGCGCGCAGCTCAGCCCGGCGGGCCGAACCCGGACGCTGCCGGCGCCCGGCCAGCGCACCGGCTCGTTCAGCTTCGCGACCGGCTCCTGCCAGGCCTGGTACCACGGCCACTTCGCCGCCCACCGGCATCTCGCCGACGAGGACCTGGACGCGGTGTTCTTCCTCGGCGACTACATCTACGAATACGGAATCACCGAGAGCAACCTGTGGCGGCGTGGCGCTCCCGCCCTGGGCCCGGAGCACCGCGTCGAGATCGAGACGCTGGAGCAGTACCGGCTGCGCTACGCGCTACACAAGAGCGACCCGCACCTGCAGGCCGCGCACGCCGCCGCCCCGTGGCTGGTGACCTGGGACGACCACGAGGTGCAGAACGACTACACCGCCGACCGATCGAAGTACGGCATCTCCCCGGAGCACTTCGAGCACCGCCGCGCGGTGGCCTACCGGGCGTTCTACGAGAACCTGCCGCTGTCGCTGGCGGCCCTGCCCAACGGCCCCGACGGCCGGGTCCACCGGCGGTTCGACGTCGGGTCGCTGGCCCGGATCAACATGCTGGACACCCGCCAGTTCCGCGACTCCCTCGACCTGCCCGCCCAGCAGCGGTCGATGCTGGGCGGCGAGCAGGAGCGGTGGCTCTACGACGGCATGGTCGGATCGCCCGCGACGTGGAACGTGATCGCCAACGGCGTCACCGTCGCGGCGATCACCGAGGACCGCACCGACCAGTGGGACGGCTTCCCCGCCGCGCGGGGCCGGCTGATCGAGGCGATGCAGCGCACCAGCAACCCGGTGGTGCTCACCGGCGACATCCACAAGCACGTCGCCGCCGAGCTCAAGGCCGACTTCGCCGACCCGGCCTCGCGCACCGTCGGCGTGGAGCTGATCTGCACCTCGATCGCCTCCGACGGGGACGGCGCGCCGACCGACAAGTACGCCGCGGACTGGTTGCAGCACCCGTACGTGAAGCTCTACGACGGCCGCCGCGGGTACGTGCACTGCCGGATGACGCCGGAGGAGCTCGTGTCCGAGTTCAAGATCGTCCCGTGGGTGCAGGCGGACGCGACCGCCCCGATCGAGACCGTCGCCCGCTTCAGCACTCCCGCCGGCAGCCCCGGCCTGCACAGGAAGGCCTGACTCCGATGGGCGCACCCTTCCCACCCGCCGTCACCGGCCTGCGCGGCCGGGGCGAGCTCGCCCGGATCGTCGTCGACTGGACGCCGGTTCCGTGGCACACCGTGGTCGACCACTACGCGGTGCACGGCGCACCCGGCTCCGGCGTGCGGATCTCAGCGGAGACCCTGCTGGCCAAGACCGTGTACCCGCACTTCGAGCACAAAGGGCTCGGCGGCGCCGCGCAGCGCTGGACGTACCGGGTGGTGACGATCGGCGCCTCCGGCGCGCGTTCCCGGCCGTCCGCGCCGATCCCGGTCACCAGCCGCGAGTCGGTGAGCGCGTCGGGGATCCCGCTGGCCGCCGTCGGCGACTTCGACGGCAAGGGGCTCGAGTTCGCGCTGTCCCCGGACGGGTACTCGCGGTATCCCACCACGTTCCCGGACGGCGTCGACTTCCGCCTCGGAACCGACGACCCGCGCAAGGCCTGGAGCTACCTGCAGCCCGGCCCCGCCGACTCCTGGGCCGGCCGGCGCGACCACCGGTTCCGGCTCCGCTTCGACCTCGCCGCCACGCCCACCACCGGCGTCGACCTGGCACTGTGGCTCATCGACAGCCACGCGACGATCCCCGGTTCCGCGGTGCTCGGCATCAACGGGACCACCGTCGACCGGCTGGTCTTCGCGGGCGGCGCGACGAAGGGCTCAACGCTGGGCGACAGCACCGCCGCCGGATCACCGCTGAAGCCCTCCTACCTGGAGCGGCCGCTGCCGGCCGAGCTCTTCCGCGTCGGGGAGAACGTCCTCGAACTGCACAAGGACGAGGGCTCTTGGATCGCCTACGACGCGATCGGGGTGTTCGCCCGGCGCGGCTGATGTCGCAGGCGGCGCCCGGGGCCATAGCCGCGGGGCGCCGACGACCGGTTACCGTACGTTGCGGTTCGCGCAGGAGACCTGCACCTCAGCGGCGGGATGGTATCGGTCGAGATGAGCTCGGTTCACGTGGCGTCCCCCGGATTTCGGCCGGGCAGTGACGGCATCGGGCACAAGCGTCACATCGGCATCAAACGGTCATACTTCACCTTTTCGGGCGTAATGACACGAAGGCTTGACAACAGAACGTGTTCGCGTTCACCCTTTCGTGCCATGAACCTGTCCGACAGCCGGGCAGCCGGACATGGCATCCGGCGAGTCGGCGCGATGGAGGCAGTCCTCGAGACCCTCCGCGACGCCATCGAACGAGGCGAGTACTCGGTGGGCGACAAGCTGCCCGCCGAGGCCGGCCTCAGCAAGGAGTTCGAGGTCAGCCGGTCGGTCGTGCGGGAGGCCCTGCGCGCCCTGCAGGCCCTCGGGCTCACGGCGTCGAAGACCGGCAAGGGCACGTTCGTGGTGTCGAACCGGCCGGTCGAGAACCCCGTGTTCGGCCACTACTCGGCGCGCGACCTCCTCGAAGCGCGCCGGCACGTCGAGGTCCCGGCCGCGGGCTACGCCGCGCGCCGGCACGCCTCGGACCACCTGGACACGCTCACCGAGCTGGTGGAGCGGATGGAGCAGGAGACCGACAACACCGCCTGGGTGGCGCTGGACTCGCTGTTCCACATCACCATCGCCCAGGCATCGGGCAACCCGGTCTTCGCGAAGGTCATCGAGGAGATCCGGGACGCGCTGGCCAGGCAGTCGACCCTGCTGAACCAGCTCGGTGACCGGCGCCCGGCATCCAACGTCGAGCACCGGTTGCTCCTGGAGGCGATCGGCGGCCGCGACGAGATCGCCGCGGCCGAGGCGATGACCCATCACCTGACCCACGTCGAAAGCACGCTCAGCAACATCGTCGGGGCCGCCGCTACCGCGGTGCCCGCAGCTGATGAGAACGGGGATAGCTGAATCCAATGACCGACCAAACCCTGCAGCCGTCGCAGCGTGGCGACGGCGTGGCCGACGCTGGCGACGCCGGTTACAGCAAGTCGCTGAAAGCGCGGCACATCAACATGATCGCCATCGGCGGCGCGATCGGCACCGGGCTGTTCCTCGGCGCCGGTGGCCGGCTCGCGCAGGCCGGCCCGTCGCTGGCGATCGCCTACGCGGTGTGCGGGTTGTTCGCGTTCTTCGTCGTGCGCTCGCTCGGCGAGCTGATCCTGCACCGGCCCTCCTCCGGCTCCTTCGTCTCCTACGCCCGCGAGTTCATGGGCGAGAAGGGTGCCTACACGGCGGGCTGGATGCACTTCCTGAACTGGTCCACCACGGGCATCGCCGACATCACGGCGATCGCGCTGTACGTGCACTACTGGTCGGCGTTCACCCCGATCCCGCAGTGGGTGCTGGCGCTCATCGCGCTGGCGATCGTGCTGACCCTGAACATGGTCTCGGTCAAGCTGTTCGGCGAGCTGGAGTTCTGGTTCGCCATCATCAAGGTCGCCGCGCTGGTGCTGTTCATGTTCATCGGGATCTTCCTGCTGGTCACCCAGCACCCGATCGACGGCACCCTGCCCGGCCCGCAGCTGATCACCGACCACGGCGGGATCTTCCCGGCCGGCGTGATCCCGCTGGTCCTGGTCATGCAGGGCGTGGTCTTCGCCTACGCCTCCGTCGAGCTCGTCGGTGTCGCCGCCGGTGAGACCGAGAACCCGGCGAAGATCATGCCGAAGGCGATCAACTCGATCATGTGGCGGATCGGCGTGTTCTACGTCGGCTCCGTCGTGCTGCTGGCGATGCTCATGCCGTGGGACGCCTACAGCAAGAGCGAAAGCCCGTTCGTCACCGTGCTCTCGCACATCGGCGTGCCCTACGCCGGCGACGTGATGAACCTGGTGGTGCTCACCGCCGCGATGTCCAGCCTGAACTCGGGCCTGTACTCCACCGGCCGCATCCTGCGGTCGATGTCGATGGCCGGTTCCGCGCCGAAGTTCACCGCCGCGATGAACAAGAACCAGGTGCCCTACGGCGGCATCCTGCTGACCGCCGCTGTCTGCGTGGTCGGCGTCGGGCTGAACTACGTGGTGCCCGCCGAGGCGTTCGAGATCGTGCTGAACTTCGCCTCCATCGGCATCCTCGCCACCTGGGCCATCATCGTGGTCTGCCACCTGCTGTTCGTCCGCAAGGCGCAGCGCGGCGAGGCGACCCGGCCGAGCTACCGGCTGCCGTTCTCGCCGTACACCGAGATCGTCACGCTCGTGTTCCTCGCGTCGGTGGTGGTCCTGATGGCCTTCGACGAGATCGGCCGGATCACGCTGATGGCCCTGCCGGTGATCATCATCGCGCTGGTCATCGGCTGGTTCCGGGTCCGCGGCAAGATCGACACCTCGGTGCTCGAAAAGGCCGACGGATGACCCGCACCCCGCCGGTCGGCGTTCCCGCGCACGTGCCGCTGGTGCACGTGCTGCGGGACGGCCTCGTCGAGAGCGTCCACCACGGCTCGGTCGTGGTGGTCGCTCCCGACGGCTCGATCCTGTTCCAGGCCGGCGACGCCGAAACGGCCTGCTACCCGCGTTCGGCGGCCAAGCCGATGCAGGCGGTCGCCATGGTCCGGCTCGGCCTCTCGCTGCCGCCGGACCTGCTGGCGCTCACGGCCGCCAGCCACTCCGGCGAGCAGATCCACCTCGCCGGCGCGCTGCGGGTGCTGGAGTCGGGCGGGTCGACCGAGGCCGACCTGGGCAACCCGGCCGACCTGCCCTTCGACCCGGCCGAGCGGGACGCCTGGCTCGTCGCGGGCCGCCCGGCGAGCAGGCTGGCGCACAACTGCTCGGGCAAGCACGCGTCGATGCTGCACGTCAGCCGCCGGCAGGGCTGGTCCACATCGGACTACCTGGATCCCGCGCGCCCGCTGCAGCGCGAGATCGCGTCCACCGTGGAGGAGCTGACCGGGCAGCGGATCGCCAACGTGGCCGTCGACGGCTGCGGCGCACCGCTGTTCGCCGTCTCGCTGCGCGGCCTGGCCACCGCGGCCGGGCGCATCGCCAGCGCGCCGGCCGACAGCCCGGAAGGCGCCGTCGCGCACGCATTCCGGGCGCACCCGGAGATGGTGGCCGGTTCCCGCCGGGACACCACGGCGCTGATGGCGGCGGTGCCCGGCCTGATCGCCAAGGACGGCTTCGAAGCGGTGCAGATCGCCGCGCTGCCCGACGGCACCGCGATCGCCCTCAAGATCGCCGACGGCTCCGACCGCGCTCGCCTCCCGGCGACCATCGCGGCACTGGAGATCGCGGGCGTCGACCCGGGCGTGCTCGCCCGGTTCACCAGCGACGGCCTGACCGTCACCGACGCCCTGAAGAACTGACACCGCAAAAGGGGTGTGCCCGCCGGAGATCCCGGCGGGCACACCCCTTTTGCGGTCCGCAGTGGTCGAAGCTCAGCGGCGTTCGGCGTAGACGCGGCTGGCGTGTTCCACCAGGGCGATCAGGACTTCCTTGGCCGATTCGCGTTCCCGGGCGTCGCAGAGGACGACCGGCGTGCCCGGGTCGAGGTCGAGCGCCGCGGCGACCTCCTCCACCCCGAAGCGCCGCGAGCCCGTGAACTGGTTGACCGCCACGATGAACGGGATCTCGCGGCGCTCGAAGTAGTCCACCGACGCGAAGCAGTCCGGCAGGCGGCGGGTGTCCGCGAGCACGACGGCGCCGAGCGCGCCCTGCGCGATGTCGTCCCAGAAGAACCAGAAGCGGTCCTGCCCCGGCGTGCCGAACAGGTACAGCGCGAACTCGTCGCGCAACGTGATGCGGCCGAAGTCCATCGCCACAGTCGTGGTGGTCTTCTGCTCCACCCCGGCCGTGGAGTCCACGCCGACGCCGGCCTCGGTGAGACGCTCCTCGGTGTGCAGCGGCCGGATCTCGCTGACCGCGCCCACCATCGTCGTCTTGCCGACGCCGAACCCGCCGGCGATCAGGATCTTCAGCGCGGTGACGGGCCCGCCGATCCGGTGGTCAGAGCGCGCGGAGGCCATTGATCACTTCCCTCAGTACGTCTTCGCTCGGCAGTTCGCGCGGCGGCGTGGGGCGTTCGATGCGGACGTGCCCGGCGTCGAGCAGGTCGGCCAGCAGCACCCGGACGACGCTCAGCGGCAGGTTCGAGCGGGCCGCGATCTCCGCGACCGACACCCGCCTGCCCCGGCAGAGGCCGAGGATTCCGGCCTGTTCCGGGGTGAGCGTCAGGTCGCGCTCGGGTGCGGTGGCGGCCACCACGAGCGTGATGATGTCCAGCTCGCCGCGACCCGGCCGGGCGCGGCCGCCGGTCATCGCGTACAGCCGCACCATCGGCCCCGCGTCGTCGTCGTACCAGTTCTGGTGGGGCCCGTTCACGACCCGCACCCCGATGCCGTCATCGGTCACCCCCGGCTTGGCCGGGCGAGCGGTCCGCGGCGTGCATGTGCTCGCCGACCTGGTTGATCAGCCGCGCCATCTCGTAGGCGACGAAACCGATGTCGGCGCCCGCGTCGGCGAACACCGTGAGACAGGTGCCGCCGCCGGCGGCCACGACGAACAGGAAGCCGCCGTCCAGCTCGATCATCGTCTGCCGGACGGAGCCGGCGTCGAAGTGCCTGCTGGTGCCCTTCGCGAGGCTGTGCAGCGCCGAGGCGACCGCGGCGAGGTGCTCGCCGTCCTCGTCGCGGACCCCCGACGACACGGCCATGGCCAGGCCGTCGTTGGACAGCAGCAGCGCGAGTCTGACTCGCGGCACGTTGTGGACCAGCTCGTCCAGGAGCCAGCTCAGCTCCCCGGATCGTTCGGTCGTGCCAAACATGGATGCTCCTCGTCTCAGGCGTCAGCGGAGTCGTCGGTCGCCGCGCCGCGTCCGCGGGCGAATCCCTGCTGGAGCGCGGACATCATGCTTCGCGCCTGGTCGGGCGACACGGGGGACGCGGCGGCCGGGTCGGTTCGCTTGCGGTTGTCCGCTTGCAGCCCGGTGGCGAGGCTCGCCTGGCGGGTCCGGCGCGGCAGACCCCCGGTGTCCGGTTCCGGCGCGGGCTCGTCGGCCACCGCCGGCTCCACCCAGACCTGCTGCCGCGCCGGCACCGCGGTCCGGACCGGCAGCCTCGTCGCGATCGCCTTCTTCGGCGGCCGCGCGGGTTCGTCCGGTTCGGACGGCTGATCGCGGGAGTCCCCGGCCGGTTCCGACGTGAGGATCGACATCGGCAGCAGCACCACGGCCGTGGTACCACCGTAGGGAGAGCGGCGCAGCGACACGGTGATGCCCTGCCGGTTCGCCAGGCGGCTCACCAGGAACAGGCCCAGCCGGTCGCTTTCGAACAGCTCCAGCCGGTGGGCCTCGGCGATCAGCCGGTTGGCCTCCGCCATCCGCTCCGGACTCATGCCCAGGCCGCGGTCCTCGATCTCCACCACGAACCCGGTGCCCACCGGCTCGCCGTGCACCAGCACGGTGCTGTCGGGCGGCGAGAACGTCGTGGCGTTCTCCACGAGTTCGGCGAACAGGTGCGTGACGTCGGAGACCGACGAGCCGAGCACGGACAGCCCGGGCATCCGGCGGATCTCGACGCGCGCGTAGTCCTCGACCTCGGAGACCGCCGAGCGGACCAGGTCCATCAACGGCACCGGCTGGCGCCAGGCCCGACCGGGAGCGGCACCGGACATGATGATCAGCCCCTCGGCGTGTCGGCGCATCCGCGTCGCCAGGTGGTCGACCCGGAACAGATCTTCCAGCGCGGCCGGGTCTTCAGTCCGGCGTTCCATGCCGTCCAAGATTCCGAGTTGGCGGTGCACCAGGGACTGGCTGCGCCGGGCGAGGTTGACGAACACCCCGGAAACCCCGGTGAGCAGTTCGGCCCGTTCGGCCGCGGCTTGCAGCGCCGAGCGCTGCACCGCGTTGAGCGCGTCGCCGACCTGGCCGATCTCGCCCTCGCCGGGCGCGACCACCGGGACGTCGGCATCGATGTCGATCTTCTCCCCGGCCCGCAGCCTGCGCATCGCCTGCGGGAGCCGCCGGTTCGCCAGTTCCAGCGCCGAGTCGCGCAGACCGACCAGCTCGATCACCATGCCGCGACCGATCCGGACGGAGACCGCCAGCGCGAGCAGCACGGCGACCAGGCCGAGGAGCACCGTCCACACCGCCTGCGTCGTCACCGATCGGCTCGCCGCTTCCGCCTCCACGACGCCCGCGGCACGCGCGTTGGCCTGGCTTGTGTCCACCGCCTGCGTCAGGGCCTGCACCGCGCCGCGCCACTGATCCGGCGCGAACGTGACGGTGCCCGCTTCGAGCATGTCCCTCTGCATCGCCCAGAGGGAACGGTAAGCGTCGCCATCGACCAGCCGCCGGTACGCCTCCTGGTCGGCAGCGGGGAGTTCGGGCAGCAGGCCATCGGTCAGCACGTCCTGACCGCCGAGTGCGACGGCGAAGGCCCGGTGCTGCTCGGGCGTCATCCTCGCGCCCACCGGCACCGAGGTCACGATCGCGTCCTGCCGGTCGATCGTCTCCGCCACGCGGCTGTGCTGGAGGACGACCCGTGCGGCCGCGGCCGCCTGCCCGTCCTGCACAGTGGTCAGCACTTCCTCCACCGCGAACGCGTGCTCGATCGCGGCGGAGTACTCGACGTAAGCACTGGTCCAGTCCGCCGGCCGGGCGCTCTGGAACCGGTCGAGGTCCTGGACGAGCACGTCGATGCGCTGGTTCACGTCGGTGGCGAGGCTCGCGATGTCGGCCCTGGCGACGGTCACGCCGTCGAGCAGCGCGGTGGTGGCCTGCGCGGTGCGCGCGCGCTCGGCGGCGAAGGCCTGCTCCGCCGCCGGTTGCGGCGCGGCCAGGTACCGCACGGCCGCGGCGCGCTCGCCCTGCAGGCTGCCGACCAGGTTCCGGACCGGGCCGGCCAGCTTCTCGTTGAGCTGCTCGACCTGGTGCAGCGTCCATGCGCTCTGCACCGCCGAAACCGTGGCCATCGACCACAGCGCCATGAGCGAAACGACCGGAACCGCGAGCAGCGCAACGGTCTTCGCGCGCACCGATTTCGGTTGCAGGCGCGGGAATCCAATGCCGGAATACCGGCGTTTTTCGGGCATGAACCATCCATCCCGGATTTTCGAGAAACGGCTGTTGCGGACGCGGCGGGCGACCGATCAATTCACGCGATATGCGCGGCGGGAATTCCGTTGATCAAATTCTTCCGGCGGTCGGCTCCGCGGGATTCTCCGACGCTCCCCCGGCGTCGTCCGAATCGGGCTTCCGCGACGCGTTCGGCGAAATCGCGACGAACGCCGAGGTGAGGAACAGGTACGACCCCAGCAGAACGGTGAGCGGGAAGATGAACTGCATCGGCGAGGCGCCGGCCACGGGCGCGGCCACGTCGTGCAGGTGGACGCTCACGGCGGCCATGCCCGTGTAGTGCATCGCGCTGACCGCCACGCCCATCACCAGCGAGGCGCCGAACGCGGCCAGCGGGCCGCGGATGTTCAGCGTCGCCCACAGCGCGGCGGTCGCGGCGGCCACGGCGATGACCACGGACAACGCGACGATCTCGGGGGCGTAGCTGACCATGCCGGAAAGCCGCATCGCCGCCATCCCGACGTAGTGCATGGCGGCCACCCCGACACCGGCGATCAGGCCTCCGACGAGCACCGCCAGCACCTTGGAACGGCTGTAGCCGACCGCGAAGACGCCGATGCCGACCACCACGATGGCGACCACCAGGCTCAGCACCGTGAGCGGGACGTCGTAGCGGACGTCGGTGCCCGTGACGTGGAAGCCGAGCATCGCGATGAAGTGCATCGTCCAGATGCCGGTGCCGATCGCGACGGCACCGTTGATCAACCAATTGCGCCGCGCGCGGCCAGTCGTCGCGAGCGCGCGAACCATGCAGCGCAAGCCGAGCGCCGCACCGACGCAAGCCATCACGTACGACAGGACCGGTGTCAGCCAGCCGAAACCGAACTCCGTCATCGAGCCTATCTGACCCATTATTCCCTAAAGCGTGTAGGCGGCACCTGTCAAGAAGCGACCCTCATTGCCCCGACTGGCCGGTCACGTCGAATGACCATACTCAGATCACGCGCCGATCACAACCACTCTCTACAGTAGATTTCCGAGTGACGGACTATGCGCGGTGCGTGATTCCCGGCCGCATACGACGCAGTTAATTCTCCCTTAAGTAACGTCCCTCGCACCGCAGCGACCGCGCGCGGGCCGGGAACGTCCGGAAAGGACGATCATCTTCTGCCACTGCCGGAACGGCGGGCCGCCGTGTCAGGGGTCGTTTCAAAATGGTGCGCGGGCACGTGGTCGTCTGGGATGCCGGGCGCCGGTTTCGCGCGAAACCGGCGTTCCGCATGGGGCACCGGGCGCCCTCCGGAACCAGCCAGGCCGAGCCGTTCTGAAACGACCCCTCACTCCCCGCCGCCACCGTCGCCGCCATCTCCGCCGCCGCGGCCCCCGAGGAGAAACCGCTTCCACCACGGCAGCGGGACGTTCAGGTGCGCGGACACCCTCTCGTCCGGCTACTGCTCCATCCCGTGGATCGCCACCGCCGTGGCCACCCGGGCCGGATGGCCGAACGCCCGGGGAGCGTGCGATGCCCCGTTCGGCACCTCCAACGCTGCCTGGGCCTGGCGTACCACCCGGTCACCCTTGAACGTGCGCTTCGGCTCCCACCCGAGGTGCAGCGTTCCCACCCACAGGATCACGACGAGCGGCACGACGAGGCACTCCGGTGAGAAGTAGCCGCGGATCAGCGAATCGGCGACGCGGATCAATCCGGCCGCGGTGACGGCGCCGAGCAGCCCGATCAGCACGCGCAGCATCTGCAACCGGCCGGACCCGCTGATCAGGCCGTGGACGCTCAGCCACGCCACCAGCGCACGCGTCGTCCCGGACCGGCGGAAGGCGCGCCGCAGCTCCGCCATCGCGATGCCGTCGCCCGCCCAGTCCAGCACCCGCTGCTGGTACTCGTACTGCACGCGAATGCCGGTGGCGCGCAGCTTTCCGTCGGCATCGACGCGCAGCGCCCCGGCCGCGACGAGCTCGGCGACGACGCTGTCGGCCACCCTGTCGACGCCGCCGCTGAGGTAGGCGAGCTGGTACTGGTCGGGCTCGAAGTAGCCGGTCTTGGGCCCGACCCTGGCTAGCAGGTTGAACAGGGTGATGCCATCGCGCAACAGGACCGCCAGGACGAAAAGCAGGAAGGCGAACTCGGAGTTGGTCATCCCCCAGGCGACGTCCACGTACCCTCCTCGATCGATCCGCTGCCCGGTAGACGTCCGACGCCCTTCGAGGTTCACTCCGGGGCTGCTATCCGCGCGCTGTCCCGGTCGAATCTTCGGCAAGCGTCCCTCAATTGACCCAGCGCACGCGAACACCATGACCGAGCTCGCCGAGGCCAACGTGCCGATCTCGTCTGGACAACTCGACCTGCAGCGATATCCCGGCGAGCGGGCGCAGGCCGACGGTTTGCCTGCTCGTGCCCAGCACGATCAGCCGTTCCAGGCTCGGCATCCCGGAAACGGGTGCCAGGTTCGTCACGACGTCGCCAACGAGGGTCAGCTCGGCGACACCGGCCGGGCGGGCCGCGATTCCCTCCAGCGCATCCGGGGCCGTGTGGTGCCCCAGTCTCAGCTTATTCCACCACCGCATCGAGCGCCGCGCGGATCTCGTTGTCCGGCAATACCGAGAATTTCGTCTCCAGCAACGGTTCCAGCTGGTCGCCGACCTGGTGCCCGATGCCTTCGGCGAGGTGCTCCAACCGCTTGCGCTGCCGCACCGTCGACAGCTCGGCCGCGGCGAGTTCCGCCAGCGACGCGGTCCGCTCCTTCGACTTGCGGCGCTCCTCCAGCCACGACTTCACGGCCCGCTGGGCAACCGCTTAGCCGACCTTGCCCGCGACGGTCTCCATCCCGGTGATGACGTCCCCCTCTGAACCGAATGTCAACCGGCTGGAACAGGACCGCCGAGCCTACTCGACGGGCGTCCGGAAGAGCCCGGATTCCCGGGAACCCGGCCGTTCTCCGTGTTGTTCCTCCGCCCTCGCCGGAACGAGGAATTCGCCCGCGCCTCACTGGCAATTCATCGCCGGAGAATCTCCTGGCCGCTGCCACGGCGCTACGCTGCCGCCGGTTCGATCTTGCGGAGAGGCGGACGGCGATGACTTCTGCGGCATTCCCACGTCGGTTGGCTGCACTCGGTGCCGCCGTCCTCCTCGGTGCACTGCTACCACCGGCCGCGCCCGCGTCGGCCGATCAGCCGCGCCTGACCGAGGAGCAGATCGCGCCGGGCGTGACCTACCGGTCCTTCGAGCTCTCCACCGAGCACGGTCCGGTCGTCGGATACCTGCTGACCGCGGACCTGCGCAATCCCGACGTCGAACTCGACCTGCTGCACCCGCCCGCGGTGGCCGCCCGGGACGAGATCGACGACATGACCAATGCGCAGCGGGCGGTCGCAGGCGTCAACGGTGACTTCTTCCACCTGAGCGAGACGCATGAGGGCGTCGCGGCGACGGGCTCCTCGGTCGGGCCCGCGATCGCCGACGGCGTGGACCTGAAAGCCGCCGTTCCCAACGGGCAGCGCTTCGGCCCGGGATTGCCCGCGGGCACCTCGACCAAGGACGTGTTCGGCCTGGGCGTCGACCGGCGCGCGCGAGTCTCCAGCGTGTCGTTGACCGGCGTGGTGCGCAGCGGCGGGGCGACGGCCGACCTCGCGGGCCTGAACCAGTACGCGGTGCCGGTCGGCGGAATCGGGCTCTACACCTCGGCGTGGGGCGAGGTCTCCAGGGCGCGCGCGGTGTGCGGCACCGACACGGATCGCTCCGCGCCGTGCACCACCGACACCGAAGAAGTGGTCGTCCGCAACGGCGTTGTCAGCGCCGAGCACGACGAGCCGGGCGCCGGCGCCATTCCCGGTGACACCGTCGTCCTCGTCGGGCGCGAGGAAGGCGCCGCCGAGCTGGAGAAGCTCAACCCCGGTGACCGGGTCATGGTCGAGTCCCGGCTGGAGGCGGCCGACGCGCCGCCGCTGGAGTTCGCCGTCGGCGGATTCCCGATCCTCCGCGCCGGAAAGCCGCTGCCCGGCCTGGAGACCGGGACGTTGGCGCCGCGCACCGCTGCGGGCGCCAGCTCGGACGGGCGAACCGCGTACCTGCTGACCGTGGACGGGCGCTCCGCCGCCAGCACCGGGTTGAGCATCCGCGAGCTGGCCGACCTGATCCGGTCCTTCGGGGCCGCCGATGCCGTCAACCTCGACGGCGGCGGCTCGTCGACCATGGCGGCGCGCGATCCCGGTCAGCCCAGAGCGATGATCAAGAACGTTCCCTCCGACGGCGTTCCCCGCCCCGTGGCGAACGGGATCGGTGTCTTCTCCGCCGCCCGCTGACGAACCCGCGTTCTGGGAACACTTCGGCCTCGCACCAGCGCCTTCCCCGAGTGACGCCGGCTTCAGGCGACCTGCCCGCGCAGCGGAACCCGGTTCCACCACGTCACGCAGCGCCAGGCCCACTCCAGCGGCCCGTATGCGAATCTGCTCAGCCACCAGCGCGAGAACACCCACTGCACCACCAGGATCCCGGCGGCCAGCAGGAGCATCAGGTCGTACCGGGTGGAGTCCTGCCCCAGGCCGATCACCGGCGCCCCCGCCAAGGTCAGCAAGGTCGCGGTGATGAAGTTCGTCAGCGCCATCCGCCCCAGCGGCGCGAACGCCGCGGAAAGCGCGCCACCGGCACGAGTCCTGCACAACAGCAGGAACCCCGACGCATAGGCGAGCCCGCCGAGCAGTCCCGCCGCCGCCCAGATCACGAAGAACGACGCCGACCCCTTGCTGTTGACCTGCAACCAGAGACCGAAACCGGCCAGCACCACGGAGAGCCCGAATGCGATCGCGAGCTGCCCCGCGCGGCGGTCGAGCGTGTCGATCACGCCGTACCGGACGGTGGCCGCGCCGAGCAGGAACAGGCCGGGTACCAGGCCGACTCCGCCGTTCAGCCCGAACAACCCCACCGCGAGCAGCCCGGCGCCGCCCCAGAGCGCGACCCACCGCGGCAGCACCGACGCCGGCAACAGCACGATCAGACCGACGATCGCGTAGATCAGCAGCGGCTCGCCCGGCAGCAGGAACTGGTGCCCGATCCCGACGACCAGCAGCGCCAGCAGCCTCCGCAGCAACAACACCCGCGGCCGGGCCGCTCGCCCGCTCGCGCGGTCCAGGAACAGCGCGAAACCCACGCCGAACAAGAACGCGAAAATCGGGTGGAACCGCTGCTGCACGAACATGTTCAGCGCCGAGCGGACCGGATCGGCCACCCCGATCGCAGGCCCCCAGCCCATGTGCACGATGTCCGGGATGTTGACGAACAGGATCCCGCACAGCGCGAACCCGCGCAGCGAGTCGAGATCACCGATGCGCCGCCGCACCGGTTGTGCCGCCACGGCAGTCGTCATCGACCCCACCGCCGCGATCCGCACGACGCGGGCCCGTCCGCGCACCGAACCGCTTGCCGGCGCATCAGAAACACGGTCACCGGCCAAGGCTTCATCGCCCCAGCGCCGGCCGCTGAGCTTGACACGAGTTCCTCCTGACATCGAAGCCCACCCGGCCCATCGCCGAGTCCGATCACGATCAGGATCGCCGCGACCGCGCCCATAGCGGATCATCCGCAAGGCCGAGTCCGGCCCGCACCGGTCAGCCGATCGGCCACCAAGAACAAGCCATTCGGCCGGGAAGGCCGGAAAGCCCCGCCGCGCTCCGCCCCCGTCTGCTACCCGGGAGTCCGATATCGCCCACCAGCCCCGAAATCTTGGGGCTAGGGTCGGTTCCATGGTTGATCGGTTTCAGGTCGTTCCTTCCGTCTACATCGCGCTCCGCAGGTCGGACGCCCAGGAGGAGGTGCTGCTGCAGCTGCGCCGCAACACCGGGTACATGGACGGGCATGGGCGATGGCCGCGGCGGGCCACGTCGAATCCGGTGAGTCCGTCATCGACGCCGCGCGCCGGGAAGCCGCCGAAGAACTCGGCATCGACATCGCCGCCGAAGACCTCGTGCCGCTGTCGGTCATGCACCGAACGCAGGGCGACCACCGGGCGATCAACGAACGGGTGGACTTCTTCTTCGAATGCCGCCGCTGGACCGGTCGGCCCAGGCGGGCCGAGCCCGAGAAGACCGCCGATCTGCAATGGTTTCCGCTGGACACGCCGCCGAGGCCGACCGTGCCCCACGAGCAGTACATCCTCCGGCACCTGCGCGCCGGCACCCTCCCCCAAGTCACGACCTTCGGCTTCTGACCGCCCGCCGTCGACGGGAGTTTGACCTTCACCCAGGGACAACCCGCAGGGTCGGGTCACCGGGCGAGGCGCCCGGGACGAGGAGGGAGCCATGTCCAGGCTGAGCATCGGCGAGTTCGCGCAGGCGACGGGGCTGACCCCGAAGGCGTTGCGGCTCTACGACGAGCTGGGGCTGCTGCCACCGGCGGACGTCGATCCGCGTTCGGGTTACCGCTCCTACGACCGGTCCCAGTTCGAGCACGCCCGGCTGGTCGCGTGGCTGCGCGGGCTCGGCATGCCGTTGGCCCGGATCAGGGTGGTCTGCGACCTCCCCCCGCTCGCCGCGGCAGCCGAGGTCGGCTCGTACTGGCGCCAGGTCGAGGCCGACACCGCGGCCCGCGGGGAGTTGGCGGCCTTCCTCGTCGACCACCTGTCGAGGAGGGGAACCGAAATGGCCGATGTACCAGCGGAATGGGAACTTCGCTCTGCTGCTCAAGACGATCGCGGGTTCGCGCGGGAGGAGAATCAAGACGCGGTGTACGAGGGCAGGAACCTGTTCGCCGTCGCCGACGGATTCGGCGCACAGGGCATGGACTGCGCGGCGAGCGTCGCGGCGATCGACGCGCTTCGGGCTCTCGACGCCGAGGTGGCCGCCGGGAACCTGCTGAAGACCCTCGGCGCGGCCGCGAACGGCGCGCGGCAGGCCGTCCACGACTTCGCAGCCGACCCGGCACACGAGAACGTCGGTACAACGCTGACCGCGATGCTGTGGTCAGGCGCCCAGTTCGCCTTGGCGCACGTCGGGGACACCAGGGCGTACCTCCTGCGCGACGGGGAGCTCATCCAGATCACCCACGACCACACCTTCGTGCAGTCGCTGGTCGACGAGGGGAAGTTGACCCCGGACGAGGCGGCGACGCACCCGAACCGGGCAACGCTGCTCCGCGCCCTGCAACGCGGCGGGACCGTGGAACCGGACCTCCACCTGCGCGAAGCGCACAGCGGCGACCGTTATCTGCTCTGCTCCGACGGGCTTCACGCCGTAGTGCCCGAACAGCAGCTACGCGACGCCCTGGAGGCTGCAGGCGATCCCGGGGAAGCGGTGGATCGCTTCACCGAACTCGTCCGCGACGCAGGCGCACCGGACAACTTCGCCTTCGTGGTCATCGACGCGCTCGCACGCGCGTAGCCGAAAGACGGCCCGTCCTCACACCGGTCGAGGACGGGCCGTCCGCAGGCGAGGTCACCAGACGGTGTAGCCGCCGTCGACGACGAGGTCCGTGCCGGTGCAGTAGCTGCCGGCGTCGGAGGCCAGGAAGACCACGGCGGGGGCGATCTCGCGGGGTTCGGCGACCCGCTTCATCGGGGTGTCGCCGACCCAGACCCGGCGCCACTCCTCGTTGCTCATCCCGCGCTTGGTCATCTCGGTGCCGACGTAGCCGGGCGAGACGGAGTTGACCCGCACGCCGCGGTCGGCCCACTCTCCCGCCAACGACTTCGTCAGGTGGATGACGCCCGCTTTCGCCGTGTTGTAAGCAGATTGCGGCTGCGGGTGGTTGGAGATGTGGCCGCTCATGCTGCCGGTGTTGACGATGCTCCCCGAACCCTGCTGGAGCATCCGCCTGCCCGCCGCCCGGCAGCAGTAGAAGACGCCGTCGAGGTTCACCGACATCACCCGCCGCCAGTCCTCGTCCGCGAGGCCCTCGCTGGGGTGGTTGTGCACGATCCCGGCGTTGTTGACCGCGACGTCGAGCGATCCGGCCGTCGTCGCCACGTGCTCGAACGCAGTCTCCACGCTGGCCGAGTCGGTGACGTCCGCGGCCACGAACTCGACGCCGTGCCGCTCGGCGGTCGCGTTGCCGACCTCCGGGTTGATGTCGCAGATGAACACCCGCGCCCCGGCGTCGCGCAGGGCCAGCACGATCGCCTCGCCGATGCCCTGCGCGCCGCCGGTGACGACCGCGTTCTTGCCGTTGAGTGCGAAGAGCTCGCTCAAGTTCCCCTCCCGGGACGTGGCCGAGGCACGAAGCCGGTGATCATCCCGCCCGACGGGAAACCGTCGCGTCCACATCGGACACCGGTGCGCGCGGGCGCGTACGCCGGCCTTCGCCGGGCCCGGAATCCGGTTGACTTCGCATGATGTTCGGACCATAGTTCGGCCATGCAGCCGCCGCAACCATCCGCAGCCGCGGCGCGCCGGAGTTCGCGCGATCACCCGGGCCACGTTCGGATCCCGGCGGGAAGCGCTGATCGCAATCCCCTTCGGATCGCTCCAGGAAGCCCCGAGGAAGGCAGGCACCTTGAACCTCTCCGCCCACGCCGATCACGTCCTGCCCGATGACGCGGCCCGGGCGACGCTGGTCGCCCGCGTCTTCGACCCGGACTGCGGCGGCCCGTGCGTCGCCGCGGTGCGCGGCGCGTCGGTCGTCGACCTGACGGGTGTCGAACCGACGGTCGCCGGGCTGCTCGAACGGGCCGACGCCGGGGAGGTCGTGCGGACGCACGAGGGCGGCCGGAGCTGGCGGCTCGCCGACCTCCTGCAGGCCACGCTGTCCGGCGACCGCGCCCGGCCGCACTTCCTGGCGCCGGTCGACCTGCAGGTCATCAAGGCGGCGGGCGTGACCTTCGTGCGGAGCATGCTGGAGCGGGTGATCGAGGAGCGCGCCGAGGGCGACCTCCGCCGGGCCGAGGAGATCCGCGCGAAGCTCGGCGACGTCATCGAAGGCCGGATCTCCCAGGTGCGGCCGGGCTCCGTCGAGGCGCAGCGGATCAAGGAGGTGCTCGTCCGGGAGGGACTCTGGTCGCAGTACCTGGAGGTCGGCATCGGCCCGGACCCGGAGATCTTCACCAAGGCTCCGGTGCTGTCCGCGGTCGGCACGGGCGCGGAGATCGGGGTGCTCGAACGCTCGACGTGGAACAACCCGGAGCCCGAACTGGTCCTCGCGGTCACCTCCCGCGGCGTCCCGGTGGCGGCAACGCTGGGCAACGACGTCAACCTCCGCGACTTCGAGGGGCGCAGCGCCCTGCTGCTCACCGAGGCCAAGGACAACAACGCGTCCTGCGCGATCGGCCCGTTCCTCCGCCTTTTCGACGACGAGTTCACCCTCGACGACGCGCAAGACCTGGAGATCGGCCTGGCCATCGCCGGAACCGACGGCTACCGGCTGGACGGCGTCAACCCGGTCCGCGAGATCAGCCGCGACGTGCGGGAGCTGATCGGGCACGCCCACGGCCGCCACCACCAGTACCCGGACGGGTTCGTGCTGTTCACCGGCACGATGTTCGCCCCCACCGAGGACCGCGACGTCCCCGGCCAGGGCTTCACCCACAAGCCCGGCGACGTCGTGCGCATCTCCTCCCCCGCGCTCGGTAGCCTGATCAACGTCGTGAACACCGCGGAGGACGCGCCCGACTGGACCTTCGGCATCCGCGCGCTGATGACCAACCTCGCCGCGCGCGGCCTCATCCCGGGCGCCGCGACGTGATCGGTGCCGCCCCTCAAGCACGTCGAACGAGTTTCCCGGCGCCGGTGGCGAGCTCGTGCACCAGCCGCTCCAGCGGGCCGCGGCCGAGCCAGGTCCGCCAGGCCATCGCGGCCGCCGTGGTGCCGACGATCAGCACCAGCAGCGGCAAGTAGGCCCACTCGGTCAGCAGGAACACCATTCCCTCGTACCCGATGAGGTGGATGACCAGGACGTGCCCGGCGTAGCAGGTCAGGGCAAGCGCCCCGACCGCGGCCGGCGGGCGCAACGTCCTCGGGAACCGTTCGGCGAGCAACAGCGCCGCCCCGATCAGCGCCATCGCCGCGCCGGTCGCCGCGAAGATCTCCAGCGGCGCGCCGCTGTGCGGCGCCGTCGTGAGTAAGAAGGCGGCGTCGCCGGTCGGCACGGTTCCCACGGTGGTCGTCGCGACGTCGCGAGCGTGTTCCGGGTTCGTGCCGAGCGTCGCCGCGATCCGCGCGTAGCCGCCGAGCGGGTTCAGGAGCAGCCAGGACACGCCGTGTGCGAGCACGGCCAGCGCGGAGCCGACGACCAGCAGTCGCAGCCGGATCGCGGTGCTGCGCAGATCCAGCCGCCCGATCGACAGCCCGACGAGCACGAACGGCAGCCAGGTCAGCACCGGATACACCCCCGTCACCAGGAGCATCTCCATGACGCGGACCGATCCGTCGCCGGTGAGGAAGTCCTCGAACGCAGGCGTGGCACCGGGCTCGGAGCCGGTGATCACCGTGCTGCGGAGGAAGAACGACGCAATCGGCCCCAGGACCGCGAGGGCGGCCCCGGCGCAGCCGAGGATCAGCGGTGGCACCGCGAGCAGCGGGATGGCCAGCAGGAACAGCACGCCATAGGCGGTCAGGATCTCCTTGACAGGCGTGCCGAGCGACGTGAGCGCGAGGCCGAGCGCGAACAGCAGGACGGCTCGCGTCGCGAGGCGAGCGCGGTCCGCGCGCAGGGCGGCACCGCGCCGTGGCCGGCTGCCGCCGCTGAGCAGGGCTACGGAAATCCCGGCGAGCACCGCGAACAGCGCGGCCGGGCGTCCGGACACCAACTGCTGGAGCCAGTCCCCCCGGTCCAGCTGAGCGGGGTTGAAATGGGCGACGAACATGCCGAGCACCGCGATGCCGCGGGCGACGTCGATGCCGACGAGACGTCGGGGCGCCGTGCCGGGAGCGCGTGCTGTCAGGCCTGGAGCGGGTCGAGAACCGGGCATGCCTCGATGGTGGGCGCATCGTCTTGCCCGGCGCGTCGTCGGAAAGTGCTGGCTAGAATGACGGCGCATCTCCTCCGAAAGTCGGATCACGGGTGGATTTCCGGACGTTGAAACGCCTTTGAGCAACCTGTGCCGAGGGCGCGGAAATCATCACCCGGGTCATCATTCCGGAGGATGCGGCCACATCGTTCGATGTGCATCGTGGGTTTCGTGCGTACTGGGGTCGTGAAGCTGTGCCTGCCCGCGTGGCAGCAGGACGTGCTGATCGTGGCGGTGTCCGTCGCGCTCGGTGCGCTGCTGTACGGAACGGGCCTGCACCCGCTGTTCGGCGTGCCGGACGATCCCCTTCGGCGGTGGCTGCACCTGGCGCTGTTCGCAGCCATCTGCGTCGCGGAGCTGTTCCGGCGGCGGGCGCCCGCGCTGGCGCTGATAGCCGGATTCCTGCTGCTCGTCGGCGACGGAGTACTCGGCTTCAGCATGCCGATGTGGATCGTGTTCGTGGACCTGGTGTACGCGGCCACGCTCTACGGTCCTCGGTGGTTGAGCCGGAAGATGGTCCCGATCGCGGCACTGAGCACGCCGCTGGCGGTGCTCGCGGCGCCGGCCTTCGCGACGGATTGGCGGGCCACCGTCATCGCCGGGCTCACGGCGCTGTCGGCCGTCGTCCTCCCGGTGGTTTGGGCGAGCAACGTCCGGCAGCACCAGGAAATGGCCGAGGCGGAGCGCGTCAAGGCCGCGCAGCTGGCGAAGATCGCGGAGCTGGACCGCACGGCGGCGGTCACCGCCGAACGCACCCGGATGGCCCGGGACCTGCACGACGTCGTGTCCGGCCACCTGTCGGCGATCGCGATCCAGTCCGAGGCCGTGCTGTCCCGCAGCGACGCCGACCCGGCCACCGTACGGACCGTGCTGCGGTCTGTGCGGGAGAACAGCGTGCGAGCGCTGGAGGAGATGCGCGCGATGATCGGCGTCCTGCGGGCAGGCGGCGAGGACGAGGTGACCGCGCCGGCGCGGCTCACCGAGCTCTCCGCGCTCGTCGAATCGGCGCGGGCGGGCGGCATGCGCCTGGAACTCCGATCCGAAGTGGACGATCCGACGCCGATCCCGGCGGCAGTGGGCCTCACCGCGTACCGCATCATCCAGGAGGCGTTGACCAACGCGGCCAAACACGCACCCGATGCCGCAGCGAGGCTGACGATCCGCCAAGATCAACGCGCCTTGACGGTGGAGGTCGCCAACGAACTGGCCCCCTCGACCACGGAGGCGAGCGGAACGGGTGCGGGATTGCTGAACATGCGGGAGCGCGCGACGACGGTGGGCGGTTCGCTGTCCGCCGGCCCGGCGGAGCCGGGTTGGCTGGTCCGGGCGGTCCTGCCCATCTCGGGGGTGAACTCTTGACGATCGAGGTGCTGGTCGCCGACGACCACGCGGCGGTGCGCTCGGGACTCGCGCTGATCCTGGACAACGCCGACGGCGTCGAGGTCGTCGGCGAAGCGGCGGACGGCGCGGAGGCCATCCGGCTGGCCCGGGTGCTACGGCCGGACGTGACGCTGATGGATGTCCGGATGCCCGGGGTGGACGGCATCGCGGCGACCCGCGCCCTGCTGGCCGAGGAGCTGTGCGAGGTGCTCGTCCTGACCACTTTCGACCTGGACGAGTACGTCTACGCCGCGCTCCGCGCCGGGGCGGCCGGGTTCCTGCTCAAGTCGGTCGAGGCGCCCCGGCTGGTGGAGGCGGTGCTGCTGGTCGCCGCCGGGGAGGGCGTGCTCGCGCCGCAGATCACCCGCAAGCTGATCAGGGCCTTCGCCGAAACCGAGCAGCCCGGGCCCGAACCGCCCACCGGCCTGGACGAGCTGACCGAACGGGAACGCGACGTGCTGGCGTGCCTGGGCCGGGGGCTGTCGAACGCCCAGATCGCGGCCCGGCTGTTCATCATGGAGACCACGGTCAAGACGCACGTCTCGAGGATCCTGGCCAAGCTGCAGATCCGTTCCCGCGTGCAGGCGGCCATCGTCGCCCAAGAGGCCGGGTTCGCCCCACCCGACGTCCGCTGAAGGAGCCGGATTCCGTGCCGTTCACAGACATCCCGTTCACCGAAAGCACTCGGCGGGCGCTCGATGCCCACTGGGGGCTGCGGTTCCCGGGCGATCCCGTCCGGCTGCACGGCGGCGAGGAGTCCGCCGCGTTCGCCGTCGGCGACCACGTCGTCCGGGTGGGGCCGGAATGGCGCGGCACGGAAGAAGCCGAGTGGTGCTACGCCATCGCCGCGCACGCCTCGACCGAGGTGCCGGAGGTGGTCGCTCCGGTCGCCACGGCCGACGGGCGCGCGGTGGTCCGGGTCGACGGCCGCCCGATGTCGGTCTGGCCGCTGGTCCCGGGCAGGTGGCCGACCCGCGAAACGCCCGGCGCCCCGGCTCAGGCCGCCTCGCTGCTCGCGCGGCTGCACCGCTCCTTGGCCGGGATGCAGCCGCCGCCGCGGCCCGTCCCGTCCGGCCTGGAACCGGGCCTGGACGGGTCCGAACCGCCGGCGGAACCGGCTCTCGCGGACCCGGAACTCGATTCGTGGCTGGCGGAATTCCACCGCACCCACCGGGAACGCCAGGCCGTGCACGGCGACTTCTACCCGGGCAACACGCTGACCGACGGAGGCGCCCTCACGGCCGTGGTGGACTGGGACGAGGCGTGCGTGGTCCCGCCCGCGGTCGAGGTCGCCTACGCCGCCCTGGAATGGGCCGAGCAGGAGCCCGCGATCGACACCGCGGCGGTGCGCTCGTTCGTGCAGGCTTATGCCGCAGCCGACGGGCCCGCCGGGCTCCTCGACGAGGAAACCCTGGCGCAGCTCATCCGGCACCGGCTGCGCCGCGAGGTGGTGTCCTTCCACGAGCAGCGGCGGCTCGGCGTCGCGCACGACGCGGAAGACCTCGCCTACCACGCACGCCGTCTCGAGATCTTCGCCGAACTCCGCCCGTGACGCCGCATGTCACCAGGCCGCGGTCGTGGCGCGGCCGTACTCGTCCTCCAGGCGGACGACGTCCGCCTGCCAGCCCGGCTCCGCCGTGGACGCCTCCAGCAGGACGGCGTCGGACACCGCGGTGACCCGGTGCACGACGCCGGACGGGATGCTCGCCGTCTGGCCGGGGTCGAGCTCCATCCGGACCAGCGAATCGCGGTTCGGTCCCAGGTCGAGGAGCACGATGCCGGACTGCACGGCGATCGTCTCCTCCTTCTTCTCGTGGTACTGCAACGAAATCGACTCGCCCGCCCGGATGTGCAGCACCTTGCCGACGTAGCGGCCCGCCACCACGGCGAAGATCTCCTCGTAGCCCCAGGGCTTTTCGATCCGGACCACCGTTGCGAGGCTGGACAGCGCGAACTCTGCGACATCGGTCACGACGATCCATCCTTCCCTTGCGGAGTGCCTCCTCGGCGCGCGCACCGGGCAACGGCGCAGCGCCTGCGGACGGCCGGTGAAAGCACGTCCGCGGTCCTTCCGAGGTGTGGCGCACAATCCCGCATCAGTTCCCCCAAGCACGCGGTGTTCGAGCCGAACACCGCGGACCTGCGCACCATAACGCCGGGGCCACACGGCCGCCCAGGGCGCGCAGCGCCCCGCTACCGGATCGGACGACAGGCGGCGCGCGATTCCCATGAAAGGCGCGGAAGTCCGCCCACCGGCACGATGCCGGCGGAACGATTCATCCGGCACGTGGAAGCCGCGTCAGCCGATGGGGTCGGGCCCCACCGTCGGCAAGTAGCGCGGGGCCCGCCAGGCCTTCAGCTCGCGCTCGGCGGCGGCCGCCATCGACAGCAGCTCGGCATCCTGCCGGTCACCTGCCATGAGGAGCAAGCCGACCGGGAGCTCGCCGACGGAACCCGCGGGCACCGAGACCGACGGGTAGCCCGCCACCGCGGCCGGCGTCGAGGACGGGATCACGTCGTTGTCGCCGCGCTCGCAGTCGGTGGTCCACGCCGGCGGGTTCGTCGGCGCGGCGATGGCGTCCAGGGCGTGCTCGGCCAAGGTCTCGTCGATCGAGCGCCGGGAGAGGTCCGCCAGCTCGGCGCGCATCGCCTGGTACTGCGGATCGGTCGTCGGCGGCGCGGCGAGCGCCTGTTCGAAGAGCTCCTGGCCGGCGAAGCAGGTCTGCTCAGCCGGGGTGCGGCGGTTGAACTCGATCAGCTCGGCGAGGTCGCGGGGGCCTTGCCGGGTCGCGAGGTACGCGTCGATGTCGCGGTGGAACTCGCTCAGCAGCGCCGGGAACTCCAGCTCGCCAAGCCGGGCCTGATAGGGCGGGGTCACCTCCACCACCGCGGCGCCCGCCGCGGTGAGCCGCTGCGCAGCGGCGGTCATCACGGCATCGACGTCCGGCCCGAGCGACGGCAGCCGCCACAGGCCGATCCGCTTGCCGCGCAGGTCGCCCGGCGGCGAGAATGCGCTCTCCTCGCCCTGCAGCACCGCGAAGGTCAGCGCCGTGTCGATGACGTTGCGCGCCATGGGCCCCGCGGTGTCCTGCTCCGCCGAGATCGGCACGACGCCGGACTGGCTGACGAGGCCGAGGCTCGGCTTGTGTCCGACCACCCCGTTCATCCCCGCCGGGCACACGATGGAGCCGTCGGTCTCCGTGCCGATGGCCACCTGCGCCAGCGACGCGGCGAGCGCGGCGGCGGAACCCGACGACGAACCGCACGGGTTGCGGTCCAGCACGAACGGGTTGCGGGTCTGCCCACCCACCGCCGACCACCCGGAGGTGGGTTTCCCGGCACGGAAGTTCGCCCACTCGGACAGGTTCGTCTTCCCGAGGATGACCGCGCCCGCGTCCCGCAACCGGGTCACCAGGACCGCGTCCGAGCCGGGCGGGCTCCCGGCCAGCGCCAGCGAGCCCGCCGTCGTCGGCAGATCGCGGGTGTTCACGTTGTCCTTGAGCAGCACGGGAATTCCATCGAGCGGACCGAGGACGGTGCCGCGGCGGTGCCGGGCATCGCTCGCGGCCGCCTGGGCCATCGCCGCCGGATCGGTGCGCAGCACCGCCTTGATCTTCGGATCGATGGTGCGGATCCGCTCCAGGTAGGCGGCGGTCAGCTCCGACGAGGTGAGCGATCCGCGCGACATCCTGGCCTGGAGCTCGGGAATCGTCACCGTGTCGAGGTCGACGCCCAACGCTCCGTGCCCGGTCGCCCCGGGATTGCCCAGCATCAGCGAGCCTGCCGTCAGTGCCGCGATCAGCGCGTTAGCGCCAGTCCTGCGCATGACGTCATCAGACAACCCGGAGCGGATCACCGCAAGATCTCTTCGCCGCAGCCGCCGCTCGCCCGGTCAGCCGAGGAACACCTGCGCGATCAGGGCGGAGACGAGGAACGACGCGGCGAAGGACATCAGCCCCACCGGGACGATCCGCCACCCGATCCGCTTGAGCGCGGGCAGGTCCTTGCCGATGCTGAGGCCCGCGAAGACCAGGATCGGCGTCGCCATCGCGAGGAACTCGACCGGCTTCACCAGCGACATCACCGCGTCGGCGACCGGGGAGATCGGCGAGGTGAGCAGGATGGCCAGCGCGGAGGTCCCGGCGACGGCGGGCAGCTTGGTCAGCCGCTTGATCCCCAGCCCGGCGAAGACGACGGCCGCCACCAGCGCGAAGCCGAGCAGCGCGCGGGGCTCGACACCGCCCGCGTGGACGGCGTTGGAGACGAACATGGTCACCAGCGCGATGAGGATCGCCGGCAACGGCCGGACCCGGCTCGGGCTGCCGCTTTCGAACTCCGCCGCCGAGAGGTCCGGGGCGGCCGCGGGCTCGATCTTGCGGCCGCGGGTGAGCAGCTCGTAGAAGCGGTCGGCCAGCGGGAGCGCGACGAACATGCCGATGTAGACGCCGGCGAGGCTGGTCACGAGGTTGCTCACGGTGGCCAGGGCGACGATCTGGTTCGCCAGCTCCGGGTACTGCGCGGCGATCGCGGCCGACGAGGCGGCCATCACCGAGCCGGACCCCACGCCGGTGCCCATCGCCAGCGCCAGCGGGCTGAGGATCCCGCTGCCCGCCAGCAGGCTCGCGAGCAGCGTCACGTACAACGCGCCGACGACGCTGCCGAAGATGTACATGCCGAGCACGCCGCGGTATTCCTCGGAGTCGGGCCCGAACCGCTCGGACACCATCGCGAACGAGCCCTCGCGGTCGATGGAGAAGCACGCGCCCACCGCGGACCGCCCCATCCGCAGGATTACGGCGAGCGGCAGCGACAACGCGACGGTGCCGAACAGGTGACCGATCTCCTGGAACAGCAGCGCGAAGCTCGCCTGCTTCAGCACCGGCAGCTCGTGGCCGACCACGAACGCCAGCCGCACCCCGAGCAGCAGCACGCCCATCTCCACCACGTAGGTGGCGGCGCGCTGCATGCCGACGGGCACCGGGCGGAACCGCTGGATGCTCACCACGGCCCCGAGCAGCAGGCCCCAGATGATCGGGAACAGGGTGATCGCGCCGGGACCGATGGCGACCTTGTGGCTACCGATGGCTTCGGCGGCCGCGGCCAGGACGAGCGCGAGCAGCGCGAACAAGGCCAGTCGCCCGCGCGAACCGCGGGTCGGACGCGGCAGCTTCCGCGCAACCGTCATGCCGGACATGGCTTCCTCCGTGGTCGCCAGGAGTGTTGGGAACTAGGCGGGGCGGTCAGACCCGCGTCGCGGCCGTGCCGCGCGTGGCCTGTTCGGCCAGGAACTTCTGCCGCAGCACCGGATCGATCGCCACGTCGACCGCGGTCAGCGCCATCGCGACGGCTCCGTCGAAGACAGCGTCGTCGGCGGCGGGGGTGGCCGCCGCGGCGGCGAAGCCGTGCGTGTGCGGCGGGTGCTCGCAGCCGATGATCGCGATGCTCGGGTGGATGCTGGGCAACACCTTGGAGACGTTGCCCATGTCCGTCGAGCCGCCCCGGGTGCCACGGGTGTCGCGGAGCTCCCGGCCCAGCGATTCGATGTGCGCGGCGAAGAGCTCCGACATCTCCGGCTCCTGCACCAGCTCGGCGTAGTCCGGTTCGGTCGGTTCGACGGCCATCGTCGTCCCGGTCGCCAGCGCCCCGGCCTCGAAGCACGCCAGCACCCGCTGCTTCAGCGCCGCCATCTCGTCGAAGTCGAACGCGCGCACCTCGCAGTCAACGACGGACCGTTCGGGGATGATGTTGGTGACCGTGCCGCCTTCGCGCACGAACAGGCCGATCCGGCACTCCGCGGTGATCTGCTGGCGCAGCAAGCCGATCGCCACCTGGGCCACGACGGCGGCGTCGGCGGCGTTGACGCCCAGGTGCGGGGCCGCCGCGGCGTGCGAGGCCCGGCCGCCGTAGGTCACCGCGAACCGGCTCACCGCCTGGCTGGAGAAGTGGCCGGGGTGGGTGTCGTACTGGGCCGGGTGCACCATCATCGCGACCGTGACGTCGTCGAAGACGCCCCGTTCCAGCAGCAGCACCTTGCCGCCGCCGTGCTCCTCGGCCGGGGTGCCGACCACCTTCACCCGGACGCCGAGCTCGTCGGCCACGGCGGCGAGCCCGATCGCCGCGCCGACCGCGGCGGAGGCGATGATGTTGTGCCCGCACGCGTGCCCGATGTCGGGCAGGGCGTCGTACTCGGCGCAGATGCCGACGGTGAACTCGCCCGCGCCGTATTCGGCCGTGAACGCGGTGGGCACGTCCGCCGGGCCGGGCTCGACGGTGAAGCCGGCCTCGCGGAGCACGTCGGTCACCTTGGTCACCGAACGGTGCTCGGCGAACGACAGCTCCGGCTCGGCGTGCAGGTCGTGGCTGAGCCGGAGCAGCCGCTCCCGCCACGCCTCCTGCTCGGCCCGCACCAGCCCCCGGTAGGCCGTGATGTCGCCCTCGATGCCCTGATGGCCCACTGCACGCTCCTCGATGTCGGCCGCCAACCTGGACACGAAGGGTGAGCGATGAGACTCTTTCATTAGCCCAAACGCAGGAACGCAGCAGAATCACGGCCCAGATGCAGGATCAAGCCACCTCCCTCGACGAACTGGACCTCCAGCTCGTCAACGCCTTGCAGATCGCCCCCCGCGCCGCCTGGTCGCAGGTGGGCGCCGTGCTCGGGATCGACCCGGTCACCGCCGCGCGCCGGTGGGCGCGGCTGGAGCGGTCCGGCCTGGCCTGGATCTCCGGTTACCCGCCGATCTCCCCCACCCAGGCCAACGCGTTCGTCGAGATCGAGTGCGAGCCGGGCCGCGGGCTGACCGTGGCGCGGGAGCTGGCGACCGATCCGCAGGCGATGACGGTCGACGTCACCGCCGGCGGCCGCGATGTCCTGGTCACGGTCAACACCCCCAGCCCGGAGGTCCTGTCCGGCTACCTGCTGGACCGGATGACCCGCGTCGAGCACCTGCGGCAGGTGCGCAGCCACCTGGTGGTCCGGGCGTACACGGAGGCCAGCCGGTGGCGGCTGCGCGCCCTCGACCACGACCAGGTCGCACGGATGATCCGGGAGGCCGACGAGGCCGGCGACCGGGCCCCGGGGCCGCTGAGCGACGCGGACTGGACGATCGCCGTGGCCCTGGCCGCCGACGGGCGGACGCCGGTCGGCACCCTCGCCGAAGCGGCGGCGACGAGCACCAGCACGGTGCGCCGGCGGCTCGCCCGGCTGATCGCCAACCAGCAGCTCCGGCTGCGCTGCGAGCTCGCGCGGAAGCTGTCCGGCTGGCCGGTCTACGCCTGGTTCTTCGCCAGGGTGTCGCCGGCGCACCTGGAGGAGACCGCCCGCGCGCTGGCCCGGATCCCGGAGGTCCGCGCCGTCACGTCCACCGCCGGCCCGTACAACCTGATCATCGCGGTGTGGCTGCGTTCCCTGATCGACGTGCAGGAGCTCGAGACGCACATGGCGCGCCGCTTGCCGCACCTGGACATCGTCGACCGCAGCATCGTCGTCCGGCCGGTGAAGCTCGTCGGCAGGCTCCTCGACAAGCACGGCTACGCGACGGGAACCGTGTCGCTGGACACCCGGAGCTGCCCGTGACGGCTCAGCGCAAAGTACCGAGCCGTTGGCGGATCGAGGAGCGGACTCCGTCGGAGGCCGTCCAGTCGCCGTCCAGCGGGGTGATCGAGACGTAGTCGGCCGCCAGCGCGTTGTTGTCCGAGTCGGCCACCGGGTCCCGGGACAGGTCCACCTCGGGCCGGATCACGTAGCAGTTCTCGCACAGGTCGGTGCGCTCGTACTTCGGCCGGACGAACGCGTTGCGACCGGTCTTCGTGACCCGTGTGCCCTTGACCTCGGGCGCCACCGGGTAGTTGATGTTGAGGCTCACGTGCTCGGGCAGCAGCGCCGCGCCGCCGGACGTGCCCTGCAACCGATCGAGCACGCGGGCGGTGTAGTCGGCCGCGGCGGCCACGTTCCCGAGCTGCGGCGGGTTCGCGGTGAGGTCGATCTCGACGCTGATCGCGATGGCCGGGATCGACATCTCACCGGCGGTGATCGTGGCGCCGACCGTGCCGGAGTGGTTCGCCACGGCACCGGAGTTCTGGCCCGGGTTGGCGCCGGAGACCACGACGTCCGGCGGTCCCGAGGTGAAGACGTGCTGCAGCCCGAAAAGCACCGCGTCGCCGGGAGATCCGCACACCGACCAGACATCGGGCGCCAGCTGCTCGGCGGTGATGGTGTTCTCCGGCCCCGGCTCCCCGGACGCGTAGTTCGAGGACAGCTGGGTGCCGCTGCCGGACTGGTCGTCGCACGGGGCCACCACCGTGACCCGGTGCCCGGCCGCGGTCAACGCCTGCTTCAACGCCGCCAAGGTGGGCGCCGCGTGCCCGTCGTCGTCGGTCAGCAGCACGTCGAGCGGTTCTTGTTCGGGTGCGGCGGACGCCGTCGTGGTCACGAACGCGACGGCGACCGCCGAGGCGGCCGCCGATCTGAAGATCCTTCTCATGGATTCGCCCCTTCGCTGGGAAAACCGGCTCATCCATTGGATCGACCCAACCAAGCACTTGTCCAAGTCCGGTTGGGCTTGCTTACATGCTCTATCGGCATGAACCTGCAGCAGCTCCACTACCTCGCCGCCGTCGTCGAGCACGGCACGATGACGGCTGCCGCCCGCGCGCTGCACGTCTCGCAGCCGGCGCTCGGCCGCGCGGTGCGGGCGCTGGAGCGGGAGGTGGGCACCCCGCTGCTGGCGTCCGAAGGACGGCGCCTGTACCCGACACCGGCCGGGCTCGCGGTCACCGCCCACGCAAGAGCGATCTTCGGCCACGTCGCGGACATCCTGTCGTTGGGCGACGAGCGCGAACTCGTGCTGGCCGCGACGCCCACGCTCGGTGCCGGTGCGGCACCGCGACTGCTCCGGGTGCTGGCCGAGCGGTGCCCGACTGCGACGGTGCTGCTGGAACGGCTCGACGGGCCGGCCGAGGTGGCGGCCGTCGTGCGCAACGGCCAGGCGACGGCCGGGATCGTCGAAATCCCGTCACCGCACCAGTTCTCCACCGCCGATGGCCTCGCCACCCTGTCGCTGGGGCGTCGCGAGATCGTGCTGCTGTGCCCGGACGGGATTCCGGCGGCCACTCCCCTGCCGCACCAGGACCTGGCCCGGCTGCCGCTGATCGTGCCCGCGAGCGGCTACCGGCGCAGTCAGCTCGACGCCTGGTTCAGCTCGCTCGGCCTGCGCCCGCGCGTGGTGTGCCAGACCGACGAGCGCCTCGTCTGGGAGCAGATGGCCGGAGCCGGCCTCGGGTGCGCGTTCACCGACCGGTGGCACGCCGAGCGCGCGCCGGTGCCCGGCACGCGCATCGTGCAGTTCACCCCTCAGCTGCACACGAACGTCGAGCTGTTGTACCGCAAGGACAATCCCAGCCGGACGCTCCACGCCCTGCTCGCCGGGCTCGCGCAGCCGATCATGTCGTAGCACTGCCGGCCGCGACTGTTCGGCCGTCGCGCGATGCGGTGCGGTGCTCGGTCGGGGTGGTGCCGCGGATGCGCTTGAAGGCGACGCTGAGCGCGAAGGCGTTGCCGTAGCCGACTTTCCGCGCGATCGCGCCCAGCGTCGCGTCCGTGTCGCGCAGCAGGTCGGCCGCGAGGGCGGTGCGCCACCCTGCGAGGTAGGCCATCGGCGGCTCCCCCACCTCTGCGGAGAAGCGGCGACCGAGCGCGGCGCGGGAGACGCCGGTCTTGGCCGCCAGGTCCGCCAGGGTCCACGGATGGGCCGGATCGTCGTGCAGCAGCGCCAGGGCCCGCCCGGTGACCGGATCCGCCATCGCCCGGAACCACGCGGGCGCACGCCCCTGGTCGGACCAGCCGCGCAGCGCGGAGGCCAGCAGCAGGTCCAGCAACCGGTCGAGGACCAGCTGCTGCCCTGGGCGGTCGACCGCGACCTCCGCGGCAACGAGGTCCAGCATCGGGCTGGGGCAGTCCGCGTCGGCGATCACCAATACGTCGGGCAGCGCCTGGAGCAGTCGCGCGCTCATCCCGCTCTGATCGTCGTAGGCGCCGCTGAGCAGCAGGGCCGAACCGTCGGGCCCGACGCCGCAGGAGCGCACGCCCAGCTCGGTGTCCGCGACGGGCTCGCCGCCGATCGGGGCGCAGTAGTAGTCGCTGGTGATCACGGCCTGCGGCCGGGTGCCCGGGTCGTCGGCGACCAGGTGCGGCGCCGGTCCGCGGATGATCGCGATGTCGCCGGGACCGATCTGCACCGGCTCGCCCTCGGCCGGGACGATCCACGCCCGGCCGCGCAGCATCGCGGCGAGCGTCAGCCGCGCGCCGCTGTCGAACCGCAGCGACCACGGCGGATTCATGATCGCCCGGCGGAACAGCGCGCCCCGCGCCCGGGCCCCGGCCAGCAGCTCGGCAACCCCGTCCATGGACGCCACGATAGACGCGGGAACATGCGGGCGAGCCGCTCGAACATGGTCGGCCGCCTCATCCGGCGGTTGACTCGATTTCGTGACTGGACAACAGATCCTGGTAATCGGCGGCACCGGCAAGTCCGGCCACCGCATCGTTTCCCGGCTCCGCGCGGCGGGGTTGCCCGCCCTCACCGCGTCGCGCTCCGGCGACCGGCGCTTCGACTGGACCGACCGCGGCACCTGGGACACCGCGCTCGAAGGCGTGCGCGCGGTCTACCTCGTGCCCTTCGACGGCGAGCTGCTCACCCGCCCGTTCGTCGAACGCGCCGTGGAACTCGGCGTCCGACGGCTCGTCCTGCTCTCCGGGCGGGGCGTGGACGTGCCCGGATACGCCGACACGCGCAACCCGGCGGCCCAGACGCACATCGACGGCGAAGCCGCGGTCCGGGACCTCGACATCGAGTGGACGATCGTGCGGCCCGGGTGGTTCGCGCAGAACTTCGACGAGGGCTTCTTCCGGGACGCGATCCTGGCCGGTGAGCTGCGGCTACCGGCCGGCAACGGCGCGGCGACCTTCGTCGACGCCGAGGACATCGCGGCGGTGGCGGTGGCGGCCCTCACCGAGGACGGCCACGACCGGCAGATCTACGAGCTGTCGGGCCCCCGGGCGGTGACCATCGCCGAGGCCGCCGCCGAGATCTCCGCCGCCACCGGCCGCGAGATCCGCTACGTCCCGCTGTCGCCGGAGGACTTCGTCGCCGAGCTGACGGCCTCGGGCTGGTCGCGGGGAGACGCTGCCGACTTCGCCGAGGCGGTGGCACCGCTCCGGCGGGACATGGACAGCCACGTCTCCGACGGCGTGCGGCGCGCCCTCGGCCGGGAACCCCGCGACTTCAGCGAGTACGTGAAGGCCGCGGCGGCCGCGGGCTCCTGGCGGGACGTCAGCTGAACCTGGGCAGGCGCGCGTCTGCGACGGCCTGGCTGAACCGGACTTCCCACTCCCGCCAGATGCCGGCGGGCAGCACGCCGCAGACCTGCAACCCCTAGGGTTCTACCGAGGCCCACGGGTGCGCACCGTCCTCGGTCGTCGAGAACCACCTGGCCACGTCGGGCGAGTCGGCCTGCCAGCCGGGGAGGACCTGGTAGATCCGGCCGGGCTTCACCCAGTCCGCGTCGGTGAACCTCGGCCGGGCAAGGCAGCAGACCCGCTCCACGCAGGCGCGTTCCACCGCCGCCCCACCCCGGGGCGGCGGTTCGGCGGCGTTGTCGTAGTACGGCCGGGCCGCTCCTCAACAGCACGAACCTGCCCATCGGCGGCAATCGGCGCGAACCACGGGGCGAACCGCTTCTGCTCCGTTCGACGCAATTCGTGGCGGATCGAGCGAAACGCGGTCCACGATCTCCACGGAAGTGCCAGGCGGGCCGAGTCGATGTTGTAACGTCGGTGACACTTTTACCGCGACGAGGATGGACGGGGCGAGTGACTGAACCCAGGGGGCCGCTGGAACGACTGCTCGACACCGGGCAGGAGCCACCGGAACTCGTCGACGTCAACACCGAGGAAGTCTCGATCGCACGGGTCTACGACTACTGCCTCGGCGGCAAGGACAACTTCGCGGTGGACCGCGCGGCGTGCGAGGCCATGATGGAAGTGGTCCCGGAGACGCCGCTGCTGGCGCAGGCCAACCGCTGCTTCCTCCGCCAGGCCGTCAAGTACCTGGTGGGCGAGGCGGGCATCCGGCAGATCGTGGACATCGGGTCGGGCCTGCCCACCGCGGGCAACGTGCACGAGGTCGCGCAGGAGATCGCGCCCGAGACCCGCGTGCTCTACGTCGACAACGACCCGATCGTGCTAGCCCACGGCCGAGCGCTGCTGGCGAACGAAACCACCACCACGGTGATCAACGCGGACCTGCGCCGCCCGGACACGATCTTCGAGCACCCCGAGGCGGAGCGGCTGATCGACGCCACCGAGCCGTTCGCGGTGCTGCTGGGCGGAATCCTCATGCACCTCGAGGACGAGGAAGACCCGGAGGGCGTCGCGGCCAGCATCCGCGACCGGCTGCCCAGCGGCGGCTACCTGCTGGTGTCGAACACCTGCGGCACCGGCGAGCCGCGCGCCCAGGAGCTGGCCCGCGTGTTCGCCGAGAGCGGCATGGGAACCCGCTGCTTCCGCACCTGGGACGAGCAGATCCGCTACTTCGACGGGCTGGAACTGATCGAACCCGGACTCGTGCCGAACAACCAGTGGCGCCCCGGCGGCGACGTCCCCGACCCGCAGAACCCGGCGCACGCGATGCACATCGGCGGCCTCGCCCGCAAACCCTGATCACCCGGTCCCGGCGCGATTTCCCCGACATTGAACCGTCCTCAGGTGCCCCGGTCCCGGGCGCATGGGACCGGTGGTGATTTCGCGCGAAATCGCCAACCCGCCCTCATGCGGAGCGCCGATTTCGCGCGAAATCGGCGCCCTGCCCCCAAGGCGGCCACGTCGCGCCCGGCCTGAACCACCTACGCGGCAAGGGAATCGGGTGCGTTCGGCGACGATCGGACATCTCCTCCTCGAACCGCGCTCAAGCCCCTCCCCGCCACCACTGGGCGAGTGGTGCGCGTCACCATCGCAGTTCCAGAGCACGTGCTCTGTTATGTTGGCGGCGTGCCTCGACCACGCACGCATGACCTGGACCGGCTGCTCGACACCGCCGAACGGCTCATCGCCGAAGGCGGCCCCGAGCGGCTCACGATCCGGCGGCTCGCCACCGAATCCGGGATGTCCAACGGCGCGATCTACCACGCCTTCGGCTCGCTCGCGACGCTGCGGGGCAGGCTTTGGCTGCGCGCCGCGACCGAATTCCTCGAACTGCAGAAGGAACTCGTCGACGATGCGCTCGGGGAACTGCCCGGCCTCGACGCGGCGGTGAACGCGGTCGTCGCCGCCGCCGACACCCCGGCGGCGTTCGCGAACCGGCGGCCGGCCGCCGCCAGGATGCTGATGACCGTGCGCCGGGACCAGCTGCTCGGCCCGGAACTGCCGACGGAACTCGCCGACGAGCTCCTCGGCCTCGACCGGCGGCTGGTGTCGCTGATGCGCCGCCTCGCGCAAGCGCTCTGGGACCGGCGCGACGGCCCCGGCGTCGACGTGATCACCACCTGCGTGGTCGACCTGCCGACCGCGCTGTTCCGCCGGGAACTGACCGCCCCCACCGCGGACGGCACCACCCAGATCAGTGCCGACGCGCGCCGCCGCCTCGATGCGGCCGTCCGAGCGGTCCTCGCCTTCCCGCCGCCCGACCGGCGCGAAAGACCATGCACATCCCCGGAAAGGACTGACCATGCCCGAGCTCCGCGAAGAGAATGACGTCTACGTCCTCGACCTCGGCGACGACGAGAACCGCTTCTCCCCGGAGTGGCTGAAGACGGTGCACTCGCTGCTGGACACCGTCGTCGACGCCCCGTCCCCCGGCGCTCTCGTGACCACCGGGCAGGGCAAGTTCTACTCGAACGGGCTCGACCTGGACTGGCTGCTGAACAACTACGACCAGCTCGACGCCTACCGCACGGAGATCCACGAGCTGCTGGCCCGCGTGCTGACCCTGCCGGTCCCCACCGTCGCCGCGATCAACGGCCACGCCTTCGGCGCCGGGGCGATGCTGGCCCTGGCGCACGACTTCCGGGTCATGCGCGCCAACCGCGGTTACTTCTGCTTCCCCGAGGCCGACATCAACATCCCGTTCACGCCCGGGATGGCCGCGCTCATCCAGGGCAAGATCACCCCGGCCGCGGCGGTCGCGTCGATGACGACCGGCCGCCGCTTCGGCGGTGCTCAGGCCCGCGACCTCGGTCTGGTCGACGAGACCGCGACCGAGGCCGACGTCGTCCGCAACGCAGCGGAGATCGTCCGCCCGCTGGCGGGCAAGGATCGAGCCACCCTGAGCGCCATCAAGTCCACGATGTTCGCCAATGCGGTCGCCGCCCTGCGCACGCCCGCGCAGTAGCGGGAGGTCCCCGAGGAAGCCATGACCGGATTCGACGTCGTCTTCATCAACGGAACCGTCGGCGCGGGCAAGTCCACCCTCGCCGAGGCGATCGGCGAGATCGAGGTGCGGGCGGGCCTGCCCCACGCGCTGATCGACCTCGACCACATCCGCCAGTGCTGGCCGAGCCCCGCCGACGACCCGTTCAACCACGCGCTCGAACTGCGGAACCTGCGCGATCTGGCCGCCAACTACCGGCGGGCCGGCGCGCGGCACCTGATCGTCGCGGGCGTGATCGAGCAGCGCTCGGCCGTCGCCCGCTATCAGGCGGCGCTCGGTTCGACGCCGATCCTGCTGGTCCGGCTCGTCGTCGAACCGGCCGTCGCGCGCGACCGCCTCCAGCGGCGACACTCCGACGACGAGCCCGGCCTGCGCTGGCACCTGGATCGCACGACCGAGCTCGCCGGCATCATCGACGCGGCCGGGCTCGACGACCTCGTCCTCGATTCCTCGCACGAGCCGCCGGCGGTCCTCGCCGAGAAGGTCCGGACCGCCGCCGGCTGGTGATTCCCCAGCGGCTAAAGGGATTCGCCGTCGGGGGCCGCAGTCTCCAGCAGCCGGCCGTCGGCGAGCCGGAGCCAGCGGTCCACGCCGATCTTCGCGAGGAACCGCTCGTCGTGGCTCACCACCACGAACGCGCCCTCGTACGCGGTGAGCGCGCTTTCCAGCTGCCCGATGCTCAGCAGGTCGAGGTTGTTGGTCGGCTCGTCGAGCAGCAGCAGCTGGGGCGCCGGCTCGGCGAACAGGACGCAGGCCAGGGTGGCGCGCAGGCGTTCGCCGCCGGAGAGGACACCGACCGGTAGGTGGATGCGGGAGCCCCGGAACAGGAACCGGGCGAGCAGGTGCATCCGCTGCGCCTCGGGCATTCCCGGCGCGAACGCCGCCAGGTTCTCCAGCACCGTGCGGTCGAGGTCCAGCAGGTCCAGCCGCTGGGACAGGTAGGCGACGCGCCCGTCGGCCCGCTTCGCGCTCCCCCCGGACGGCGCCAGATCGCCGTTGATCACGCGCAGCAGGCTGGACTTCCCGGTGCCGTTCGGCCCGGTCAGCGCGATCCGCTCGGGCCCGCGGATCGCGAGGTCGACGCCGTCGCCGGCGAACAGGGCCCGCTCGCCGCGGTGCACCTGCAGCCGCTCGCCGAGGAAGACCGTGCGCCCGGCCGGCAGGTTGGTCCCGGGCAGTTCCAGCGTGATCCGCTGCTCGTCGCGCAGTGACCGCTCGGCCTCGTCGAGGCGCGTCTTGGCATCGCTGAGCCGCGCGGCGTGCGTGTCGTTCGCCTTGCCCGCCGATTCCTGAGCGCGCCGCTTCAACCCGCCGGCGACGATCTTCGGCAGCCCGGCGCTGTCGATGTTCCGGGCCGCGTTGCTGGCCCGGCGCTGCGCTCGTTCGCGGGCCTGCTGCATCTCCCGCTTCTCGCGCTTGACCTCCTGCTCGGCGCTGCGGATGTTCTTCTCCGCGACCTCCCGCTCGGCGCGCACCGCCTCCTCGTACGACGTGAAGTTCCCGCCGTGGAAGCGGACCTCTCCCCGCTCGAGCTCGGCGATGCGGTCCATCCGGTCGAGCAGCGCCCGGTCGTGGCTGACCAGCAGCAGGCAGCCGTTCCAGTCGTCGAGCACGTCGTAGAGCTTGCGGCGCGCGTCGCGGTCGAGGTTGTTGGTCGGTTCGTCGAGCAACAGCACGTCGGGCCGCTTCAGCAGCTGCGCGGCGAGGCCGAGGGAGATGACCTGCCCGCCGCTGAGCGTGTGCAGGCGGCGGGTGAGGGAGACGTCCCCGAGGCCCAGCCGGTCCAGCTGGGCGCGGGTGCGCTCCTCGATGTCCCAGTCGTTGCCGATCGTGGTGAAGTGCTCCTCGTCGGCGTCCCCGGACTCGATCGCGGCCAGCGCCCGGAGCACCGGAGCGATCCCGAGGACCTCGGCCACGGTCGGATCGCCGAGCAGGGGCAGGGTCTGCGGCAGGTAGCCGAGCACGCCCTCGGCGGCAACGATCCCGGCGCCGGGCCGGTACTCGCCGGCGATCAGCTTGAGCAGCGTGCTCTTCCCCGCGCCGTTGGGCGCGACCAGCCCGGTGCGCCCGCCGCCGACGGTGAACGACAGGTCCTGGAACACCGGGGTGTCGTCGGGCCAGGAGAAGGACAGGTTGGAGCAGATGATGAATGCATCGGACATGCGAGAACCCTCGTGGTGATGCGGGCACGCCTGGGGCGCCCGGCGGCTAAGAACGGGACGACAAGATCGCCACACGGCGGCTGCGCTCCCGCGCGCCCACCGGCGGCCGTTCACGTCCGGGCATCACCCGGAGATGTCGTCGTCACCAACCACGTCTGGTCTCCCTTGCTCCGATCGGAGTCACCGTAGCAAACGGCTTCCGGCCCGCTCGAACGGTTTTCCGGCGAGCCGCCACCTCAGCCCTGCTCGGCCAGCCACCCGACCGTGAACTCGTGCTCGGACTCGAGCAGACCGCGCACCTCGCCGGCGAAGAGGCCCTCCAACTTGCCGCCGAGCAGCGGGATGGCCACCTTCACCTCGCCCTCGACGGCGAACTCGCAGGCCGCACCCCCGGGCGAGGCGCGCAAGCGCTGCACCGCCGTGATCGCGCGCGGCATCACCAGGGCTCCTGCCGTCACCTCGCCCGCGAAGCTCCCGTCGGCTTCGCGCCGCCACTCCTCGGCGCGGTCGATCGCGAGATCGCCGCCGACGACGGTGCGGGCGATCGCCGGAACCGCTTCGGCACGCACGCCCTGCCGGATCCGGAACCGCGCACCGGTCTCGGTCGCCTCGTGCTCCAGCAGTTCGTTGTCGCCGCCGAGCACGCGCAGCCGCTCGCGGAGGTAGTCGGGGTCGATCAGCACGGCGAACACCCGGGCGGCGGGCCACTCGTAGGTGCTCCGGTACTCGATGCGGCGGGTCATGCAGGGGAGGTTACTGCCGATTTCGCGTCGCCGCGGTGATGATCCGGTGTCGCGCGAGCGACCAGCGCGCGTCGACCCCGGGACAGCGTGTCCTCAGAGGACGTTCCCGGCCGGCGTTCGACTGTCCAACGTGAGCAGTTCGCGGGAGTTCGGTTAATTCGGTGGCACTGCTGGGGAAAACCCGCGATCATTGCCGGGTCAAGTCGACCGGGAGTCAGGAAGAAAGATGTACGCGGCAGTCGAAGGCGCAAGGGTACCGATCCGGATGTGGGCAGACCCGCAGTCCGTGGAAGACGCCGCGATGCGCCAGTTGCACAACGTCGCCAACCTGCCGTGGGTGCACGGCCTCGCCGTGATGCCGGACGTGCACTACGGCAAGGGCGCCACCGTCGGCAGCGTGATCGCCATGCGCAACGCCGTGTCCCCTGCTGCGGTCGGCGTCGACATCGGCTGCGGGATGAGCGCGGTGCGAACGTCCCTGACGGCCGCCGACCTGCCGGACGACCTCGGCGTCCTGCGGCGGCGGATCGAATCGGCCGTGCCGGTCGGTTTCGCCATGCACCGCACGCCGGTGAACCCGGCGCGCGTGCCGGGCGTCGGCGGGTGGCGGGAGTTCTGGTCCGCCTTCGGCGACCTGCACCCGGGCGTGCAGAGCCTCCAGGACCGGGCGCGGGCGCAGGTCGGCAGCCTCGGCGGCGGCAACCACTTCATCGAGGTCTGCCTCGAACAGGGCGGCCCGGACGCCGACCGGGTGTGGCTGATGCTGCACTCCGGTTCCCGCGGCATCGGCAACGAGCTGGCGAAGCGGCACATCGACATCGCCCGGCGCCTCCCGCACAACGCGGACCTGCCGGACCCGGACCTCGCGGTGTTCGTCGCGGGCACCCCGGAGATGCAGGCGTACCGCCGGGACCTGTTCTGGGCGCAGGACTACGCGGCGCGCAACCGGGCCACGATGCTGGCGCTGGTGCAGCTCGCGGTGGCGGACACGGTGCCGGGCACCAGGTTCGACACGCCGATCTCCTGCCACCACAACTACGTGGCGGAGGAGCGCTACGACGGCGTCGAGCTGCTGGTCACGCGCAAGGGCGCGATCCGGGCGGGCGCGGGTGATCTCGGCATCATCCCGGGCAGCATGGGCACCGGGTCCTACATCGTGCGCGGCCTCGGCAACGAGCGGTCGTTCGAGTCGGCCTCGCACGGCGCGGGCCGGCGCATGTCGCGGACCAAGGCCCGGAAGACCTTCACCGCCGCGGACCTGGAGGCGCAGACCGCGGGGGTGGAATGCCGCAAGGACGAGGGCGTGGTGGACGAGATCCCGGCCGCATACAAGGACATCGAGTCGGTGGTCGCCGCGCAGACCGACCTGGTGGAGGTGGTCACCCACCTGAAGCAGGTCGTGTGCGTCAAGGGGTGAACGACCGGGTTCCTCGGCGCCGCCGAGGCGCCCGGCTTCCCCGAATCCGCTGGTGAACCCGGCGGTGACGCGGATTCCGCCGAGTGGCCCGGGTGGCGGCGGGCTGGTCTGATCGCGTGATGGACGTGGCTGCGAATCCGGGCGTTGCGGCCCGGTGGGACTGGCGTTCGGTGCTCTGCTGGTCGTTGTGGGGCTGGGGCTCGGCGGCGTTCAACACCGTGATCCTCACGTTCGTGTTCACCGTGTACCTGACGGGCTCGGTGGCCAACGATCCGCAAGGCGGCTCGGCGGCGCTCGGCGTCACGCTCACGATCGCTGGGGCGTGCATCGCGCTGGTCGCGCCGGTGACCGGCCTGCGAAGCGACGCCGGCGGGCGCCGCAAGAGGTGGCTGGCGGTGCACACCGCGCTCGTGGTGGCCTGCACCGCGGCGTTGTTCTTCGTCCAGGACGACTCGGCGTACCTGCTGCTCGGCCTGGCCCTGGTCGCCGCGGGCAGCGTGTTCGTGGAGTTCGCGGGCGTGAACTACAACGCGCTGCTGCTCCAGGTCTCGACGCCCGCGACGATCGGCCGCGTCTCCGGTTTCGGCTGGGCGATGGGCTATTTCGGCGGGCTGATCGCGCTGGCGGTGGTGCTGTTCGGCTTCGTGCAGCCCGAGGTCGGCCTGTTCGGCGTGACCTCGCAGGGCGGGCTGAACATCCGTGCCGTGGCGCTGTTCGCGGCCGCGTGGTTCGCGCTGTTCGCGCTGCCGGTGCTCCTCGTCGTCCCGGAAGCACCCGCTCCCGCGAACCGGATGCATCGGTCGTTCCTGGACAGTTACCGGGTGCTCGGCCAGCGGATCGCGCGGATGTGGCGCAGCGACCGGCAGACGCTCGGATTCCTGGTCGCCAGCGCGCTCTACCGGGACGGCCTGGCCGCGATCTTCACCTTCGGCGGCGTGATCGCCGCGGGCACCTTCGGCTTCGGCCCCGGCGAGGTGGTGGTCTTCGCCATCGCGGCGAACCTCGTCGCCGGGTCCAGTGCGTTCCTGGGCGGACGCGCGGACGACCGGTTCGGGCCGAAACCCGTCATCGTCACGGCGCTGTCCGGACTGGTCGTGGTGGGATCGGCGCTGGTGGTGCTGCCCGGCAAGCCCGCGTTCTGGGTGTGCGGGCTGCTGCTGGCGGCCTTCCTGGGGCCGACCGAATCGGCCAGCCGGACCTTCCTCGCGCGCATCGCCGCCCCCGGCCGCGAAGGCGAAACGTTCGGGCTCTACGCCACGACCGGTCGGGCCGTGAGCTTCCTCGGGCCGCTGGCGTTCAGCGGCTTCATCGCGATCTTCGGCACGCAACGCGCGGGCATGGCCGGGATCGTCCTCATCCTGGTGCTCGGGCTCCTGGCCATGCTGCGGGTCCGGGCACCCGAAGCCACCGGCGACCGGTCCTGACGCCAGGGCCGCTCACGATTGGTCCTCGGCCAGGAATTCGGCGATGAGCCGGTGGAATTCGCCGGGCCGGTCCAGCGGGAGCAGGTGCCCGGCACCGGCTACGACCGCCAACCTCCCGCCCGGCGCCGCCGCGGCCGCCTGCCGGACCTCCCGGTCACCGACGAGCGCATCGTCCGATCCGCGCAACCACAAGCTCGGCACGGCCAGCCGCCCCAGCTCCGGCAAGAAGTCCAGCCGCATGCCGAAGGGCCCGTAGGCGAGGATCTGCCAGTCGTCGAGCGCCTTTTCGCGATGGCGGGCCTTGGCCTGCACCTCGGCGCGGGCGAGTTCGACGATCCGGTCGAAACCTTCGGTGGCCGCACCGGCGGCGAGACCGCGCACCATCGACCGGCGGATCATGGTGGCGGAGTTGGCCAGGTAGCGGCTCGACGCGCTCAGCAGGCCGGGCGTCCGCAGCGCCAGCCAGGTGGCGAGTTGCGCCGGGCGCCGGGCGCCGATCCCACCGGGTGCCGAGAAGACCGCGCGGGCAACGCGTTCCGGGTGGTGCAGGCTGAACCCGAGCGAGATGCCGCCGCCCATGGAATGGCCGACCAGGGAGATCCGTTCGATGCCCAGGTGGTCGAGGAGCTGCTCCACGACGAGCTCGCACAACTCCTGGTCGACCGTCCGCTGCCACGGCCGGCTGCCGCCGTGCTTCGGCAGGTCGATCGCGTAGACGCGGTGCGTGCGGGCCAGCGCCGGGAGGACGCGATGCCAGAGCAGCTCGACGGTGTCGAGCATCGCCCCGTGCAGCAGCAGGACCGGTTCGCGTTCCTCGGCGCCCGCGGCGAACAGCCGCACCGGGCCGCCGGCGAGTTCGAGATCGGTGACGGTGGCGAAGCCGGTCATGGCCGTCCCTCCTGGTCGGTGCCGAGCTGCTCGGTCAGGCGGCCGAGGAGCAGCAAGTGGGCGTCGGTCGCGGCGGGTTCGGGCGGGCGTTCCAGCCCCCGCTCGACGAAGGTGATCACCACGTCCACCGCCGCCGCGAGCTGATCCCGGGTCAGCGGCCCGAGCATGGAGTTCACCGACAGCAGGCCGATGGTGAACGACGAGAGCGCGAGGGAAACCGCCTCGGGCCGGGCGTCGGTCGCCAACGATCCGGCCTCGTGGAGGGCTTCGACGTAGTCGGTGATCCAGGCGAAGCGCTGCCGGTACCGATCGCCGCCGACCGCGCGGGCGTGGGAGCCGAGAACCGCCTCGTCGTCGAGGAACGCGGCGGTCATCAGCGCGTCGTCGAGCAACGCCTCCAGCCCGAACCGGTAGACGGCGCTCAGGCCGACCGGCGCCGGCGCCGCGACGACGCGTTGGCGCACCCGCTCGGCGAGGCGGCGCATGCACCGGGTGAGCAGGGCGTCCATCAGCTCGTGCTTGCCGTCGAACTCGCGGTAGATCGCGCCCTTGCTGATCCCCGCTCGGCGAGCGATCCGCTCGACGCTCACGCCGTCGAAACCGTCGCGCAGCACCAGATCCTCGGCCGCGTCGAGGATTGCGCCCACTCGGTCGGGAATCAGCGGTCGCGGCACGGAACCACCTCCGGCTCGTAGTGACCGAAATCGACTATGCGGTCACCATAGCGCGCCTCGCGGCGCGGTTAATGGCTTGCCTTCCGCCTCGCGAACGCGAAAGGGTTGCCGCGTGGCTATCCGGTTCCCGCTGATGAGCGCCCGCCTGCAGGTCCGCCCGTTCCGGACCGAAGATCACGCCGCGATCCACGCGGTCTACGGCGATCCCGAGGTGATGCGCTACGTCGCGTACGGGAACGCGGCCTCGGCGACGGAGAGCGCGACGATGGTGAACGACTACATCCAGCACCAACGCTCGCACGGCTACTCGTTCTGGGCCGTGATCGAGCGCTCGACGGGCGACCTCATCGGCGACGCCGGATTCGAGGCGCACGAGGGCGGCGCGGAGTTCGGCTACACCCTGGCGCGCCGACGATGGGGGCACGGCCTCGCCACCGAGGTCGGACACGTCTGCCTCGCCGCGGCGTTCGGCCGGCTCCACCTGCCGGGGCTGACCGCGGTCGTCGACCCGCGGAACCCGGCATCGGCGCGCGTGCTCGACAAGCTCGGATTCCGGTTCCACGGCGAATGCGTCGAATACGACAGGCCACACCACCGATACCTGATCACCGCCGATGACTGGCGGCGCCGCACGGCGTCCGCACAGCACCTTTCCGGCTTTTCAGGGCACTTTGGGGAACATCCTCGCGCGAATTGATCGAAAATTGATCGAAAATTGATCGCGAATATCCCGCGCCGCACGATCACCACAGATCAACAGTCTCGATCATTTCTCAAAATCATTTCTCGGCAGCCCCGGAAGAATTGATCTCCAAAGTGGCCAGATCACATTTGCGGACGATCTGGCTAAATGGACGATCGTCGCCTCACGACGCAATCCAATGGTGACGATCTGTGACGATTCCCCCTGGTTTCGCGGCGTCGATCGACGACCAACGGAGTGATCGGAGCACTGCATCGGTGTCGATCTCACCTTGCGTGAAGAGTATTCCCAATTGGACATATCAACAGCACCCCGATCGTATGATCATGCATTGCTGCCGCTGCCAACCCGAATGACGGTGCTTACCGTTACGAATAGTCGCCTTCAGATCTAGCGAGGCGATCGGGGAAAAGATCTCGGATGCGGGATTCTCGCTCGAATGATCAAAGGGAGGCTCGAGTGTCCTCAACGCTTGTTCGCCTTGGCGGGATCGCCGCCTTTGTGTTGGGTACGTCGATCGGCCTGACTCCTGTGGGGAACGCCGAAGGGAATATGGCGAAGCCACCGCTGGTGTCAACGACCGATGACCAGTGCGAAAACTCGGAAGACTGCCTGCAGCCACCGGAGTGCAAACCCGAGGACTGCCCGAAGCCGCCGCCTTGCTTCGAGGACTGCCCGCCGGAGGAGGTCAAGCCGCCGGTCAAGCCGCCGGTCGAGCAACCTGCCCTGCCGCCTGCACCGCCTCCGGCACCTCCGGCACCTCCGGCGCCGCCGGCCCAGCAGCCGGCCCAGCAACCGGCGCAAGAGTCGCCGACGGCGAGGCCGACCTCGGTCAGGCCGCAGCCGACGGCCAAGCCCACCGTTCCGATGAAGCCGCAGCAGCGGCCGCAGGTCGAGCAGAAGCCGGTGGGCGCCGTGCCGGCGGGCGGCGGAGCCACGGCACACGACGAGTCCGGTGCCACCGCCCCGCTGCTGGCAGCCAGCGGTGCGGCGGCCGTCGCCCTGGCGGCCGGAGGCGCTTACGCGCTCCGTCGCCGGAGCGCCGAGTCCCGGCGCTGACCCGAATCGGAATGGTGGTGCGCGCTTCGAGAAGCGCGCACCACCATTCCCCGCGAAGGCCCGCGATCGGCGCGGGCACCGGAAACGGCGGGGGTGGGGAGCATGCGGCCCGCAGTTCTGGCCATGTGGTGCATCTTGCTGATCACCGCGGCCGGCTCGGCGTTCTTCGGCCCGGCGGACGCTGATTCCACGCCGCCGCCGATCGCGGCCGCCGGACCGGTCCCGCCCGGACCGGCGACGGCCGCCCCGGGCGATCCCCACCCGACCGGGATCGCGATCCCGGCCATCCGGGTGGCGTCGACGCTCGTCCCGCTCGGCCTGAACGCGGACGGCACGGTGCAGGTTCCCCCGATCGAGAAACCCGGGCAGGCGGGCTGGTACGACGGCGGGCCCGGCGCGGGCGAGATCGGCCCCTTCGTCGTGCTCGGCCACGTCGACTCCTACACCGAAGCCGGCGTGTTCTACCGGCTGCGCGACCTCCGTCCCGGTGACCAGATCCAGGTCGACCGCCGGGACGGGTCACGGGTCACCTACGTCGTCGACCGCGTCGAACGGTTCGCCAAAGACCGGTTCCCGACCGAGGCCGTGTACGGCGACGTGGCGCGCCCCGAGATCCGGTTGATCACCTGCGGCGGGGACTTCGACGAGACGCGCCGCAGCTATGAGGACAACCTGGTCGTGTTCGGCCACCTCGTCTGACCGCTGACCGATGCGCACCCAGGACGGTCGCGAACCTGTTCGACGGGATGGAAGCCGCGGCTGAGTACCGATGCCCCTGTGCCCCCGGCTCTCGCCGGGCCATGCTCGGGCGGAGGGGGTACCACCGTGCCGTTCGAGAACCGCAGGGACGCCGGCCGCCGGCTGGCTCAGCAGTTGCTGCACCTCCGCGAGACGGACGCCGTCGTGCTGGGGTTGCCGCGCGGCGGCGTGCCGGTGGCCTACGAGGTGGCCCGGGCGCTGCGGGCACCGCTGGACGTGATCGTGGTCCGCAAGCTCGGCGTCCCGACCCACCCCGAGCTCGGCATGGGCGCCATCGGGGAAGGCGAAGTGCGCATCATCAACGACGAGGTGCTGTGGAAGACCGGCGTCAGCGCGAAGGAACTCGACGAGGTGGAGCGGCGCGAGCGGGTCGAGCTCGACCGCCGCGCGAGGCTGTTCCGCGTCGACCGCAGGCGCGTGGATGTGGCCGGGCGGACGGCCATCGTGGTCGACGACGGGATCGCCACCGGTTCCACCGCGCACGCCGCCTGCCGCGTCGCGCGCGAGCAGGGCGCGGCCCGCGTGGTGCTGGCCGTGCCGGTGGCGCCGCCGCACGCCCTGGAACGGCTGGAAGAGGTGACCGACGAGCAGGTCTGCCTGGAGACACCGGGCTGGTTCATGGCGATCGGCCAGTGGTACCGGGACTTCGCCCAGACCTCCGACGCCGAGGTCATCGAGCTGCTCCACGACACCGCCCGACCGCGCGACGAGGGGACCGCCGATGGCGGGTGAGCACCGCGCATGCTCGCGACGCGTATTCCTGGCCCTGGCCGCCGCCATCGCGGTGCCGCTGCCCGGGTGCGCGCAGCAGGAGGAGCAGGGAGGGGTACCGCCTTGGATGCTGACCCCGGACCCGAAGACGGACCCGGATCTGGAGCGCGACGTGCGGATCATCCACGAGCTCCTGGTCCACCACCAGGAGATCGCACGGACGGTGGACCACTACTCCTACGGGGTCCGGGCCACCACCACCAGCGCCAACCGGGACGTCGCCGCGAACCTCCGCACCCACGTCGAGCGGATGCGGTGGCGGCTGGCGCGCGGCGACGCGATCCGCCAGCTCGACCCGCTGTTCGCGGAGCTCTTCGAGCACCACGCGCAGATCGACCTGCAGGTCGAGCCCCTTCCCGACGGCGTGCGGGTCCTGGAGACGTCGTCCGATCCGCGGGTGGTGATGCTCCTCCGGCAGCACGCGGTGGCAGCGGTGTCGGAATTCGTCGCCGCGGGAATGGATCGCGCCCTGCGCCCCACTCCCCTGCCACCCGGCTACTCGGACTAGCGACGCCCTCTGCTGCCCTCGCCGGCTCGTGCCGCCTGGTTCCGGCGCCGCGAAGTGTCCTATTCGGACAGACTCAACATTGTTGCGGGGTCAGGGGAATCGTCTGCCACGCACTCCGCCAGTACGAGGATCCTAACAATCCGGTGCTCTGCGTCATCGCAGTTTTCGCTGCCTCCGCACGTTCTCGGCGCGGGTCTTGCGGTCGTGGCAGCCAGTACACAGTGATTGCGCGTTGGCGTAGTCGAGCATCGCGCCACCCCGGCTCAGGGGCAGGATGTGGTCGACCTGTTCGGCTGGCCGGCCACATCCACCGCTGTTCGTCGAGAACTTTGGCCATCCGCGTGAGGAATTCCTGACAAGCCAAAGGGAGACGCGCGTCGTGAACGTCCTCGGCGATGCTGACTCTCCGGAAAGGCTTGACTGAGGATAGGAGTTCAAGTCCTGGGAGAGGTCGAGGCGATGAAGTCGTTGATGAGGCGTCGGCGCTCGCCCGCGCCCTGCGAGGTCCTGGACCGGGTCCGCTGTCAGCGTGACGGCGTCGAGCCTGGCGGCCAGGCGGGGTGACCCCCCTGGCGCATCGCCTGCCACAGACCGTCCATCCCGCCGAAGTAGGTGTAGACGGCCATGGTCGACAGGCCAGTACCCGCGACGACCGAGCGCCGGGTGACCGGCTCCCGAGCTCCGCGTTGTGCTGAAGGATCAGCCGGGTCAGCCACTGCTGCTCGACCTGCGTTGGAGCGTTACCAATCGCCACCAGCCCACCCCCACACTCACACAAGTGGGGCATTTGTTCCCTAGCTCGCTCTCCTGTGCGGGTCTGCATCATGTAAGCCCCGACGCGCGCAGAACGGGAGAGCGTCATGAGCACCCCCATGGAGCACCCGCTTGAGATGCTGTACCAGGCCCGCGATGCGCTCCAGGCCGCAGTCAGTGCAGTTCAGCGGCAGACGCCTCATCAGATCAGCGACGACCTAGGCTGCTACGGCGCCGTGAACCACTCGATCCTGTACGAGTTCCGGTCACTGCTCCACGTTCTGGCCGAGCAGGTCCACGACGCGAACCACCCGACGGTGCGCGTCGCCCACGGCGAGCTGCGCGAGGCCATCGCCGTATTCGACCAGCTCATCGCACTCGCCGAGCGAAACCAGCCGACCATCGACGACCTACGCCACGGTGTGAGGCGCGACGGGTGCGACGGCCAGGTGCGCCACCGAGGTTCGCCTCCCGTGCCGCGTTAGACAGGCGCGGTGTGAGTTCGTCGGCGGCTACCTCCGCCCGGCTTCGCCCCTCAAGCCAGTCGCTCGAATCGGAAAACTGCCGGCCGACTACGACGCGCGCCAGGTGAAGCACGCTCAGGACTCTGTCGCCTGGGCCATCCGCTTAGCCATCTCCTCCTCCGAGACGTCCTCAACGTGCGTGGCGACATTCCATCGGTGCCCGAACGGGTCCTCGAACTGTCCCGTACGATCCCCGTAGAACTCGTTCACCACTGGCTTCACGGAGTTGGCGCCTGACTTCAGGGCCCGGTCGAAGACGCTGTCCACATCCTCGACGTAGACGTAGAGCGTCATCGAAGCACCACCGACGGTTTTCGGGCCGAGAACACCCTGGTCCGGGAACTCGTCAGCCAACATGATGATCGAGTTTCCAAGCTCCAACTCGGCATGGCCGACCTTGCCGCCGGGGGCGGGCATGCGCATCCGCTCGCGCGCGCCGAGCACGTTGCAGTAGAAGTCGATCGCAGCAGCCGCGCCGTCAACGTGCAGATACGGAGTCACCCGCGGAAAGCCCGACGGAATCGGCTCGACATCAGACATGATCAGGCCCTTTCGTATTGCTCCGCCTCGGCGACCCAGTGTCTCCACAGGAGCGGCGGCTCGCACGCCCACAGTTCGATGAGCAGCAGATGTCCTGCGTAGCCGGCGGCAACGGCTCGATCCGCTCCCCCATCTCATTCCAAAAGCACCCGTCCCCTCAGGGACCACCAGGGTGCCGCCGCTTCGCACCGCCGCGAGTGCTTGATCGAGGCCGGGCCACGTGGTGGACGTCGACGAATCGCAACGCGAGGCGACCACGGCCTCGGTCGAGGCAACGAGCGGGTGGCGGCCGCGCGACACCTGGCGCTTCTTCACCGTGGTTGTCAACGCCGCAAGCTGCATCGAGTGGAGCGAGGGCGAGATGCGGTTGACTCGATGGGATCGGGTGCACGGGCTGCGGCCGACCGAGCGACGTCTCCTGGACATGGAAGCAAGTCATTACCTACCGGTCGATGGCTAACTGCCTTGGTCGGACTCACCCCGTTCCTCGTGCGGGTTGGCTCGGGAGCGACGCATCAGCGCGTCCGGTTGCCGATCTCTGAAAGGCTCCTGTACCGCTACTACTCAGCCCCTGTCTTGGAGGAGAAGCCGAAACTGTCGGGTTCCGGTGCGACGCTTACTGGCTGGTTCAAAAGCGGAGTCGGAGCAGTGCTCCGCCTCCCGGTGGGGTTTCGGCGGTGACTGTTGCGCCGTGGGCGTTGGCGACTTGCCGTACGATCGCCAAGCCGAGACCGGATCCGGGTAGGTCGCGTGCGTCTGGTGCACGGTAGAAGCGGTCGAAGACGCGGGGGAGGTCGTCTTCGGCGATGCCGGGGCCGTGGTCGCGGACGACCAGTTCGCGGTCTCGCAACCGGACCTGGACCGAGCCGCCGGGTGGGCTGAATTTCGCCGCGTTGGCCAGCAGGTTCGTGACCGCGCGGGCGAGGGTTCGGGGAACTCCGTCGACCACGGTGGGCTGCAGGTCGGTGTCGAACGACAGGTCCGGGTGGCGTTTCCGCGCGTTGTCCGCGCATTGCTCGACCAGCTTGTCCAGCCGCACGTCTTCGGTGTCCTCCGGGGCGGCGGGCTCGTCACCGCGTGCCAGGTCGATCAGGTCGGTGACCAGTCCCGTCAGCTCGTCCGTCTGGGTGCGCAGTGCCTCGATCGTCTGCTCTCGCTGGTGGAGGGTCAGCCGGTCGGCGCGGGCGAGCAGGTCGATGTTGGTGCGCAATCCGGTCACCGGGGTCCGCAGTTCGTGCGAGGCGTCGGCGACGAGGCGCCGTTGCGTGTCCAGGGAATCCCGCAACGCGCTCAGTGCCTGCTGAAGTTCGTCGAGCATCGTGTTGAAGCTCGTTGCCAGGCGGCCGATTTCGTCGTCCCCGCGGGGCTCGATGCGGTGTTCGGGGTCGCGGGTGCGGGCGATGTGCTCGGCGGTTCTGGTGAGCGCGGCCACGGGTGCGAGTCCGGTGCGTGCCACGGTGAAACCCGCCGCGGCGGCGAGCACGACGCCGACCGACCCGGCGGCGAGCAGCGCCAGGCTGATCCGGTGCAGGCTTTCGTCGACCCGGTCGGATCGCACCGCGACTTCGACGGCTCTGCCCGGTGCCAGGGGTGCGGTCAGCATCCGCACCGGGTGCCCTTGCAGGGTGATGTCGCTGAAGTATGCCTCCGCGCGGCCGGTTGCGACGTCGAGGGTGCGCCGGTCCACCGGGAGTTCGCCCTCGCCGTCGATGTGGCCGTCCGCGGTGACTTTTTGTACGCACGCCGGAGCGGCGAGGAATACGCACGGGCCGGATGGCGACCATGCACCCGGTGACGCCTGCTCCTGTCGTGCCAGTCGGGTGACCTCGCGTGTCAGGCCGAGGTTGAGCGACCGGTCGAGTTCGTGGGCCATGATCGCGTAACCGGCCAGCGCCATGCCGACTACCGCCACTGCCACCGACGCTGCGGTGGCCACGGCGATCCGCAGCCGTAGTGGACGTCTGCGCCTCACGGCGCACCGAGCCGGTAGCCGATGCCGCGCACGGTGTGGACCAGTCGCGGCTCGCCTGCGGCCTCTAGCTTGTGACGCAGGTAGCGGACGTAAACCTGCAGGGAGTTCGACGCCGGTCCGAAGTCCCGGCCCCACACCCGTTCGGTGATCGTCTCGCGCGGCAACACCTGCTCGGCGTTGCGCAACAGCACCTCCAGCAGCGCGAACTCGGTGCGGCTCAGATCTACCACCCGGTCGCCGCGCCGCACCCGGTGTGCGGCGGTGTCCATGCTGAGGTCGGCGAAGCGCAGCACCACGTCGTCGGCGGGGTAGCTGCGGCGCAGCAGTGCCCGCAGGCGTGCGAGCAGTTCGTCGAGGTCGAATGGTTTGACGAGGTAGTCGTCGGCGCCCGCGTCCAGTCCGGCGATCCGGTCGCCTACCGCGTCCCGAGCGGTCAGCACCAGGATCGGGGTCCGGTCACCGTGCGCACGCAGCCGCTCGCACATCGTCAGGCCGTCCATGAACGGCATCAGCAGGTCGAGCAGGATCGCCTCCGGTCGCCACCGGGAGATCTCGGCCAACGCCTTCGCACCGTCGGCGGCGGAGCGAACCTCATAACCTTCGGTCTCCAGGCCGCGCAGCACGGCGTCCCGCACGATGGAATCGTCTTCGACCACAAGCACACGCACAATGCTGGCGATGCTACCGCGCCCATTGCGGCTCTCATCGAACTCTCATCTGCGGCGCTGACTCTGACGGGCGTGATACGCAACAACGCAATCCGACTGGCCGGGCTGCTGGGCGTGCTGTGCGCGGCGACGACCGCGTGCTCCAACGCCTCAGCGGCCGACCGGCCCGAGATCGAAGTGAACGGACAGCAGGTCGCCGTCCCGGTCGCCGGCGGCAAGGCCGTGGTCGACACCACGTCGCTGGGCGTGCGCGCCGAGGCCGCCGACGGGACGAGGTGGCAGCTGTCGGCTCCGGCCGCCGAAGCGCCGGGCACGGCGACCGAGGTCACAACCAGCGACGGCAAGGCGACGTGGCGCTACCCGGCCAAGGGCCTGACCGTGACCGCCACCCCACGGGACGGGCGGCTGGAGATGACCGTGCACGCCGACGAGCAGGGCTCGATGACCTGGCCGGTGACCGGCACCGACCCGACCGTGCACGAGGTGCAGATCCCGCACGGGGAGGGCTTGTCGGTGCCGGTGGCCGACCCGTTCTGGAACTCCGAGAGCGGCGGGCTCACCGGGACGGAGCTGGGCATGGTCGATGGGCTGACGATGCCGTTCTGGGGCACCAGCCAGGAGGGGCACGGGTCCAGCTACATCGCCCAGTCCGACATCGGCACCTCACTGCGGTTCGCCTCCGCCAAGGGGCGTCTGCGCACCGAAGCGGTGCACGAGTTCGCACCGAAGGAGTCCACGATGGACTACACGGTGTCGTTCGCCCTGACCGATGGGTCCCCGGTGGCCTCCGCCCGCGACTACCGGGACTGGCTGAGCCACCACGGTGGGATCGAACCTCTGCGCACCAAGATCGACCGGAATCCCGAGGTCGGCAAGCTCGTCGGCGCCTTCCACGCCTACGCCTGGGGGCAGGCGCGTACCCCGGAAGGCATCAACCGGATGCGCGGACTCGGCCTGGGGCGCATGTGGCTGGGCTACGACGCCGACGACCAGCCGATGAGCAAGCAGGCGGTCGACGCCGCCAAGCAGGCCGGATACCTGGTCGGCCCCTACGACTCGTGGGCCAACGCCCAAGACCCGAACACCGCCGACAACCCTTCGTCACGCTGGCCCGCCCCGGTATGGCAGGACGCCTGCGTCCGCGACGCGCAGGGCAAGATCGTGACAGGCTTCGGCGGACGCGGGTGCTACCTGAGTTCCGAGGCGTTCCAGCGCACCGAGCCACGCGAGCACTACATGGCCGACCGCACCCGGCAGATGACCGCCAACGGCGCCACGAGCTACTTCCTTGACGTCGACGCCGCAGGCGAACTACACACCGATCACAGCCCGCAGCACCCCATGGACAAAGCCACCGACCGCACTAACCGCCTAGACCGGATGGAATGGCTTTCCGGCGATCAGAAGCTCGTCCTGGGCTCGGAAAAAGCCGGGGCGTGGGCCAACCGCGTGCTGTCCTACAACCACGGCTCGCAAACCCCGGTCGCCGACGGGCTGTGGGCCCTGCAGAAGGACCGCCAGACCTGGGGTGGATACGCCCCGCAAGGCGCCCCGGAGTTCTTCTTCAAACCGGTGCACCTGCCCGCGAATCTGGCCAAGGCCATGTTCGACCCGCAATTCCGAGTGCCGCTGTACCAAACGGTGCTGCACGACTCGGTCATCAGCACCGACCGCTGGGAGCTGTCCTGGTCCAAGCTTCCGGACCAGGCCCGCGACCGCGCCATGCTGGCGATGCTGTACAACACGCCGCTGAACCTCGTCCTCAACAAGGCCGAACTGGACAGCCACGGAAAACAGATCGCCGACCTGCAGCAGTACTTCGAACCACTACACAAGGCCGCCGCCACCCAGCCGATGACGGACTTCCGCTGGCTCACCCCCGATCATCGGGTGCAGCGGACCAACATCGGCAACGGCGCGCTGACCGTCACCGCGAACTTCTCCACGCAACCCCACGACGGACTTCCCGCCGGATGCGTGGACGCGGTACTGGACGGTGGCGCGCCGCAGCGGATCTGCCCAGCCGGACTGTGAGAGGAGACGCTGATGCGTCGCGTGCGTGACGTGGTGATCGTCGCCGCCGCCGGAGGACTGGCGCTGTCCATCGCCGGACACACCATGATCCCGGACATCGCCGGAGCAGGCACCCTGCTCGACAGCGCCGCACCGTGGCTCGGGCTGATGATCCCGCTGCTGCTCGTCGCGGGACTGGTACTGCAGGCCCGGACCACACTCGCGATGCTGATCCCGGCACTGGTGTGGTGCCTGGTCTTCGGGGCGAACCTGCTCCCGCACGCCTCGGCGGCCACTGGCAACATGCGGGTTGTCAGCCAGAACCTGTACGCAAGCAACGACAACCCCGCAGCCACCGCCGCCGACCTAGCGGCAACCAACGCGGACGTCGTCGGCGTGCAGGAACTGACCGACCCAGGGCGCCGGGCCATCGCGACGGTGCTCGGCGACGACCACCCGCACCACGCGACCATCGGCACCGTCGGTGTGTGGAGCCGCTATCCGATCACCGAGGTCGACCGCGTCGACCTCGGCCTCGGCTGGACGCGCGCACTGCGCGCACGGCTGCACACCCCGCACGGGCCCATCGAGGTCTACGTCGTGCACCTGCCATCGTTGCGCCCGGAGTCCATCGACCAACGCAACCAAGCCCTCGACGAACTGGCCGACGCGCTGCGGACCGACAACTCATCCCGCGCGATCGTGCTGGGCGACTTCAACACCGCAAGCAGCGACCGAGCGATGCAGCGACTGCCGTCCAAGGCCCGCGCCGTCCGACAGGACACCGGCTCGGGATTCGGCTTCACCTGGCCCGCGCGGTTTCCGCTGGTCCGACTGGACCACATCCTCCAGTGGGGACTACACCCCACCGACACCAACACCATTCACACCCGCGGCACCGACCACCGAGCAGTCCTGGCCGACTTCACAGCCTAACCAGGCCCGTCCGAGTTGATCGAAACCGATAAGGCCATCCGCCGCACAGAACTGGCCGTGCCCAACGGCTGTACCATCCGCACGATCACGACCTCGCGTCGATACCCCATGCCCCGTCTTCCCGGCCAGACAGGAAGCAGGCCCAGGCGGCCGATGCGAGGTTCCCCTGGAAGTGCCGGCGCCGGTGGTTGTAGAAGGCGATCCAGCGGAAGACCTGCTGCCGAACCTCGGCCTCGCCACTTCACAAAGCTTGTCCATTGTGGAGTAATTCGCGTAGCCGTCAGCGAGAACGGCGTACTCGCGGAGCACGTGGGGCTGGAAGGACGCCTTGCCCGCCACCGGTTACCTGCTTTCTGCAGCGGCGAGCCAGCACACCTGCGGCGGTCGCCGCCAGCGCGGTGGTCACGGCGGCGAGCACGCCGTGGTGTTGCGATGCCCAGAGTTGAGCGCTGCGCGGGTGCGCTTGCTGTTCGAAAACGCCGTGGGCACCGAAGTCCCGTTGGCCTGCGTCGTCGGCGGGCTCCCACAGGTTGTCCGCCCGGTGGGGGTCGTGCACGCGATCGTTCTGCTGGGCGGCGTAGCCGCTGCGGGCGAGGTAGCGGTCCAGGACGCCGGGGGCGATGGCGTTGGCGATCAGCGTGCCGACGGTGCTGCCGCCTACCCAGTACTCGCGGCGTCGTGGGTGGTCGGCCGCGTGGAGCACGGCCCGGGCCGCTATTTCCGGCTGGTAGATCGGCGGCATCGGTTGGGGGTGCTGCGGTAGCCGGGACCGCACCCACGAGAACTGCGGGGTGTTGACCGCGGGCAGCTGCACCATCGTGACCCGGACGCTGCTGCGGTCGTGCAGCAGCTCGCTGCGCAGCGACTCGTGGAAACCCTGGATGGCGTGCTTGGCGCCGCAGTAGGCCGACTGCAGCGGCACACCCCGGTAGGCCAGGGCGGAACCGACGTGGACGATGACGCCTCGGTCGCGTGGTCTCATCCGGCGCAACGCCGCCATGGTCCCGTGGACGAAGCCGAGGTAGGTGACCTCGGTGACCCTGCGGAACTCCTCGGGGCCGATGTCGTCGAACCGGGCGAACACGGTGCTGAACGCGGTGTTGATCCACGTGTCGATCGGCCCCAGCTCGGTCTCGGTGCGCTCGGCGGCCGCGTCGACCTGCTCGTGATCGGCGACGTCGCAGGGCAAGACCAACGGTGTGCCTCCACCGTCGCGCAGCTCGCGTGCGGCGGCGTCCAGGCCTGCGCGCCCTCGGGCGAGGAGCGCCACCTTGGCCCCACGCCGCCCGTAGGCACGCGCGAGTGCACGACCGACCCCACCGCTGGCGCCGGTGACCACCACGACCTGCGACACGCCCATCACCTCCCTGCCTGCGATGACGGTGACATTCTGCGTCGGCATCCTTGAAGGTCATGCCGTGTCCCGCACAGGACAGATCCGCTCGGACCTCGCCTCCGCCGCGAACAGCAGTGTTTCGATGCGCTCGTGGCGTGGAACCATTCCAGGTGTCGGATGTTCGGCATGGCCAGCGCGACGTGGGCGCCGGCGTTCGGGGCGCAGTGCCCGGAGATCTCCGCTCCCACGCCGCCAGCAAACCGTTGATCCCGTCACCGGCATGGGAAAAGACGTGGTCGACGCCCCATTCCCGCAGTCGGCGAAGGACGAAATCCGCCACCAGTTCCGACATCACCGCACCTCCTCGCAGCCGCCGCGCCGCTAAGACCGTGTTGCCGACGGCTTGCCTGGCCTACCCAGAAGCGCGTCCCGGCTAACTCGGCGAGCGACCCGGGCGCACATCGACGGAGTTCGCGCCGACCGTGCGGCAGACAACGGATTCGTACCGCCGCGACTTATCGGCGGCATCGACTGCCTGGTGTTGGGAGATTTCCTGCTCGACAGCGCCGACTTTCCCAAGGTGTGAGCTCACTTCGTTCTAGCCGTGCACGTCGGTAGGGTGATCAGTCGACCCAGCAGACACCACATGCTCGGCTACACAATGGGGTGGATAAGTGAACACTCTGCACGTCCCGGACGCGACCAAGCAACTCAGCGATTTGCTCCAGGAACGCGTGCTTGTGATGGACGGCGCAATGGGAACGCTCATCCAATGCCTCGGGTTGTCCGAAAGAGATTATCGCGGAGACCGTTTCGCCGATTGGGACTCGGACCTAAAGGGAAACAACGACGTTTTGTCAATCACCCAACCCGCCTTGATCGAACGGCTGCATCTGGACTATCTACGCGCGGGCGCCGATCTGATCTCGACGAACACCTTCAACGCGCAACGCATCTCGCAACGCGATTACGGCCTGCAGGACATGGCCTACGAAATCAACCGTGCGGCCGCCAGCGTCGCACGGTCCGCCGCGGACGCGGTCACGCAGGACGACCCGGCCAAGCCCCGGTTCGTCATCGGCGCACTCGGGCCAACGAACCGCACGGCGTCGATCTCCCCCGACGTGAACGACCCGGGCATGCGCAACGTCACCTTCGAGGAACTCGTCGACGCCTACCTGGAAGCTGCGCGCGGGCTCGTCGACGGCGGCGCCGACCTGCTGGCGCTGGAAACCATCTTCGACACCCTCAACAGCCGAGCCGGCATCTTCGCCGTGGAGAAGTTGTTCGCCGAGCACGGCCGCCGCTGGCCGGTCATCATCTCCGGCACCATCACCGACGGCTCGGGCCGGACGCTTTCCGGGCAGACCGTGGAGGCCTTCTGGAACAGCATCCGGCACGTGCGCCCGGTGGCCGTGGGCTTCAACTGCGCGCTGGGGCCGAAGGAGATCAGGCCGCACATCGCAGAACTCGCGCGACTCGCGGACACGTTCGTCTCGACGCACCCGAACGCCGGCCTGCCCAACGCCTTCGGCGAGTACGACGAAACCCCGGACGACATGGGCGAGGTCGTCGGCGAGTTCGCGCACGCCGGGATCGCCAACATCGTGGGCGGATGCTGCGGGACGACACCCGAACACATCGCGGTGATCGCCCGAAAGGTCGCAGACGCCGCACCACGCCGCCCGGCGCCACACTCGACGAGCCTGCGGTTGTCCGGTCTGGAACCGTTCAACGTCGACGGCGACGAGAGCCTGTTCATCAACATCGGTGAGCGCACCAACGTCACCGGATCTGCACGGTTCCGCAAGCTCATCCAGGCCGACGACTACACCGCGGCGCTGTCGGTGGCGCGCCAGCAGGTCGAATCCGGCGCCCAGGTCATCGACATCAACATGGACGAGGGCATGCTGGACGGCGTCGCCGCGATGCGGAAGTTCGTGAACCTCATCAGTTCGGAGCCGGACATCTGCCGGGTGCCGCTGATGATCGACTCCAGCAAGTGGGAGGTCATCGAGGCGGGTCTGCGCTGCTTCCAGGGCAAGGTGATCGTCAACTCGATCTCGCTGAAGGAAGGCGTCGAGCCGTTCGTCGAACAAGCCCGGCTGTGCCGCGCGTACGGGGCGGCCGCGGTCGTCATGGCGTTCGACGAGCGCGGGCAGGCCGACTCGCTGGAGCGTCGCGTCGAGATCTGCGAACGCGCCTACCGGATCCTCGTCGACGAGGTCGGCTTCCCGGTCGAGGACATCATCTTCGACCCCAACATCTTCGCGGTGGCCACCGGGATCGAAGAGCACGCCGCCTACGGCACCGATTTCATCGAAGCCACCAGCTGGATCAAGCAGAACCTCCCCGGCGCCCGGGTCTCCGGCGGGGTGTCCAATGTGTCCTTCTCGTTCCGCGGCAACAACCCCGTGCGCGAGGCGATCCACGCCGTTTTCCTCTACCACGCCATCAAGGCCGGTATGGACATGGGCATCGTCAACGCCGGGGCGCTCGTCCCGTACTCGGAGATCGACCCGGAGCTGCGGGACCGCATCGAAGACGTCATCCTCAACCGCCGGCCCGACGCCACCGAGCGGCTGCTGGAGATCGCCGAGCGCTTCCGCGGCACCGGCGAACAGGCCGAGACCACCAGCGAGGAATGGCGTTCGAACCCGGTCCGCGAGCGCATCACCCACGCGATGGTCAAGGGCATCGACGAGTACATCGTCGACGACGTCGAGGAACTACGCGTCGAGCTCGCCGAGGCCGGCTCACGCCCGCTGGAGGTCATCGAGGGCCCGCTGATGGACGGCATGGGCACCGTGGGAGACCTGTTCGGCGCGGGCAAGATGTTCCTGCCACAGGTGGTGAAGTCCGCGCGCGTCATGAAGAAGGCCGTCGCGCACCTCATCCCGTTCATCGAGCAGGAGAAGACTCCGAGCGAGGCGCAGCGGTCCAAGGGCGTCGTCGTACTGGCCACGGTGAAGGGCGATGTCCACGACATCGGCAAGAACATCGTGGGAGTGGTGTTGCAGTGCAACAACTACGACGTCATCGACCTCGGGGTGATGGTTCCCGGCCAGACCATCCTCGACGCGGCCAAGGAGCACAACGCCGACGTCATCGGGCTGTCGGGCTTGATCACACCGTCGCTGGAGGAAATGGTGTCGATCGCAGGCGAGCTGCAGCGGCAGGGCTTCAAGCAGCCGCTCCTGCTGGGTGGGGCGACGACCTCGCGGGCCCACACGGCGATCAAGGTCGACCACCGGTACGACGAGCCGGTCGTGTGGGTCAAGGACGCATCCCGGTCGGTGCCCACGGTCGCAGCCTTGCTGTCCGAGAAGCGGCGCGACGCGTTCCTCGACGAGCTCGCCAAGGACTACGACTCGCTGCGCGAGCGGCATGCGGCGAAACGCTCTCAACGCCCACTGGTCACGATCGAGCAGGCGCGCGCGGACCGGTTACCGGTCGACTGGTCGCACTACCGCCCACCGCGACCGCGCGTGTTGCCGCCTGAGGGCGCGACCGGTGCGGTGCACGCCGAAAGATTCGAGTCGTATTCGCTGGCTACGCTGCGCGAGTACATCGACTGGCAACCGTTCTTCAACGCTTGGGAGATGAAGGGCAAGTATCCCGACATTCTCAACAACCCGACGACCGGGGAGGCGGCCCGCAAGCTCTGGGACGACGCCCAGGCGATGCTGGACAGGGTGATCGCCGAAGAGTGGATCCAGGCCAACGGCATCGTCGCATTCTTCCCCGCCAACGGCGTCGGGGACGACATCGAGGTCTACGCCGACGAGGACCGCGAGGTGGTGCTCGCGGTCCTGCACCACCTGCGCCAGCAGGGCGAGCACCGGGCGGGCGTTCCGCATCGGGCGTTGTCGGACTTCGTGGCGCCCAAGGGCAGCGGTCTACAGGACTACATCGGTGGCTTCGCGGTCACCGCGAGCCATGGCGTGGCCGAGCGGGTCGCGCAGTTCAAGGCAGACCACGACGATTACAGCGCGATCCTGTTGGAGTCGATCGCGGACCGGCTGGCCGAGGCCTTCGCAGAGCGGCTGCACGAAGTCGTCCGGCGCGATCTGTGGGGATACGCCGAGGACGAGCAGCTCGGCAACGACGAGCTGATCGCCGAAAAGTACACGGGCATCAGACCGGCACCTGGATACCCGGCGTGCCCGGACCACACCGAGAAGCAGACGTTGTGGGACCTGCTGGACGTGGAGGAAACCACCGGCATCACCCTGACCGAATCAATGGCCATGTGGCCGGCGGCGTCGGTGAGCGGCTGGTACTTCGCGCACCCGGAGTCGCGCTACTTCGTCGTCGGGCGGATCGGCAAGGACCAGGTACTGGATTACGCCGACCGCAAGGGATGGACACTCGCTGAAGCCGAACGGTGGTTGGCTCCCAACCTCGGCTACCAACCGGACAACACGTAGCTCGGGGCCAGGGCTGGGCTCCGAGCTACTGGATCTCGAAAGCTGCGTCGCCGCTCGCGAGGCCTCAGCCGGGCCGCACAGTGGGCAGGCATCCGGGCCAACAGAGCATCAGCACACTATGGAAGATCATCAACCAACCCAACTGCACGATCAGGATGAGTCAGGCGACGCCGCGCACGCGGGTGACGAGCACGCCCGCGAGCAGGGTGGCCACCGCCGATGCGGTGAACAGCCCGGCATAGCCGCCGAGGTGGGCTAGGACCGGCGTGGCGAGCGCCGGGGCGACGACTTGGGGCAGCGAGTTCGCGATGTTCACCACGCCGAGGTCCTTGGCGCGGTCGGGGGCGGCCGGCAGCACCTGCGTCAGCAGGGCCAGGGCCACCGCCCAATAGATCCCGAAACCCAGTCCGAGCAGCGGAGCGGCGCACAGTGCCGAGGTCCACGTCGGCCACGCGGCCAGCAGCAGCGCGGCCAGCGCCATCAGCGCGCACGAGGTCAGGATGTAGGGCTTGCGCCGCCCCGTGCGGTCCGACAGCGCTCCCGCGAGGATCCCGCCGACGGTGAGCGTGGCACCGTAGAGGCCCATCAGGATCAGCAGACCCGTCTCCGGATCGGGGTGGTGCACGGCGTCGCCTAGGAAGAACAGCAGGTAGAGCGTGCCGAAGGCGTTGCCCAGGTTGATCAGGAAGTGGCAGCCCCAGCCCCACGCGAAGTCGGGGTACCTGCGCGGCGACACCCAAAGCCGCCGCGCAGCGGCGGCCAGCCCGCCTGCGGGTTTCGCCGGCAGCATGGCGTCCGGGGTGCGCAGCACGAACGCCGCTGCCGCGAGCACGACTAGTGCTGCGCACGCCAGGTAACCACCGGCGAGCCCAGTGATCAGCACCGTCACCACCAGCGCGCCGACGACGGTGCCCAGCATCTGGCTGATTCCAACGAGTCCGCCGATCCGTGCCCGCTGCGTCACCGGAACCCGGTCCGGCAGCGCCGACGCCAGGCTCGCAAGCATCGTGTTGAGACCGGCCTGCACCAGGCACCACCCGACCGTCATGGTCACCACGTCGCCCGCCGCGACGAGGACCGTCAGTCCCGCCGCCCCTAGGAGCGCGCCGCCGAGCGTCCACGGGTGTCGGCGGCCGAACCTTGAGGTGGTGCGGTCGGAAAGCATGCCCGCCAGCGGGTTGACCACCACCGACACCGCCGCGCCGACCCCGGTGACCGCGCCGAAGACGACCTCCTTGTCCACGCCGGCGAGCAGTTCCGCCTGCCGGGGCAGCAGTACCTGGATCGGCGCGTAGAACGCCAGCCACAGCCCGAGATTGGCCAGGAAGAGCAACGTCGTCCACCCGGCGCGGACCGGGGTCCGGGGCTCGGCGAGTGCGGTCATCTCGACCGCTTGATCACGTCGCGGTACCAGGCGAACGAGTCCTTCGGGGTGCGCACGAGTGTGTCGTAGTCGACGTGCACCAGGCCGAACCGCGGCGCGTACCCCTTGGACCACTCGAAGTTGTCCAGGAGCGACCAGACGAAGTAGCCGCGAACGTCCGCACCGGCGTCCATGGCCTCCCGCACAGCGGTGAGGTGGCCGGCGAGGAAGTCGATGCGGTCGGAGTCGTGGATTTCGTCGAAGCTGCAACCGTTTTCGGTGATGTGCACTGGCGGCATCTCCGGGTAGCGCTCGTGGAGCAGGACGAGCAGCTCGCGCAGTCCGTCCGGCACTACCGGCGACCCGTTGGTGGTCATCGGATAGCCCTCGACCGGAACGAGTTCGAACGGTAGCGGGCCGGCGGTCCGAGGCGCGCGGACGGCCATCGGCTCGTAGTAGTTGACGCCGTAGAAGTCCAGCGGCGCGGCGATTGCCGGCAGGTCGTCGGCGAAGCCATCGGGAAGCCGGTCATGCAGCACCTCGGGGTAGCTGCCGAGCAGAATCGGATCGGCGAACAAGCGGTTGATCAACGCGTCCAGGAAGGACACCGGTTCCGGGTCTTCACCCCAGATCGGGCTGTGGTTGTTCGCAGTTCCCACTGCGCGCGCGCCCGCCGCGCGCAAGGCCGTCACGGCCAGGCCGTGCGCCAGGAGCTGGTGGTGCGCGGTCGGAATCGCGTCGAGCAGCAGCGCCTTGCCCGGCGCGTACTCGCCGATGCCGTAGCCGAAGATCGACATGACCATCGGCTCGTTGAGCGGGATCCACATCTTCACCCGGTCCGCGAAGCGCTCGCCGACGATCGCGGCGTACTCGGCGAACCGTTCGGCGGTCTCGCGGCTGAGCCATCCGCCCCGGTCCTCCAGCGCCTGCGGGGTGTCCCAGTGGTAGACCGTGGCGACCGGGTCGATACCTGCTTCGCAGAGCGAGTCGAGCAGGCGGTCGTAGAACGCGATTCCCTCGGGGTTCACCGGACCGCGACCGTCGGGCTGGATGCGGGGCCAGGCCAGCGAGAACCGGTAGGCGTCCACACCCAGATCGGACATCAGCGCGACGTCCTCGAGGTAGCGGTGGTAGTGGTCGGTACTGACGTCGGCGTGCTCGCCGCGCGCGATCTTGCCGGGAGTAGCGGTGAAGGTGTCCCAGATGGAACGTCCCCGGCCGCCTTCCGCGGTGGCGCCTTCGATCTGGAACGCCGCGGTAGCCACGCCCCAGACGAAATCGGAGGGCAAGTGCGGGACCTTCATCTCGATCACTCCCCTAAAGAAAACATGAAAACTATTCGGGAACATAGCGCTGATCCAGCACTCGCGGAAGGGGGTGATCCGGAGTCCCTTGTTCAGGCGCCGCGAAGCGGCAAGGTTGCTGTGGGGTTCACTGGGCTGCGTGCGCATCCTGCCGATGGGTGTCTCCCAGGCGGGAGGCATGTGGGTTCAACGGGTGAGGAACTGGGGCAGCCGGGCAGATCTCATGTCGCAACTGGATCGGCTGGGCACCAACCTGCTCACCGCCGAAGCGGACAAGGACTTGGACGGCAATCCGGTCAAACTGCCCAAGAACGTGGTCGCCATGGTGAATCGGATCGGGCCCGTCGAGAAGGCCACCGCGACCGCGGAAGTCGATGCGCGGGTACGCCGCAGCGACGTGGTCCCCAAGGAGATGCCCGCAGGCGTGACCGTGCAAGCGGCTCGCTTGGACCTGCTGGATGCCTTGAACGCTCAGGTTGACAATGGAACCTGGTTCTGGAACGCCGTGGGATTCCGACGCCTACGAGGCAGTCCTCGGAGGGGGCGCGCCGGGAGGCGTGTTCGCTTGCTACGGGGCAGTCTCCGCCGGACGCGGAATCCTGTGCTCATCGGACGAATCGCTGTTCCGGCGCGGCAGCAGGAGCGGCGTGCCGAGGATGAGCACCCCGGCGATCGCGATGGCGACGCGGGGGCCGGTGACGGCGGCGAGCAGTCCCCAGAGGAACGTCAGCGCCGAAACGGTGGCGCCGCTGCCGATCGACCACGCCGCCAAGGTCCGGGCGACGCTGCCGGAATCGATGTTCTCGAGGCGGTAGGTGGCGAACACCGGGTTGAAGACGCCCATGCTCGTGATCAAGCCGAACTCGATCCCGATGATGAGCAGCAGGCCCGGCGGGCCGGGCGGCACGAACGCCAGGCCCACCGGCCAGCACACGGCCACCGTGCCCGCGGCGAGCATGACCCGGTGCTGCCCGAACCTCGCGACCAGGGGCCTCGCCAGCCGCGACCCGACCAGGCCGCCGATGCACGGCACGCCGAAGGCCAGGCCGTACTGCCACGGCGCGTAGCCCAGGTCGCGGAGGAGCAGGACCGTGAGCAGCGGGACTGGCGCCATGATCAGCCCCTTCACCAGGCTGTTGTTGAGGAACAGCCGCCGCAGCAGGGGATGCCGGAAGATGCAGCGCCAGCCCTCGCCGACGTCGCCGGCGCGGAACCGCGATCCGCGCCGCTCCGGCGGTCGCTCCCGGCCGCTGATCGCGCGGATCCCGAGCGCGGAGAGCAGGTAGCTGGCGGCGTTGAGCACGACGGTCGTCACGGGGCCCAACGCACCGACGGCGAACCCGCCCAGCGGCGGACCGATCGCGGTCGCCGTCCACGTCGTGGATTCGAACCTGCCGTTGGCCGCCAGCAGGTCGTCGGGCCGCACCAGCGCCTTGAGGCACGCACCGCTCGCCGCGGTGAACAGGATGTTGGCGGCCGCCACGAGCACGGACACGACGACCAGCTGGGCGAAGGTCAGCACGCCGAACGCGTAGGCCGCCGGCACGGACATCAGCACCGCGAACCGGACCAGATCCATCGCGATCATGACCGGCCGCTTCGGGTGGAACTCCACCCACGGGCCGAGCGGCACCGCGAGGACCGCACCGACCGCCAGGCCCGCGGCGGCGAGCGCGGAAACCTGCGTCGTGCTGCTGTGCAGCACCAGGACGGCGATGAGCGGGAACGCGTCGAGCGCGAGCCACGTGCCCGCCGTGCTGACCGCGTACGCCGCCCACAACCAGCCGAAATCCCGCCCCAAAGATGCACCGCGCTGCAACACCGCCGCCTCCGAAAACCGCGTGCCGACCGCAGAGATCAAACCGCTCGGCAGCGGCCGCGGTGCAACCGGTACCCCGGAGTGCCACGACGCGTGGTCCGGCGTCCTCATAGGACGATCTGGCGGAGCTCGGTGGCGTGCCCGGGCACGACCGGTGCATGCGATGCCCTCGTTCGGGGAACCCCTGTGCCGGATGGTCGATCGAGCTCAGGAGGACGCCGTCATGGGTATTCTCAGCTGGATCCTGTTCGGGCTGATCGCCGGGGCGATCGCCAAGTTCATCCTCCCCGGCCGCGATCCCGGCGGGATCATCGTGACCATCGTGATCGGCATCGTCGGCGGGTTGCTCGGCGGCTGGATCGCGACCAGTGTTGCCGGTGGTGCGGGAGTCACCGGTTTCAACCTGATGAGCTTCGTCTGGGCCGTCGTCGGCTCGGTGATCCTGCTGCTGATCTACCGGCTGATCTTCCACCGCACGCGAGCATGACCGCGCCCGGCCGAGGTCAGGCGGCGAACCGGGCCAGGCGGTCTTCGAGGTCATCGCCCGCATTGGGCAGGCGGAACGACGGGGGCTGGAGCATGCCGGGGTTGCGGCCGTCGACCGCCTCCTGCAGGAAGTCCCGCACCAGCCCCGGTTCGGGCAGGATGTCCTCGCCCATGAACTCGATGGCCGTGGTGTCCCCCCAGCCGTCGGTCTCCACCCGCAGGGCCCAGCCGCTGACCTCGTCCCAGGTCAGCAGGAGTGGGCAGTCCACGAGGGTGGGCACCTTGGAGTGCACGAGGATGATCGCCGTGGCCAACCCGCTCTCGAGGTCCACGTCGACCTCGTAGACGTCGTCGCCGAGGTCGCCCGCCACCGTGCGGACGTAGTTGATCAGTCCACCTGCCGCCGGACTCGTCATGTCCATGGTTTCCCCCTGAACCAGAACAGCGCTCCGCTGCTGTTGTCCTGGGGTAACCGGGCCGCCGACGCCGCAGACCGCCCGATGGCATGAATTCCACCCGCGTCGATCTCCCGACGCTCGGCGCAGCGGTCCATTACGCCCGCCGCGCCGATGGTTGGTGGTCTGCGGTTCCGGGAACTGCTAGGTCGGGTGCGGCCACGACGGGCGCAGCCCACGCCGCGTGCGCGGGTGGGCGGGTCTCTTCTTTGGACGGATCATGACGATCGATCCTGGGGGCGGGCCGAGCAGTGCGGGCCTTGGCGGCGAGTTGCTGGACCTCGCGCTGTCCGCGCACGGCGCGATCGGCTGGCGGTTCGACTTCGCCGATCGCAAGATCACCTGGATGCCCGGCATGGACGTGCTCCTGGACATGCCGGGCGCGACCGACGAGGCCGTCCGCGACCGGCTGACCGAGCTCATCGAGCCGTGGGCGGCGACGGCCGACCCGCCGGCCTGGCTGCGGGACGTCGATCTGGAACAGCCGATCATCACCGCGCAGGGCGAGACCCGACTGCTGCACCTGCGGGCCCGCGCGTTCGGCGACCGGCGCACCGGCGGCCTCATCGGCCTGATCCGCGAGGTGACCGGCCTGCACCGGGACCGGCAGGCCATGGAGGACCTCGCCGACCGCTACCGGCTGCTCGCCGAGCTCAGCCCCGATGCGATCTGCGTGCACCAGGACGGCATCATCAAGTACGCCAACCCGGCGATGAGCTCCATCCTCGGCGCCGAATCCTGCGAGTGGCTCCTCGGGCGGCGGGTCACGGACTTCGTGACCCCGCAGTCGGTCGTCGAGATGCGCAAGCGGCTGAAGCTGCTGACGGCGGCGGGCACGGCGACGCCGCGGTCGCACGCCCACCTGCAGCGCGTGGACGGCACCGCGGTCCCGGTGGAGATAATGGCGGTGCACACCACCTGGGAGGGGCGTCCGGCGGTGCAGGTCATCGGGCGGGACATCACCACGCAGAAGACCGCCGAAGCCGCGCTGCGCTACCAGGCGGCCCTGGTGCAGCACGTCAACAACGCCATCATCGCGACCAGCCGCGAGGGCGTGGTCACCAGCTGGAACCCGGCCGCCGAAACCGTGTACGGCGTGCCCGCCGAACAGGCGTTGGGACGGCACGTCGAGGCGCTCGTCGGCGCGCCGCTGCGGCCCGAGGCCCTGGTCGCCGAGGGCGGGGTCACCGAGGCCGTGCACCGGCACCGGGACGGCACCTCCCTCGTCGTCCGGATCTCGGCCTCTGAAATGGACTCCGGCTACGTGCTGGTGTGCGCCGACGAGACCGCGCACCGGCAGGCCGAGCAGGACTTCGCAACCGTCGTCGCGGCGCTGGACGAGGGCGTCATCGTGGTGGGCTCGACGGGCATCATCGAGGCGGTGAACCCGGCCGCCGAGCGCATCGCCGGCTCGACCGCGGCCGAGATCATCGGCACCACGCCCACGTCCTGGCCGTTCTTCAACGACGCCGGGACCTCGATGCGGCCCGATGAGCACCCGGCGGTGGTGACCCGGCGGACCGGCAAGCAGCAGAACTCGCGGGTGATCGGCTTCACCCGCGCCGACGGGCGCACCACGTGGTTGGCGGTCACCGCGCGGTCGCTGAACCCGCAGGACAGCCCGCCGCACAAGGTCGTCATCTCCTTCAGCGACATCACCGAGAGCCGGGCCGCCAGGGAGCGCCTGGAGTACGAGGCCACCCACGATCCGCTGACCGGTCTGGCCAACCGGACGCTGGTGCTGCGCCACCTCGGGGCCGCGCGGCGGCGAACGCTCCCGATGGCCGTGCTGTTCATCGACCTGGACAACTTCAAACGGATCAACGATTCCCTCGGCCACGGCGTCGGCGACGAGGTGCTGCGCATCGCCGGGAACCGGTTGGTGCGCGCGACGCCCGGGGAGGCGCTGGTCGGCCGGCTCGGCGGCGACGAGTTCGTGATCCTGGTGCACTGCGACGGCAGCCACGCCATGCTCCGCAGGCTCAGCGAGCGGCTGCTCGCCGCCCTCACCGAGCCCATCCACGTGCAGGGCCGGCAGCTGCACGTCAACGGCAGCATCGGCGTGGTGCTGGCCGGGCCGGACGACACCCGGTCCGCCCAGGACCTCCTGCGCGACGCCGACGTCGCGATGTACAAGGCCAAGGCGCACGGCGGCGGGCGCTGCGCGTTCTTCGACGTCGACCTTCGAAAACGCGTGCAGCGGCACATGGTCCTGGAGCAGGACCTGCGCCACGCCGTGCGGCGCGAGCAGCTCTGGGTGGCCTTCCAACCGGTCGTGGACCTGCGCACCGAAAGCACGGTCGCGGTGGAAGGCCTGCTCCGGTGGTGGCATCCTCTGCACGGGGCGGTGTCGCCGGGCGAGTTCATCCCGCTGGCCGAGGAGAGCGACCTGATCAACCCCATCGGCGCGCACATGCTGCGCGAGGCGACCAGCCGGGTCGCCGCGGCGCGCGAGCGCCACGACCTCGATCTGCACCTCAACGCGAACCTTTCGCCGCGCCAGCTGGAAGATCCCCGGCTGCAGGACCACGTGCAGCAGGCGCTCGCGGAATCCGGGCTGCCGTCCCACGCGCTGTGCCTGGAGATCACCGAGAACGCGATCATGCAGGACCCCGAAGCCGCGACGCGCGTCCTGACGGCGCTGCGCGAACTGGGCATCGGCCTGGCGATCGACGACTTCGGCACCGGCTACTCCTCGCTGGCGCAGCTGCGCCGGCTGCCGCTGGACATCGTCAAGATCGACCGGACGTTCATCACCGACCTCGGTTCCTCCGACGAGCTGGAGGTCATCGTCGCCGGCATCGTCGCCATGGCCCACGCGATCGGCCTCGGCGTGGTGGCGGAGGGCATCGAGACGGCCGCCCAGCTCGCCATCATCCGCGACCTCGGCTGCGACCAGGGGCAGGGCTACTACCTGGGCAAACCCGCCCCGATGGACTGGCTGTTCCCGCCGACGGCCGGTCGGCGGTGAGCACCGGCCGGTCCGGGGTCGACCATCCGGATGCTTTTCGGCGCGGTTGTCGCGCGGACCGGGCGACCAGTGGGTTTCGACTGGCTGCGGCCGGGGCCTGCTGGTCGAATCGTGCCGTGGGCATGACCGCGAATACCCCGCCCGCACCTCAACGGGACGTGCGCGGGGTGATCAGCTGGGCGCTGTGGGACTGGGGTTCCGCAGCGTTCAACACCGTGATCTTGACGTTCGTGTTCACGGTGTACTTGACCGAGAGCGTGGCCGCCGACCCGAAGAGCGGCTCGGAGTCCCTGGGCCTCGCGCTCACGATCTCGGGCGTGTGCATCGCGCTGGTCGCGCCGGTGACCGGTCAGCGCAGCGACGCGGGCGGACGCCGCAAGCTGTGGCTGGCGGTGCACACCGCGCTCGTGGTGGCCAGCACGGCCGGGCTGTTCTTCGTCCGGGACGATCCGGCCTACCTGCTGCTGGGCCTCGTGCTGATCTCGGTGGGCAGCGTGTTCTCCGAGTTCGCCACGGTGAACTACAACGCGATGCTGCTCCAGGTCTCGACTCCGGCGACGATCGGCCGCATCTCCGGTTTCGGCTGGGGCCTGGGCTATTTCGGCGGGCTGATCGCGCTGGTGATCGTGCTGATCGGCTTCGTGCAGCCCGAGGTCGGCCTGTTCGGCGTGACCTCGCAGGACGGGCTGAACATCCGCGTCGTGGCGCTGTTCGCGGCCGCGTGGTTCGCGGTGTTCGCGCTGCCGCTGTTCTTCTTCGTGCCCGAGGCGGAGTCCTCCGGCGAGCCGCTGCGCCGCGCGATCTTCAGCAGCTACGTCGTGCTCGGGAAGCGACTGGCCCGGATGTGGCGCACCGAGCGGCGGACGCTGGGTTTCCTGGTGGCCAGCGCGCTCTACCGGGACGGCCTGGCCGCGATCTTCACCTTCGGCGGCGTGATCGCCGCGGGCACCTTCGGCTTCACCGCCACCGAGGTGGTGGTCTTCGCGATCACGGCGAACCTCGTCGCCGGGCTCGGCGCGTTCCTGGGCGGTCGCGCGGACGACCGGTTCGGCCCGAAGACCGTCATCATGGCGTCGCTGATCGGGCTGGTCGTGGTGGGCGGAGCGCTGGTCGCGGTGCCCGGCAAACCGGCCTTCTGGGTGGGCGGGCTGCTGCTGGCGATCTTCCTGGGGCCGACCCAGTCGGCCAGCCGGACCTTCCTCGCGCGCATCGCCACCCCCGGCCGGGAGGGCGAGGTGTTCGGCCTCTACGCCACCACCGGCCGGGCCGTGAGCTTCCTCGGACCGCTGGCGTTCAGCGGCTTCATCGCCTTCTTCGGCACTCAGCGCGCGGGCATGGGCGGCATCGTCGTGATCCTGCTGATCGGGCTGCTGGCGATGCTGCCTGTGGCGGCCCCCGACCGCTCCGGCAACTCCGACGACCTGGCGACCACCGACGCCCCGTGACCGTCAGGCCGTCCGGCGGGCCAACGCGGGCGCCTGCCGCTTCGCGAGCGCGAGGAAGGCTTGCAGCGCCGGGCTGTGCGCTTCCTGGCTCCGCGCGGCGAGTCCGAGGCGCCGGTGGCCGGTCGGCCGCACCGGGCGGGTCACGAGCGTTCCGGGAAGCGCCGGCACCGCCAGTTCCGGCATGAGCGTCGCGCCGAGTCCGCCCTCGACCATGGCCAGCGCCGTGGAACCTTCCTGCACGGCACCGGATTCCAGCGGTTCCAGCCCGTGTTCGCGGAACGTGCTCCGGACCAGCGTCGCGCAGCCCCCCGACGACAGGATCAACGGCTCCGGCACGAGCTCGGCCAGCGGGACGACGCGGTGCCGCGCGAGGCGGTGGGTCTCGGGGACGACCAGGACCAGCTCGTCCTCGGACAAGGCGATGACGTCGTGGCCGTCCGCCGGCAGCACGACGAACGCGACGTCGACTTCGCCGTCGGCGAGCAGGTCCCTGGTCTGCAGGTCGTTGCCTTCCCGCAGGGTGACCTCGACGTCGGGGTGCTCCCGCCGGTAGGCGGCGAGGAGCCCGGGCAGCAGGCGCGTCGACGCGCTGGTGAAGCTCCCGACGCGCAGGCGTCCCGCTCGCAGTCCGCGCATCGCGAGGACTTCCTCCTCGGCCACCCGCAGGCGCGCGAGGACCGCCCGCGCGTGCTCCGCGACCCGCGCCCCCGCGTCGGTTGCGCTCGCCCCGCCACGGCCACGGCGCACGAGCCCCACGCCGAGTTCGCGCTCCAGCCCGTTCACCGCGTGGCTGACCGCGCCCTGCGTGACGTGCAGGGTGGTGGCGGCCTTCGTGAACGAACCGGTGTCGAGCACCGCGACGAGGCATCTCAGCTGTTGCAGCTCCACCATCAACCGCCTTCATGGAAGGCATGAGAACCATTCCGTTGACTCATGGTCCCAGCTTCCCGATCCTCGGTACAACCCCTGATCGAGGAGGCACCGTGGATCTGGCGAGGTTCCGAGAGCAGTTCGCCGTCCTGGACCGCATCGCGTGGCTGTCCACCCCGAGCTGCGCGCCCGCCGCCGAGCCGGTGCTGCGTGCGCTCCACGCGGAGCTCGCGAACTGGGATCTCGGCGACTTCTCCTGGCCGCAGCGCGATCAGGCGGCCCAGCACAGCCGGCGCCAGGTCGCCGGGCTGCTCGGCGTCGATCCCGAGCACGTCGCGCTCGTCCAGTCGGTGGCGGAGGCGGTCGCGACGGTGGCCGCGGCGCTGCCTGCCGGCAGCAGGGTCGTCGTCGGCGCCGAGGAGTTCCGCAGCAACATCTTTCCGCTGCTCGCTGCGGAACAACGCGGCGTGCACGTGGAGCAGGTGCCGATGCCGGGCGGTTGCCTGCGCAGCGAATCGCTGGTGGCGGCGATAGCCGAGGACACGACTCTGGTGGCGCTGAGCGACGTGCAGTCCGCGACCGGTTGGCGCACCGATCTGGCGGCCGTTTCGGCGCGGTGCCGGGAAGTGGGTGCGCAGTTGTTCGTCGACGCGACGCAAAGCGCCGGCGTGCTGGCGCTGCCCGAAGACGTGGAACCCGACTTCATCGCGATCCACGGCTACAAGTGGTTGTTGTGCCCGCGCGGCGCCGCATGGTTCTACGTGCGCCCCGACCGGCTTGCCGCGCTCACGCCGCTGGCGCCCAACGTCAAGACCTCGCCCGAACCACAGGACTACTACGGCGGTCCGCTGTCCTACGCGCCCGGCGCACGCAGGCTCGACATGTCGCCGTGCTGGCCTTCCTGGGCCGGCGCTGCCGCCGCGCTCGACCTGCTGATGGCGCTCGACTCAGCTGAGCTCGAACGGCACTGCCTGGAACTGGCCGGGCTGCTCCGGGAAGGCGCCCAGGAGCGGGGATTCCGCTGCTCCCCCACCGAACGGCCGAGCCACATCGTCACCATCGCGGTCCCAGACGCCGACGTCGCGGTGCACCGGCTGGCGGCCCGCGATGTGCGTGCGACGGCGCGGGCCGGTGCCCTAAGGTTCGGCCTGCACGGCTTCAACACGGCCGACGACGTCTCGCGCACCTTGTCCGCCCTCGAATCCACCGCCTGACGCCCAACGGAGCTGATCCATGGCCGGATCCAATGCGTACACCGACGCCGCGGTCGCCGGCGTCCTCGACTGGGAACCCGAACTCCTCGTCCACGTCCCGTCCTCGCACGCGGCCCCGCTGATCCGCGCCTTCGAGCAGGCCGGCACGCCGTCGGTGCTGGCGAACCGCGAAGAGGAGGCCGTCGGCATCGCGGGCGGCGCAGCCCTGGCGGGCAAGCGAGCGCTCATCGTCATGCAGGACAACGGTTTCGGCAACGCCCTGACCGCGCTCACCACCTTCGCCAAGGCCTACCACGTCGGCCTGCCGATCCTGGCGAACACCCGCGGCGGGCTCGGCGAGTACAACGCGATGATCCACGAGTTCTCCGCCGCGGTCCCGGCGCTGCTGACCACGGCGGGCATCCACCACACGCCGCTGGGCCCGCACGTCTCGCCGGAGGCCTGGCGGGTCACCACGCGGGACCTGTGCCGCACCGCGGTGATGACCCGCCGCCCCATGGTCGCGCTGCTGGACCTGCTGCACCCCGCCGTCGAACTGCGCCCCGAGGAGGCCGCCCGATGATGGACCGCCTCACCGCCCTCGCGGTCGTCGACGACGTCGTCGGAACCGACCCGCTGGTCGTCACCTGCGGTGCCACGGCGCGGGAACTCGCCCACCACCACGGCCGCGACAGCCACCTGTACCTGCTCGATTCGATGGGCCTGTCCGCGGCGGTCGGCCTGGGCATCGCCCTGGCAGGCGATCACCGGGTATGGGCGATCGAAGGCGACGGATCGCTGCTCATGGGCCTGAACGCGCTCCCGACGCTCGGGGCCAACGCACCCGCCACGTACACGCTGATCGTGCTCGACAACCACCAGCACGCATCGGCGGACAAGATGCCGACGCAAGCCGAACACGTCCGGCTCGCGCATCTCACGGCCGCGGCGGGGCTGAAGACCGCGGCGGCGATGGACCCCGACGGACTCCGCGAAGCGCTGCTGAACGCCCGGGCCTCCGCCGGCCCGACAGCGGTGGTGGCGCGAATAGCGGGCGGAAACGCGCCGAACACCCCCTGGCTCCTCGACGACCCGGCAACGATCGCCACCCGCTTCCGCCAGAACCTCCTTCTCCAGCAACATGATTCGGCCACCGGCCGCGATGGTCATGCGGAGGTTTTGTAGACGCTCCAGCCCCCGTCGACGACGAGGCTTGCTCCCGTTATGAAGGACGCCTCTTCGCTGAGGAGGAAGCCAATCGGCGCCGCGATCTCTTCGGGATCTCCGATCCTTCCCGCCGCGGTCTGCTCCGCCGTCCGCTTGCGGTCCGCTTCCGGGACCTCGTCCCAGGCTCGGGTCAGGATCGGTCCCGGGAGGACGCTGTTGACCCTGATGCGCGGGCCGTACTCGACCGCCAGTTGCCGGGTCAGGCCCGTCAGCCCCGCTTTCGCCGCCGCGTAGGCGGGGCGGCCGGGCAAGCCGACCAGGGCGTGCACCGACGAGGTCAGCACCGCGGCTCCCGCCGTCTCGGCCAGGTCTTCCAGGCACGCCTTGAACCCGAGGAACGCTCCCGTGAGGCTGACCGCCAGCTGGTGGTCCCACGACTCGCGGGTGGTCGCGTCGGCGGGCGCCACCTGGACCGCGTAGGCGTTGCCGACCAGCGCCGAGACCGGCCCGAACGCTTCGCGCGCGGCGTGCACCGCCGCAATCCAGTCGGCCTGGTCGGCAACGTCGCAGCGCTGGAAAAGCGCCCGCCCGCCGGCCGAGTTGATTTCGGCGGCCACCGCGCTGCCGCCTTCGGCGTCCACGTCGGCAACCAGCACACCGGCGCCCTCGGCCGCGAGCCTGCGCGCGGTGGCCGCTCCGATGCCCGATGCCGCGCCGGTCACGACGGCCGTCCGGCCCGACAACCGGTCCGATGCCACAGCAGCCATGTTCCTCCGTCCCTCGGGATTCCGGTCCATGCTGCCCCCGGCTCGGCCGATCCACCAGGGCCCGCGGGCGGAAAACCAGGGGACCCCGGGGCCGGAGGGCGCGGAAGCGGTCTTGCAGACCAGCGAATGGACGCTGATCTGGTTGCCGCTCAACCGCTCCAGTGCCGGAGTGTCCACTTTCTACTTCCGCCTTCGGAGAGGTGCCGCCGCACTTGACGACGCCCGCCGCGGTATCAACGACCTACCTGTGGACCGACGACCCGCGCTGGCTGCTGTACCTGCAGGACACCGACGGCAACGAGGACTGGCACCTCTACCGGGTGGACCTGGACTCGCCGGACGTGCCCGCGGTCGTCCTGACACCGATGGAGCAGGGATCGCGCGTGTTCGGCGCCGAGCCGTTGCCCTCGGTCCCCGGGAGCGTGCTGGTCGCGATGAACCGGCGGCCGATGTCCATCGACCTGTTCCGGATCGACGTCGCCACCGGCGAGACGACACTGCACCTGGAGCAGGCCGACCCGAGGGGCCACGTCCTGCTCGACCGCAACGGCGAGCCGGCGTTCCACTCGCTGCTGGCCGAGGACGGCGCCCACGAGTTCTCCGCGATCGACCCCGGGACCGGGCAGAAGCGGCTCCTGCGCCGCATCGGCGGCGCGGAGCACCCGGTGGGGGTGCAGCCGCAGCTGGTGACGCCCGACGGGAAGGGACTGCTGGTCGGCACCTACCAGGACTCCGACGACCTGCGACTGGTCCGCATCGACCGGGAGACCGGCGAGGAGAAGCTGGTACCGCTACGTCGGCGATCCCGACGACCCCGCCCAGGAGGCCGACATGCTGGCCCGCTCGCCCATCACCATGACCGACCGGATCCGCACCCCGCTGCTGGTCGCCCAGGGCGCCAACGCGTCCGCGTCGTCCAGGCCGAATCCGACAACATCGTCGCGTCCCTGCGCGACCGCGGCGTCCCCGTCGAGTACATCGTCGCCGAGGACGAAGGCCACGGCTTCGAGAACCCCGAGAACCAGTTCCGGCTGTACCGCGCCATCGAGCGGCACTTCGCCGAGCACCTCGGCGGCCGCCGCGACACCTCGGCCCCGGCATAACGGCCACCACGCCTGCGGCGATCATCCGGTGTGGACGATCGCCGCGGGACCGCGGGCGTCAGGCCGCGCGGAAGGTGAACCGGTAGGTGCCGATCCAGAGCTCGTCGCCGTCGGACAGCTCCGCCCGGTCGACCGGGCTGCGGTTGAGGTAGGTGCCGTTCAGCGAGCCCGAATCGGTGATCGCGTACCGGTCGCCGACGCGGTGGATCCGGGCGTGCCGGAGCGAGACCGTGGGCGCGTCGAGCGTGATGTCGCAATCCCGGCCGCGTCCCACGGTCACCGCGTCGGCGACCGGGATGACGGTGCCCTCGTGGGGACCACGACGGACCACCAACGCCGCGCCCCCGCCTGCGACGCGTGGTGCGGGCGTGGCGGGCCCGGCCTGCGCCGGGATCGCGGGCGGCTCGTCGCCGAAGGTTCCGACGGGCATGGCGGCCGCACCGCATCGACTCTGGTTCATGGCGTCCTCCTGACGGATTCGAGTCGCCGTCGCGCACGCGGCGGCTGCCGGTGCAGGTCGTCGGGGGAACCCGCCAGGCCCGGCACCGTTGCGGCCGGGCCCGTGCAATCCAAGTTACCGACGAAACCATGGCAATCCTTGAGAATTGGCTGAGAGGACACCAGGAATTCACCCGTGCCGAGCAATGCGGGATCCACCCATCGAACTGGTCCACAGTGGATCACGGTGGAACACGAATACGAAATCAGTTCAATGTTTCGCCCGGTGCGCCGATGCCGAAGTCCCAGCGCAGTGGCCTTGCACACGTTCTCCCGAGCGGGAGCCGACCGGGAACTGTTGTTCGGTCCGCGCCGTCGCTACGCTCTACGGCGGCAACCGTGCAAGTCCGGGTGCATTCGGGGGCGATAATTCTGCAAACGAAGAACGGGCTGACCCATTCGGAACAACTCGGGTTCCCGCAGGCGCAAGAGGTCGGACTCGACCTGCTGGCCACCGCCATCAACGAGTACGCGATCTTCATGCTCGACGCGAACGGGACAGTGACGAGCTGGAACCCGGGCGCCGAACGCATGAAGGGCTACCGCAGCGACGAAATCGTCGGGCGGCACTTCTCCGTGTTCTACCCGCCCGAGGCCGCGGCCGAACGCCGGCCGGAGCGGGAGCTCGAACACGCCGCGCGCACCGGCTACCACCAGGCCGAGGGGTGGCGCGTCCGCAAGGACGGCACCCGCTTCTGGGCCCACGTCGTCACCGCCGCGCTGCGGTCCTCCGACGGCAGCCTGCGCGGCTTCGCCAAGGTCACCAGGGACGACACCGAGTCCCACACCCGGCTGGAGCGCTCCAGCGAGCGATTCACCAACCTGATGGGCCTGGCCCCGGTGGGCATCGCCCTGTTCGACGAGTCGCACCGGCTGGCCCGGGCCAACGACGCGTTGTGCGACCTGCTGGATTCGGAGATTTCCGAGCTGCACGGCACGCGTGCCGACGACCTGCGGCACCCCCAGGACCGGTCGGGCCCGCTCGTCATGATCTCGGATGCGCCGACCCACCGGGTGCTCAAGCGGGCCGACGGCAGGCCGGTGCACTGCGACCTCCGCTGCGCCGCCGCGGTGCAGGACGACGGGCGGCTGTTCTGGCTGGTGGCGTTCCAGGACATCACCGAACGGCACCAGCGGGCCGAGGAGCTCCGCTACCAGGCCACCCACGACTCGCTGACCGGGCTGTTCAACCGCCGCGCGGTCAAGGAACTCCTCGACGAACTGGTGAGCGGGCCCGACGCCGAGCGGGTCGGCGTGCTGTTCTGCGACATCGACAACTTCAAGCGGGTGAACGACTCCCTGGGCCACGACGCCGGGGACGAGCTGGTCGCGACCCTGGCCCGCAGGCTGCGCAGCGGCATGCCGCCGGGATGCGTCCCGGCCCGGCTCTCCGGTGACGAGTTCGTGGTGGTCTGCCGCGACGTCGACGCCGTGGGCGGCCTGGAGGCGCTGGGCGCGACGGTGTCCGGCCTGCTCCGCACCGTGGTGCGCCTGCAGGGCCAGCCGGTGCAGGTGTCGGCCGCGGTCGGCTGCGCGATGCCCGACGGCACCGCGACCTGCGGCGACGACCTGCTCCGCTTCGCCGACGCCGCCATGTACCGGGCGAAGCGGCGCGGCCCGGGGCGGGTGGCGCTGGCCGATCCGGGGCAGGCCCAGGCCATCAGCCAGCAGCTGCGGCTGGAGGCGGAGCTGCGCGAGGCCATCGACGACGACGACCTCGTGCTCCACTACCAGCCCGTGGTGGACGTCGCGGGCAACGTGGTCTCGGCCGAGGCGCTGGTCCGGTGGCAGCACCCCGAGCACGGCCTGCTCTACCCGGACGTCTTCCTGCCCGTCGCCGAGCAGGGCGACCTGCTGCGCGACCTGGACCGGTGGGTGCTGCGCACCGCCCTGCGCCGAGCCGCCCGGTGGCCGACCGTCGGCGGGCGCCCGGTCGGCATCGCGGTGAACCTCGCCGGGTTGCTGCCCGACGGCCCGGAGTTCACCGCCGAGGTGACCGGGGCCATCGCCGAATCCGGCATCGAGCCGAACCGCGTCGTCCTCGAGCTGGTCGAGACGGTGCTGGTCGACCTGCCGAGCGGGCCGCGCCGCGCGATGCTCGAACTCGTCGCCCGCGGCGTGCGGTTCGCCGTCGACGACTTCGGCACCGGCTACTCCTCGCTGGCCCGGATCAAGGACCTGCCGGCGCAGATCATCAAGGCGGACCGCAGCTTCGTCTCCGACCTCGGCGTCGGCTCCCGCGATCTGGCGGTCGCCCGCGCGGTCGCGGAGTTCGCCCGCGCGCTGAACTGCCAGACCGTGGCCGAAGGCGTCGAGACGGTGGAGCAGTTCAACCTGCTCGCCAGCGTCGGGATCGACGTGTACCAGGGCTTCCTGTTCGCCCGCCCGGTCCAGGAGGACCGGTTCACCGCCCTCCTGGAGCAGGGCCTGCCGCTGCCGTGACCCGATCCCGTTGCCGGGCAACGGAATTCACGGAGTGCGGCCGGTGATGGCGACGATGCGATCGAGCAGCGGGGCGTCGGCCGGGGTCTCGACGGGACTCCCCCACAGGCTCTTGATGGGGGCGTTCGGGACGAACTCCGCCACGTGGTCGAGGCAGGCCCGCAGAGTCTCCTCGGGCAGCTCGAAGGGCTGAGCGGTCGCCTTCGCGAGGTCCCAGCCGTGCACGACCACCTCGGTGAGCGCGATCTTGCCCCACACCTCGTTCGGCAGCTCCACTCCCGCGCCGCCGGAGTTGCCCCGCCAGGCCGCCGGGTCGTCCCACGCCTCGCCGAGCGCCCGGACGTGCTCGGCGACCTCGTGCCGCCAGTCGTCGCCGAGGTCGGCGGCTCGCTCGCCGACGTCGCGGCCGGCGAGCGCGGCGAAGCCGTGAGCGGCCTCGTCGACGTGGTCGATCAGGTCGCCGACGGTGTACTCGGCGCAGGGTGTGGGGGCGGCGAGCTGGTCGTCCGCGATGCCTGCCAGCAGGTCGTTCATCCGGCGGCAGGCCGGCTTCAGGTCGATCACTGATCCTCCTCGGGTTCCGTTCCCCGATGTAGACGGCTCGCGGAGCCGGGAATCGTCGCCGCGCGCCGAAACCATCACTCCCGCGCTACACGCGTGTGTAGTATCCTTCTCGTGTGAATAGTCAGATGCACGTGTGGGTAGGTGACGGGACATGAGCCTGCCGGGACTGGATCCGGAGGACCTGACCGCTCGAGCGCGGATCCGGGACGCGGCGCTGCGGCACTTCGGCGAGCACGGCTTCGACCGGGCGACGATCCGCGGGATCGCCGAGACGGCGGGCGTGTCGTCGGGGCTGGTGCGCCACCACTTCGGCTCCAAGGAAGCGCTGCGCGACGCCTGCGACGCCTACCTCGCCAAGGTCCTGAACGGGATCAACGACGACGTCAGGGCCGACAGCGCGCCGGGCGGCGTGAACTACGTCGGCGTCGCGGGCGCCGCCTTCGGCCCGTACCAGCGGTACGTCGCACGAGCGCTGGTCGAGGGGCGGGCCGCGCCGCTGTTCGACAAGCTCGCCGAGCTGGGCGCGCAGTGGCTGGCGGAAGCCGACCGGAAGCGTTCCGATCCGCCGGAGGTGTCCCCGGAGCAGCGCGCGACCGTCAGCGCGGCGATGGCGCTGTCCATCTCCGTCATGCACGAGCACGTGTCCCGCGGCCTCGGCGTCGACGTGTTCACCCCGCAGGGCGAGGACGTGCTGGCCCGCGTCCTGCTCGACCTCTACTCCCATCCGCTCCTCAGCCCGGAGGAAGCCGCCGCCATCCGGTCGCGGCTGCCCGCCGGTGGAAACCCCGTTCCCGAAGAAGGCCTCGATGACTGACGCGATATCGATCACCGGTCTGGTCAAGGAGTTCGGCCGGACCACGGCGCTGGACGGCCTCGACCTCGCGGTGCGCACCGGTGAGGTGCACGGCTTCCTCGGCCCGAACGGCGCCGGGAAGAGCGCGACGATCAGGATCCTGCTCGGGCTGTTGCGCGCCGACGCGGGCACCACTCGGCTGCTCGGCGGCGATCCGTGGCGGGACGCGACGAGCCTGCACCGCAGGCTCGCCTACGTGCCGGGCGACGTCACGCTCTGGCCCGGACTTTCCGGCGGCGAGGTCATCGACCTCCTCACGCAGCTGCGCGGCGGCGCCGACCACGCCAGGCGCGCGGAGCTGATCGACCGCTTCGACCTGGATCCCCGCACCAAGTCCCGCGTCTACTCCAAGGGGAACCGGCAGAAGGTGGCGCTGATCGCCGCGCTCGCCTCCGATGCCGAGCTCCTCATCCTCGACGAACCCACCTCGGGCCTGGACCCGCTGATGGAGGTGGTGTTCCGCGACGTCGTCCGGGAGGAGGTACGGCGCGGCGGCCGGACCGTGCTGCTGTCCAGCCACATCCTCGGCGAGGTCGAGGAGTTGTGCGATCGCGTCACCATCATCCGCGACGGCCGGGCCGTCGATTCCGGTTCCCTCGCCGAACTCCGCCACCTGGCCCGCACCTCCGTGCGCGCCGAACTCGCCGGCCCCGCGGACGGGCTCGCCGAGCTCCCGGGAGTGCACGACCTCTGGACGGAGGACGGCCAGGTGTGCTTCGAAGCCGACGCCGACGCCCTCGGTCCGGCGCTGAGCCGGCTCGGCTCGATCGGCGTTCGCAGCCTCGTCAGCCGGCCGCCCACGCTCGAAGAGCTCTTCATGCGGCACTACGGCAAAACCCCTGCGGAGGCCACCCGATGAGCAGCCTCGCCGGAACCTCCCGCCTGGTGCGGCTGGCGCTGCGCCGCGAGCGGAACATCGCGCCGTGGTGGGTACTCCTGCTCGTCACCATGTCGTTGATCATGGTCGCCTACATCAACCGGAACATGGGCACGCCGGAGCTGAAGGCGACCTACACCGCGATGATCAACCAGAACGCCTTCTTCCGGGCACTCGGCGGCGGAACCGTCGAACCGGACCTCGGCGTCCTCTCCTCTTGGCGCAGCGGCGGATTCCTGTACGTGATGAACGGTCTCGCCGCCCTGATGGCCGTCGTCCGGTACACCCGCGCCGACGAGGACGCCGGCCGGACCGAGCTGCTGCGCGCGGGTGCGGTCAGCCGCTACGCCGCGCTGACCGCCGCCCTGGCGGTGGCGGGCGGGGTGAGCCTGGCCGGTGGCGCGCTGACCGCCGTCGTGCTGATCGCGACCGGGCTGGACCCGGTGGGGTCGATCGCCTACGCGGCGGGCATCACCGCCGCCGGTTGGGTGTTCGGCGGAGTCGCCGCGGTCGCCGCCCAGCTCGCGCAGAACGCCCGCACCGCAAGGGCTTTCGCGCTTTCCGCCCTCGGCGCCGCCTACGTCCTGCGCTACGCCGGCGACGCGAGCGGGCAGTATTGGATGACGTACGTGTCGCCGATCGGCTGGAGCCACCTGGTGGCGCCGTACCGCGACGAGCGGTTGTGGATGCTCGCGGTGTCGATCGCCACGGCCGCGGCGCTGTCGGCCATCGCCTACCGCCTGGTGGATCGCCGCGACCTCGGAGCCGGGCTGATCCCCGAGCGCACCGGGCCCGCGTGCGCGCCGCGCCTGCGCGGCCCGATCAGCCTGTCCTGGCGCCTGAACCGCGGCCTGCTGGTGAAGTGGGCCGTCGGGCTCGCGGTGTTCGCGGCCGCCGCCGGCGCGCTGAGCACCCTGGCGCACCAGCTGCTCAACGCGCCCGGCGCGGCCCGGCTGCTGGAGAACTTCGGCGGCCGGGTGGGTCCGGAGCTCCACTACTTCCTGTGGCCGATCATCCTGATCTTCGCGCACGTCATCGCCCTGTACCCGGTGCTGATGGTCCAGCGGCTGCGCGCCGAGGAGAGCAGCGGCCGGGCCGAAGCAGCGCAGGCCACGCCGATGACGCGGCTGCGCTGGGCGGCCGGGCACCTGCTGGTGACCGGCCTCGGCACGGCGGCGCTGCTGGCCGTCACCGGGCTCGTCTTCGGGGTGTTCTTCGCTTGGCTCGTGGGCGATTTCGCGACGGACGTGCCGCGCATCCTCCTCCAGGCGATGGGAACCGTCCCGGCCGCGTGGCTGGTGGGCGCGGTCTGCGCGTTCGCCTACGGGCTCCTGCCGAAGGCGAGCGGGGCGATCTGCTGGGCGGTGTGGGTGGCAACGGCGGCGCTGGGGCAGATCGCCGGCCCGCTGTACGGCGTGTGGGGCGGGACGCCGTTCGAGCCGTTCCACTACATCCCGAACACCATCGCCGGAAACCCGTTCGACCCGGGCCCGGCGCTGGCGATGATCACGCTGTCGGCCGCCCTGCTCAGCGGCGGACTGCTGGCCCTCCGCCACCGGGACTTCGGATAAGGGCACATTCCGGGGATGGGGCCAGCCGGTCGTGAAGTCACAGTCAGCTCCGAAGCGGAACATGCGTGGACCTCACACCGACCTGCCGGGAAGGAACAGGAGAAGCCACCACCGGTTTCGGCGCCAACCCCGCCCGTCCAACCGGTTTCGAAGGCAGCATGGAGATCGTGACGGAAAAGGTGATCAAGCTTGTCGGTTGGACGTGCATCGCAGTAGTCTCCTCGATGCTGATGGTCGTGGTTGTCGCGGCATTCGGGCCGCTTCCCGGCTACGTGCTCGAGTCTTCCCCGGCCGCAACCGCGTTGAACGGGAACGACCGGGTGAAGGCGGAAACCGACGTCCGCACGGCCCTTCTCCAGGCCGTTGGCGGTGTGCTGCTCGTGATCGGCGCTGTTACCGCGTGGCGGCAAATGCTCGTCGCGCGCGGCCAGCAACTGGTGGCCCGCCGGATCGCCGTCACCGACGCATTCAGCAAGGCGGTGGAACAGCTCAGCAACCGCGAGTCCGTGGCTCTGCGGCTGGGCGGAATCTACTCGCTGGACCGGGTCGCCGACGACGATCCGGCCGAGCAGCCGCGAGTGGCCGAAATCCTGTCGGCATTCGTGCGCGACCATGCCCGCCAGCAGCCACCGCATCAGGACGTAGCGGCCGCCCTGACAGTGCTTTCGCGGCGGGATTGGCCGTGCGAAGTCGACCTGGTGGGAACCTGCATCGCCGGAGCGCACCTGCCCGGCGCCCGGCTGGAACGGGCTCGGCTCAAAGGAGCTGATCTCAGCGGAACAGATCTGACCGGGGCGGTGCTTCGGTCAGCCGACCTGGGCGATGCGGATCTCCGCAATGCCGATCTGTCCGGCGCTGATCTCCAAGCCGCGCGGTTGGCCGGTGCGAAGCTTTCCGGTGCGGTCACCGACCGGGCCACGCGGTGGCCCGTTGACTTCGTCCCGGAAAAGCATGGTGTCCTACTCCGTTGATTGCCGCAGGCCCGCGTGCCTCTCGGTCAATCCGACCATGTCCAATGCCGTGTCGATCGCTCTGGGAAGATTGACACGAGGCTTCTCCTCGAACCCGATGCCACCATCCGCCCACTGTGGGACCAGCAGAAACCGGCAGATGTAATCGGGAACCGGCAGCGGAGCCAGGTCGCCTGCCGCCTCGTCCAAGCCCTGCCGCGCCTTCGCGAGCTCCCCGAGCTTCACCAAAGCCATAGCGGCGTTGTAGCGGCTGAGGGCCCGGGCTTTTGGCTCATCCGTCAGCGGAATGGCCTTTTCCGCCCAGTCCAATGCACTCATCGGCTCGCCTCGCACGAGCGCGAGATAGGCGAGGTTGTTGGCGGCCATCCACGACGGCTCGAACCTGAACGCGGTGCTGAGGTGCTCGACCGTTCCCGAGACGTCGCCATCGGCGTAAGCATCGAAGGACTCGGTGATATGGCACCCGGCCATCGCGCTCCTTTCGGCCGGCCCTGCATGCTCCACGAGCCAATCCCGCACGTCGGGCCATGGCTTCAGCGGCAACCGCATACGTTCGGCACGCAACTCCCCGCCCAGTGCGCTCGCTCGCTCACGAGCTGCGCGGAACGCCGGGAGTTCAGTCAGTTCGATGTCGTCGACATCCCGCGCATACAGCCAGCGAACGGCGGTCGTTCCGGCGTAGGTGCATTGCACCACGGTGACGTCCAGTGCCGCCGGGAACCTGCACCGCACGATCGCTTCGTGCAGATACTGAATCCTGGCACTCGTCGCCGGGCTATCCGGCAACGAGTCCAGGAGTTCCAGGCAGGACTCCAGGTTGCCTTGGGTCATCCCGTAGCAGCACGTCGAAAGCAACCGAACCGGCCGGCCGGTGACCACGTCCTCGAGCGCGTATTCCAGTCGACGGGTCAGCAGCGCCCGGAACCTGTACCGGCTGACGAGTTGCGGATGTCGCGGCTGGCCGATCTTGTTGAGCGTCCAGAGCCGGACGTAGATGTGGTCGAACAGATCGCCTGGCAGTCGGACGGCTCCGTCGTCGATCTCGACGATCCGCTTCGCGACGAAGCCGTCCCGGAAGCCATCGAACGCCTCCCGACTGATCGACGGTGCACCCGTGATGCAGTGGGAGAACCAGAGCTCATCAACGGTGCTGCTTTCAAGGGACGAACACAGCAGGTTGAGCGCCACGAGCTCGTCGACGGACATCTTCCGCACGGCCGAGATCAAGGGCCGGTCCTGCACCTGCCCGCCGACCTCCATGACCTCGCGGACGCTGTCGAGAGTTCCCGGGGACAGCACCATCTTCGATGTCTCTCCGGACTGCCATCGGTGGAACATCACGTGGCAGAAGAACTGGATCTCGTAGGGGTTCCCGTCGGTGAGCGACATCAAGTCCTGGACGACGCCGTGGAAGTCCTCGAAGCAATCGTGCGAATCCAGTCCCAATGAGCGCAGCGGGCGCATCACGCAGTTGTGCACGTCGGCAACTTCATTGAACTGCTCGACCTTGATCGGTTCGAACTGCCGCAGCAGCGCATCGAAGACTTCGCTGATCCGCACCAGTAGATCCGTGGTACCGGCCAGGACGAAGACGTAGCCGCACAACTGCGTTCCCAGCGTTCGCAGCATGGACAACACGTCCTTGCGGTCAGCCACCAGCTGCGCCTCGTCCACGAGGAGCACGATCGGCTGCCCCGCTTGCTCGGCCAAGTACTCGAGATCTGCACGTAGCGCCATCTCCGACAGGCGACCACCGGCCCAGGCTTGCGCGACGTTCTCCGGAAATTCCAGGGGAAAGTCGTCCTGCGTCCCACCGTGCATGACCCGGCGCACGAGTCTGGACGTGATCTTCCGGCCATCCGACGCAGTCAGACCTACGGCTTCACCGACCGCGCCGATGATTGCCTCGTACGCCTTGGCGAAGAACGCGACGGGATCCGCGTCCGCGGGGACCAGGTCCAACCGTGCCGTGACATATCCGCGTTGGCGGGCAAGAGTCTGCGTCATGTTGAGCAGGCTCGTCTTGCCTGCCGCACGTTGGCCGTGCAGGGCGATGTACCCGGCCGGATGATCGGGTCCAGCCTGGTCCAGGACGTAGCTGATCCGCGATAGCTCCACGTGCCGACCCGCGAAGAGGTCGCCGCTGCGCACTGGATTGGCGTAGTCGAAGGGGTTGCGCAATGCGGAGATTTCCAACAATGCCTCCAGCCGTGTCCCTGCGGATTCGACATCGTGCAAGGCCAACGCCCACAATAAGCAACAGGCAACCGGGATAGGCCGAGAATGACGGAACTCCACAATTTCGTACGGGGTGTGGGGCGGGACGCCGTTCGAGCCGTTCCACTACATCCCGAACACCATCGCCGGAAACCCGTTCGACCCGGGCCCGGCGCTGGTGATGATCACGCAGTCCGCCGCCCTGCTCGGCGGCGGACTGCTGGCCCTCCGCCGCCGGGACTTCGGATAAGGGGTGTTCAGCGGCCTTTCCAGACCGGTTTGCGCTTCCCCGCGAAGGCCTTGAGCCCCTCGACGCGGTCCTAAGTCATCGCTGCGCTCGGTGATCGCCACCCCGCTGCACATCGCCTGGTCGGTCAGGATGCCGGGGCGAGGATGAAGGTGCTCCCGTCGTCTTCGGGAACCGCTACCGCGAGCCCGGTTTCGGCCAGCGCCTCCGCGATGAGCTCCCGGTCGCCGGCCCACTGCAGCGGGAGCTCGTCGGTGAGGTTGCCGCGGGCGTCGAAGCATTCGGTGTGCCGCTGGGTGACCCAGAAGACCGCCTTCGGCTCTTGCCCCGGCCGGGTCCGCTCCTGGACCTGCCGCCAGCCTCCGGACGGCGTCGGCCAGAGGTCGGGCTCGGCGATGTAGCCGTGCTCGGCGAGGCGACCGAAGGCCCGCGCGATCCGGCAGAGGTCGGACGGCCGGTCGGTGGCCAGGCAGGTCACGACCCCGTCCTTCGGCTCGTTCAGGCCGTGGACCGAATCGAAGAGCGCCTTCATGGCGGCATCGGATCGCTTGCGCAGTTCGTCGGCGTCCAGGTCCAGGAGGTCTTCGTCCTCGTCTTCGTCTTGTTCGGGAACGGAGACGACGAGGCCCTCGCGGGCGAACTCCGACTGGATCCTCGAGGTCAGCCCGCCTCGCCAGGCGATGGCGACGTCCTTCGCGAGCGAGCCGTCCGCGCCGAAGTGGTCTTCCAGCTCGGCCGACGGGCTCAGCAGGCCTTCGCCGTCGGTGTAGGCGGCGAAGTCCTCGGCGTCGACGACATCCCAGCCCTGTGCCTCCAGCCGGCGAAGCGCCCGGTCGAACCGGTCGCGGTGCGAGCCACTGCCCGCGGCAGGCTCGTCCCCGGACACCGCTTCGGCGACCTCCGCGCGCCGCTGCTGGAGGAACGCGCGCGCTTCGTCGATCGCGCCCCGGTCCATCAGGTGCTCCAGCACCATCGACCACCACGCCTCGGTGCTGTCGAACGCGTCCGGGTCCAGTTCCTTCAACGACTGCCACAGCTTCTCGGTGTAGTCCTGACCGGCGTCCGGGTCGCCGTTCAACGCCTGCTGGCGCAACCGGATCCGGTGGAGGAACTCGACGAAGTTAGCCAGGGAGCTGTTGACCTTCTCCGCCTGCGCCTGGCCGTCGAGCGAGAGCAACCCGACGACGCCACTACCGATGTCGAGGAAGTAGCGCATGCCCGCGTCGCCCGCGGTCCCGCCGAGGATGAACACCTCGACATCTCCGTTGCCGGTCTTGAACACCACCGGGGAGCCGGTTCGCGGCTCGTCCGGGAGGAAGGTGGTGAACACCTGGTCCGCGCGGACCGGCAAGCCCACCTGGCAGAGGACTTCCGCGTCGGCGTCGGAGAATCCCCGCCCGCGGGCCTGCTCCTCGTCCATCAGCAGCAGGCCTTCGTCACCGAATGCTTCGACCATGTCCTCGTGGGTAATCAAGATGCAGCACCTTCGCCGTCGCGCCCGGATTGATCAACTTCCGGCAGCTTCGACGGCGCGGGAGGCGGTTCGGTTCCGCCGCCGGCCGCTAGGCCGGGCGCATGGTTCCTTCGTCGAGGTAGCGCTGGTGCCAGGACAGGGCCTCCCCGAGGAGGTGCGGGGTGTGGCGGCCGAACGACGATTCCGAGGCGCGATCGAAGTAATCCCGCAGCGCCGGGCGGAAATCGGGATGCGCGCACCGCTCGATGATCAGCTCCGCGCGCCTGCGGGGCGAGAGGCCGCGCAGATCCGCCAGGCCCTGCTCGGTCACGATCACGTCGACGTCGTGCTCGGTGTGGTCCACGTGCGAGACCATCGGCACGATCGAGGAAACGGCGCCGCCCTTGGCCACCGACGGCGTCACGAAGATCGACACGTAGGCGTTGCGCGCGAAGTCCCCCGAGCCGCCGATGCCGTTCTGGATCCGGCTGCCCATCAGGTGCGTCGAGTTGATGTTGCCGTAGATGTCGGCCTCCACGATGCCGTTCATCGCCAGGCAGCCGAGCCGGCGCACGACCTCCGGGTGGTTGCTGATCTCCTGCGGCCGCAGCACGATCTTGTCGCGGTAGGCGGCGGCATCGCGGTTGAAGCGGTCCACCGCCGCCGGGCTCAGCGAGAAAGCGGTCGCGGACGCCATCCGGAGCTTGCCCGACTCGATCAGGTGCAGCATCCCGTCCTGGATCACCTCGGTGTAGGCGGTCAGCCCGTCGAACGGGCCCGCCTGCAGCCCGGCGAGGACGGCGTTCGCCACGTTGCCCACCCCGGACTGCAGCGGGAGCAGGTCCCGCGGCAGTCGGCCGGACCGCACCTCCAGGTCCAGGAAGTCCAGCACGTGCCCGGCGATCCGCCCGGACGTCTCGTCCGGTGGCGTGAAAACCGTGTTGCGGTCGGGCGATTCGGTCTCGACCACCGCGATCACCTTGTCCGCCGGGCATTCCAGGTACGGCACGCCGATCCGGTCGGCGGGATGCGTGATCGGGACGGGCTTGCGCCGCGGCGGCAGCGCCGTCCCGTAGTAGATGTCGTGCATCCCTTCCAGGTGCTCGCTCTGCCACGAGTTGACCTCGAGGATGACCCGGTCGGCCCGCTCCAGCCAGGTCTTGTTGTTGCCCACCGACGACGACGGGATCAGGCGGCCGTCCTCGGTGATGCCGCTGACCTCCACGACGGCGACGTCCAGTTCGCCGAAGACGCCCTGCCACACGCGCTGCGCGACGTGCGAGAGGTGGATGTCGGTGTAGTCCATCCGGCCCGAGTTGATCTTCTCGCGGGTGACCGGGTCGGACTGGTACGGCAGTCGCAGGTCGATGCCCTCCACCTCGGCGAGCGCGCCGTCGAGCTCCGGGGCGGTGGACGCGCCGGTCCACAGGCCGACCTTCATCGGCTCCCCCTCCGCGCGGGCCGCGGCGACCCGCTTGGCCAGCGCGCCCGGCACCTCCTTCGGATACCCGGCGCCGGTGAAGCCGCTCATGCCCACGTTGTCGCCGGTCCCGATCAGCCCGGCGGCCTCCTCGGCGTCGACGATCTTCGCCGCCAGCTGCCGGTTCCGAACCCTGCGGGTCATGTCCGCCCCTCCCGCTCCGTCGAGGTCGAAGGCGCCACCCGCGATTCGCCGAACGCCGCCGGGATGGCCTGATGTGACGGGGATCCTAAGCACGGAGCGCAGCGGAAAATAGCTGTGACGCAGGGCACCATGGCCGCGAGGACTCCGCAGAGCAGCGCCGAATCCCGGTGTTTTCGCTGGTGGACAAGGCAAATCGGCGCGACGCCGGTGCGCGGGAAGTCGTCGGCGGCTCGTTCGCACGGCGACACGAGCGGTCGTCCAGCGAACAACCGAGGCCGCGCTGATTTCGCGCGAAATCGCCAGCACCGCCCGGCGCCGCATCACATGCCTGGTGGCGGTACGCGGCCGGGCGCCCCGGGGCGGCTCGCCGGCGGCTTCAGCCGCAGGTCCGCTTCGATCCGGGCCGCCGTCGCCACCAGCAGCGGCACGATCTCGCGCCGCACGCTGTCCTCCGACGCGCTGTGCGCGTCCAGCGAGACGTTGACCGCCGCGAACACCTTCCCGTCGGCGTCGCGGATCGGCGCGGCGACACCGCGCAGGCCCTCCTCCAGTTCGCTGTCGGAGATCACGAAGCCCTGCCTGCGGACCTTGCCGAGATCCGCGAGCAGGCCTTCGCGGGTGGTGATGGTGCGCGGCGTGAGCGCCGTCAGGTCCGTCGAGCGCAGCCGCGCCTCCAACCGCTCCGGCGGCATCCCGGCCAGCAGCACCTTGCCCATCGACGTGGCGTGCGCGGGGAAGCGGGTGCCGACCGGGATCGCCACGGACAGCAGCTTCGGGCTCGGCACCTGCGCGATGTAGCAGATCTCATCGCCTTCGAGCACGGCCACCGCGGTCATCTCCCGCAGTTCCCGGGTGAGCCGGCGCAGGTGCGGCTCGGCGATCTGCGGCAGCGACCGGCTGGACAGGTAGGCATAGCCGAACTCCAGGACCTGCGGCGTCAGCGCGAAGTGCCGCTCGTCGTGGCGGACGTAGCCGAGGTCGACCAGCGTCAGCAGGATCCGCCGGGCCCCGGCCCGGTCCAGGCCGCTGGCCTGCGCCACCTCGGTCAGCGTCAGCTCGGCCCGCCCGGGCGAGAACGCCCGCAGCACCGACAGGGTCCGCTCGACCGAGCGGACGAAGTGCCCACCACGTTCCTCCGGCACGCCGCCTCCCGCTCCTCCCGGCTGGATGTCCCGCCCGATTCTGCGCCGCGAGCCCCCGGGTCCACTAAGGACACCTGTCGATGCGACCTAGCACCGCCCTCACTCTATTGAGTGACAATGCCGATTCGTCCACTACGCACCGTGTCTCGTTTCACGGCCCGCGAGGTGGACAGGACCGGCGCCGGACCCCGAAACTGGACACCGAACAACCGACGGTGACGTGGCCAGCATTTGGGCCGGACTTCTTCGCGTATTCCTTCTGTATCGATACAGATAGCGTCCCGTCAGCGGCCATCACGACCCGCCGCGCTCCCCCGATCCCCGCTTCCCCGATAGGAGAACTGTGCCCTTCGCGCTGCTCGCACTGGCCATCGGCGCCTTCGGCATCGGCACGACCGAGTTCGTCATGATGGGCGTGCTGCCCCAGGCGGCCGCCGACCTCGGCGTGTCGATCCCGACCGCAGGCAACCTGATCACGGGTTACGCGCTCGGCGTGGTGATCGGTGCCCCGGCCCTGACGATCCTGGGCGCGCGACTGCCCCGCAAAGCCATGCTCGTCGGCACTATGGGCCTCTTCACGGTCGGCAACCTGCTCTTCACGCTGTCCCCGAGCGCGGAGATCGGCACGGCGTTCCGGTTCCTGGCGGGCCTGCCGCACGGCGCGTTCTTCGGCGCCGGCGCCGTCGTGGCCACCAGCCTCGTCGGGCCGGGCAACCGCGCCAAGGCCATCTCGATGATGTTCATGGGCCTCACGCTGGCCAACGTCGTCGGTGTGCCGCTCGGCACGCTGCTGGGCCAGCAGTTCGGCTGGCGCGCCACGTTCGCCGTGGTCGCCGCCATCGGTCTCCTCGCCGTCGCCGCCATCCTCCGGCTGGTGCCCGCCCAGGGCCGCCCCGCACCCTCGGAGGCCTCGGTGCGCGGGCAGCTCGCCGCGTTCCGCCTGCCGCAGGTGTGGCTGGCGCTGGCGATCGTGACCTTCGGCCTCGGCGGCACGTTCGCCTGCCTGAGCTACCTGACCCCGATCCTCACCGACGTCTCCGGGTACTCCCCGACCGGCGTGACGGGCCTGCTGGTGCTGGCCGGGCTCGGCATGACGCTGGGCAACTTCCTGGGCGGCCGGATCGCCGACAAGGCTCTGATGCCCGGCCTGTACGCCGTGCTGATCGGGCTGGCCGTGGTGCTCGGCGCGTTCACCATCACCTCCGGCGACAAGCTGGCCGCCGCGGTGACGGTCTTCGTGATCGGCGCCCTCGGCTTCATGGTCGCGCCGATCATGCAGGCCGTGGTGATGGACAAGGCCGGCGGGGCTCCGGCGCTCGTGTCGGCGGCGCTGCAGTCCGCCTTCAACGTCGCGAACTCCATCGGCGCCTACGCCGGTGGCCTGGCGATCGCCCACGGCCTCGGCCTGCTGTCGCCGAACCTGGTCGGTTCGGCGCTTTCGGTGATCGGCCTCGCGCTCGCCGCGCTCTCCGGAACCCTGGAGCGCAACAGCGAGCGCGCGGCGGTCACTCCGGCAGAAACGGCAGGAATCCCGGCCATGCGGACGGAACGCGAGCTGGTCGCGGCCTGATCCTCCACTGCGGACAGATCAGGCCGCCGCCCTGCGCGCGAACGCGGGAGCGTGTTCGGGGAGGACCCCCATTCCGCCGATGTAGGCGGTCAAACCACGCAGGAACGGCGCGCGTTGCAGGGCGCGCAGCATCAGCGGCAGCTTGTTCTCGTCGAGCGTGCCGTCGAGCGCCGGCCGCAGCAGCATCTCGTGCTCGCCGTGCTGCGACTGCTGCGCCACCGCCATCGGCAGCCACCGGCGGCGCTGGATCTTCGCCAGCGCCGCGGCGGGAACCCGGCCGTGCCGAAGCGGTTCCGCCAGCACCCGGGCCGCCGCGACGGCGTCCTGCACGGCGAGGTTGACGCCGACGCCGCCGACCGGCGACATCGTGTGCGCGGCGTCGCCGATGCACAGCACGCCGTCGCCGTACCAGCGGCGAAGCCGGTTCATCTCCACCCGCAGCAGCTTCACGTCGTCCCACGAGCGCACCGACTCCAGCCGGGCTTCCGGCCAACCGAACAGTTCGGCCAGCCGCGCCCGGAACACCGCGATGTCCTGCGCCCGCAGGGCCTCGTTCCGGCCCTTCCCGATCAGGTAGGAAGTCTGGAAGTAGTCGCCGCGGTCCATGGTGACCGAGACCTGCCCGCCACCGAAGTGGCCGAACACCTCGCCGTCGGCGTCGCCGCCGACCTTGGGCACCCGGACCTGCCACACGTCCATCGGCACGTCGTAGGAGATCGGCCGCAGCCCGGCCTCCCGGCGCACCACCGACCAGCGGCCGTCGCAACCGACGGTCAGCGGCGCGGCGAGTTCGCGCTCCGCGCCGTCGGCGTCGCGGTAGTGCACGCCTGTGGTGCGACCGGCACCGTCCTTGCGCAGTCCGGTCACGGCGCTGCACATGCGCAGCGTGAACGACGACTCCTCAGCGGCCGCGGTGGCCAGCAGGTCGAGGAAGTCCCACTGCGGCACCATCGCGATGTGCCGGTACGGCTCACGGAGCCGCCCGAAGTCGGCCATGACCACCGTCTTGGAGCCGATCTGGATGCGCATCTTCGCCAGCTTCCCGGCCGGCAGCTCGGCGAACCGCTCACCCAGACCGAGCTCGTCGAGCAGCCGCAAGGTGGAGGGATGCACGGTGTCGCCGCGAAAATCCCGCAAGAAGTCCTGGTGCTTCTCCAGCACCGTCACCGCCACGCCGGCGCGCGCGAGCAGCAGGCCCAGCATCATCCCCGCCGGGCCGCCGCCGACGATGCAGCACTGCGTTCGATCTGTCATGGCGACCACGCTAGCAGAAACTTAGAGCCTCTCTAATTTTAGATCTCATGTAGAATTGGCGACCATGAGTGACCGGCCCGGGCTGCGGGAGCGGAAGAAGCGGCGCACCAAGCAGGCCCTGATCGAGGCGGCCATCCGGCTGTTCGACGAGAAGGGCTACGACAGCACGACCGTCGCCGAGATCGCGGCGGCCGCCGAGGTGTCGCCCGCGACGTTCTTCAACTACTTCTCGGCCAAGGACGAGGTCGTCTTCGCAGACGACGTGCTCTACGACGGCCTGGTCCAGGAAGCCTTCGCCGGCCGCTCCGCCGACGAGCAGCCGGAAGACCTGCTGCTGCGCACGATTCACCAGCTGAGCACCGCCGACGCCTGGAGCTTCCCCTTCGACCACGAGCTGACCAGGATCAGGGCCCGGCTCATCGCCACCGTCCCGGCCCTGCGCGCGGGCGCTTTGCTCCGCAACGCCTCCCTGCAGCAGCGGCTCGCGCACGCGCTCCGCGAGGCGTATCCCGAGGAGCTCGACGCGCTGCACGCCGCGGCGCTGACCGGGGCCCTGATCGGCGCGATCGACGCGGTCATGCACTCCGACCTCGACTGGGAACCGACCACCGACGTCGTCCGGCAAGCCGCGGAGATCGCGCTGCGTGGCCGCCGCTGAACAGCGCAAGCCAAGGTCTTTGGCCCCTGGATCAAGCAGTTCCGCCTCCCGCACGGTAAGTCTCAGGCAGGGCTATCAGAGGAGGCCGTGATGACCACGCACGGAGCACGACGCATGCACACCGGCTGGGTGGGATGGGTGTACTTCGCCGCCACCATCCTGCTGCTGGCCGGCATCGTCCAGGTCATCACCGGGGCGATCGCGTTCGCCCGCTCCGGCACGACGTACGTGACGCCGGCCGGATCGGCGGTGCAGGTCAGCTACGCCGGGGTCGGCTGGAGCTTCCTGATCACCGGTGTCGTGCTCGCCGCCACCGGAGTCGGGCTGTTCAGCGGCCGCACCTGGGCGCGTGCCGTGGCCATCGCCATGGCGGTGATCAGCATCCTGACCAACATCGCCTTCTTCACGACCTATCCGCTGTGGTCGGCGGTGGTGATCGTGCTCGACGTGGTCGTGATCTACGCGCTGGCCGCCCACGGCCGGGAGGCCGCCCCCCGGTAGCCCCACACCAGTACGCTGCGCTCCGGGACGTCGCGCCGCCCCGGTGTTCTCCGGCGCGGGCCGGGAAGGAGCGCCGGGTGAAGCGGCCGACGATCATCGACATCGCCCGGGAGGTCGGGGTTTCGAAGGCCGCCGTCTCCTACGCGCTCAACGGGCGCGCCGGGGTCTCGCCGCAGACCCGGGAGCGGATCCTCGACGTCGCGACGGCGATGGGCTGGCGGGCCAGCAGCGCGGCGCGCGCCCTGTCCAACGACCGGGCGGCGAACGTCGGCATCGTGCTCGCCCGCTCCCCGGAGGTGCTGCGCACCGAGCCGTTCTTCATGCAGATGCTGGCCGGCCTGGAGCAAACCCTTTCGGCGGACGGGTTTTCGCTGCAGCTCGCGCTAGCGGCGGACACCGGCACCGAGCTGGACACCTACCGGCGCTGGTGGGCGGAGCGGCGGGTCGACGGCGTGGTGCTGACCGACCTCCGGATCTCCGACCCGCGCCCGGAGCTGCTGCGCGAACTGGGGACGCCAGCGGTGTTCTTCGGCACCGCGGGGCCGATGCCGGGGGTCCCGGTCCTGCGGGCCGACGAGGACGAGGCCATCCGCAGCGCGATCACGCACCTCGCGGAACTCGGCCATCGCCGGATCGGGCACGTGCAGGGGCCGCCCGATCTCCAGCACACCGTCCGGCGGGCGGACGCGCTGCGCCGAGCCGTGGGCGAAGCGCCGGGCCTCTCGGTGCACCACGCGCCCGGCGATTACACCGAGGAGGGCGGGGTTCGCGCCACGCGCCGCCTGCTCTCAGCACCGAATCCCCCGACGGCGGTCATCTACGACAACGACGTGATGGCGGTCGCGGCGGTGGTGCACGCCGAGGAGCTGGGCGTGCGGGTTCCGGCCGATCTCTCGGTGCTGGCGTGGGACGACTCGATGTTGTGCCAGGTGGTTCGCCCCGCGATCACCGCGTTCGCGCACAGCGTCGTCGTGGATTCCGCCACCGCCGCGCGCATGCTGCTGGAGCTGATCGAGACCGGTTCGGCCGACGACGGCGAGCTGTCGCCGCGGACGCTGGTGCCGCGCGGGAGCACCGCGACCGCTCCCGGCAACTGACCGACCAACGGTAACGAAATGATCACGGCGCCGATCTGTCCTTCTGATTAACCGGTTAAGTCCCTAGCTTGAGCCAGGGGTCCAACGACGGGCCCGACGAAGCCGAGGAGGCTTTCGTGCTCAAGCGCTCACTCCTGGCGGTGCCGCTGGTCGCGGCATTGCTCGCCGGCGCGCTCACCGGCTGCGCGGCACCGGCCGACGACGACAACACGATCACCTACTGGGCGAGCAACCAGAGCAAGAACGCCGCGCAGGACCGGGAAATCCTCGGCGAAGAGCTCGCCGAGTTCACCGCCCGGACCGGCATCGAGGTCAAGCTGGAGGTGATCGGCTGGTCCGACCTGCTCAACCGGATCCTCGGCGCGGCGACCTCCGGCGTGGGCCCGGACGTGGTGAACCTCGGCAACACCTGGGCCGCGTCCCTGCAGGCGACCGGCGCGTTCGTGCCCTTCGACGACGCGCTGATGAACCGCTTCGGCGGCCGGGACCGGTTCCTCGACAGCAGCATGAGCTCCGCCGGGATGCCCGGGCGACCGCCGGCTTCGCTGCCGCTGTACGGGCTGTCCTACGGCCTGTTCTACAACAAGAAGCTGTTCGCGGAGGCCGGCATCACCGAGCCTCCGAAGGACTGGCGGGAGTTCATCGACACCGCGAAGCGGCTCACCGACCCGGCGCGCGGCCGCTGGGGACTCACCATCCCCGGCGCCAGCTACACCGAGAACGCGCACTTCGCGTTCATGTTCGGCCGCCAGGAGGGCACGCACCTCATCGACGAGCGCGGCAGCCCGTCGTTCGCATCGCCGGAAGCCGTCGCCGCCGTGCAGCGCTACATCGACCTGATGGCCTCGGCCCGGGTGGTGGATCCCGACGACGCCGAGGAGGGCAATTCCTCCGGCGCGGCAGCGGATTTCGTGGACGGTGACGCCGCGATGCTGATCGCGCAGAACAGCGTCATCCCGACACTGCACGACAACGGGATGGCCGAAGCGGACTACGGCGTCGTGCCGATGCCAGTGCCCGATCCCCTGCCGCCCGGCGGCCGGGCCGTGCGCAGCCACGTCGCGGGTTCGAACGTCGCGGTGTTCGCCGACAGCCCGCGCCGGGAACAGGCCCTCAAGCTGGTCGAATTCCTCACCAGCAAGGAGGTCCAGGCGTCGCTGAACGAGAAGTACGGCACGCTGCCGGTGGTCGAGGACGCCTACGACGATCCGGTCTTCCACACGCCCAAGAACCAGGTGTTCAGCGAAGTGCTGGCCGGCGGCTCGGAAACCGTGCCGATGATCCCCAACGAGGCGCACTTCGAAACGACGGTCGGTGCGGCGATGCGCGACCTGTTCGCGGCCACCGCCACCGGACGACCACCCGGCGCGGAGGACGTGCGCGAGGCGCTGGCCGAGGCGGAGCAGAAGATGCGGGGGACCGGAGGATGACGGCCACCACACCGATTCCGGCGCGGCGTCGCGGGTGGACGCCGAGCCGGCGCGCGCTCCCCTACCTGCTGATCGCGCCCGCGCTGGCCTTCGAGCTGCTGGTGCACCTGGTGCCGATGCTCGGCGGCCTGTGGATGAGCCTGCTCGAACTGACCCAGTTCCACCTGCGGGACTGGGTGCGCGCCCCGTTCGCCGGCCTGGACAACTTCGGCTTCGCGCTGGACCTCGACGGCGCGGCAGGCGCGGAGCTCCTGCGCTCCTTCGCGGTCACGCTGGCCTACGCGATCCTGACCGTCGGGCTGTCCTGGACGCTCGGTCTCTTCGCGGCGACGCTGCTCCAGCGCAGCTTCCCCGGCCGCGCCGTGCTTCGCACGCTGTTCCTGGTGCCGTACGCGCTGCCGGTCTACACCGCGGTCATGGTTTGGAAGTTCATGCTCGACCGCAGCGACGGCATGGTCAACACCGTGCTGGGCGACCTCGGGGCCGGCGCGGGCGGCACCTTCTGGCTGCTGGGCGACAACGCCTTCGGCAGCATCGTCGTCACCTCGGTCTGGCGGCTGTGGCCGTTCGCGTTCCTCGTCCTGATGGCCGGGATGCAGTCCATCCCGGCCGACGTCTACGAGCAGGCCACAGTGGACGGTGCGGGGATCTGGCAGCAGTTCCGGTCCATCACGGTGCCGATGCTGCGGCCGGTGAACCAGGTCCTGGTGCTGGTGCTGTTCCTGTGGACGTTCAACGACTTCAACGTGCCCTACATCCTGTTCGACAAGTCGGTGCCGGGCGCCGCCAACCTGCTTTCCATCCACATCTACGGAAGCTCGTTCCTCACCTGGAACTTCGGCCTGGGCTCGGCGATGTCCGCGCTCCTGCTGCTGTTCCTGCTGCTGGTGACCGCGGGCTACCTGGCCTTCACCTCGCGGAGGTTGAAAGATGTCTGAGCCGCGGTGGTTCCGCCTCCTGCGGGTGGGCGGGCTGACCTTCCTGGCGCTGTTCACCGCGCTGCCGCTGTACGTGATGGTGACCTCGGCGGTGAAGCCGCTGGGCGACGTGCAGGACCGGTTCCGGTGGCTGCCGGTGAACATCACGTTCCAGCCGTTCGTCGACATGTGGTCGACGATCTCGCTGGCCGACTACTTCGTGAACAGCACCGCGGTGGCCCTGGGCGCCGCGGCGCTGTCGGTGACCATCGCCGTGTTCGCCGCGTACGCGATCAGCCGGTTCCGCTTCCGCGGCCGCAACGCGTTCCGCATCGTCGTGCTGTCCACCCAGATGTTCCCCGGCATCCTGTTCCTGCTGCCGCTGTACCTGATCTACGCCACGATCGGCCGGCTGACCGGCATCGCCCTGCACGGCAGCCACCTCGGCCTGATCATCACCTACCTGACGTTCTCGCTGCCGTTCGCGATCTGGATGCTGGTCGGCTACTTCGACTCCATCCCGAAGGACCTCGACGAGGCGGCGCTGATCGACGGCGCGAGCCCGGTGAGCGCCCTGCTCAGGGTGGTGCTTCCCGCCGCGCGACCGGGCATCGCCGCGGTGGCGATCTACGCGTTCATGACGGCGTGGGGCGAGACCCTGTTCGCCTCGATCATGACCGACTCGGGTTCTCGCACGCTCGCGGTCGGGCTGCGCGAGTACGCCACGCAGACCTCGGTGTACTGGAACGAGGTGATGGCGGCGTCGCTGGTCGTCAGCATCCCGGTGGTCATCGGGTTCCTGCTGCTCCAGCGATACCTGGCCCAGGGGCTGACCGCGGGCGCGGTCAAGTGACCTGTTGGATCCACCAGCCGAGAAAGGGCGATCGATGCGACGCAACTCCGCCAAGGTGACCGTGGCCGGGGAACCGGCCGTGTGGCTCGGCGCGAACTTCTGGTCGCGCACCGGCGGGCCGCTGATGTGGCGGAACTACTCGCCGCGGGTCGTGCGCGAGGAACTGCGGGTGCTCCACGAGCACGGCCTGCGGCAGACGCGTTCCTTCTTCTACTGGCCCGACTTCATGCCGGCCCCGGACAGCGTCGACGCGGAGAAGGTCGAGCACTTCGCCGACTTCCTGGACGCGCACCGGGAGATCGGCATGTCGTCGATCCCGACCTTCATCGTGGGGCACATGTCCGGCGACAACTGGGATCCGGCGTGGCGGGACGGCCGCGACCTCTACGCCGACGTCTGGCTGGTGTCCCGGCAGGCGTGGTTCGTGCAGCGGATGACCGAGCGCTTCGCCGCGCACCCGGCGGTCGCGGGCTGGCTGATCAGCAACGAGATGCCGATCTACGGCCGGTTGCGGCACGAACCGAAGGCGCCGACCGAGCAGGTCACCAGCTGGGCGCAGCTGATGGTGCAGGCGGTCCGGGCCGGCGGCGGGCACCAGCCCGTGTCGCTGGGCGACGGCGCGTGGGGCATCGAGGTCACCGGCACGGACAACGGGTTCTCGGTCCGCGAGACCGGTGCGCTGGTGGACTTCGTCGGCCCGCACGTGTACCGGATCGACAGCGACCCGGTGCGCCAGCACCTCGGCGCGGCGTTCATCTGCGAGCTGGCCGCGGTGGGCGGCAAGCCGGTGGTGCTGGAGGAGTTCGGCCTCTCCAGCGACCAGGTGTCGCCGGAGCACGCCGCGCACTACTACCGGCAGACGCTGCACAACTCGCTGCTCGCCGGATCGACCGGCTGGGTGGCGTGGAACAACACCGACTACGACGACCTCGTCGAGCAGGGACCGTACTCGCACCACCCCTTCGAGATGCACTTCGGCATCACCGACGACGCCGGGAACCCGAAGCCGCCGCTGCACGAGCTGGCCGCGTTCGCCGACGTGCTATCCACTGTGGACTTCGCCCGGTGCGAGCGCACCGATGCGCAGGCGGCGCTGGTGGTGACCGAGTACCTGGAGCACGGCTACCCGTTCAGCCAGGACGACGACCGGCCGCTCGTCTTCAGCTCGCTGCAGCAGGCGTACGTGGCCGCGCGGGAGGCCGACCTGCCCGTCGGGTTCACCAGGGAACGCGACGGCATCGACCCGGACTGCTCGCTGTACCTGCTGCCGTGCACCAAGCAGATCCAGGGGCCGACCTGGCAGTGGCTGCGCGAGCGGGTGGCGCAGGGCGCGGTGCTGTACCTGTCCTACACCGCCGGCGAGGTCGGGCACCACCGGCAGCCGTGGATCCCGTACCTGGACGAGACCTTCGGCGTCGCGAAGGAGATGACCTACGGCGTGGTCGACGAGGTGGCCGACGAGGTCGTCGAGTTCACCTTCGCCGAGGACTTCGGCGGCATCGCCGAAGGCGAGGTGCTGCGCTTCCGGGTCGGCGGCAACGAGCACAGCCGGGCGTACCTCCCGGTCCACCCGCGCGGAGCGACGGTGGTGGCCACCGACGCGCACGGCAGGCCGGCCCTGCTGCGTCACCGCAGCGGGCAGGGCGAGACCGTGCTGTGCACCTATCCGATCGAGCACTTCGCGGCGCGGAACGCGCGCGTCAACCCGGAGGACACGCACCGGCTTTACGCGGCGCTGGCCGAGATCGCCGGCATCGAGCGGCCGATCGCGGTCGACGATCCGCGGGTGTTCGCGGACGAGCTCCGGCACGAGGACGGGCGCCGGTTCGCCTGGCTCGTCAGCCAGCACGGCCAGGAGATCACGACAACGCCCCGAGCGGACGGTTCTTCCTTGCACGACACCAAGACCGGTGAACTCCTTTCCAAGGTCACGCTCCCCGCCTACGGCGTGCGGGTCGTCGAACTGCGCGCGGAGCGGTAACGCCGGGTCGTGGGCCTTCCGGGCTGCTGCGGCAGCCCGGAAGGCTCGCGGTAGGTGCATGTCGGGGGCGAAAGTCCCTTGTCCCGCAGCTCCGGTAGCGGGCAGGCGGCGGCGCCCATGCGACCGGCTTCCCACCGGTGTACAACGGGGTCGTACCGACCCATGCGGACACCGGTCGCTCGTGGCGCTCACGAGCATTCCGCGGTCACCACTCATCTCGCTGCTCGTGTGGAGACGCCATGAAGATCGTGTGCATCGGGGCCGGGCCGGCCGGCCTCTACCTGGCCATCTCGGCGAAGCTCAGGGACGCCGGGCACGACATCACCGTGATCGAACGGGACCCGCCGGGCGCCACCTACGGCTGGGGCGTCGTGTACTGGGACGACCTGCTGGACATCCTGTACCGCAACGACCGGGAGAGCGCGGAGCAGATCCGCGCCGCCTCGACGCTGTGGCGGGAGCAGGTCGTCTCGCTGCACGGCACCGAACACGCCTACATGGGCGGATACGGGTACAGCGTGAACCGCGCGCCACTGCTGGAGATACTCGCCCAGCGCGCCACCGACCTCGACGTGGACGTCCAGTACGAGCACGCCGCGGAAGACCTGTCGGAGTTCGCCGACGCCGACCTGATCGTGGTCGCCGACGGCGCGAACAGCCGCACCCGGCAGCGCTACGCCGAGGAGTTCGGCACCCAGGTCGACCAGGGCCACAACCCCTACATCTGGCTGGGCACGGACCGGGTGTTCGACATGTTCACCTTCGACTTCGAAGAAACACCCGAGGGCTGGATCTGGTTCCACGCCTACCCCTCCAGCTCCGGCATCAGCACCTTCATCGTCGAATGCCAGGACACGACCTGGCGCCGACTGGGGTTCGACCGGCTCGGCGACGACGAGAGCATGCGGTTGCTGGAGGACATCTTCGACCAGCCGCTGGCAGGGCACTCGCTGATCAGCGCCGCCCGGGGAAGGCCGGCCTCCTGGCAGCGCTTCACCCAGGTCTACAACCAGACCTGGCGCCACGAGAACATGGTGCTGATCGGCGATGCCGCGCACACCACGCACTTCACGCTCGGTTCCGGAACCAGGCTGGCCATGACCGACGCGGTGATGCTCGCGCACAAACTGCTGGAGTGCGAGCAAACGTCCATGGCGCTCAAGGAGTTCGACGAGGAAGGCCACGCCATGATGCGCATGGCGCAGGCCTCGGCGCGCTCCAGCATGGCGTGGTTCGAGAACACCGACCGCTACACCGACCGCAACGCCGTGGACTTCTGCTACGCGATGTCCGGCCGGAACAGCTTGCAGCCGCCGTGGCACTACCAGCACCACCTGCTGACGCAGCACCTGGTGGCGCGCAAGACCCAACGGCTGTTCGGCAACGGCTTGCGCTGGGCTCGGGCCCGCAAGCGCGGCGAGTCGCTGCGCCGCTGAAGCAGGCCGGAACGCCGTCGTTCACGACGTCCCGGCTTCGTCGAGCAGGTCGCGGATCGCGTGCAGCACGGCGTCGGGATGCTCGATGTGGATGTACTGGTGCTGGGCATCGTCGAGCACCCGCTGCTCGCCGCGGGGAACCGATGCTGCGATCGCCGCGTGAAGGTCCCGCAGGCCGTCGTGCATCCGGCGTTCGACGTCCCCGGACGCGAACTTCGCCCAGTAAGGGTTGCGCCCCATCGCGGTGACCACGATCAACGGGACGTCGGGGAGTTCTCCGCCCTGCCGGAGTTCGTCGTACAGCTCGCTCTCGAAGTTGGCCGTCTCCTGGATGCCCGTCCGCCACTCCAAGAGGTGGTGTTCGACGAGCGGCTCGCGGACCGAGTCCGGCCACTCGGCGTAGATCTGCGCGAGCGCGCTGCGGGAAGCCTCGAGTTGCTCGTCCGTCAGCTCCGGCATCTGCTCCGGATCGAGCTTCATCTGCTCGTTCAACTCGGCGGCTTCCGCCGGCATGTGGTCGCTGATGTCCTCGTGACCGGGATCCAGCAGGAGCAGACCGGCCACCTCACCGGGGAAGAGTTGCGCGAACCGGCGCGCGTAGAACGCGCCCAGCGAATGCGCGACCAGCAGGTAGGGAGCCGGGACTCCCGCTGCGCGCAGCAGGTCCCGGAGCTCGCCTGCGACCTCGACGGCGCTGCGGGGCAGGTCGGTTCGCTCGCTCCAGCCCGTGCCCGCCCGGTCGTAGAGCACGCTCGTGGTCAGTTCGGCCATCTGCTGCTGGAGGTTCAGGAAGTCCAGGCCGACCAGCCCGGCTCCGGGGAGGAACACCACGGCGGGGTCGCCGCTGCCCGAGCGGTGGAGCATCAGCCGCCGGCCTCCCACTTCGTAGTGGCTTCCCAATGGTGGCGCCTCGATCACCTCGGGGCGGTCCTCAGCTGACAGGTGCCGCATGTCGTTCCTCCGCATCGACTCATCCATACCGTTCGCAAACTTTGAGAAAGGTATCACGACATGAGAAGATTCGACTGTGGACACGTTGGAACTGCTGGTGCATCCGGTGCGGCTGCGCATCGTGCACGCCCTCTCCGGTGGTCGGCACCTCACGACCGCGCAGCTGTGCGACCGCGTGCCCGACGTCTCGAAGGCGACCGTGTACCGGCACGTCGGCCTGCTCGCGGACGCGGGCATCCTGGAAGTCGAGGAAGAACAACGAGTGCGCGGCGCCGTGGAGCGCCTGTACCGCCTGCGCCGGGAACGAGCGGTGATCGACCACGAAACGGCCATGACGGTGCCGCCGGAGGAGCACCGCCGTGGCTTCGCCACCGCCATGACCACGCTGATCGCCGAGTTCAACGCCTATCTCGACCGCGAGCGGGCCGACCCCGCCGCCGATTCCGTCGGCTACCGCCAGCACGCGATCTGGCTCAGTCCCGGCGAACTCGCCGAGATGATCGACGGGATGCGTGGCGCCATCGCGCCACAGCTGGCCAACGAGCCCGCACCGCACCGCAGCCAGTACCTGCTCAGCCCGATCCTGTTCCCGATCGAGCAACCACCCCAGGGCACGCCCGAGGAGTAGCGCCGACCGGCCAGTCGGCGCCGGACCGAGAGGCGCGGCGCGCTCTGGTGCACAGCACCCCCGCCTGGGAAGCGTGGCCGGTTCGCCACGGACTTGGCCGCAGTTCCTGGAGTTCGACCGCTTTGCCGGGCACAGCACCGGCATCACGGGCGGGTGATGTTGTGTTGATCACGATTTTTGAGTCGTTTGTCCGGAACCCGATGATCTGTTGCGCCGTTGCTACGAGCATGGGCGATGATCCCGGAAGTACCTGCCGCGCCCCTGGCGAGCCGAGGGGCGCGGACCCTGCTGGACAGCCGGCGCCTCGCGTCGGCCGCCTTGCCCGCCGGGAGCCGGCGGGCCGCACCCTCCCTCCGGAGTCGCGTCACGACCGCAGGTCGACGCCGCCCGTGACCCCGCACCGCGTCCGTTCAGGACCGCCCGGAGAAGTCGAGCCCGACGCGCTTCCGCGCCGTGCAGCCGAAAGTCGTCCGGCGCTCCTCCCGCAGGTGGCCATCCTTTCCCCGCACGGCACCGCGGCTCACAGCCTCTCCGGACCGCGTCTCCGATCCGGCAGGAGGAGCCGCAACCCGTTCGACCACACGCACCGCAACTGAATCGACAGCGAAAAGAAGAGGAAGGGCCAGCAGAATGGTCTTCAAGAAGCTCCTGGGCGCGCTCGGCGTCGGCGGCCCGTCGGTGGACACCGTGCTGCACCACCAGCACGTCCGCCCGGGCGAGAACCTCGCCGGGGAAGTCCGCATCACCGGCGGGAACCAGGACGTCACCGTCGAGAACGTCGCGCTCGGCCTCGTCACGCGCGTCGAAACCGAGCACGGCGGCCACGACGGGCATGCCGGCGTGGAGTTCCACCGCGCCGTGGTGGCCGGCCGGTTCGAACTGCGCGAGGGCGAGAACAAGACCATCCCGTTCCAGCTCCCCGTGCCGTGGGAAACGCCGATCACCAGCGTCTACGGGCAGCACCTGCACGGCATGACGCTCGGCGTGCGCACCGAGCTGGCCATCGCCAAGGTCGCCGACAAGGGCGACCTCGACCCGGTGTCGGTGGAGCCCCTGCCCGCGCAGGAGAAGGTGCTGGAGGCGTTCTCCCAGCTCGGTTTCCACTTCAAGAGCGCCGACCTGGAGCACGGCCGGTTGCACGGCGTCCGCCAGGAACTGCCGTTCTTCCAGGAGATCGAGTTCTACCCGCCACAGCAGTTCGCCGGGCGGATCAACGAGGTCGAGCTGACCTTCGTCGCCGGCCCGCACGGGCTGGACGTGGTGCTGGAGGCCGACAAGCGCGGCGGGTTCTTCACCCCGAGCCAGGACGCCTTCGGCCGCTTCCAGGCCTCCCACGAGGAAGCCCTCGGCACCGACTGGGCCGGGCGGATCCACGGCTGGCTGGAGCAGGTCGCCGAACGCCGCGGCGCGGGCCACCCGATGGCCGGTCACGACCACCACGGCTACGAGCACCACGGCTACCACGACGAGCACCACCGGCGCGGATCCGGGATGGGCGGCATGGTCGCGGGTGCCGCGCTGGGCGCCGGCGCCGGGATCCTCGGCGGCATGGTCGTGGGCGAGGTGCTGGAAGAGGTCTTCGAGGGCGACGAAGAGGAGTTCTGATCCTCCGGTGGGCGCCGGGAATCCGTTCCCGGCGCACACCTCGCCGTCGCCGTGTCCGCGATGGAATCCCAGGTGGGCCGCGATCGCGAGGACGACGGCGAAACGGTCCGCGAGTTGCTCACCGAGATTCGCGAACTCCGGGCTGAAGTCCGGGAACTCCGCGCCGCGCCGGCCGAATCCTCACGTCTGCTAGGCCTCGCCCCGCAGGACGAGATGACCGCCGATGCCGAGGACTCCGCTGCGAAACCCCTGGCCATCCCGACCTCCTCGGGCGAGCAGTCGACGAGCACCTTGATCTCGGCGTCCCGCTTGGCCAGGTCCGCGGTGAGCAGGACGCCCACCACTCCCGCGCCCGCCGCCGAGCCGACGAAGACGTCGATGCCTTCGCCGTCACCGCCGGTGGTTCCCGCTAGGTAGCCGTAGTCCAGCGGGTAGACCACATCTGGGATGCGCGGGTGCGCTCGTCCCCGCGGCCGGTCGACGATCTCGCCGTGCCGCACGAGATCGGCCAGCGCGGCGAAGAATCCCGCTGATCCGGGATGCACTTCGTCCGGCGCGTCGGTTCTCATGGGCTCAGCCCAGGAACTGGTCGTAGAGGAGGTAGGCGTTCAGGCCGATGATCAGCGTCGTGATCGCCGTCATCACCGCCGTCAGCCAGCGCGGGTTCGCGAAGTCGCCCATGACCGAGCGGTCCCTGGTCACCAGCAGCAGCGGGATCAGCGCGAACGGGATGCCGAAGCTCAGCACGACCTGGCTGAAGTTCAGGACGTCGGTGGGGTTCATGCCGAGCACGATCACCACGAGCGCGGGCGTCATCGTGATCAACCGGCGCAGCAGCAGCGGAATCCGGAAGTTGATGAACCCGGCCATCACGACCTGCCCGGCGAAGGTGCCGACGCTGGAGGACGAGATCCCGGACGCGAGCAGGGCGACCGCGAACACCAGGGCGGCGGTGCCACCGGCGAAGGTGGCGAGACCCGCGTGTGCGTCCTCGATGCTGCTGACCCCGGTGTTGCCGCTGGCGTGGAACAACTTCGCGGCCATGACCAGCATCGACAGGTTGATCAACCCGGCGAGGCCGAGCGCGATGACCACGTCCCAGCGCTCGAAGCGCAGCACCTTCCGGCGGTCGTCGTCGGTCGAGACGGCCACCCGGCGGCTGGTGAGCGCCGAGTGGAGGTAGACCACGTGCGGCATCACGGTGGCGCCGACGATCCCCACCGCGAGGTAGGCGCTGCCGGCCGGCAGCGTCGGCACCAGCCCGGCGATGGCCTGGGCGGGCTCCACGCCGATGCGCAGCAGCTGGTAGGCGAAGCCGGCGATGATCAGCAGCAGCAGCCCGGCGATCGCCCGCTCGAAGGGCCGGTAGCCGCGCGCCTGCAGGCCCAGCAGCGCGAACGCGACGACCGCGGTGATCAGCGCCGCCGGCACCATCGGGATGCCGAACAGCAGGTACAGGCCGAGGGCGGCGCCGACGAACTCGGCGAGGTCGGTCGACATGGCGACGATCTCCGCCTGCAGCCACAGACCCCACCGCACCGGCCGGGAGTGCCGCTCCCGGCACACCTCGGGCAGCGTCTTGCCGGTGACCACGCCGATCTTCGCGGACAGGAACTGCACCGGCATCGCCATCAGGTTCGCCAGCACCACGACCCACACCAGCGCGTAGCCGAACTCCGCGCCGGCGCCGATGTTGGTCGAGAAGTTGCCGGGATCGACGTAGGCGATGGCCGCGATGAAGGCGGGCCCCAGCATCGCGAGCGCGCCCCGCATCCGCCCCCGCCCGAGCACCTGCCCCAGGTCCTCCCGGGAATCGCGTCCCGCCTCGGCCTCGGTCACGCCCATCGGTCCCCCTGTGCCGCTGCCTGCGCGCCGATGACGGCCTCCTGCCGGTACGCGCGCGGCGCCCCGGTGGGCCCGCGCGAACAACGATTCGTTTTCCCGTCCACGAGGTTACGGTATGCCGAAAAATTCTCTTCGCAAGCCCCCACTCGGCCGCTCGCGCCCGGCGCATCCGGGGCAGGAGCCCTACACTCCGGGGTACCGATTCCGCCGCGCTAGAACGGCCGAATCGCTTGATGGGGGCAAATCGACTCGGGTCTGGAGCCACCGATGGCCGAGGAGAACCAACGCCGCCGCGGCTACCGAGCAGGACTCGGTGGCGAGCTGCTGGCGGAATTCCTGGGAACCTTCGTCCTGATCCTGCTGGGGTGCGCGTCGGTCGCGGTGGCCGTCGCCGGACTGCCCGGCTCGGGGCGGCAAACCGACGCCTTCGGGCCGGCGAACTGGCTGATCATCGCGTGGGGCTGGGGACTCGCCGTGGTGTTCGGCATCTACGTCGCCGGCGGCGTCAGCGGCGCGCACATCAACCCGGCGGTGACGCTGGCCTTCGCGGTGCGGCGGGCCTTCCCGTGGGTGAAGGTCGTGCCCTACATCGTCGCCCAGGTCGTGGGCGCGTTCCTCGCCGCGGGGCTGGTATACGCGACGTACAGCTGGGCGATCGACGCGTTCAACGCCAAGGCCGGTCTCGCCCGCCCCCAGTCCCTGGACACCTTCGCGATCTTCGCCACCTTCCCGGCCGAGTACTTCGGCGCGTCGTGGTGGGGACCGCTGCTGGACCAGATCGTCGGCACCGCGATCCTGGTGCTGCTCATCTTCGCGCTCACCGACACGCGCAACACCGCGCCGGCGGCCAACCTCGGGCCGTTCCTGATCGGCCTGGTCGTCACGGTGATCGGCTTGACCTTCGGACCCAACGCCGGCTACGCGATCAACCCGGCGCGCGACTTCGGCCCCCGCCTGTGGACGTTCATCGCCGGCTGGGGCGATATCGCCCTGCCGGGGACCTACGAGTGGTTCAGCTGGTACTTCTGGATCCCCATAGTCGGGCCGCTGGTCGGCGCCGTCATCGGCGCCGTCGTCTACGACCTGTTCATCGGCCAGGTCGTCAAGGCCCGCACAGCACCGCCGGAAACCGGTCGAGTGAGCAAGGACGCGGGCTGAGGCCGCCCGGTTAATCCGACCCGGTAGCGGTGCCGTCCGCCGGATTACGACCGGAACCGGCCCGGGTACACCCATTTCGAACATCGGGATGGGTGGCGGTGGAGATGACGCAGCAATACCTCGTCGGCGAACTGTCCGTTCGGTTGGCCCAACTCCAGGAGGCGGCCGATCGGCCGGCCGCGGACCTGTTCGCGAGCCTGCGCCGGGACGTGGAGACCGCGCCGCCGCACGCACTGGGCCCGGCGGTGGAGCGTGCGATCCGGCTGGCCGACGAGTTCTGCCGGGACTCACGGTGCGCAGAGGCGACGTCACCGCGTTCGACGGCCTGGCCGCGTGGTCGGCGGAGCTGCGCGAGTTCGCCGCCTGCGCGGGCCTGCTCGATCGAGAGGCCAGCGGTTGAGCCCCGACGCGTCCACTCCGTGGTCAATCCCGCCGCACCAGCCGCGGGATCTCGTCGACGACCCCCGCCGCGGCCGCGACGTCGCCGGACAGCGGGCGCTCCCGGGTATCCGGATCCAGCGCGTCGCACGCCCGCTGGTAAACCGCGCGGAGCGGTCGCCCCGGACTGATGCCGCGCAGCCGGGTCGCGCGGACCGCGGCCACGAGTTCGCAGGCCAGGGCCAGCCGGTACGCATCCGCGGCGCGCCGAGTCTGCCGAACCGCCTGCGGGGCGAAGCTCGCGTGTTCTTCGGCGCCCCTGGACAGCACGATGTGGCCGAGCGTCGCCGGGAACGCCGCGGCGCGCAGTTCGGCGAGCGCGGAGCCCGCGCCGTATTCGAGCGCCATGATCCCCGAGCTGCCCGGCGGTCCCGCCGCCAGGAACGGGCGCAGCCCGGTCATCCCGGGTTCGGTGAGCATCGCCAGCCTCGCGGCCGACAGCTGGGCCGTGGAGAACATCGCCAGCCGCAACCGGTCCAGCGCAAGGGTCAGCTGGGCGGCGTGGAATCCGCCGTGGTGGCGGGCCGCCGCCGGTTCGCCGGTCGTGAGCAGCGGGTTCTCCGCGGCCGCGTTGAGCTCCACCGCCACGACCGCGTCGGCGTCGGCCACGGCCTCCACCGCCGGGCCGTGCACCTGCGGGAAGCACCGCAGCCCGAACGGATCCTGGATCCGGCGGCCCGGACCCACCTGGCCGCCGAGCAGCGCCAGCACCTCGGCCGCGACCCGGGACGCGCCGGCGTGCGGGCGGCCCGCGTGCACCTCGGGCGCGAGCGGCTCGGTCGAGCCGTCGACGGCGAGCGCGGTCAGCGCCGCGATCGCGGCGGTCGCCGACACCAGGCCCCGCACCGCGGCCACCGCCAGCGCCGCCTGGCCGATGGTCAGGGCGTTGCTGCTGATCAACGCCAGCGCCTCGCCCTCGGCCAGGGCGACCGGGGCCGGTCCGCGACCGATCCAGCGCGCCTCGCCCGCGAGGGCGAGCCCGAGTTCGGCCAACGGCCCGAGATCGCCGGTCCCGACCGAACCGTGCTCGTGCACCTCCGGGTACGCCCCGGCGTTGAGCGCCGTGGCCATCGCCTCGGCGAGCCCGGGCCGCACGCCGGTGCCGCCGCGCAGCACCTGGTTCAGCCGGACGGCCAGCATCGCCCGCACGTCCCGCTCCGGCAGCAGGTTCCCGATCCCGCTGGCATGGCTGCGCAGCAGCCGCATCCCGTGCGCGACTCCACCGGGCACCGCCTCGGAGCGGTTGGCGCCCACGCCCGTGGTGCGCCCGTAGACCGGCCCGGTGAGCACCGCTGCCGCGCCGAGCTTGGCCAGCGCGGCGGGCGCGACGCAGACCGCCACCCGGTCGTCGGCGATCCGCACGACATCCACAATGGACATATCAGCGCCGCCGAGGAGCACTGGGGCTCCGGCGCGCACCGCGGTCATGGCCCCTTCCCTCCCCGCGAACCCGTGCCGGGTCAGACGGGCGCGGTGTCGTCGATGGGACGCAGTTCCTCCGCGTAGGACACGGAAACGCGCCGGATCACGCCGTCGGCCACCGAGTACTGACCCATCCGCCACAGCGGCGGCGAGTAGGCGTGGATCGAGACGCTGCGCGGCTCCTGGCCGGTGAGCCGGTGGATGTGGTCCGGCCCGCCGCCGTACGCGAAGCCCGCGGCGACCTCGGTGGCCGCGCTCGGCCCGGCGACGGCCAGGTTGTGCTCGACGAGCGTGCCGCGGGCCACCGCGACCGCGAACGCGGAGATGTCGTGGTCATGCCAGCCCGTGTCGTTCTCCGGCGTCCAGCACAGCACCCAGACGTCGACGTGCGCGTCCCGGTGCAGCGATGCGTAATGCCGCTTTTCGTCGCTGAACGCGACGTGGTGCCGCCACGCCTCCGGTCGGCGCGCGAGACCCGCGACCAGACCGAGCAGTTCGCCTTGGTCGAGGTAGCGCCCGGGCAGCGCTTCGAGGGTGAATCCGCCCGGCACGTCGCCGATCCGGCGCGCTCGCCTGGCGGGCAGGCCGGGCGCGGTGGGTTCGCCGATCACGGTGTTCCTCCTTCCAGCAGACGACGCGGGTTCGAGCAGCGGATGGCCCGGGCAGCGGCCTCCCCCAGCCCCGGATCGGCCGGTTCGGCGTAGGGCCGGTCGCTGCCGAGGACGACCGGGTCGATCCCCAGCACCCGAACCAGCGCATCCACCCCGCGCGGCCCGTACGACGAGGTCTCGACGAAGACGCCCGGATCGACGCGGTCGAACGCGCCTCCCCTGGCCGCCAGCCGTTCGTGGTGCACCGGCGCCAGCCCGGCCCCGGCGGCGAAGCAGATCCGCAGCCGCGGGAGCAGTGCGCGGCCCGCGACGTGCCAGGACCACCACGCCGCCTGCAGCTGTGCCACGTAGTCGACGACCGGTGGCCACCAGCCGGGCACGCCGGCGGCCGGGCTCGTCGCGGCGCCGGGGTGCACGAACACCGGCCGGTCCGCCTGCTCGCACACCGCGAGCAGCGCGGCGATGCGTTCCACATCGGCCGGTTGCCGCATGGCGTCGGCCGGGATCTGCAGGCCGGCGCATCCCCTGCCGAGCGCCTCCCGCACCTGCTGCTCGTCGGGCTCCAGCACGTTGGCCGCCGCCCACACCCGGAACGGATCGGGCAGCGCCGCGGCGCCGCGATGCCAGGCGTCCAGCAGTGGTTCGGCCTCGTCCCGCGGCAGCCATTCGATGCCGAGCGGGCTGGACAGCGACACGAGCGCGACCGCCGTCCCCGCTTCGCGAGCAGCGCGCTCGGAGGGCTCGTGATCGGCCGGGTCCACCTCGAACGGCGGCTCGCCGGCCAAGTGCAGCGTCCAGCCGCGCAGCAGCGGTGGATCCGCGCGTGCGCGCAACGCGTCGACGAACTCCGCGGGCCACAGGTGCTGGTGCACGTCGATCACCGGATCGGACACGGACACACCCTTGTGAAGCGCTTCAGTGAACGGTTTCAGTGAACCGCCTCAGCGCTCGCGCGGTCAAGGGCCGAACGTGCGCATCCGCCGCGCGCTAGGCTTTCCAGGTGCAACGCCGCAAGCGCCCCACGATCAAGGACATCGCGGCGGAGACGGGGCTCTCCCCGGCCGCCGTGTCCTACGCGCTCCGCGGCCTGCAAGTTCCCCCGGAAACCCAGCAGCGCGTGCGGGAAGTCGCCGACCGCCTCGGCTACGAGGCCGACCCGGTCGCCCGCGCGCTGGCCAGCGGCCGCACCGGCATGGTGGGCGTGCTGTGCAGTTCGCTGGACGACCTGTGGCAGCAGAACTTCGCCACCACGCTCGGCAGGCGCTTCCTCGCCGCCGACCGCAACACGCTGTTCATGGACTCCGCCGCCGATCCCGCGCGCGAGGCCCTGCTCGCCAAGAACCTACTCGACCAGCGGGTCGACGCGCTCGTCACGATCCCCGTCGATCCGAATTCCCGGCACTGGCCGGACGCCGCCGAGCGGACCATGCTCGTCGCGATCGGCGACCCGCTGCCCGGGGCGGCGACCGCCGCCGAGGTGGTGTTCGACAACGGCCTGGGCGTCACCGACGCGCTGAAAACGCTCAGCTCCGCCGGGCACGACGAGATCCTGGTGCTGACGCCGGGGCCGCGGCTGCTGCGCCAGCGTCCCGCGGAGAAGGTCGTCCGCGAGGTCGCGCAGGAGCTGCGGATGAGCCTGCGCGTCGTGGCCTGCCCGAACGACCTGACCGGCGCCGCCGAGGTCGCGCGGACCGCGCTCGCCGAAAAGCCCCGGCCCACGGCCGCGTTCTGCCTCACCGACTCGATGGCCTACGGCGTCTACGAGGCCGCGCGCGATCTCGGCCTGGCCATTCCCGCCGATCTCTCGGTCCTCGGCTACGACGACCACCCGGTGTCGCGCCTGCTGACGCCCGCTCTTTCCACCTACCGCTGGGACGTGCGAACCGTCGTCGACGCGGTCGTCGAGCGCGTGCTCAAGGCGGTCGACAAGAACCGGCGGAGCCGTCGCAAGCTCATCGCCCCGGAGCCGAAGCACCGCGACTCGGTGGCCGAACCGCGCGGCTGAACCCGGGCGTCCATCTCCGGTATCCATCCACAGTGGCCCGTCCGCGACGCACCGGAGGTTCCCAATTTTAGGCAAAATTGGGCACGCACCGAACCGGGCTTCGCCGCTCGGCGCCGGCTCGGGTCACGGGAGCGGGTGCTCCTCGACGAGGGCCTCCGGGGCCGAGAGCCGCCACGCCTCGTACACCAGCTCGGCGAGCTCGTCGGCGTCTATCTTGGCCAGGTGCACGACGACCCAGCCGTAGCCGCCCGCCGTGAACTGCACCTCGAACACCTCCGGCCGCTCGGCCACCAGCGCGACCTGCTCGGACAGCGTCTGCTTCAGCCCGACCGTCTCGGTGCGCGGCCAGTAGTAGCCGAACCCCTTGCCGCGCACGCTGAACGACGTGTAGTTGCTCGAGTCGGCCTGCTCGACCTCGGCGAGCTCGTCGACCATCCGCAGGAACTGACCGCTCGGGACACCCATGTGGAGCATTCTCCCGCAAGCCCCTGACAGGAACCGGCCACCTGGGGTTTTCTGGGCGGATTCGCCTCTGGTCGTGATCATCCGCTTGTAGGATCCCCGCTGATTGCGATGGTGAACTTATTCGGACGAGACGAGGCGCAGCGCCTGCTCGCTGACGCCACAGCGGCAGCACGTGCCGGGCGCGGCGGGTTCGTCGTGCTGCGTGCCGATCCTGGTCTCGGCGTGACCGCCCTGCTGGACGCGCACCTCTCGGCGGCGCGCGAACTGGGCATGCGGACCCATCGGATTCCCGTGCTGCCGCAGAGCGGAACCACCGCGTTGTCGGCCGGTGCACCGAACTGGACCGAGCCCGCCACGATCGTCATCGACGATCTGCACCGGGCGGACGACGCGACGCTGCTCGCGCTGCACGAACTCGCCGAAGGACTGCCCGACCGGCCGCTGCTTGTCGTCGCCGGACGGCATCGCGGCGTCGAGCCCGCCCGGTTCGCGGGGCTCGACCGGCTCGGGACCGCGCACGACCTCGAACCGCTGGACGACTGCGCGGTCCGCACCGTCCTCACCGAAGCCTCCGGTGGCGAACCGCCGGAATCGCTGCTGCGGCTGGCCGACGGCGCAGGTGGCAACCCGTGGCTGCTGGCGCGCCTCGCCGAGGACGACCGCGCCGCGGCGGTGACGGCTTGGGCGACCGGGCTGGCGGGCGACGACGCCGCCCTGCTGCGCTTCGCCGCGATCCTGGCCGAGCCCGCGTCGGTGGACGAGCTGGCCGCCGTCGCCGGAACGACACCGGTGGACGCGCTGGCCCGGATCGAGCGGCTGGCCGGGATCGGGTTGCTGGCGGAAGAAAGCGGTCTCGTCCGGTTCCGGCATCCGGTGGTGCGCCAGGACCTGGCCGCGACCTCGGCGGGTTTGCGCGGCTCCGCGGCCCGCGCGCTCGCGGCCCGCAACGCCGTGCCCCGGGCGGTCGCCGAGCAGCTCGCGCACACTCCCGTGGACGCGTGGACCGTCGACTGGCTCGCCGACCACGCCGATCGGCTCGCCGCCCGGCCTACGCCCGCGGTGGTGGACCTGTTCCACCGGGCCGTTTCCGGGCTGCCGCCCGGCGATCCGCGCCTGCACCCGCTGCGCGCCGCGCTGGCCGAGGCGCTGATGTGGTCGGGCCGGACCGACGAGTCGCAGCGCATCGCCACCGCCAGCCTGGCCGCGCATCCGGACACGCCGACCCGGCACCGGCTGCGGGCCGTGCTCGCCCTGATCTGCTTCCGGGAGATGGATCCCGCCGCCGCCATCGCGGCGCTGGACCCGGAACGCGTCGATGGCAAGCTGTCCGGGCGGCTCGCCGCGATCGACGCCGCCGCCTGCCTCGCGGCCGGCGATCTGACGGGGACGGAGCGCGCCGTCGAGCTCGCGACGCCGGCCGCCGCGCACGACCCGCTCGTCGAAGTGTTCCTGCTCAACGTCGAGGCGACGGGACTGTTCGTCTTCCGCGACCTCGACGGGGCGTTGGAGCGGCTGGACCGCGCCGACGCGCTGCTGGAGATCGCCGTCGACGACCGCGGGCTGTGGCTGATGTCGCGCCTCCTGCGCGCGGTGGTCCAGGACCTGCGCCACGACAAGGCCGCGCTGGAGACCATCGAGCAGGCGCGCCCGATCGCCCGTGAGATCGGCGCGGGCCTGCTGGTCTGGCTGCACACCATCGCCGCGTTGGCCTCGTTCAACAACGGGCTCTGGGACCGGGCGCTCGACGAGATCGGCGCCCCCATGGCGCTGCCCGACCAGCACGGGCTGGCCGGCCCGCTGCACGGGGTGGCCTCCATGATCATGCTGCACCGCGGCGACCTGCCCGCCGCACGCGTCCACGCCGAGCTCGCCGAGCGGTCCCCCGGCCGCGGCGTTGCCGTGTTCTACGAGCAGATCGCCGTTCTGGCCAGCGCGCACGTCGCCGACGCCGAGGGCAACTCGCAACGGGCGCTGGAGATCGTGCACACGCTCGCCGCCGGCGACGTCGGCGTGCACCACGCGCACGCGGTCGCCACGGTCGGCGCCCGGCTCGTGCGCATCGCGGTCACCGGCGGCGACCGCGACCTGGCCAACCGGCTCGTCGCGCAGATGCGGGACCTGAGCACCGGCGAATCGGCCGGCGAGCGCGGCGCGCTGATGTACTGCCAGGGGCTGGTCGACAGCGACGTCGACGTCCTGCTGGCCGCGGCCCAGGAGTTCACCGACACCGGCTCGCCGATCCTCGCCGCGCGGGCTGCGGAGGACGCGGCGAAGGTCCTGGCCGCGTCCGGCAGATCCGCGGACGCCCGGGCCGCCTACCAGACCGCGATCGACCGGTACACCGCGCTGACCGCCGCCGGCGACATCGACCGGGCGGACGCCGCGCTGCGCGCGTTCGGCCTGCGGCGCGGCGCGACCGGCTCCCGGCGCAGGCCGAAGCACGGCTGGGAGAGCCTCACCGCCGCCGAGCACCGCGTCGCGGAACTCGTGGCGCAAGGCCTGACCAACCGGGAGGCCGCCGAACGGCTGATCGTGTCGGTGCGAACGGTCGATTCGCACGTGTCGCGGGTGCTCGCCAAGCTCGGCTACTCGTCGCGGATCGAGATCGCGCTCGGATTCGGGGAGCGCGAATGACGCCCGCTACCTACCCGGCTCCCGGAACATCAGCAATGTTGCGGATGATTCCGCTGCGCCGTTCTGGTGATCTTTGTGCGGTGCCCGCAGAGGGGAAGCGGGCCCGGCACGAAGGTGGACATCCCGCATGGATCTCGTGCGCAGACCAGCGCCGATCGGCGGCCCCGTCGCGCCCGCCGTGAGCGCACCACCGCTGCGCGACGACGGCGGCAGCCGTCTCCAGCGACTGTGAACTCAGCAATATCACCGTGATCGGTGGTCCGCCGCCGGGTCGGCGGACCGATTGGAAGGCAGAACACCGGACATGATCAACGACTCGGAGACGGCGAACGTCGTTGAGATGGCGTCCGCCGGCGTCCAAGACCTGGCGAACGCCGCCACCTCCGTGCTGGACCAGGCCGGGCCCGCCGGCGCGCTGGCGCAACCCGTGGTGAACGCCCTGCGCAACGTGTGGGAGGGGTACTTCGGTTCGCCGATCCCGCCCGAAGGCACGAACTGGAACTCCTACTCCCACGAGCAGCTCTACCAGATGCTGTGGGACAACGCCGACGTCGGGGACGTCAGCGCGGTCGCCACGGAGTGGGGGCGGCACAGCAGCGAGCTGACCGATCACGCGGAATCGATGCGCCAGCAGCGGACCGCCATGCAGACGAACTGGACCAGTTCGTCCGCCGACCTGGCGACGGAGCGGCTCGGCTCGATCGGCGAGCGGACCGACGACATCAGCACCCGCGCGGCCACGACCCAGCAGGCCACCCAGGACGCCGGCGACGCGCTTTCCGTCGCCCGCAACACGATGCCGCCGCCGCCCGGCGACCCGACCGGAGGCGCCGTGGCCAGCGCCGCGGCCGGTGCCGGGGCCGGCGCGGTCATCGGCGGCCTGATCGGCGCGGGTGCGGGCGGCGTCGGCGCGGGCCCGGGAGCACTGATGGGTGCCGCGATCGGCGCCGTGGCGGCCGGTGGCGGCAGCCTGTTCCTCGCCAACGTCGCGGCCGCCGAGAAGAAGGCCCAGGCGGTGCACGTGATGCAGCAGTACGAGACGAGCCTGCTCAACAGCAGCAAGACGATCGCCCCGGGCGGTTCGACGGAGGCCCTCGGCTTCGCGGCGCCGGCGTCGACCTCCGCGGCCGGATTCGGCGGCGCGGCCGGCGGGACCGGCGGCGGCACGCCCTGGGGGAAGCTGGTCGGCGCCGGGCCGCTGGAGGCGGGGCTGCGCGGCGGAGCCGCGGGCGGCGCGCTGCTGGCCGGGTCCGGCTCGATGGCCGGTGTCGCCGGGCGCGGCGGGGCCGGCGGCGGCATGGGGCCGGCCGGCGCGCGGCGCGGCGAGGAAGAGGAAGAACAGGTCCACCAGAACCGCATGCCCACCGTCGACCAGAAGCTCTTCGCCGACGACCGACCGGCCAGCGCCCCGGTCATCGGCTGACACGAACAGGAGTGAATCCCTTGACCTCCGAAGCGAACCCCGGGCCCGGCTACCAGGTCTCGCCGCAGGACCTGGCGGCCCAGGTCAAAACGCTCACCAACCTCGGCGAGCAGACCAACGGCCTGGTGACGTCCGCGCGCCAGCTCGCCGAGCGGATGCCGATGCTCGGTACCGCGCCGCCGGCGATGCACCTGGCGATGCGGCTGCGCGAGGCGGCCGGCCAGTCCGGGCTCACCGGCGAGATCAGCGCGGCCGACACCGAGCTGAACGGCTTCCACGACGCGCTGCACCAGACCGTCACCCGCTACGTGAGTTCCGACGACCACACCGCGCAGGTGCTGCGCAGGACGGGCGGTGCCGCGGAATGACGACCGCGACCACGCGCACCGCCCGGCGCGGGGCCACCGACGGAACCATCCACTTCGGACAGATCGAGCTCGATCTGCTCGCCTCGCACGTCGGCGTGCACTTTCCCTTCCCGCTGCGCGTGCCGGCGTTCGGGCGGATCGAGGGCGAGCGGGAGGTGCTGCTGGCCACTGCGGGCCAGACCCTCCAGGCACGCGGGCTCGCCGACGAGGACGGGCCCGCCGGCGCCGCGGCCGAGCTGGTCACGGCGCTGCGCGAGTACCGGGGCACGGTCGATCTCGTGCTGTTCGACGGCGACGGCGCGACCGCCGTCGTGGCGATGGTCTACCGGTCGTGGGCACTGATCTGCGAGCAGCCGCTGGACGGCGACCCGGCCAGCCCGGTGCGGATCAGGCGGGTCCTGGCGAACGCGCTGGGCGACGCGCTGCGGCCGATGGTGCCCGACCTGGGCCCGGCCCGGGCGATGCCGATCTCGTTGCCCGAGCGCGCGATCGGCAGCGCGGCGGAGCTGATCCGCGACGCGGCGGACGATGAGGCGAAGGAACGCCTCCTGCGGGAGCTCGTCCGCGACTGCGGCGGCGACCCCGACGTGCTCGACCAGCTCACCGGGCTGCTGCCGACCCTGACCGGCCGGGGCCAGCTCGGCGCGACGCGGCGCGACGGCGCCGAGAACGTCCGGGCCGGCACCGAACTGTCCTGGTTGGACGGTCCGCGCGGCCGGCTGCGGGTCAACCCGGCCCGCAACGGCTGGGTGAGCATCAACCCGTTGCGCAGCGAGGACCTGCGCTTCGCGCTCGACGAGCTGGCCGGGATCGCCCGCCGGCCGCGGTGAGCGCAGGCAACTTCCAGGACGAAGTCGGAGGAAACACCGTGGATTCACCAGCGCAGTGGCTGGCTGACTACGACAAGAAGCTCACACGGGCGGCGGCGAACGCCCGCGCGGCCAGCGAAAGCCTGAGCCGGATGAGCGGCACGGCGTCTTCGCCGCGCGGCGAGGTCACCGTGCAGGTGGGGCCCAGCGGCGCGATGGAGGACATCCGGCTGACGCCGGCGGCTCGCGCGCTGGAGGCCGAGCAGCTCGCGCGGCTCATCCTGACCACCGCGCAGCAGGCGCAGCGCTCGGTCGGCGCTCAGGTGGTCGAGATCATGACCGACTACGTCGGCGACGGTCCCGCGCTGGACTTCGTGAAGCAGAACATGCCGCCGGCCGCCGGTGTCGACGCCTCGTCCGGCCCGCCGCCGCCGGACGACGACGACTACTTCTTCGCGAACCCGCAGGTGATCGTCCGATGAGCGCGCCAGGCGAATTCCAGGTCGATCCCGGGCAGATCCGGGAGCACGCCAAGACGGTCGCCGGCATCGCCGACGGGCTGTCCTCGGCCGCCGGGGGCCTGCCCGGCGCGCTGGCCGAGAACGCGCTCGGCTCGTTCGTGCAGTTCATCACGGCCGGGCTCAGCGGCGCCATGACCCAGGCCGGGGAGGCCATCGGGAGCGCCGCGTCCGCCATGGACGGGATGAGCTCGGCGCTGGTGCAGACCGCCAAGGGCTACGAGCGCTCCGACGACCGCAACGCCGGCTTGCTGTTCGGGAGGGACGCGCGATGACCGTGGAGCTCAACTTCTCGGCGAGCCCGGACCCGTCGAACGCCTCGCAGATCGTCGACGACCTGAAGTCGACCATCCAGGCCGTGCAGAACAAGGACTGGCAGACCGGTGACTTCGGCGGGGCCGGTGCCGGGCTGCAGGTCCTCGGCTCGGTGTCCGACCCGCTGTCGGCCCTGGCCGGTGCCGGCTTCGGCTTCCTTGCGGAATCGGTGTCGTTCCTGGCCGAACCGCTGCAGCAGCTGGCCGGCGACCCGAGCTCGATCGCCTCGGGCGCGGAGGGCTTCCAGAACGCCGGGCGAGCGGTCTCGACGATCGCCTCGGAGTACGGGCAGTCGACCGGGCCGGAGACCAGCGGCTGGTCGGGCGAGGCCGCGGCCGGATACCTGAAGACCGGCGCGGAGCTGGTGGACGGGATCAACGGGCTCGGCCAGGCGGGGGTCGCGCTGGCGGAAGCCGCGGCCGGCGCGGGCGAAGCGGTCGCGAAGACCCTCCAGGAGGTCACGACCCTCGTCAACGAGGCCGTCGGCAAGATCATCATGATCATGAACCAGGCGATCGCCGCGGCACAGGCGACCTTCGGGGCGAGCATCGCGGCCGCGATCCCGCAGGCCGTGCAGGTCGCCGTCGAGTACGGCGGCCGGATCATGGGGCACCTGCAGACCCTGCTCTCCAGCGCGCAGAACCTGATGAAGCACGTCGATTCGACGGCCAAGGCCGTGGCCTCGCTGACCGACAAGATCGTGCAGATCAGCGAGCTCGCCCAGCAGAGCACCGGCTCGCCGAGGAGCACGACGGCCCAGAGCACGCGGTCCGGGCTCTCCGGCCTGCCGTCGGGCTCGCCGATCCCGGGATCGGCGTACGAAGGATCGCCGTACTCGGCCGCGGCAGGCACGGCCGCGGCCGGCGCGACCTCGTCGCTCGCCGGCTCGCCTCGCCTGGCAGCGGCCGGTTACGCCACCGCCAATCCCGTGGGGGCCAACCCGGGTTCGTCCGGCTCGACCTACTCGGCCTCGGCCGGGGCGGGTTCCCAGAGCGGCTCGCCCTACATGGCGGCGGGCGGCCCGATGGCGCGTCCGGCGAACTCGTCCGAAGCGGCGACGACCCGGAAGAACCCGTACGAAGCGACTTGGCCGGACCCGGACTCGTCCGAAACGACCCAGTACGGCACGGGTCAGTACGGCGCGCCCCCGCCCGGCAACGCCTGAGCCCTGCCGATGAACGCCTGCACTCCCGGCTGCGCCCGGGGGTGCAGGCGTTTTTTCAGCCCACCGACACGGCCACGAACAGCAGTCCGATGGCGATGACCCCGGCGACGACGATGATCAGCAGGTTCGACTTCTTGTCCATGGCGATCACCTTCCAGGCCGGCACCGGGGACCCGACGCCGACCGTTCGCACCGGCAATCCCCTGACCTGCTCCTACGCCGGTTCCGGCGCGCGATCGAGCCGATGGGTGAGACGCAGAACGCACAGCCGACCCCCACACCTGTGGGGTTTCGCCCCCGAATCGGGGCTCCCGGCGAACCCCGTTCGGGTTGAGGTGACGTTTTCGCGCGAAAACGGCGTTCGCCAGGCGTGCGGGTGACGTTTTCGCGCGAAAACGGCGTCACTTCCGCCGGGACGCGACATGTACCGGCGTGTCAGGCGGGTGCTCGAACAGGAGCTACAGCAGGCCCGACTGGGCGGCCTTGGTTATCAGCTCGATCCGGTTGCGGGCGTTGAGCTTGCGCATCGCGTTCCGCAGGTAGCCGGTGACGGTGTGCCGGGTGAGGCCGAGCTGCTCGGCGATCTCCGGGTTGGTCCGTCCCGCGGCGGCGTGCCGGACCACGTCGTACTCGCGTTGCGTCAGCCCGGTGTCGTGCAGCCGGGCGCGCATCCGGGGCGCCGCCCGGGCGTCGACGCGCGGATCGAAGATCGCGACCCCACTCACCGCCTGGCGCACCGCCGCCACCAGGTCCGTCGCGCCGGCGTCCTTGAGCAGGCATCCGTCGACACCGGCGTCGAGCGTCGCCTGGAGCGCGGCGTGGTCGCGGTAGGCCGTGAACACCACGATCCGCGCGTCGGGCGCGGCCTGGCGCAGCGGTGCGACGAGTTCGCTCGCCACCGCGTCCGGCAACCGCAGGTCCAGCAGGACGACGTGCGGCCGGGCCCGGGCGACCAGCCGCACCGCCGAGGCGGCGTCCGGTGCGCCGCCGACCACGCGGATCGCCGGATCGTCGCGCAGCAGCAGGCGAACGCCGTCGAGCACCACCGGGTGGTCGTCGACGACGACGAGGCGGATGTCCTCGCTCACGTCAGCGGAACCCGGATGCGCACGGTCAGCCCACCGTCCTCGTTGGCCACCACCGACAGCGTGCCGCCGACCTCGCCGACCCGGTCGGCGGTGGCTCGCAGCCCAATGCCGTTGCCCTCCTGGCCCCGGCCGGGCCAGCCGCTGCCGTCGTCGGCGACCGAGATGGTGATCTCGTCGTCCAGCGCGATCGTGCTGATGAGCACGGAGCGGGCGTTGGCGTGCTTCTCCACGTTGAGCAGCGCTTCGCGGGCGGCCGCGAGCAGTACCCGGGCGCGGTGCGGCCCGCAGTCCGGCACCGCGCCGACCTCGACCGACTGGGCCGTCGTGCCGGTGCGGCGCTGGAACGCCGCGCAGTCCCGGGACAATGCCTCGGCGAGGCCGCCGCCCGGTTCGCCGTGGTCCAGGGCGTGCACCGAGTCGCGGAAGGCGGACGCGGTCTCCGCGAGCTGGTTCTCCAGCGACACCAACCGGTCCAGCAGTTCGCTGCTGCCGCCTTCGGCGTGCGTCCGCAGGTCGCGCAGCTCCGCGCCCATCCGGAACAGCCGCGCTCCCACCGAATCGTGCAGCTCCGAGGCGATCCGGCGGCGTTCGGCCGCGGCCGCCGCCTCGCGCTGGCGCCGCGCCGCCGACGCCGTCTGCAGCGCCAGTCCCCCGCTGTTGGCGACGTGCACCGCGGCGTCGAGCTGCCTGCCGCCGAAGTCGGTGATCTCGCGCATCGCCGCGTAGACCACGCCGTGCACCTTGCCCGCCCGGACCATCGGCACCGCCAGCATGGTCTTGATGCCGTCGGCGGAGATCGGCCCGTCGAAGTCGTGGGTGATCAGCTCCGACGCGCAGTAGTCGTCGACCCACACCGGCCGCAGCTCGGCGAAGCCCAGCCCGCCGAGCCCGAGGCCCATCGGAACGCGCAGGTCGTGCAGGCCGGTGGCGCAGGTGCCGTTCCACTGCCGCAGCACCAGTAGGCGGTCGGCCTCGACCGGCCCGGCCAGGCCGATGTGCGCGCCGCATTCCTCTCGCACCCGCTGCGCGAGCCCGCGCAGCGCGGCCGTGTCGTCGAGCAGGTGCAGCACCTGCGCGTGCTCGTCCAGCAGGTGCTCGAACCGAACGCCCTGTTCCGCCGCCCGCTCCACCTGCGCGCGGTGCCCTTGCGCCACCCGGCCCCCGAACTTCCGTCCACTGTGCTCGCAGCGCGAAAGCCGGCCGGGATTCCGCTGGCCGGCGGGAGGTTTCGCGCTCCGGCCACCCCGTGGGTGGCCGGAGCCCGATGCTACCCGGCGGCGTCCTGGCCCCGGCAGGACCGAGCCGTCGCGCGTCGATCACCGCAGGTCGAGGCTCGGCTCGCCCTGTGCGGCTCAGCGCCGGACCCGGGCGTCAGCCGGGATCGCGCGGGGCGTCGGCGGGGACGAGCGCGGGCAGCCACGGATGGGCTCCGCAGGTCGTCGCGATCGCGTCGGCGAGCCAGCGCCGCTGCGCCGCGTCGAGGCTCGGGAGCACCGCCGCGAAGTCGAACTCGTCCTTCGGGCGCGGGTTCGCCGCCTTGTAGAACAGCTGGATCTCGGGCGCCAGGAACGGGATCCCGTCCGCGGTCCGGCCGCCGATCTCGGCGATGGGCCGGCGGAGGTGCCGCGCTCGTCTCGACCCCCACTCGTCGCCGGCCGATTCGTCCAGCATCACCTGGATGCGCCAGGGCGAACTCGCGCTCCGCCGGCACCAGATGTCGTGCACGCCGGCGGGCAGCCGCTCGTCGCGGCGCCAGGGCCGAAGCGTTCCGGGCGGGTCCGCCGCCCACCACTCCCAGCCCGCCAGGGCCTGCTGGACGGCGAGCTGGTCGCGGCGTAGCAGCAGCACGTCGATGTCCCCGTGCTCGCGCAGCCTGCGCCCCGCTGCGAGTTCGACCGCGTACCCGCCGGCCACCCACCAGGGCGCGGGCTGCCGCGAGAAGAGGCGTTGCACCTCGGCCGGTCCAGCCGGGTCCCACGGCGCGAGTTCTGGTGCCACGCACCGATCCTCGCAAATGCCCTGAACGTCAGGGCTTGGCGGAATCGGTCCCGGGGTGCGGGGTGTCCCACCGGCCGCGGGTGAAGTCCGGGAAGTCGACCGCGGAGCTGCCGCCGGCGATCGACTCCGCGCTGAGCACGAACGGCGCGCTCCAGGTCGCCGAGTCGTAGACGTCGATGTCCGGCGGCAGCCCTAGGCGCATGGTCTGCGCGAGCCGGTAGAGCATCAGGTAGTCCATGCCGCCGTGCCCGCCCGGGCCCGGGCCGACGTCCTTCCACAGCCAGTGGTCGTGGCCCGCGTAGTCGTCCCAGCTGCCCCACTCGTGCGGATTTCCGGTCGGCTCCAGGTAGATCCGCGGCGGGTAGTCCTCGAACACGCCCTTGGTGCCCTGCAGCTGGTTGAGCCGGCTGTAGGGCCGGCCGTTGGACACGTCGTGCACGAGGTGGATGACGCGGCCCGCCTCGGTCTGGATCAGGCTCATGGTCGCGTCGCCCTTGACGTAGGGCTCCTGCCACGCCGGGTCGTCCGCGGGCAGGTGCTCCTGCCGGTAGGCGGCAAGCCCGAGCGCCGGGGTGCTCATGGAGGTGATCCGCGTCAGCCGGTCGCCGCGGTTGACGTCGAGGTACGCCGCGACCGGGCCGAGCCCGTGCGTCGGGTACAGGTCGCCGTTGACCTTGGTGTGCCACGCGCGGCGCCACTGCTTCGCGTAGTAGGTCTTGGAGAACAGCAGTTCCCGCAGGTCGTGGAGGTAGGCGCCGGCGCCGTAGAGCAGGTCGCCGAACATGCCGTCGTGCGCCATCCGCAGCACGCGCAGCTCGTTCTGCCCGTAGCAGCAGTTCTCCAGCTGGATGCAGTGCCGCCGGGTCTGCTCGGAGGTGTCGACGAGTTCCCACAGCTCGGCGGTGGTCACGCCGGCCGGGCATTCCACGCCGACGTGCTTGCCGTTGCGCATCGCCATGACCGCCATCGGCGTGTGCCATTCCCACGGGGTGGCGATGTAGACGAAGTCGACGTCGTCGCGGGCGCACAGGGCCTCGAAGTCGTGGTCCCCGCCGCCGTGCTTGGCCGGTTCCGGGCGCCCCGCGTCGACCACGGCCTTGGCCGCGCGGTTCACGGCGTCGGGGTTCGCGTCGCACAGCGCGGTGATCGCGACGCCTTCGAGCTCCAGGAACAGCGGCAGCATGCTCGCGCCGCGGTTGCCCAGGCCGATGATCCCGACGCGGACGGTGTCGAGCGGCTCGAAGGGCACGCCCATCATGGAATCTCCCTTGGCCGCGGGCCAGGCCTGCTGCGCTGCGGCGGATCCGGCCGCCAGGTCGGCGAGCCCGAGCCCGGCTCCGGCCACCGCACCGGTTCGCAGCAGGGTCCGCCGGGAAAGAGGAGTGCGGTCGACCATCGGTCTCCTCCTGCATGAAAGTGCGTGATGAAACAATGTTCCGCGCAGAATTGCACACATGCCCTCGAAGCAGTACCGACGCACGGGCGGTTCGGCGATGATCCGTTCGGCTGCCCCGAAGCGCCCGAGGCGCGACAGGCCTTGTAGTACTTTTCGTCGGGGCCGCGCGAAAGGAATGGCTGTGAACCGGCACGAACGGCTGAGCAAACTCCTGGACATCGTCGGCCGGCGCGAACGCGCCGACGTCGAGGAACTGGCCGCCGAGCTGGACGTTTCCGCCGCGACCATCCGCCGCGACCTCGACCACCTCGCGGACCAGCAGCTGCTCGCCCGCACCCGCGGCGGCGCGGTGGCCACCAACGTCGCCTACGACCTGCCGCTGCGGCACAAGGCCGCCCGGCACGCGCCGGAGAAGCAGCGGATCAGCGCGGCGGCGGCGCGACTGGTCCAGCCCGGCATGGTGATCGGGCTCAACGGCGGCACCACCACGACCGAGGTCGCGCGCTGCCTGGCCACCCGGCCGGACCTCAGCGAGCGCGGCGATCCGGGGCTGACCGTGGTCACCAACGCGTTGAACATCGCCAACGAGCTGGTGGTCCGGCCGCACATCAAGATCGTGGTCACCGGCGGCGTGGCCCGGCAGCAGTCCTTCGAGCTCACCGGGCCGCTGGCCACGCACATCCTGCAGGAGATCACCCTCGACCTGCTGTTCCTGGGCGTCGACGCGATCGACAGCGAGCTCGGCGCCTACGCGCACCACGAGGGCGAGGCGAGCATCAACCGGCTGATGGCTTCGCGCGCGGCGCGCGTCGTCGTGGTCGCCGACAGCTCGAAGCTGGGGCGCCGCGCGTTCGCGCAGATCTGCGCGGGCGACGCGATCGACACGCTGATCACCAACTCCGGTGTCGACGACGAGGTCCGGCAGGCCTTCGACGCCGCCGGGACCAGCGTCCTGGTCGCCTGACTGATCAATGATGCTCGAATAGAGCATTGATCAATCATTTTCACGCACTTAGCCTGATGACTGTTTCACTCGCCGACGCCCTTCGGAGGAGCGCGCGATGGCGCAGTCGTTCGTGCACGCCGAGATCACCAGCCAACCGGAGTGCTGGCGCCGGGCGGCCGTGCTGGCCGACTCGGTGCAGGAAGAGTTGCCGCGGGCCGGCGAGCTGGTCGCGGCGATCGGCTGCGGGACTTCGTGGTTCGTCGCGCAGTCCTTCGCGGCGCTCCGGGAGGCGTCCGGGCTGGGCGTGACCGACGCGTTCCCCGCGTCGGAGATGCCGGCCGGCCGCCGCTACGACCGGGTGCTGGCCATCACGCGCTCCGGCACGACGACGGAGGTCCGGCAGCTCCTGGCTTCGCTGCGCGGAAAAGTGCCCACCACGGTGCTCACGGCGACGCCCGACGCGGTGCGCGACGTCGCCGACGAGGTTGTGGACCTGTCGTTCTGCGACGAACGCTCGGTGGTGCAAACCCGTTTCGCCACCAGCACTCTCGCATTGTTGCGCACGCATCTCGGGCAATCCCTGGCCGGCGCCGCCGACCAAGCAGAGGCCGTGCTCCGCGAGCGGCTGCCGAACCTGTTGGAGGCGAACCAGTTCACGTTCCTCGGCACGGGCTGGACAGTCGGGCTCGCGCACGAGGCGGCGCTGAAGTTCCGCGAGGCGACGGGGATCTGGGCCGAGTCCTATCCGGCGCTGGAGTACCGGCACGGGCCGATCAGCATCGCCGAACCGGGGCGCGTGACGTGGCTGCTCGGCGCGGCGCTGACGGACCTGGAAGCCGACGTGCGGCGCACCGGCGCGACGTTCGTCCGGCACGCCATCGACCCGATGGCCGACCTGGTCCGCGCCCAGTTGCTCGCCGTCCGGCTCGCGCGGCGCCGCGGCCTCGACCCGGACGCGCCGCGGCACCTCAGCCGCTCCGTCGTGCTCGACCGCTGACGGAGGTCCCTGGTTCGCGGCCCGGCGTCGTCGACCCCGCAAGCACCTGGACGTCCACCAACCTCACCGCACCAAGGAGGGTGCCATGTCCGGAGCCTCCCCCTCGCTGGGCGCCGCCTCGGCAACGGCCCGGCGGATCGCGATCGCCGCCGCGACCATCGGCGTCATCTACGGCTACGACATCGGCAACGTCTCCGGCGCGCTGCTGTTCATCACCGAGGAGATGCGCCTGTCCCCCGCGCTGCAGGGCAGCGTGACCACGGTGCTGGTGGCGGGCAACATCGTCGGCGCGCTGCTCGCCGGGAAGCTGGCCACCGCGATCGGCCGGAAGCCGACGATGATCGTCGTGGTGCTCGGCTACGCGGTGTTCGCCGCCTGGTCCGGGCTGGTCTCCGACATCCTCTGGCTCGACGTCGCGCGGTTCTTCCTCGGCGTCAGCATCGGGTTGTCGCTGGTGGTGGCGCCGATCTTCCTCGCCGAATCCGCGCCGGCGGCGATCCGCGGCGCGCTGGTCGTCGGCTACCAGGTCGCCACCGTGGCCGGCATCCTCGCCGCCTACCTGGTCGACTGGAGCCTGGCCGCGTCGGGGAACTGGCGGCTGATGCTCGCGCTGTCCGCGATCCCGTCCGTGCTGGTGGTCTTCCTGCTCGTGCGGCTGCCCGACACCGCGCGCTGGTACGTGCTCAAGGGCCGGCACGACGAGGCGCGCCGGACCCTGCGGCTGGTCGACCCGAGCGCCGACGTCGAGCGGGAGCTCGCCGAGATCCGCGCCGACATCTCGGCCCGGCACGGCGGCCGGTTCGGCGAGATGTTCCGCCGCCCCTACTCCGGCGCGACGATGTTCGTGCTGGTCCTCGGCTTCCTCGTGCAGATCACCGGGATCAACGCGATCACCTACTACAGCCCGATGATCTTCAAGCAGATGGGTTTCCAGGGCAACGCCACCGTGCTCGGGCTGCCCGCGATGGTGCAGGCGGCGGCGCTGCTGGCGACCATCGGATCGCTGTTCGTCGTGGACCGCGCCGGGCGGCGCCCGATCCTGCTCGGCGGCATCGCGGCGATGATGGCCGCCGGGGTCGCGATGATCCTGGTGTTCGCCACCGGATCGCTGGGCGGTGGCGGATCGTGGTGGGGTTTCGCGGCGATCCTGGTGTTCACCGCCGGATTCAACTTCGGTTTCGGTTCGCTGGTCTGGGTGTTCGCCTCGGAGAGCTTCCCCGCGCGGCTGCGCGCCTTCGGCGCGTCGCTGATGCTGACCGCGGACCTGGTGGCGAACCTGATCGTCGCCCAGTTCTTCCTGCCGCTGATGGACGGCCTCGGCGGCGCCACCACGTTCGCCATCTTCGTGCTGCTCGCGGCGATCGCCTGGGCGTTCGTGTTCCGCTTCGCCCCCGAGACCAAGGGCCAGCCCCTGGAGAGCATCCGCGCCTACTGGGAGAACGGCGCCCGCTGGCCCGCCGACCATCGCGGGTGAGCTCACCCCGCCCAGCACCTCTACTCCGTGCGCTTTTTTGTTGCTGTAGCAGGCTTTTTTGATGTGGCGGCGCGGCGGCGTGGCAGATCGGCTGGCGGCTTCGAAGTGGTGAGGCGAACGGACCGTTCACCTCACCTACCGAGGCAAACAGGCCGTTCACTCCACACCAGCCAATCCCCGCCGACGCCGGACGACTGCAGCGAACGGACCGTTCACCTCACCTACCGAGGCAAACAGGCCGTTGACTCCACACCAGCCAACGACGGCTCACCACTGCGCCAACGGGTTCAGAAGCAGCCGCTGTAGCAGCACAAAGCGCGCACGGGTTTTCCTGCCCGGCCGATTCCCGGTCAGGACGGGGCTTTCGCCGGTTCCGGCTGGGCGTCCTCGGCTGACACCCCCGGCGGCGTCAGCAGGAAGACCCGCGGCGCGACCCGGTCCATGGAGCCGCCGCGCCCGACGACCATGCCCGCGGCGAAGTCGACGAGCCGCACCGCTTCCGCCTTGGGCAGGCTCGTCAGGTCCATCACCACCGGCACGCCCTTGCGGAAGTAATCACCGACGTCGTAGGCGTCGCCGTAGTTCTGCGGGTGCAGCGTCTTGACCACGTCACCAGTCTCGTCGGCCGGGCGGCAAAGTCAACTGGAAGCCGGATGAGCCGCCACGTCCCACCTCGCGGGAACCCGCGCCCGGATCGCAGCCACCCCCGTTGCACATGTACTCATGTGATCGCTAAATTGAACTCACTAGTTCAATGTTAGATACCACCTGGGAACGGACATGGCTGCTCGCTCAGAACCACTGGATTCCGCGCTCCGCAAGTTGCTGGTCACCATGACCCTCGGCGCGTTCCTGGCCCTGCTGGACACGACCATGACCGGCGTCGGAATCGACACGCTGGTCCGCGAATTCGGCTCGACGCTGGCCGCGATCCAGTGGGTGACCACCGCCTACCTGCTCGCCGTCTCGGTCACCGCGCCGCTGTCCGGCTGGGCGATCGACCGGTTCGGCGCCCGCCGCACCTGGCTCGCCGGGCTGTCGGTCTTCGTGCTCGGATCGGTCGCCTCCTGCCTGGCCTGGGACGCGCCGAGCCTGATCGCGACGCGGCTGCTGACCGGCCTCGGCGGCGGCCTGCTCGAACCGGTCATGCTCGCCACGCTCGCCGGCGCGGCCGGCCAGCAGCGCGTCGGCCGGGTGCTCGGCCTCGCCGCGGCCCCGATGACGATGGGACCGGTGATCGGCCCCGTCCTCGGCGGCCTGCTGCTGCAGGCGCTTCCCTGGCAGTGGATCTTCCTGGTCAAGGTCCCGGTCGGGGCGCTGGCGATCGTGCTCGCCGTTCGCCTGATGCCGGCCGACGACGCGACCACCGGCCAAGCGGCCAAGCGCCTGGACGTCCTCGGCGTGCTGCTACTGCCGCCCGGCTTCGCCGCGCTGATGTACTCGCTGGCGAACGCCGTCGAGGGCGTCACGGTCCCGGTGCTGATCGCCGGCGCCCTCGGCGCCCTGCTCATCGCCGGCTACGCCGCCCACGCGCTGACCACCCGGCGCGAACCGCTGATCGACCTGCGGCTGTTCCGCAGCGGCGGTTTCGCCGCCAGCGTGTCCGTGCTCTTCCTGATCGGCGCGATCATGTTCGGGACGGTCTTCCTGCTCCCGCTGCACTTCCAGCAGGTCGGCGGGCAGGGCGTGATGGCGGCGGGCCTGCTGCTCGCCCCGTTCGGGCTCGGCGCCGTCGTCGCGCAACCGACGGCCGGGAGGCTCTCCGACCGGACCGGGGCCCGCGTGCCGGCCACGGCCGGCGGCCTGCTCCTCATCCCGGGATTCCTGCCGTACGCGCTCGGATCCAACGGCGTCGTCGCCACGCTCGGGCTGGTCGTCGTCGGGTTCGGGCTCGGCGTCGTCGCGTCCGCGACCATGGGTTCGGTCTACCGGACCGTGCCGCCCGCCTCGGCCTCCCGCGCGACCGGAGCGCTGTTCATCGTGCACCAGATCGGCGGTGCCCTCGGGATCACGCTGCTGACCCTGGTGCTGCAGAGCGCGACGGTCTCCGCGCCGCCGGAAGCGGCGTTCCGCACGACCTTCTGGTGGCTGGTGGGCGCCGGCGTGGTCATCTCCGCCGCGGCCAGGATCCTGCCCGGACGCCCCGCACCGACCGCCCCGACGACCGAAACCGCACCCGTCGCCGGACACGCGTGACCAACCATCCCATGGAGACGACCTTGACCAGGACATTCGTGATCACCGGCGGCACGGACGGAATCGGTGCCGCCGTGGCACGTGCGCTGTACTCCCGCGGCGACCACGCCGGGGTGATCGGCACCGACCCGAGCAAGGGCGACCGCCTGCTCCGCGAGGCGGCCGATTCGCCCGGAACGGCCTCGTTCGCGCGGGCGGATCTCAGCTCGGTGGCCGAGAACCGGCGGATCATCCGCGAACTGACCGAAAAGCACCCGGAGCTCGACGGGCTCGTGCTGTGCGCGCGCTTCTTCCAGACGCGCCGGAAGGTGACGCCGGAAGGGTTCGAGCACAACTTCGCGCTCTTCTACCTGAGCCGGTTCCTGTTGAGCCACGGCATGATCGGCGCGCTGGCGAAGGGCGACCGCCCGGTCATCATCAACGTCGCCGGCCCCGGCCAGGACATCCCGATCGACTGGGCCGATCTGCAGAACGAGAACTACGACGGCGTGCGGGCGATGTTCGCGACGGGGCGCTACAACGACCTGCTCGGCGTCGACTTCGCGCGGCGCCACGGCGACGGGCCCGTGCGGTACGTGCTGTTCCAGCCGGGACCGACGTCGACGAGCTTCGCCGGCGAGTTCGACGCGCCGACGGCCCGGTTCGTCGAACAGCAGAAGGCCACCGCGAAACCGGCGACCGAAGTGGTGCCACCGATCGCCGGGCTCCTCGACGCCCCGCCCGCCGAACCGCTCAGCGCGTTCGGCACGCACGCCAGGATCGGCATCCGGGACGACCTGTTCTCCCCCGCCGCGGCGGCCCGCCTCGCAGCCATCACGGAGCAGCTGCTCGGATCCGGGTGACGCCGCCCCGCGGCACGCCCGGCCGAATGCGCTCCCCCACGGCGGCGGCGCACCTGTTCGGCCGGGCGACCCGGACCACTTGCCGTGCTCCCCGCGTTCGGCGCTGCTGTTGGTGCGCCGAAACGCGGTCACCGGTGGATCGATCTGTGAGTAGCCGAGGTCACCTGACGGGCGCCACCGGTAGCGTGGTTTGCCCGGCGACGCCTGAGTTGCTGCTGCTTCCGCTGCTGCTCCGGCTGCTGGTGCTGCCTTCACTGCTTTCGGTCTCGCCGTTGGCGTTGTTCCCCTTGCTCTTCTTGTCCTTGTTGTTGTCCTTCTCGGCGTGGAAGTGCCCCGCTGTCGAGGCCGGGCGCTCCGCCGCTACGACGCTCGACGCGCCGCTCGCGGCAGCCGTTCCGACATCGGCAACTCCCAGTGCCAAAGGCGCGACCAAAGCTAGACCGGCCAACGCCCCAACCGCTGTGCGCATGGAGATTTCCCCTGGTTCCGTTACTTTAGTCCCTAGCCCGTACTTCTCCGCCGTGTTCGCGGCTTCGAAACCCCCGGACACCACCGAGTTTTCTCCGGCCGCGCACCGAATGCGCCAGTGGAACACCCGGGCCCGCTCCCTGGCCGCGCCCGCTTTTCCGCGGGTGTCCGCCGGAGTTGCCCATCGAGGGGTCGCCGCCCCTACCATCGGAATATGGCTATTTCCGGCCGTGCTGGGGCCGGGCTGCGTGGCCGGGACCGCGAGTGCGAGTTGCTGGATCGCATGCTGGCGAGAGTCCGGACGGGGCAGAGTTCCGCGCTGGTGCTCCGCGGCGAGCCCGGTGCCGGCAAGACGGCGTTGCTGGACTACGTCCGAGAGCGCGCGTCGGGTTGTCGCCTCGCCCACGTCGTGGGCGTGGAGTCCGAAATGGAGCTCGCCTTCGCCGGTCTGCACCAGTTGTGCGCGCCGATGCTCGACCGCCTGGACCGGCTCCCGGAGCCGCAGCGGGACGCGCTGCGCGTCGCGTTCGGCCTGCACGAAGGCGGCGTCCCGGATCGCTTCATGGTGGGTCTGGCCGTCCTGACGCTGCTTTCGGAAGCCGCCGCGGAGCGGCCACTGGTCTGCCTCGTCGACGACGCGCAGTGGCTCGACCGGGCCTCGGTTCAGGCCATGTCGTTCGCGGCGCGCCGCCTGCTGGCCGAACCGGTCGCGGTGGTGTTCGCCGTGCGCGAGCCCAACGACGACCACGACCTGGCGGACCTCCCGGAGCTCTCCGTCAACGGCCTCGGTTCCGCCGACGCCGCCCAGCTGCTGGCCTCGGTGATGCACGGGCGGCTCGACGAGCAGGTGCGGGACCGGATCATCGCGGAAACCCGCGGAAACCCGCTGGCGCTGCTGGAGTTGCCGCGCGTGTTCACCCCGGCCGAGCTCGCCGGCGGGTTCGGGCTGCCCAACCCCGGACCCGTTTCGGGCTGCCTCGAACAGTGCTTCACCCGCCGGATCCGGGCGGTGCCCGGCGATACCCAGCGGTTGCTGCTGACCGCTGCGGCCGACCCGTCGGGCGACGCCGGCCTGCTCTGGCGGGCCGTCGCCGGGCTCGGGCTGTCGGCCGCTGCGGCCGGCCCGGCCGAGGCCGCCGGATTGATCGAGATCGGCGGCCGGGTGCGGTTCCGGCATCCGCTGGTGCGCTCCGTGGTCTACCGGACGGCGTCGCCGGACGAGCGCCAGCGGGTGCATCGCGCGCTGGGCGAGGCCACCGACCCGGAGGTGGATCCCGATCGGCGCGCGTGGCACCGCGCCCGCGCGGCCCGCGGCTCGGACGAGGTGGTGGCCGGCGAACTGGAACGGTCGGCCGACCGGGCGCACTGCCGGGGCGGGATCGCGGCGGCGGCCGCCTTCCTCGCGAAAGCGACCGAGCTGACGCCCGATCCGGCGCGCCGGGGTGCGCGCGCCCTGGCGGCCGCCCAGCAGAAGCTGGATGCCGGGGCGCCCGATGCCTCGCTGGGACTGCTGGCCATCGCCGAAGCAGCACCGCTCGACGAGCTCCAGCACGCCAGGGCCGACCTGTTGCGCGCCGAGATCGCGCTCGCGGTGAACCGGGGCCGCGACGCCCCACCGCTGCTGCTGCGAGCCGCCGAACGCCTCGAACCGCTCGATGTCGCGCTGTCGCGCGAAACGTACCTCGAAGCGCTCGAAGCGGCGATCTTCACGGGTCGCGTCGGCAACTGCAACGAGGCGCTGCGGGCGACCGAAGCCGCCCGGCGCGCACCGCAGCGGCCGATCGACCTCCTGCTGGACGGGCTGGCGGCGCGGTTCACCGACGGCTTCGCCTCCGGCGTTCCGACGCTCCAGCGCGCGGTGCGGGCGTTCCGCCGCAGCGGCACGGCCGGGACCGACGACGCCCGCTGGATCGGGCTGGCCTGCCGCGTCGCGACCGACCTGGGCGACGACGAGGCGTGGCGCGAGCTCGCCGCCCGCGGCCTCCGCCGGGCGCGCGACACGGGCGCGCTCACCACGCTCGCCACCGCGCTCAGCTACCGCGCCGGGGAGCACGTGCACGCCGGCGAGCTCGACGTGGCGTCGGAAATGCTCGACGAGGCCGATGCGATCGCCCAGACGTCCGGCAACGCGCCACACCGGTACGCCGAGATGACGCTCGCCGCGACCCGCGGCCGCGAAGCCCAGGCGCTGGAGCTGATCGAGACCAGCACGCGGGATGCGGACGCCCGGGGCGAGGGACGGGCGATCACGATGGCCGACTACGCGACCGCAGTGCTGGACAACGGCCTCGGCAAGTACGAGACGGCGGCGGCCGCCGCCGAGCGGGCCTGCCGGAACGACCAGCTGAGCGTCTACTGGTGGGCGCTGGGCGAACTGGTCGAGGCGGGCGTGCGAAGCGGCCGGCGCGAGGTCGCCGAGGACGCCTTCCGGCGGCTCCACGAGCGAACGAGAGCTTGCGGCACGAACTGGGCTTCCGGGATCGAGGCTCGCTCGCTGGCGCTGCTGAGCACGGGTGAGGAGGCCGAGAAGCTCTACCGCGAGGCCGTCGAGCGGCTGGCCCGCAGCCGCGCCGCCGTGCACCTCGCCAGGACCCACCTCCTGCACGGCGAGTGGCTGCGCCGGGAGAACCGGCGCCTGGAGGCGCGCGAACAGCTGCGCACCGCGCACGAGATGTTCGGCCGCATCGGCACCGAGGCGTTCGCCGAACGCGCCCGCCGGGAACTCCTGGCCACCGGCGAAACCGTGCACCGGGCCACGCCGCAGACGCTGGTCGTGCTCACCGCCCAGGAGGCGCAGATCGCCCGGCTGGCCCGCGATGGTCACACCAACCCGGAGATCGGCGCCCAACTTTTCCTCAGCCCGCGCACCGTGGAATGGCACCTGCGCAAGGTGTTCACCAAGCTCGCCATCGGTTCGCGCCGGGAACTCCGCCGGGTCCTCTCCAGCGCCGCTCTAGCGGATTCGCGCACTTAGGTCGTGTTTTTGAGGTTCCGCCACCCGCACCAATTTCAAACGCTCTCTAGCGGCGGTCGGCCCGGGTCCGCTGCGGAACCCGGGCCGTGCCGGTTCATCCGACGTAGACGTCCAGCTGCATCCCCATCTGCCGGTGGTTGCCGACCGGGCACCAGAAGTCGTAGAGCCCGCGACGCAGATCCACGGTGAGGTCGGCGGCCTGGCCCGACTGCACCACCGGCGTGCTCGCGTTCGCGACGCCGGGGCCGCTGATCTCCAGGGCGTGCGGCATGCGCCCCTCGTTGATGGCCCGGAACGTGTAGCGCCCCGGCTGCAGGAAGGCCGGCTGCAACAGCTTGTAGTCGACCATCTTGACGATCACCAGGTGCGATCCGCCGCCCCCCGGCCCGGCCGGCGCCGGCGGTGCCGCGGCGGCCGACGCACTGGTGCAGACGGTCGCCACCAGTGCGAGCACACCGAGCAGCACGCTCAGCAGCACTCCCCTCGTTCTTCCGGTTTTCCTGCTGATGACCCTGTTTGCGCCCATTTCGATCAGCATTGCCGACCCCCACGAGAAATTCGGCACCGGACCGGGAATTGCGCTAGCATTCGGAAAACCATTACCGGCCCGGCTGTTTCGACGGTGCAAGCCCGTCAAGCGTAAATCCGCGGGCCGTCCGGTTGGTGGCGGAAGTTCCGGGCGGGGCCGCTGTTGCCGGTCTTGCGATGAAAAATCCGCGAGTGCGCATCGGCTCGGGCGTGAATTTAGGTATGGAAGTCGGTAATTCCAACGCCGCCGGGTCCGCGGTTCTCGCGCAAGGTGGACGGCATCGTTCCCGTCCCCCGACGTTCGAGGCCGGTATGCCCCGCTCCGCTCGTCCCCTACAGGCCAACCGAATCACCCCGTTCCCCGGACCGCCAGGCATCGGACGCCCCCTCGGCGGCCCGGGGAGCGGAGGTGCCCCCGAGTTCGCCGGGTACGCGCGCAGCTGCCGTCCAGAAGCCGCACACCGGCAGCCCTCCTCCCCGGAAGCCTGATGCGAACCACCCCCGATCAAGAACCGACCGAGCAATGGCTGCCGCTGCTCGACAGCGCCACTACCCCGATGGCGCTGCTCGACGCGAGCGGCCGCTGCGTGCACGCCAACGACGCGCTCTGCCGCGCGCTCGGATACGACCGGGCCGGCCTCGTCGGATACCCGCTCGACGGCTTCACCGCGGATGAGGTCGATCTGCGAAGCACCACTGGACCAGGAACGGCCGAACGGCGATTCAGGCGTTCCGACGGCGGCACCGTGCGGATGCTCCAATGCACATCGCCGATCCACGGCGGCGGAAGCGAGCCGGGGCTCTTCCTCTCGCAGTTCCACGAGATCGAGGACCGCCCGGAGACCGGCCCCCTGTGGAGCCGCGTGTTCGCCAACGCCCCCACCGGCATGGCGCTGCTGGACCACGACGGCCGCTGGACCGACGTCAACGAGGCGTGGTGCGAGCTCCTCGGGTACAGCAGGCGCGAAATGCTCGAAATGCACAGCTCCGACGTCACCTACGCGCAGGACCACGATCATGCCGCGGCGGCGCTGGCGGACCTGGCGGCGGGCCGGCTGACCACGGTCAGCCGGAAGAAGCGCTACCGGCACAAGAACGGCCATCCGATCTGGGTGCTGATCCGGACCAGCGTGGTCCCCGGCGCCGACGACCGCCCGGCGTACCTGGTCAGCCAGTGCGAGGAGCTCGGCGAGCGCGGCTCCTCCGACGTCCACCTCGCCCACCTGGCGCTGCACGACCCGCTGACCGGGCTAGCCAACCGCGCCCTGCTCGACGACCGCCTGGCACACGTCCTCGCGGACCTCGACCGGCACGGCGGCGTGGTCGCGGTGCTCGTCGCCGACCTCGACGAGCTGAAGCCCGTCAACGACACCTACGGGCACGCCGCAGGCGACCGGCTCCTCATGACCGCCGCCGACGAACTGCTCAACGCGGCGGGCCCGGCCGACACCGTGTGCCGGATCGGCGGCGACGAATTCGCCGTCGTCAGCCGGGTTCCCGATGTCCGGGCCGCCGCGGAGTTCCGCGACCGCGTCGCCCGGCGCCTCCGGGCCGAATGCGACACGCCGCACGGCCTCCTGCGGATCCGGGCCAGCGTCGGGCTGGCCACCACGACCGACCCGGCGACCCGTCCAAACGCGCTCCTGCACGAAGCCGACCGGGACATGTACCGGCGCAAGCACGACATGCGCGCGGTCACGGAGACGACCGCGTACTGCCCGCACTGCCAGGCCAGGAACGAGCCGCCCACCCGGCCCCGGGTGGGTGGCTGACGCGTTCGGCGGTCAGTGCGCGAACGCCGTGCCCGGCACCTCGACGCGGTCGACCTCCGGCCGGTACAGCATCAGCACCGCGGCGTCACCGATCCACACCGCGAACACGATGCCGGTGACCATGGCCGCGATCGTGACGAACGGACCGGACGCGTAGAAGGCCGTGACCCCGGCGATCAGCCCGATCGCGGCCACCGCGAACCCGAACCAGCCGACCCAGGGCCCGAGCACCTCTCGGCGCACCATCGCGGCGCCGGTGGTCGCGGCGAACAGCGCGACCAGCAGCCCGAGCGGCCCGAGCGCGAGCCGGTGCAGCTCGGAGAGCACGAACACCGCCGACCCGCTCGCGGTCGAGATGTCCCGGCTCATCGACGCCAGAGCGGTCACCGGGAGCATGCTCAGCATCGTCATCGTCGACAGCACCACCCCTGCGGCGAACACGACCGGCGAGAACGCCTCCGCGCCGCCTTCGGCGCGCTGCAACAGGTGCCTCAGGTGCCCGACGAACCACAAGAACACCACCGCCGCCAGCGTCGCCAGCAGCGCGGCCAGCACCACCGTGGCCCGATTCCCGGCGACGTAGAAGAAGGTCAGGACCGGCTCGTCCCCGGTCGGGGCGGTCGGGTTGAGGAACAAGCTGGCCAGCAGCAACACCGCCGCCACCAGACCGCTCGCCGCCCCCGCGCGCTCCCATGCCCGCTCGTTCATCGCAGCCTCCTCCGCTCGGATTCCGCAAGCCACCGGGTTACCCCGACAATGACGTGAACCCAACACGACGCACCCCGGCCACCAGGCCGGGAAAAACCGGCACGACGTTCCGCGACGACGGCGGCGATGCACGACCCGCGAAGCGGTGCCAATGGGCTCTGGCATCCCGCGCGAAGGCTCCGCGATGCTGCGGTGTTGGAGGCGAACAGCAATGGCCGCGACGAAGCACTGGACGGTCGACGTCTACCTCGACGAGGACATCGACCACACACACGCCGAAGCGCGCCTGCGAGTACCGGCGGCCGGGGAACTCCACGGCAAGGGCGCGGCACGGCGAAACCCGCAAGACCGCAGCGTGCCGGAGATCGGCGACGAACTAGCGGCGGCGCGAGCGCTGTTCGACCTGGCCCGCCGCCTGCTGAGAACGGCGGAAGACGAAGTCGAGCGGATGACGGGCCACCCCGCCCACCTCCACACCTGAGCCCGCAGAACCACGGCGATCTCGTCCGATGCCACAACGGGAGACGACAACGGCGCCGGAAAGACACGTTCGTGCGGGTTTGGCGGTGTCGGCTACGACCATGCGGTATGGACGTGCGAAACCTGTTGTGGTTTCGGCATTTCCCACCACGGAACGGCTGACGCGACGTGCTTCGACCAGGACGTCACCCTTCGGCCTGATGCCGGTACTCGACGGCGAGCTTCCGCAAGATGGCCCGCGCCTCGTCACCTTCACACGCGACTTGCCACAGCCGGTCCATGAGCCGGTGGTAGATGGCGACCTGCTCGGGGTCCTCGATGGTGAGCTCGGCCGAGACCTGCTCCACCTGCACCACGTCGTCGAGCATGGTGAAACCATTCATCGTGATGTTGGGCAGGCGCCGGAAATCCGGCAGCACACCGAACTTCAGCCCGGGAATGTCCACAGCCGACATGAGACGGTCGAGCTGGCCCAGCATCGCATCCGGTGCCGCTACCGGGTGCCTGAGCGCGTGCTGCGAGACGATGACCTCGATATCTTTGCCCTGGTAGAGAACTTGCTGTCGCTGCATCCGGACCCGGACGGAATCCGGGCCAGCACCGCGGCCGTCGCTTGTGGATCGATGGTCACCTCCCCCGTGCCCGGCGGGCGGGCGTCCACATCGGACACCCGGATGTCGCACGCCGGCGGCGGCTCCCGCGGCGATGAACATCGCGGTCTGCAGGCCCCAGGCGTCCGACGCCCACCCGGCGACCAGCGGCCCGAGGAACCCGCCGCACAGCTCGCCGACGCCCATGACCAGCCCCAGCGCCGTCGCCAGCGCCCCGGTGGGTAACGGCGGGCCGGGTTTCATCGCGGGACCCGTCAGCGGAACAGTGAGTTGACGTAGTCCGCCCCGATGCCCACGGCGTCGTAGTGCTTGCGCACCAGGTCGATGTAGTCGTGCACGTCGAAGTAGCCGACGGTGTTGCCGTTCTCGTCGAGCCAGATCAACGGGCCCTTGACGATGAACAGCGCCTTCATCGGCTCCTCGCTCTCGTAGGCGACGAGCGTGTGCCCCTCCCCCGGCGCCTCGTAGACGAAGTCACCGGCCGAGGCCGTCCACGGGCGCTCCAGGTAGCCCCACTTCCCGGAGACCGTGTAGGCGAACACCTCGTGCGGGTGGTAGTGGCGGTTGACCAGGCCCGCCCGCTTGGCGCGCAGGATGTCCGACCACGAGTTATCCTTCACGTTGATCCACAGCGGCCGGGACCCGACGGTGTCGGAGAACGGCGCGTAGTAGCGGTCGTCGTCGGTGGCGACCTGCGACAGGTACACCTCGGGCTGCGCGTCGGGCTTGAACGAGTTCTCGATCGGCTTGAGGTCCTTCCAGAACTCCGTGGTGGGTTCGTCGGGCATGTCCGCTCCACAAGGTCGGCGCTGGGTTACCCGGGCAGTGAACCGCCCCCGGCAGCACCCGGTCTTCCCGCTCGCGGACATGCCCTTGCCCGATCCGGACATCGGCCGCGTCAGCGCTGCAGCGCCCCGGCGACGTCGAGGTCCACGCCCTTGGTCTCCGGCGCCATGAACACCCCGATCACGGCGCCGACCAGCGCGATGCCGGTGGCGATCCACATCGTCGCGCCGATGCCGAGGTTGGCCAGCGCCCACGGCGTCGCGAAGGTGCCCACGGCCGCGCCGATCCGGCTGATCCCCGTGCACAGCCCGACCGCCGTCGCGCGGACCTCGGTCGGGAACAGCTCGTTCGGGTAGATCCACTCGAGGATCGAGGGCCCGCCGTTGAACACGGCGTAGACGGCGAAGGCGATGGCGACCGCCCAGAGCCCGGATTCCGGGAACGCGGCCAGGTACGCCAGGCCCAGGGCGGACACCGCGAAACCACCGATCAGCACCGGCCGGCGCCCCATCCGGTCGACCAGCAGGAGGGCCACCACGTTGCCCACCAGGAAGAAGAAGTTGATGACGCCGGACCCGAGGTTCGCCGCGTTCCCGCTGTCGAGGTGGAACAGCTGGAGGATCTGCGGGCCGAAGGCGTAGATCGCGAAGAGGGTGACCGTCGTGGCCGTCCAGAAGACCGAGATGAACACGACGCGCCCGAGGTATCCCTTCCGCAGCAACGCGCGCATCGAGACCGGCTGCGGCTTGTCCTCGACGTCGGCGAGGGTGGCGCCGGGCCCGAGCGCCTTGTGCAGCACCGCGCGCGCCTCCGCGTAGCGCTGCTTGCTGACCAGCCATCTCGGCGACTCCGGGATGCTGGCCCGCGCCAGCAGGATCACGGCCGCCGGGATCGCCGACGACAGCAGCATCCACCGCCACCCGTCGTCCATCGCGAGCAGGGCGTAGCCCACGAACGCCGCGACCGTCGCCCCGACGAACCACATGGCGTTGAGCCCGCCGAGCAGCTTGCCGCGCCAGTCCCGGGGCACGAACTCGGCCACGAGCGTCGTCGCGATCGGGTAGTCGGCGCCGACGGCGATGCCGATGAGCAGGCGGAGCACGAACAGCTCGACGTCGTTGGTCACGAAGAACTGCAGCACCGAACAGACGATGATCACCGCCAGGTCCAGCGTGTACATCAGCTTGCGGCCGATCCGGTCGGTGATCGGCCCGAAGACCATGCCGCCGAGGAAGATCCCGATCAGCGCGGACGAGCCGATCAACCCCGACCACAGTGGACTCATCTGCCACTGCGGCTCGATCTGGACCATCGCGATGCCGATGATGCTGAGGATGTACCCGTCGAGGAAGGGCCCGCCCGAGGAGAACAGGGCCAGCCGCTTGTGGAAGCCGCTCAGCTTCGCGTCGTCCAGCGACACCCCTCTGGTGGTGGCATGAGCAGACATCGGCTCTCCGTTCGTTGGAAGTGGTCGGGTTGCGCCGCATCCGGGCATGCCGCACCGGCCGCCGAATGCGGGTCGTTCTCGGAAAAGGGGAATCCTCAGCGGTCGGCGACCGCGGCGATCGCGTCGATCTCGATCCTCGTGCGGCCACGGAAGCGCGCCACCTCGACGGTCGTGCGGGGCGGGAGCCGGAGTCCGGCGAAGCGCTTCAGGTAGGCGTCGTTGTACGCGTCGAACTCGTCGAGGTCGGCCAGGAACACCGTCATCTTCAGCAAGGAATGGAGCCCGCCGCCGGCCGGTTCGAGGACGCGTTGGAGGTTGTCGAGCGCGAGCTCGACCTTGTCGGCCATGTCCTCGGGCGTGCTCCCGTCCTCCGCCCGGGGAAGTTGACCGCACGCGTAGATCACGCCCTGGTGGACCGCCGCGGCGGCGTAGGGGCGCTCGGCTCCGTCGGGATGGGGGTGCAGCGTTGTCATTCTCGTCCTCACTTCGCCGGTTCCGCGATGAGGAAGCCCTGGGAAGCGCGGTGCGCCGCCGCCCAGTCGCCCGCCTCGACGCGGCGTCCGTTGTTGATCGCGTCCACGCGGTTGCGCTCGCGCTGGTCCGTCGTGGAGATGACCGGCCACCGGAGTCCCGCCCGTTCGCCGCCGCGCACGCTCGAGACGTAGAGGCCGCCGGACATGACCGCCCCGGCCGGGAGGTGGTGATCGAGCTCCGCGGGGTCGGCTGCTCGGGCGCAACCGTCGGCGGTGCAGACAACAACGGCGGTCGCCGCTCCGCCGCCGTCGAATTCGGCGAGCACCGCCGTTGCGCCGACCCGCTCGACGAGTTCCAGTGCGAGGCAGACGAATGCCTGCTGGAAGCCAAGCCCCCGGACGAACACGCCGGCTCGCTGCTCCCGGTGCACTCGCGCCGCTACCAGGTCGAATGCCGAGACACCGAGCCGCAACGGCCCGCGGCGCGGATCGGCATCGACGACCAGCACGCCGTCCTGGACGGCTGCGGTCGCGGCCGCCGAGCCCGCCCCGCCGTCGATCTCCTGCCGCAGGGCCGCGAGACCGCCCCACCCCTGGACCTCGGCCCGCAGCACGAGGTCCGCCACGGCGGCGGCCTCCCCTGCGGACGTGCCCGCAGCGCGCATGGCGCGGAGGGCCACTTCCCGCACTTCGCGCGTGCTCACCCGGATCATCGGTCCGACTCCGGGACGAGGACGTCGGCGAACAGCCGCATCCAGTTCTCGCCGAGCACGCCCCGGACCGCCTTCTCGTCCAGCCCCGCGTCGAACAGGCCCTCGGCGAGCACCGGGAAGTCGGCGGGCCCCGAGAACCACTCCGGCCACTCGGGCCATTTCGGCACGACCGGATTGGCTTCCGGCGGCTGCCAGCGCCCGTTGCGCAGCCACGCCACGAACTCCTCGGACCAGTTCTGCGTGCAGTCGCTGCCGACGGCGACGTGCTCCGGGCCGATCTCGTCCACCAGCCGCGCGACCATGGCGCAGAACTGATCGCGGGTGGTGCGCTCGCCGCCGATCACGTTCGGGTACAGGCAGCAGCCGATCACGCCGCCCCGGTCGGCGAGCGCCCGGATCACCTCGGCCGGCTTGTTCCTGGGGTTGTCGAAGAACCACCCCGGGTTCGAGTGCGTGATCGACACCGGCACCGCGGACGCGTCGATGGCGTCCAGGCAGGTCCGGTCGCCGACGTGAGACAGGTCGACCATCATGCCGACCCGGTTCATCTCGGCCACGACGTGCCGACCGAACCTCGTCAGGCCCGAGTCGTGCGGGTCGTAGCAGGCGCCGCCGACCAGGTTCTGGATGTTGTAGGTCAGCTGCGCGACCTGCACCCCCAGCCTGCGGAAGACCTCCACGAGCCGGAAGTCGTCGCCGAACGGCGAGGTGTGTCGGGTAGGACCCTGACCTCTCGGCGCAGAGTCCCCCCTCAGAACCGGGCGTGCGACTTTCACCGCACCCGGCTCAAGCAGGCCCAAATGGCTACGCAATTTCCTGCATCTCCTTGTAGTCG
>NZ_SMKW01000029.1 GCF_004348985.1 Saccharopolyspora elongata | reverse complement strand
ACTCGTGCGGAAACAGGCACAAGACCAGCGTGAAGTAGAACATCAGCCGGGCGGGCAGTGCGCGGGTCCGCTGTTCCCTACGCCAGTACTGATCAATAACTCGATCGACCAATTCCACAGGGAACGTTCGGGTCAGCACGCCGACGGCGGCCCGATCGGCCACGCTGACACCCGCGCCCGCACCTGCCTCAAGATCCACAAGTACGCAGGATACCGGCCACGCGACAACCTAAACGACCGGCATTGCGCTTAGACGGGGATCGCGGCGGTGCCCTTGATCTCGACCAGCGCCTCGGTGTCCCAGAGGCGCTGGACGCCGATCCCGGCCATCGCCGGGTAGTCCCGTCCGGCGAGTTCGCGCCACACCGCGCCGATTTCCCGGGCGTGCGCGCGGTAGTCGTCCACGTCCACGATGTAGACGGTCAGCTCGGTCACCTGCTCGGGGCGGCCCCCGGCGGCGCGCAGCGCGGTGAGCAGGTTGCCCAGCGCCTGCCGGAACTGCGCGACGACGCCGTCCCCGACGATCTTGCCGTCGGCGTCGAGCGCGGTCTGCCCGGCCAGGAACACCAGGCGGCAGTCCGAGGCCACCACGGCGTGCGAGAAACCCGCCGGGCGGGCCAGTTCCGCGGGGTTGATCCGTTCGATGGTCATGATTGCACCGCTCCTCCGTCCACAGTGATCGCTTGTCCGTTGATCGCGGCGTTGCGCACGCACAGCTCCACGACGTCGGCGACCTCGTCCGGGCTGATCAGCCGGCCGATGGGCTGCCGGCCCTCCAGCGCGCTGCGGGCCTGTTGCGCGCTCCGCCCGGTCTTGGCGGTGATGTTGTCGATGGTGCGTTCGGTCATCGGCGTGTCGACGAAGCCGGGGCACACGGCGTTGACCGTGACACCCGTCCTGGCCAGCTCCGCGGCGGCCGAGCGCACCAGCCCGAGCACGCCGTGCTTGCTGGCGGTGTAGGCGCTGACGTAGGGGTCGCCGCGCTTGGCGGCCATCGACGCGATCACCACGATCCGGCCGAAGCCGCGTTCGACCATCGCCGGAACCGCCCGGCGCAGGAAGCGGAACGGCGCGGTCAGGTTGATCTGCAGCGCGCGTTCCCAGTCGTCGTCGGTCGTCGCGGTCAGCGGTGCCGAGGTCGCGGTGCCCGCGTTGAGCACCAGGACCTCGACCGGTCCCCATTCGCGTTCGACCGCGTCGAAAACGCGGTCCGGGGCCAGCGCGTCGGCGAGGTCGGCGGGCAGGTCGAGCGCCGGTCCGGGCAGCCGCGCGGCGGCCTCGGCGAGCTCCCCGGCGCTTCGCGCGGTGAGCGCGACGCGGTTGCCGGATTCGGAAAGTCGCTGGGCGATGGCGCGACCGATGCCCCTACCGGCGCCGGTGACCAGGCAGTTTCTCGTCGTCACGGAGGCGATATTACGTAAAATTGACGGTCGTGCGCAATGCGGCATACGCTGCCGGGAGCGGAACCGACGGAAGGAGCCCGCGGTGCGCATCGCGGTCATCGGTGGCGGTCCAGGCGGCTTGTACTTCTCCGCGCTGCTGCGGCAGCTCGGCCCGGAGCACGAGATCGCCGTGTGGGAGCGCAACGCGCCGGACGACACCTTCGGATTCGGCGTGGTGTTCTCCGACGAGACACTCGGCGGCATCGAGCACGCCGACACCGGGATCTTCCACGCCATGCAACGGGAATTCGCCAGGTGGGACGACATCGACGTGCACCACCGGGGCGCCTCGTCCACCTCCGGCGGCCACGGCTTCGCCGCGATGAGCCGCAAGCGGCTGCTGCGCATCCTTCAGGAGCGGTGCCGCGAACTGGGCGTGGCGCTGCACTTCCAGGCCGGGGCGCCGGACGTCGAGCGGCTGTCCGCCGACTACGACCTGGTGGTCGCGGCCGACGGCGCGAACTCGGCGGTGCGCGCCCGGTTCCCGGAGACCTTCCGGCCCAGCGTGGAAACCGGGCGCTGCAAGTACATCTGGCTGGGCACCGACCTGGTCTTCGACGCGTTCAAGTTCGTCGTCCAGGACACGCCCCACGGCATCATGCAGCTGCACGGCTACCCCTACAGCCGCGACGCCAGCACCTTCATCGTCGAGATGCACGAGGACGTCTGGCAGCGCGCCGGATTCGCCGACTTCGCCGCCTCGGCGTCGACCAGGCCCGGCGACAGCGACGAGAAGTCCATCGAGCTGATCCAGGAGCTGTTCGCCGACGCCCTGGCCGGTCACGAGGTCTTCGCCAACAACTCGAAGTGGCTGAACTTCCGGACCGTGCGCTGCGACTCGTGGCGGCGCGGCAACGTCGTGCTGCTCGGCGATGCTGCGCACACCGCGCACTTCTCCATCGGCTCCGGCACGAAGCTGGCCATGGAGGACGCGCTGGCGCTGGTGGCCTGCCTGCACGAGCAGCCCTCGATCGACGCGGCGCTGGAGGCGTACGAGGCGGAGCGACGTGCGGTGGTGACCTCCACGCAGCGTGCGGCGCAGGCCAGCCTGGAGTGGTTCGAGAACATCGGCCAGTACGTGCACCAGGATCCCGAGCAGTTCGCCTTCAACCTGCTCACCCGCAGCCGCCGCGTCACCTACGACAACCTGCGGCTGCGCGACCCGGAGTTCGTCGCCGGGATCGACGCCTGGTTCGCCGGCGCGGGCGAGGTCCGGCCGCCGATGTTCCAGCCGGTGCGGCTCGGCCCGCTGGAGCTGCCCAACCGGGTGGTCGTCTCGCCGATGGACATGTACAGCGCGGTCGACGGGGTGCCGGACGACTTCCACCTCGTGCACCTCGGCAGCAAGGCCCTCGGCGGGGCCGGGCTGGTGATGACCGAGATGGTGTGCGTGTCCGAGCAGGGGCGGATCACGCCGGGCTGCGCCTGCCTGTGCACCCCGGAGCAGGAGGCGGCCTGGCGGAGGGTGGTGGATTTCGTGCACGGGAACACCGCCGCGAAGATCGGCGTCCAGCTGGGGCACTCGGGCCGCAAGGGATCGACGAAGCTGATGTGGGACGGCATCGACGACCCGCTGGACGAGGGGAACTGGGAGGTCGTCGGCCCCTCGCCGCTGCCGTACTCGGCGGCGAACCAGACGCCGCGGGAGCTCACCGCGGCCGAGCTCGCCGACATCAAGCAGCAGTTCGTCGCCGCCGCGCAAGCCGCCGCACGGGCCGGGTTCGACGTGCTCGAACTGCACTGCGCCCACGGCTACCTGCTGTCGTCCTTCATCTCCCCGCTGGCCAACCAGCGCACCGACGAGTACGGCGGATCCCTGGCGGGCAGGCTGCGGTTCCCGCTGGAGGTCTTCGACGCGGTCCGCGAGGTGTGGCCGGCCGACCGGCCGATGACGGTGCGGATCTCGGCAACCGATTGGCACGAGGGCGGGGTGGACGCCGACGAGGCGGTGCGGGTCGCGCGCGCGTTCGCGGAGCACGGCGCGGCGGGCATCGACGTCTCCACCGGACAGGTGGTCAAGGCCGAGCGCCCGGCGTTCGGCCGGAGCTACCAGACGCCGTTCGCCGACCGGATCCGCAACGAGGTCGCGCGCGAGCACGACATCGCGGTGATCGCGGTCGGCGCGATCTCCTCCTACGACGACGTCAACTCGCTGCTCCTGGCGGGCCGGGCCGATCTGTGCGCGGTCGGCCGGACCCACCTCTACGATCCACAATGGACTCTGCATGCGGCGATCGAGCAGGACTACGACGGCCCCGGTGCGGCGTGGCCGAAGCAGTTCCGGGCCGGTCGGCGCAAGCCGCAGACCGGGCGCACCGACGGACCGAAACCCCGCCTGGAGCTGATCCGCAGCGGCGGCCGGGGCACCGCTCATGCCCGCTGGAACCCCGCCGAGGAAGGGACGGAATGAGTACCTTCGCACTCACCGCGCAGCAGCGAGAGTTCGTCGAACAGGTGGGCCGGGTCGCGGCGGAACAGCTGCGGCCCGTGGCCGAGTCCGGCACGCCCGGCTCGGTCAACCGGGACCTGATCAAGGCGATGGGGGAGCAGGGCCTGCTGACGAAGCTCTTCCCCGGCGGCGCGGGATCGCGGGAGGCGGCCTCGCTGGACCTCTGCCTGCTGCGCGAGTCGCTGGGACGTGTGTGCACCGAGGCCGAGACCGCGCTGGCGCTGCAAGGGCTGGGCAGCTACCCGGTGCTGCAGTCCGGCCAGGACGAGCAGGTGCGGCGCTGGATCCCGGCGGTCGCGGCCGGGGACGCGGTCGCGGCGTTCGCGCTCACCGAGCCGGACGCCGGGTCCGACGCCGCCGCGCTGGAACTGGCCGCCGAGCCGGACGGCGACGGTTGGCGGCTGACCGGGGAGAAGATCTGGATCTCCAACGCGCCGGAAGCCGACTTCTACGCGGTGTTCGCCCGGACGACGGCCGGTGCCGGGGCCAGGGGTGTGAGCGCCTTCGTGGTGCCCGCCGACCGCCCGGGGCTGTCCGGCGAGCATCTGGACATGATCAGCCCGCACCCGCTCGGCCGGCTGACCTTCGACGGGGTCCGGGTGCACCGCGCGGAGCTGCTGGGGGAGCAGGACCGGGGCTTCCGGGTGGCGATGCGCACGCTGGACCTGTTCCGCCCCAGTGTCGGCGCCTTCGCGGTGGGCATGGCGCAAGCGGCCCTGGACGCGGCGGTCGAGCACGCCGGAGCGCGCCGTGCCTTCGGCGGAACGCTCAAGGACCTCCAGGCGGTGTCGCACCCGCTGGCGGAGATGGCCACCCGGACCGAGGCGGCCCGCCTGCTGGTCTACTCGGCGGCAGCGGCCTACGACGCGGGCGAGCAGAACCTGGCCGGACGCTCGGCGATGGCGAAGCTCTTCGCGACGGAGACGGCCCAGTACGTGGTGGACGCGGCGGTCCAGATCCACGGAGCGCGAGCGCTCCACAAAGGACATTTGCTCGAATACCTCTACCGAGAGGTCCGAGCGCCCCGGATCTACGAAGGAGCCTCGGAAGTCCAACGCACCATCATCGCCCGCGACCTCTACCGCTGATCCCGGCTGAGATGATGACCGCATGAGCGCACCCCCGGATGGATTGCCGGTCTACCGAGTCCTGACCGGCCCCGATGACGCGACGTTCTGCCGCCGGGTCAGCGAGGCGCTCGCGCTCGGCTACCGCTTGCACGAAGGCCCTGCCGTGACCTTCAACGGCGAACGCGTGATCGTGGCCCAGGCACTGCTGTGGCCGGGTGCCGGCGATGAGCCTGCCGACTAGCGCTCCGGATCGTGACTGGGGCCGTCAGCCGCCTTGCCACACCGGGGGCGCTCGGCGTTGAAGGCGGCGTGGAACTCCGCGTAGTCGGCCGTCTTCAACCGCGGTTTTAGGCCCTGTCCGGCGGATCATGGCGTCGTAGGCTTCAGGACATGCACAGCACCCTGACGGAGCACGCCCGGTGTCTCTACGGAGACGAGTACCGACCCACGCCGGAGTGCGACCAGGAACACCGGGAGCACTACTTCGTCGAGGAGCTGACCTTCGCGGACGCGGACGAGATCCTCGCCATGCTGCGTGGGCTCAGTCCACACGGGGTTGACGGCCAGTTGCCGGTCTGGGTCCGGAATCTGGCCTATCGGCTGGTGTTGTTGCAGCGGCCGGACCAGCCGGCGCTGATGCGCGAGGCTGCCGAGAACCTGTGGCTTCACGGGCCGGACTGGGACGACGTCGCGGCAGACCTGGAGAGGCGGGCCGATGCCCTGGAAGCCGGCTGATCATGGCTTGAGCCGGAGACGGATCGACAGTGCCGTGGCAGACATAGGCGCGCTTGTCGAACCTCGTGGCCATAGCCCGGAAGTTTTCAGGGCATTGCTTGATTTGAACGTGCTATGGCATTCATCGATCGTCGCCAGCATTGACGCAGTGCCCGGACCTTGCGTGCTGCTGTGATAGCTCGTGTCAGCGAGTGATAGCCCTTCACGCATGGCCGGGGCGTGACTCGTCAGCGACCCTGCCACTCCGGGGGGCGCTTGGCGTTGAACGCGGCGTGGAACTCCGCGTAGTCCGCCGTTTTCATCAGCAGGGCCTGGGTTACGGCTTCTAGTTCCAGGGCTCCGGAGAGGCTCATGTCGAGTTCCCGGGTGAGCAGTTCTTTGGTCTGGGCGTAGCCCTGGAACGGGCCGGTGGCCAGGCGTCGGGCCAGCGCGGCCACCGCTTCGTCCAGCTCGTCGTCCTCGACGAGTTCGCTCACCAGGCCGTAGCGTTCGGCCTTCTCCGCGTCGATGGTGTCGCCGAGCATCAGCAGCTGGGTGGCGCGGCCGAGGCCGACCAGGCGGGGCAGCAGGTAGGCCGAGCCCATGTCGGCGCCGGAGAGGCCGACCTTGGTGAACAGGAACGCGAACTTCGCCGAGCGGGACGCGATGCGGAAGTCCGCCGCCAGGGCGATCACGGAGCCCGCGCCGGCCGCCATGCCGTGCAGCGCCACGATGATCGGGATCGGGCACTCCCGCATCGCCTTGATCACCGCGCCGGTCATCTTGGTGAACTCCAGCAGCCGGTCGGCGTCCATCTTCAGCGTTTCGCCGATGATCTCGTTGACGTCGCCTCCGGAGCAGAACGCCCGCCCTTCGCCGCGCAGCACGAGCGCCCGCGTGTCGCCGCGCTGCGGGAGCTCGGTCAGCAGGTCGCGCAGGTCCGCGTACGCCTCGAAGGTGAGCGCGTTGAGCTTGTCCGGCCGGTCGAAGGTGACGGTGGAGACGCCGTCGGCGTGCTCGAAGCCGAAGTGCTCCCACTCGGCGGTGATGGGGGCCGATCCGCGGAACGGGCTCATGGGGGCGTCCTCCCTGGGCGTGCCGGATGTCGGGAGCGTATCACTGAAATTTGACTGCCGTCATCAATGCGACATGTTTGACGAGGAGTATGGCGAGATATTGACTGTCGTCACATCAAGTGAATACTTGGGGCGAATCGCGTGGCCCCTGTCGTCGTTGGAGGGAGCGCTGCCGATGCAGCCCTCGTCGCAGTTATCGGTGTCCGGGCACGTCGACACGTTCTGCCGGGACAACCTGCCGCCGCGCGAGCAGTGGCCGCAGTTCCGGTTCGAGCTGCCCGAGCTGGCGTACCCGGAGCGCCTCAACTGCGCCGAAGTGCTGCTGGACGACGCGGTGGCGCGGTGGGGGCCGGACCGACCGTGCCTGGTCACGCCGACCGAGCGCTGGACCTACGGGGAACTCCAGCGGCGCGCCGGCCAGGTGGCGCAGGTGCTCGCAGAGGATTTCGGCCTGCAGCCGGGCAATCGGGTGCTGCTGCGCGGCCCGAACAACCCATGGCTGGTGGCGAGCTGGTTCGGCGTCCTCAAAGCCGGTTGCGTCGCGGTGACCACGATGCCGCTGCTGCGCTCCGGCGAGATCGGCCAGCTGATCGAACTCACCCGCCCTGCCCTGGCGCTCTGCGATCACCGCTTCGCCGCCGAGCTCCGCGACGCGACCCCCGGGGTCGTGATCGCGACGTACGGCGTCGACGCGGACGGAAGCCTGGACCGCCGCTGCGCGACGAAGACTGGCGAGTTCACCGCGGTGCAGACGGCCGCCGACGACGTCGCGCTGCTCGCGCCCACCTCCGGCACGACCGGAAAACCCAAGGCCACCATGCACTTCCACCGCGACGTGCTGGCCAATGCGGACACCTTCGCCAGGCACGTGCTCAAGCCCGACGCCGACGACGTGTTCACCGGAACCCCGCCGCTGGGCTTCACCTTCGGGCTGGGCGGCCTGGTCGTGTTCCCGATGCGCGTCGGGGCGTCGTCGCTGCTGCTGGAGAAGGCCGGCCCGGACGACCTGGGCGAGGCGATCGCCGAGCACGGCGTCACGGTGCTGTTCACCGCGCCGACTGCCTACAAAGCGCTGCTGTCGGCGGACCGGGGCGCGGACCTGGCGACGCTGCGGCGCTGCGTGTCGGCCGGGGAACACCTGCCCAAGGAGGTGTGGGAGGCGTTCCACGCCCGGACCGGCATCAAGATCATCAACGGCATCGGCGGAACCGAGCTGCTGCACATCTTCATCTCGGCCGCCGACGACGACATCCGGCCGGGCGCCACCGGCAAGGCGGTGCCCGGGTTCGAGGCGGCGGTCCTCGACGACGACGGCGAACCCGTGCCCGATGGTTCGGTGGGGCGCCTCGCGGTGCGCGGGCCGACCGGCTGCCGCTACCTCAACGACGCCCGGCAGCAGCAGTACGTCCAGCACGGCTGGAACATCACCGGCGACACCTACGTCCGCGACGGCGACGGGTACTTCTGGTACCAGGCGCGCAACGACGACATGATCATCTCCGCGGGCTACAACATCGCGGGCCCAGAAGTGGAGGAGGCGCTGCTGGGGCACCCCGACGTGGTCGAAGCCGGGGTGGTGGCGTCGCCGGACGAGCAGCGCGGCTCGATCGTCAAGGCCTACGTGGTGCTGCGCGACGGACTGGTGGGCGACGCGGACAAGGCCGCCGAGCTGCAGGACTTCGTCAAGCAGCGCATCGCGCCGTACAAGTACCCGAGGGCGATCGAGTTCCTGGAAGCTCTGCCCCGCACCAGCAACGGCAAGCTCCAGCGCTTCGTCCTCCGCGAGCGCGCCCGGGCCTGACCGCCCGTCTCCGGACTAGTTCTGCGCGGCCGCCACCTGGACTCCGTCCTCCGCAATTTCCATTGAAATCGAACCTTCGATTTCAATGGAAATTGCGGATCCGGGTGCAAGGGCAGGAACTAGGCGCCGAGGCGTTCGTCGAGGATCTGGTGCAGTGCGGAGAGGCCATTGTGGACTTCGACGAAACCGGTGCTCAGCGGGGCGAGTCCGATGCGGATCCCGTCGGGCGCGCGGAAGTCCGGGATGACACCGCGGTCCCAGAGCTGCTCGGTGATCTCCCGGAAGTCGGCCCGTCGCACGGTGATGTGGCTGCCGCGGCGCTCGGGTTCGCGCGGTGACGCGAGCTGGACGCCCCGGTCGAACAGCCATGCCTCCGCCAGTTCGAGGGCGTACTGGGTCAGCAGCGACGACTTCGTGCGGACCGCCTCGATCCCCGCTTCTTCGAGCATGTCCAGGCTGGCGAGCAGGGGGAGCATCGCCAGGATCGGGGGCGTGCCGCTGAGCATCCCGCGGATGCCGTCGGCGGGGCGGTAACCCGGGCCCATCTCGAAGGGTTCGCGATGTCCCATCCAGCCCCAGATCGGCTGCTGCGTAGATCCGTGGTGACGGTTGTTGACATAGCCGAAGGCGGGAGACCCGGGCCCACCGTTGAGGTACTTGTAGGTGCAGCCGACGGCGAAGTCGGCGTCCCACGCGTCGAGCTCAACGGGTACCGAGCCAGCCGAATGGCAGAGGTCCCACAGCACCAGCGCGCCCGCCCGGTGCGCGGTGCGGGTGATCGCTTCGGCGTCGGCCAGGTAGCCGGAGCGGTATGCGACGTGGCTGAACACGACCAGCGCGGTGTCCGGGCCCACCGCCGCGGCGACCTGTTCGTCGGTGATGCCCGCCGCCGGGTCGGTCTCGATCCACTTGAGGACCAGGTCGCGTTCGGCGGCGATGCCTTCCAGGACGTAGCGGTCGGTGGGGAAGTTGTCGGTGTCTAGGACGATTTCGCGGCGGCCGGGCCGGGCGGCGACCGCGGCGCGGGCGAGCTTGTAGAGCATGACGGTGGTGGAGTCGGCCACGACGACCTGTCCGGGCTCGGCGCCGAGCGCGGCCTTGCCGAGGCGGTCGCCGACCGCGACCGGCCAGTCGAGCCATTCGTCGGTCCAGCCCCGGATCAGGCGCTGTCCCCACTGCTGGTGGATGAACCGGTCCATGCGTTCGGGGAGCGCGCGGGCGGGGCGCCCCAGGGAGTTGCCGTCGAGGTAGGCGACGACGTCCGCGCCATCGGGGGTCAGGAACCGCTCCCGGAAGCCGCGCAGCGGGTCGGCTTCGTCCAGCGCATGCGCCTTCTCGAGGAGGTCGGTGCGGTCGGGCATGGCGTTCTTCCTCTGCTGGTGGTCGAGTCAGGTCGTGGGCGACAGGTCGAGAACCCGGGCCGTGCACAGGGAACCGGCGAACCGGGGCGGCCGGCGATCGAGACCGCTCGGCACCCAGCGGGGCGGCGCGGGACTGTCGAGATCGGTCATCGCGGCCAGCACGTTGTCGGGTGGGCCCCGCACCGGGATGCAGGACGACCTTGATGGCCCGAGCGCCGGACCGGTGCTGCTCACCCACGGCGGCTTGGGCGTCGAACACCGAACGCACCTCCCGGAAACTACCGGGCGGTGCCCAGGACCGGTCGCTGGGATACCCGCCCGGCGCGGTCAGGAAGGCTCCGACGGCTCGGACCTGCGGCAACTCCGGATCGCGATGGCCCCACCAGGCGGAATCGGCGATCACCCAGTCCTCTTCGCCGCTGGGCACCGTGGGTTACCGGGTGATCTCGGTGCGCACCGCGTACAGCTCGGGGAAGAAGGTCAGGTCCAGGGCGTCGCGGAGGAAGGGCACCCCGCTGGACCCGCCGGTGCCCCGCTTGAACCCGATCGTGCGCTCCACGGTCTTGAGGTGCCGGAAGCGCCAGAACTGGAAGTTCTCCTCCAGGTCCACGAGTTCCTCGCAGGCCTCGTAGGCTTCCCAGTTCTCCTCGGCCGACTCGTAGATCTGCCGGAAGACGGGCACGAGCTCGGGCGCGTAGGTGTGCGCGCGGCTGATGTCGCGCTCCAGCAGCGGCGCGGGGATCGGGTACCCGCAGCGGGAGAGGTGCCGGAGGAACTCGTCGTAGATGCTGGGGCGCCCGAGCAGCCCGGACAGCAGGGCGTGGGCGCGCTCGTCGTGGCGGAACACCTCCAGCATCTCGGCGTTCTTGTTGCCGAGGATGAACTCCACGGCGCGGTACTGGTAGGACTGGAATCCCGATGACCTGCCGAGGAATCCGCGGAACTGCGCGAACTCCGTCGGGGTCAGGGTCGCCAGCACCGACCACTGCTCGGTGAGGGTGTGCTGGATGTGCTTGACCCTGGCTAGTCCCTTGAGAGCGGGCTGCAACCGGTCGCCCGCCAGGTGCTCGCACGCCGTCCGCAGCTCGTGCAGCACGAGCTTGAGCCACAGCTCCGCCGCCTGGTGCTGGATGATGAACAGCAGCTCGTCGTGGTGCTCGGGTTCGCTGACGGGCTGCTGGGCACCGAGCAGCTGGTCGAGGTTCAGGTACTGGCCGTAGGACATGGCGGTGCGGAAATCCCTGACCACCTCGTCCTCGATGGGACGGGTGTTCGTCGCATCGACCATCGGTTCTCCTCACGCCCCGCCCGAGCGGGCGGAGCCGACGCCGGTTCATGTCGCATCCTATACGAACGTCACGAACAGACAATACTCGTTCGAGTCGGCGACAGGTGCCCTGAACAGCGTCCGGCGCTGTTTCGGATGGCGCGTTCGGGGCGTGGCCGTGCGGGACGCAGCGCGGCGATTTCGCGCGAAATCGCCGCCGATCTCAGGTGCCGGGAGTCATCGGGATGGGCCGGGCGAAGCTTGATCCAGAGTGGACAATTCGGGTGGTTCGCCATGGCCCTGCCACGGCCGGGCGAGCGTGATCAGCGCCGACGCGGAGACGAGGACGAAGCCCAGCACCACGACGGCCATCGACATGGCGGTAGTGCTGCCCAGGACGCCGGGCAGGGGCGCGGCCGCGGCGGCGAGCACGAACTGGGCGCCGCCGAGCAGGCCAGAAGCGGCTCCGGGGGCGTCGCCGCCGACCGCGAGGATGATGGTCGTCGACGCGGGCAGCACCACGCCGAACCCGGAGGCCAGGCCGAACAGGCAGGCCCAGGTGACCGGGAACGTGCTGATGCCGACGGCCAGCAGCGCGACCAGCGTGATCGAGGCGGCGACCGTGACGACCACCCCGATGACGAGCAGGGAGTTGAGCCGCACGCGCCCGGCCAGCCGTCCGAACACCGCACCGGCCACTGTGGTGCCGACGGCGTTCGTGGCGAAGACGAGGCTGTAACCGGTGGGGGACAAGCCGTAGACGCGCTGGAAGACGAAGGGTGAGCCGGTGATGTAGGCGAACAGGGCGGCCAGCCCGCACCCCATGACCAGGAGGTGCCCGACGAGCTCACGCCGCCGGAGCAGTCCGCCCATGGCGGTGAGCGCGGGCCGCAGTCCGCCGGTCCGGCGCCGCTCGGTGGGCAGCGACTCGGGAACCCACGCCCAGACGGCGGTCATCAGCACCAGGCCGGTCGCGGCCAGCGTCACGAACACCAGGCGCCACGAGCCGACGCCGAGGACGAGGCCACCGGCGAGCGGTGCCAGCACCGGCGCGGTCATCGCGATCACGCTCAGCGTCGAGAGCTTGCGGGCCGCGCCGGGGCCGGTGAACAGGTCGCTGATGACGGCCCGCCCGATGACGAGCCCCGCACTGCCTGCGACCCCTTGCAGCAGCCGGGCGACGTCGAACACGACGATGGTCGGGGCGAACGCGCAGACCAGGGACAACGCGGTGAACAGGCCGGAACCGGCCAGGAGCAGGCGTCGCCGCCCGGTCGCGTCGCTGACCGGGCCGAGCACCACCTGGCCGACGGCGAGCCCGACGAGGCACGCCGTCAGGGAGAGCTGGACGGCCGCTCCCGAGGTCGCGAACGAGGTGACGATCTGGGGGAAGGCCGGCGCGTACATGTCGGTGGCGAACGGCGATACCGCCGAGAGTCCACCGAGGACGATGATGAGCCGCCCCGCCCCTGCACGCGGGGAAGTGGCTTCGATGCTGGCGTTCATCGGTCTCCAACGGAGGATGTCTGCTACGGGGAAACGTGACGGCCGGTGCGGCCGCTACGCGTCACATCGTTGGAGCCGGGGCGATGCCGTGGTGTGGAGCGAGGTGCCCGCGCATGTGGAGCGCGGTGCTTTCCTCGGTCGTCAGGAGTGCGCCTGCCTGAACCGCGCGGGGGTGATGCCCCGGTCGCGCCGGAAGGCGTAGCCGAAGTTGGTGGGCGAGGAATAGCCGACCTCGTGCCCGATCCGGGCCACGGGCCAGTCGGTCTCGACGAGCAAAGCGGCGGCCCGGTCGAGGCAGCGGCGTCGGTGGTACGCCATCACCGATGTCCCGTACAGCGCGCGGAATCCGGTCGTGAGACGCCGGACCGACATCGACGACGCGCGGGCGAGATCGGCCAGCGTCGGCGGCGCGTCGCGTCGCTGCCAGAGCAGCTCGGGAACGCGGCGCAACGCGGCCACCTCGTGGTCGTCCAGAACGAAGTCCCAGGAGTCTGCGGGCGGCGGGGTGACCGCGAGCCCGTCGATCAGTGCGGCCAGCGCCGCCACGACCCGCGATTCCAGGAACAACAGGCGACCCGGCGACGAGCGCCGGTGCACGAAGATCTCCTCGAGCGGTCCGGCCACCGCGCGCAGAGCGGCGGACCGGCCCAGATACCTCTCGCGCGCGACCTCTTCGGGCCCGGTGGCCGGTAGGGCGTCCGCGCCGCCGAGGTAGGACTCCAGCCCGCTCCAGGTCCCGGTGATCGACACCGCCCGGTATCGCTCGCCGTCGCCGTGTGCGACGGCGCCCCCGGTGGCGCACCGGGGGCTCAACGCCACCGAGCCGGCGTGCAGCTCGCCGATGCCGGCGTCGGTTTCGCTGACGCGCATGCGCCCGTCGACGCAGTGCTCCAGCTCGAAGTGGTCGCCGGGGAACGCGTACCCGACCTGGTGCCCGCCGGTGAACGCGACGTCGTAGCGGACGATGTGGAAACCGCTCCGCAACGACGTCACCTCGATCGTGCCGTCACCGACCTCAGGGCGAAGCCGATGCCGGACGGTGCCATCGCGGCTCTCGTCGGTCTGAGCGATCGACGAGTAGTACGCCGCGCAAGTCCGGTCCAAGGCGGTGGAACCGGCCGCGCCGGAGATCAGGTGAACCCGAGCCACGAACCCACAGGTTAGTCCGCCCTTACCTGGGGGCGGCTGTCAGCTGATGCGGTGCAGGCGTGCGTGCAGGTGCCGGACCTCGTCGGTCAGCTCCGGGTCCGGCCCCGCCACCGGGACGTTCGGTGCGATCGCGTTGACCGGCAGCGCGGCGACCTCGCCCGCCCCGATGCCCCACTCGCGGTGCCATGCGGTCAGCTGCTCGGTGCTCGTCGCGTAGACGATGCGCCCGAGGCCGACCCATGCGTGGGCGGCGCTGCACATCGGGCAGTGCTCGCCGGAGGTGTAGACGGTGCTCTCGCGGCGCTCGGCGGGGGAGAGGTGCTCGGCCGCCCAGCGCGCGATCTCGAACTCCGGGTGCCGGGTGGCGTCGCCGTCCTTGACCCGGTTCCGGTCCTCGAAGCGGACCGCGCCCCGGGAGTCGACGAGCACGGAACCGAACGGCTCGTCCCCGGCCTCCAGCGCCTCGCGCGCGAGTTCGACGCAGCGCCGAAGATGCGCGTGGTCGTCCGCCGTGATGGTCTGAGTTCCCTCCGCTTCATGCATCGGTCCACCTTAGCACATTTTGGTATACCAACATTCCGGGGAATGTGGCCACCAATGGCGGAACGGCATTTGTTTCGCGCGGGTTTCGACTTCGGATAGGCCAATCTCGCAGGCTGGGACGGTTCGTTCATGCCCTCTCGAATCGCTTTCGTTGGTATACCTTCCTGCTCGTTCGTGATCTAGAAGAGGCGGATGAGATGCGGGTTGTTCCGAAGGTGATCGTGAGTGCAGTGGCTACTGCGGGGATCTTCGCGGCGGGGGCGTGTGGCGCCCCTGCTGTCTCTGACCGCAACGCTCCCGAATCAGGGCCCGCCGAGGTTCGCGTGGGGCTGCTGCTGGCCGGGCCGACCCACGACGGCGGGTTCATGGAAGCCGGCTACAACGGCGCGAAGCGGGCGGAGCAGCAGCTGGGCGCCCAGATCACGGTCGTCGACCGGGTGGCGCCGCGGCAGCCCGAACTGGAAGCGGCGATGCGGGACCTGGCCCGCGGCGGGGTCGACCTGGTCGTGGCGCAGGGCGGGCAGAACAACGCCGCCGCGAAGGTGGTGGCCGCGGAGTTCCCGCAGACGACGTTCGTGGTCACGCAGTCCGACGTCACCGGCCCCAACCTGGCGAGTTACGAGGTCCTGCAGGAGCAGTCGGCCTGGCTCGCCGGTGCTGCCGCCGGGCTGCTCACGAAGTCCGGCGTGGTCGGCCACATGTCGGGGATCCGCCCGGTTCCAGGGCTGAAGGGCCGCGCGGCCTTCGTCGACGGCGTCGCGCACACCAATCCCGCGGCAAGGGTGCTGACCAACTTCTCCGGCGACCAGGACGACATCCCCCTGGCCCGCCGCATCGCCACCGCGGAACTCGACGCGGGTGCGGACTACATCTTCACCATGCTCAACGCCGGACGCCCCGGTGTCGCCGAGGCCATCAGGGCGACCGGAAAGGGCCGCCAGTTCGGCAACGTCCGCGACTTCACCGCCGACGACCCCGCGGTTTTCGCCGGCTCCGCCGTCGCCGACTCGGGCGAAGCGGTCTTCCGGGCCATCGGCGACTTCGCCCACGGCAGATTGCACGGCGGCGAGAATGTCCGGATCGGCCTGGAATCCCCCGAAGCCGTCCGCCTCACCCTCGCCCCCGACGTCCCCGACCACGTGCGCGCCGAACTGGACCGGCTCGGTCGGCAGATCGTCGACGGCGAGGTGGAGGTGAAAACGACCTACACCGGACCGGAGTTCCCGAATCCGTAAGCCGGATTCGGCCGATCGCACCCACGCGCATCGGGCGTCCCGGTGATTTTTCGGCGGCTTCCGTTCCGGAGTTCCGCGCGGATGTGAAGATCGGCGCATGGTGACCCGGCGTGCGGTGATCAAGGGAATCGGAAACGCCGCGGCGGTGGCCGCGGTGGCTCCTTCCGCGATTCGAGCAGCGCCGCCCGGGGGCGATGTGTTCGCCGTGGTCGAGAAGAGCGGCCATGCCGTGAGCTTCTACGAAACCTCCACCGGGCGGCGGCAGGATTCGATCGCGCTGCCGCAGTATCCGCACGAACTCGCGGCGGACTCCGGACGGCGATGGGGCTACGTCGGTCACTACGGCGTCCGGATGTCCTCCGACACCGGGGAAGGCGGCGCCGCGGTCTTCGTGCTGGATCTGGCCGCGCGCAAGCTGATCCGAACGGTGGATCTCCGGCCGTTCAACCGGATTCACGGTGTGGGCATGGACGCGCGGGACCGCCTGTACGCGCTGAGCGAGGCGAAGGCGACGTTGCTGGGCTTCGACGATCCGTCCACCGACCAGGAGCCGACGCGGGCGGTGCCGACCGATGGCATCAAGACGCACCTGTTCGCGATCAGCCAGGACGGCGAACGCGCCTACGTGACGGGGCTGCTTTCGCACACGGTCAGCCTGGTCCGGCCGTACGACCCGGTCTCGCGACCCGTCGTGATGACGCCGGGCGAGCGCCCCGAGGGGCTCTGCCTCAGCCACGACGAACGCACTTTGTACGTCGGTGCCCGGCGCAGTCAGAGGTTGGTGGCGTTGGACGCGCAGCGGATGACCGTGCGCACGACGGTGTCCGTGCCAGGCGATCCGCTGCGCGTGTACGCACGCCCCGACGGTGTCGTGCTGGTGACAGATATCGCGGACAACAGCCTCACCGCGTTCACCCCGGACCTGCGGCGGCTCTGGTCCCTGAAGTTGCCGGGCACGCCGTCGGCGGTGTCGTTCCACCCGAGCGTGGAGTTGGCTTACGTCTCGCAGCTCGGAGAAGCCGATCAGGTCAGCATCGTGGACCTGGAAAGCAGATCGATCGTCGGCGGCTTCAGCACCGGGCGCGAACCGGACTCCTCGGTGTTGCTGCCGGCCACCTGACGCTCACCGGGCCGGGCGCGTTGCCCGAGCCGTACTCGCCCGTGCTGACCAGCACCGCTGCTACTACGCGCACCAGGACTAACGGCCTGCGTGGAAGCGGTCCACGGCGTGCTGGAGGAGCCGAATCATCGCCGGCACGTGCGTGTGCTCGGCGGCGGCCCAGCGCGTCCGCGCCTCGTCCGTCTCCTGCTGGTTGAAGTAGGCGAACACCAGGGCGCCATCCGCGCGCTGAACGACTATTTCGGGGAGCAGTCCGATGGCGGACCCCGCCCCGAGCAGCACGTGGTCCGGGGTGCGCTGCCGCACCTGCCAGCCGAGCACGTGGTCGTCGGACGGGATCGGGCCGAGCCGCACGCCGAGCGCGCCGAACCCGTTCGTCATGGCCTCCCGCATCGCCGTCGGGTGGTCTTCGAGGGTCGCGCGAGCCCACTGCTCGGCGGTCCGGTCGGCCACGCCGTCGAACTCGGCGATGACGGCGTTCTGGTAGTCGATCCGGGCCAGCGTGCAGAGAGCGAGCGCTCCCGGTGGTACCTCGATCTCGCGCACTGCGGCCGAAGTCTGCGTCGTGGGCTCAACCATGGCTGCTCCTCCACGGGAAGTCGAAGCGGTGGTGGACCTTCGCGGTCTCCACCATCCATTCAGTACTGTATGGATGACGCTAGTGGTGCCGGGAAGGCAGCGTCAACCCCGGCGCGGGGGCGATGCTTCACCGGAGAAACGTAGTGCGGGTGCCCCGCTTTTTAGGGAAGGGAGGAAGGGAATCGACTCTGCGTTTGAGCCGACACTCAGACGCCGGGACGGGCGTGCCGTTCGATGTACTGGTGCACCATGGAAATCGGTGCGCCGCCGACCGACCCGGCAAAGTACGAGCCCGACCACAACCGGGCGCCTCTCCAGTAAGCGAACCGCAGGCCTTCGTACTCCTTGTGCAACAGCCGGGAGGATACTCCCTTGAGGGAGTTGACCAGTTTCGACACCGCGACCTTGGGTGGGAAGCTGACCAGTAGTGCACGTGGTTGGCTTCGCCGTTGAACTCTTCCAACTCGGTTTCGAAGTCGCCGCACACCTCCCGCATGATTTCTTCTATGCGGGTCAGGTGTGCGTCGGTGAACACGGGGTGCCGGCACTTCGTGACGAAAACCAAGTGGGCATGCATGAGGAAAACTACGTGTCTGCCTGTACGGAACTCGCTGTCGGTAGCCATAAACCAAATGTTACGGTGATCCACATGGCGGCAACAGTGAGGACCGAGGAGGCCGGGCGCGCTCGGTACACCTATCGGCTTCGCTTATCGCCGGCCTCCCGGCATGTGCTGCTGGCCGAGTGGGATCGGTGCCGGTGGGTGTGGAACCAGTGCGTGGTCACCTCCCGTCAGGCGCACCGTGCGGGCGAGGAATGCGGTCCCGCGCACCTGGACAAACTGCTGACCGGATGGCGGAGGGAACACGACTGGCTGAGTGCCGGCGGTTCGGTTCCGCAGCAGCAGATCGTCCGTGACTTCGCCAAGTCCCGTGCCAAGGCGTGAAGGACGTCAAGGCCCGGTTGCCGATGCGGCAGCGGGCGGGGATGCCGAAGTTGAAGAAAAAGGCGCTGGCGCGTCCTAGCTTGAACTACACGCTGCGCGGGTTCCGGATCAAGGACGGCCGCCTGCACCTGGCGGGTGGCGTCGTGTGCACGGTGGTGTGGTCCCGCGAGCTTCCCTCCACACCGTCGTCGGTGCGTGTGTACCAGGATGCCCAAGGGCACTGGTATTGCTCGTTCGTGGTCGCGACCGAGGTGCAGTCGTTGCCCGAAACCGGTCAGGTGATCGGCATCGACTGGGGTGTGACCGAGACCGCTACGACCACATCCGTTGCCCACGATCTTCCGCATCTCGAGCACGGCAAGCGCGCGGCGGTGAAGCTGGCCCGCTACCAGCGGATGATGGCCCGGCGTCGGCCGGCGAAGGGCAAACCCGCTTCAAAGGGGTACCGCAAAGCCAAACGCCAGGCCGCGAAAGCGCACGCGAAGGTCGCCCGCCAGCGTCAGGACACGGCCCGTAAATGGGCCATGCGCGTGGTGATTGACCACGATGCGATCGCGGTGGAGGATTTCCGCCCGAAATTTCTCGCGAAGACCACGATGGCCAGGAAAGCGGCTGATGCTGCGATCTCGGCCACGAAAAACGAACTGATCATGATGGGGCGCAAGCACGGCCGGCTGGTGGTGCTTGTCGATCCGAAGCACACGACGATGGACTGCGGACAGTGCGGGGCGAGAACCAAGCACGCGCTGCCGCTGTCGGAACGAACCTATACCTGTACCGCGTGCGGACACGTCTGTCCGAGAGACAAGAACTCCGCGCGTGTGATGCTGGTCCGGGCTGGGCTGTACCCGGCTGGTGTTGAGGGCGGAAGACCTCCCGAGGCGCTGCCTCGGGAGGCTGCCTGAGCCAGGAATCCCCACTACGCCTGGAGACGAGGGACGAAGAATCCCCCGCCTTCAGGCGGGGGAGCAGTCAATTGACTGAGCACGCGAGACCGAACAGGAGCAGGTCAATGGCGCCACCGACTCGCACCCCGCCGAGCACGTGGATCGAAGCTGGTCTGAAGGCCCTCGCGGGCGGCGGACCGGACGCGGTCCGGATCGAGCCGCTGGCGAAGGAGCTCGGCGCCACCAGAGGCAGCTTCTACTGGCACTTCAAGGATCGCGGCGCGCTCCTCGAAGCGATGCTGAACACCTGGGAACAGCGCAGCATCGACGAGGTGATCGACCAGGTGGAGACCGAGTGCGGAGACGCGAGGGACAAGGTCCGCAGAGCGGGCATGCTCACCTTCTCCGACGAACTGGTCCCGATCGACCTGGCGGTCCGGGACTGGGCCCGGTACGACCCGGCGGTCGCCGAACGACTCCGCCGAGTCGACAACCGCCGCATGGACTACGCCCGCGAACAGTTCCGAAAGTTCTGCACCGACGAAGGCGACGTCGAAGCCCGCAGCCTGATCGCCTTCTCCCTCGCAATAGCCAAGCACCTGCTGGCGGCAGACCACGGCCCCCGAACCCGAACAGAAGTCCTCCACCTGGCCTCCGCCCACCTGCTCGCCTGATCACCGCGAACGACGAGGAAGCCGTGATCCACTTCGGTGACAAGTGGCTGTTGCCGCGCTGTACGAAAGGGTGCTGAATGGAGCTCATCAAGGTCGAGTGGAATCCGGAGCAGGGAGGGTTCTGGATCGATCCCAGTGCCTACGTCGCGGAGCTGCCGAAGCTAGTCGATGGCCTGCCGAAGGGGGCCCGCGCCTTCGCGTCGGATCCCGATCACTACCGCTTCGGAGGTCCTAGGTGCATCAAGGACCTCGAGCTGATCGGTGCGTCCTGGGCCGGTGATGGCGACACGCGCTTTGAGGTCCGCTTCGGCCCGAACGAGTGGAAGCACGACACGGGTCTCGTGATCAGGTATGCGCAGGTGTCGGACCTTCATCTGGCTGCACCAGGGGCGAGCGTCGACGATCTGGGGCCGGTTCTTCTCGACGAGATCCTGCCTGCGAAGCATGGGTGCAGTCACGAGATCGTGTTCATAGGAGGCACGCTCTCGATCTCCTGCGCCGATCTCGATGCCCGCTGGGAATAGGGTGGAGTACCAGCTTCGGAGGGCGTGAATCGACTCCCGGCCCGCAGCAGGTGCCCCGGCGCGAACGTTCCGTGTGAGTGCGTCGGAAGGAATATGACAACGACGCGGTGGACGTGGAGGAATATGTCCGCTGGGCCGGAACGGCCGAGACTCTCGTTCGTGGTGTCGACCCAGCCTCAGGCTGCGTCGTTCTGGTCCCACCAGGAGTCGGCTGTGTCGTCGGTCCACTCGGCGAGGCGCGTTCCGATGTGGCCGGGGAAGTCCTCGAGGGCGTTCAGGCGCCGGCTGATCTCCGCTTGGACGACGAGCGCTTCGCGGCGGTGCCGTTGTACGAGGTCCCAGCACTGCTGTTCGAGCGCGTGGTTCATGCAGAGCTCGGCGAGCTTGACCCGACGATCAAGTTCGTCCAGGGGGCAGGAAGTCAGTGACTCGGTGTGGGATTGCAGGATGAGCTGGGACATGGTCACACACCCCGATTCGTCGGCGGATGGCTGTTTCGGTCGTGCTATCCACTGTGACGCCCGACACCTGTGCCGCGTACGGGGTGAACTACTCATGACACGTCCGCATTCGGCCTGAGTAGTGCGCCGGGCCGCAGACGCTCGATGGGTGGGCGGACGGTCCGGCCCCCAGGGGGCTGCCGGATGAGTCGAAGACCCGGAACATGTTGCCGTCAGACACGATCACGATCGAAGTCGATGAGCACGAGTGCGCGATTCAAAAGTGGATCGCGGCAAGTTCCTGCGGTCTGAGGTCATTCTCTCGGCGGTCGACCTGGGGAGGCGCGCCAAGTGGTCAGCGCGGTTTGGGCCGTTGGCTGTGGGCGGGAGTCGGAAACAAGTCCCTTCAGTCAATTGATCACTAGTTGCATAGGTTTTGAACAGATTTATCCTGGGCTCGGCCATCGTCGGCCTGCGGTGGGCCGACCGCTGCGAGTCAGGTCGAGTGCGGGGGTACCTGGTGGGGAACGCCGGGGTTTCGATCGCCCTGTTCACTCGGGACCTCCGGGTGCACGACAATCCCGTGCTGTCCGCGGCCGCCGCGGCGGCTCGGGTCGTTCCGCTGTTCGTGCTCGACGAAGCGATCATCGGCAGCGACCACCCGTGCCCGAACCGGGCGGCGTTCCTCGCCGAGAGCCTGGCCGACCTCGATGCGGGACTTCGCGAGCTCGGAGGCCGGCTCGTCGTCCGCCGCGGTTCGGTGGTGGCGGAGGTCAGCCGGGTCGCGGAGGAAGTCGGTGCCGACGAGGTGCATGTGGCCGCCGACGTCAGCGGCTATGCCCAGCGTCGCCTCCAGGCGCTGCACCGCGCACTGTCGGCGGAGGGCCGTGACCTGGTGGTGCACGAGGCCGTGATCACCGCGGTACCAGCGGGAGAGGTGACGCCCCAGGGCAAGGACCACTTCGCGGTGTTCACCCCGTACTACCGCCGCTGGTCGACGGCGCCGAAGCGCCGCCCGCTCGGACCACCCAGCCGCCTGGCGATGCCCCGTTTGAGCGCAGGGCGGATTCCCTCGGCAGCGCAGCTGTGCGCGGGTGAGACCTCGCCCGACCGGCCCGTCGGAGGGGAAGGCACGGCGCGACGCTTGTTCGACGAGTGGACCCGGTCGGTGCGCGACTACGCGGACGACCACGACGATCTGGCGGCGGACAACACGTCGCGGTTGTCGCCCTACCTGCACTTCGGCTGTCTGTCCCCTGTGGAACTTGTCGACCGGGTCGGCACCGGCGATCCCGGCGCCGAAGCATTCGTGCGGCAGGTCGCCTGGCGCGATTTCCACCACCAGGTGCTGGCTGCTCGACCAGCGGCCTCGCAACACGACTACCGGTCTCGAGGCGACCGGTGGCGCCACGACGAGCGCGCGCTGGAGGCGTGGAAGCAGGGCCGCACGGGCTACCCGATCATCGACGCCGGCATGCGCCAGCTGGCCCGCGAAGGCTGGATGCACAACCGGGCCCGGTTGATCGCCGGAAGCTTCCTCACCAAGACCCTGTACATCGATTGGCGTTGGGGAGCCCGGCACTTCCTCGATCTGCTGGTCGATGGCGACATCGCCAACAACCAGATGAACTGGCAATGGGTCGCGGGCACCGGCACCGACACCCGCCCCAACCGCGTCCTCAACCCGTTGGCGCAGGCGAAGCGCTACGACCCGAACGGCGACTACGTGCGCCGCTACGTACCGGAGCTGCGCGGCATCGACGGCGGCGCCGTGCACCAGCCCTGGCGTCTCGACCCCGACATCCGACGGCGGTTGGACTACCCGGAGCCGATCGTCGACCTGGATGAGGGCGCCGAGCGCTTCCGAACCGCCCGCCGGGCATGAGGCGCGCCGGTCATCGCGTCGTGGTGTGCGCGGTGGAGCCGCGGATGACGAGTTCGCTGGGGAACTCCTTCTTCCTGGGGGGCAACGAGCGGTCGTCGACCCGCTCCAGCAGGAGGCACACGGCGGTTCGTGCCATCTCCGCGATCGGTTGCCGGACCGTGGTGATGTCGTAGGAGTCCCACGACGTCAGCGCGATGTCGTCGTACCCGATCACCCACACGTCTTCGGGGACGCGCCGGTTCAGGGACACGGCTCCGTCGACCGCGCCGAGAGCGGTCAGGTCGTTGGCGCAGAAGACCGCCGTGGGCGGGCTTTCCTGGGCGAGCAGTTCGCGCATCGCCGACCTGGCGACGTCGTGGGCGAATCCGCCCTGGGCCGTGAGTTCTTCGGCCAGCGGCCGACCGAGTTCCGCCAGGCGGTCGCGGAATCCGCGCTCCCGGTGGCGGGCCGTGCTCGGCAGCTCGGGGCCCCGCAGGAAGCCGATCCGGGTGTGCCCTGTGGTGACCAGGTAGTCGGCGACCGCTCGGCCGCCGGCGATGTTGTCGGTGGTGACCTGGTCGCAGTCCAGCGAATCCAGCCCGCGGTGCAGCAGCACGATCGGCTCTCCCCGCCGGAGCGCGTCGGCGAGCTGCTCGGACCCTTCGGTGACGGTGGTGAAGATCAGGCCGTCGACGGTGCCTTCGTCCAGCGCTCGCAGGGCGCTTTCCCCGCCGGGGTCGGGTGCGTTCCACAGCACCATCCGCTGACCGGCCGCATCCAGCGCTTGGCCGACCGCTTCCAGCAACTGCGGGTAGAAGGGGTTGGTGATGTCGGCGACCACGACGCCGACGGTCGAGGTGCGCCGGGTGCGCATGGTCCGCGCCGCGGCGTGGGGCCGGTAACCGGCTTGCTTCATCGCGGTCAGGACGCGTTCGCGGGTTTCCGGCGCGACCTTGTCGCTGCCCTGCAGGACCCGGGACACCGTCATCTGCGAAACGCCGGCCAACTGCGCTACGTCCCGGCTGGTGACCACCGAGCACCTCCAAGGGCTGGATCGAGTGAGTTCGAACTGCGGGTTTACGTAAACATGCTACCGGTCTACAGTGCGATGTGTACGTAAACATGCGAAGGGATCACGGCACCATGGCTTTCGCGCTCAAGGCCCCGGCCACCAGCTCGGCGGCGACCACGACCTCGTTGCCCGACGTGCAGGAGAAGGTCGAGGCGATCGTCGCCGACATCCGCGCCCGCGGTGACCAGGCGGTTCGCGAGTACTCGGCGAAGTTCGACAACTGGCAGCCCGAGTCGTTCCGGCTGTCGTCCGCGCAGATCGAGGAGATCGTTTCGCGGGTTCCCCGGCAGGTCATCGAAGACATCGAGTTCGTCCAGCGGCAGGTTCGGGCCTTCGCCGAGCGGCAGCTGGCGTCGATGCAGGAGTTCGAGGTGGAAACGCTGCCCGGCGTCCACCTGGGGCAGAAGCACATCCCGGTCGCCGCGGCCGGCGCGTACGTGCCGGGCGGTCGTTACCCGCTGCTGGCCTCGGCGCACATGACGATCCTGACGGCCAAGACCGCCGGGGTACCGCGCGTGGTGGCCTGCACGCCGCCGATCCGCGGCGAAGTGCCGGACGCGACCGTGGCCGCCATGCACCTGGCCGGGGCGGACGAGATCTACCTGCTCGGCGGTGTGCAGGCGGTGGTGAGCATGGCGCTGGGCACCGAGACCATCGCGCCGGTGGACATGCTGGCCGGTCCCGGCAACGCCTTCGTCGCGGAGGCCAAGCGGCAGCTGTTCGGGGAGATCGGCATCGACCTGTTCGCAGGCCCCACCGAGGTCCTGATCGTGGCCGACGAGACCGCCGACCCCTTCGTGGTGGCGGTGGACCTGCTGAGCCAGGCCGAGCACGGCCCGGACTCGCCGGCGGTGCTGATCACCACCTCGGAAGCGCTGGGCCGCTCGGTCATCGAGCACATCGACGGCCTGCTACCGGAGATGCCCACCCGCGACAACGCCGCGCCCGCCTGGCGCGATCACGGCGAGGTGCACGTCGTCGAAAACCTCGACGAGGCTTACGAACTCGCCGACACCTACGCCAGCGAGCACGTCCAGATCCTGACGGCGCAGCCCCGCGAGGCGCTGGCGAAGATGCGCAACTACGGTGCGCTGTTCCTGGGCGAGGGGACCTGCGTGTCCTACGGGGACAAGGTCATCGGCACCAACCACGTGCTGCCCACCCGCGGCGCCGCCCGCTACACCGGGGGGCTCTGGGTCGGCAAGTACCTCAAGACCGTGACCTACCAGGAAGTCACCGACCAGGCCTCCAGCGCGAAGCTCGGCGAGGTGTGCGGGCGCGCGGCCCGCGTCGAGCTGTTCGAGGGCCACGCCCGATCCGGCGATGTCCGGGCCGCCAAGTACGGCGGCGCGCAGCTGCCCTGGGCGCCCGACGCATTCGCCCGTTCCTGACCAGCCACACCGAAAGGCGCACCGCGCATGTCCTCCAACGCAACGACGCGTGCTGGGGTCCCGTCGGCTTCGAGAACGTTGACGTCCAGCACCATCGGCAGCGTCATCGAGTGGTACGACTTCACCATCTACGGCACCGCTGCCGCGCTGATCTTCAACCAGCTGTTCTTCAGCAACATCAGCCCGGCCGCAGGCACGCTGGCCGCGTTCGGGACCTTCGCGGCGGGCTTCATCGCCCGCCCGCTGGGCGGATTCGTGGCCGGCCACTACGGTGACCGCCTCGGCCGCAAGGCGACCCTGGTGATGACCCTGACGTTGATGGGCGCGGCCACCACGCTCATCGGTCTGCTGCCCACCTACCAGCAGATCGGCATCTTGGCCCCCGCGCTGCTGGTGCTGCTGCGGCTGGTCCAGGGCTTCGCGGTCGGCGGCGAGTGGGGCGGGGCGGTGCTGATGGCCGTCGAACACGCGCCGGACGGCAAGCGCGGCCGATACGGCGCTTGGCCGCAGACCGGTGTGTCGGCCGGGCTGCTGCTGGGCACCGGGGTGTTCAGCCTCGTCTCGCTGCTGCCGGAACCGCAGCTGATCAGCTGGGGCTGGCGGATCCCGTTCCTGGTGAGCATCGTGCTGGCCCTGGTCGGCCTGTACATCCGGTTCCGGATCACCGAGTCCGAATCCTTCGTGGCGGCCACCGAATCCGGCGGACCGTCGCGCCGGCCGCTGGTCGAGGTGCTGCGCACCCACCCGAAGCAGATCCTGATCGCGATTGGCGTCCGCTTCGCCGAAGGCGGGAACTACTACGTGTTCACCGTTTTCATCCTCACCTACATCACCCAGCAGCTCGACCTGCCGCGCCAGGCCGGGCTGACCGGGGTGATGCTCGCGGCCGCGTTGAACATCGCCGCGCTGCCGCTATGGGGTGCGTTGTCGGATCGCGTAGGCCGCCGACCGGTTTTCATCGGAGGTGCGCTGTTCATGGCCGCCTACGCGTGGCCGTTCTTCTGGCTGATCGACACCAGGTCGCCGGCGCTCATCGCGCTGGCCCTGGCCATCGCGCTCGCGGTGCCGCACGGAGCGGTTTTCGCGCCCATCGCGGCGTTCTACACCGAACTGTTCGAGCCGCGCGTGCGGTACAGCGGGGTGTCGATCGGCTACCAGATGGGCAGCGTGCTGCTGGGCGGCTTCACCCCGCTGCTCGCGACGTCGCTGATCCTGTGGTCCGACGGAGCCTCGTGGAGCGTGGCGGCGCTGGTCGCCGCCGGGGCGCTCATCGCGGCGGCCTCGATGTTCGTCGCCCCGGAAACCTTCCGCCGCAGCCTCGCCGCGCCCCGGAACGCGCCGGAGCGGCGAGTCGGTGCGTGAACGGCTGCCGTTGTTGACGAGGTAGCGGGCTGGTCTGCCGCGTTGCCGTCGGGATCCCCGACACTGCGGCAACGCGGCAGATCCTTCGAACCTGCCGAGCGGCCTGGCCGCCGCGCTCGGATCCACACGTCGACTGCACGCTTTCTGATTTCCGAAATCGGTTGAAGCAGAAGGGTTTTGCTGTTCTGTCCGCCCAGCCAGGAGTCCAACTGGGACTCCTCGGTCGGGCAGGCGATTTGCGCTGCGGAGCTTCACGCGGATCAAGGAGCTGTTCGCCGCGGGCAAGCCCGCGCGGCTTCGGCGGCCGTGTCGGCCTGGCGAACCTGTCACAGTTCGGGCAGCCGGCAACGAACTGCGGCGTGCCGGAGTGGACGTTGGTGGCATTGGGTGGCACTGCGGTGTTGTTCGGATCCCGGTGCAGGTCGACTCGGGTGTGACGACGAGCAGCCGTTTCGAGCGGGAGGCCGCCGGAGCCATGACGTCTCCAGCGGCCTCCCAGGAACACCGATCGACCAGCAGGTTCAGCCCTGTGCGGGTTGCGGGACCGCGCTCAACCGGCTGTTCCGTTCGAGCGTGCTGATGCCGGCGGCGCAACACAGGCCGATGACCGCCATGCCCAGCCAGGGCAGCATGGCGAACCCGGACGATCGGGCGATGTCCAGCGCGCTGCCGGTCGGATCGCTGCGCGTTCAGGCGCAGTGCAGGAAGGCGTGCCGGTCCGGCGTGACCAGGAGGACCTCGGTCGCGCTGGGAAAGGCACGGTGATCGTGATCAGCGTGGAGAGCGAACGCTGATCACGTTCGTGAGGTGCACGAGGAGGCGAGGATCTGACGGCCGCTCGGCGGTAGTGCCGGGTGCGAGGAACTCGCGAGCGAAATCCGCCCGTGGTTGCTGCGGGGGAAGGGCGGCCACGCCTCCGGTTCCGGGGTGGCCGTGTTCAGGAACGGCGAGATGTCCCGTGCTGAAAGCCCGCAATGCGAGTCGATCGGGCCGTGCTGCGTGGTGCCGTCGTCGCCTGGGTGCCGGCTGTCGTCGCACTCCTGGCTTGGGAGGTTCGAAGCGTTGGCGCCCGCATGGACGGCGGCGGAGTGCGCTGGGTCGAGTCCGATCACCACATGCGTGGCGAGGAACGCCGTCAACACCAAAAGCGCGATGCACGACCAAGCCCCGCCAACGTGGCGGACGGTGAACGGCTGGGCTCGCACAGTGACGACTGTAGCGCGTGCTGCCGGTCGCCACTCGGCGGGGTTGGCATTGGCGACGGAACGTCGATGACGTGTTCTTTCTTGTGCAGCAACGCTATCTGGTGGCTGGCGTGCTGTGTCGATAGTGGATGCCGAAGCACTCTGGATTTACTACTAGGTGAGGTAGTAGTTTGGGTACTAACATGAATAGTAGACAAGTGTTCGATCGTCGAGTAGGTCCTCCCGGGTTGCGGGGAGCCCACATCGACGACTCGAGTGCAGGCTCGCCGGGCGGCTGGGGCCATGTGTCCCGACCGGCCGCCGGCGAGAGCCCGTAGAGACGAAGGAGAGCGGTCCAGCGTGGCTTTGCGCCAGTTGAAGCGTTCGATGCGGAGTGCGATCTCGGCCTCCGCGGTGGCCGTGGCGGCAGTGTCGGTGGCCTTGCCCGCAGTTGCGCAGCCGGCGGATCCGGCGAGCGGTTCCGCCGAGATGCGGCGCTACGAGCAGCTGAGCGAGGATGCGAGCAAGGCGAACGAGGACGTTCTCGTCGCTCAGGACGAACTTGACAGGAAGCAGGCCGAACTCGACGCCGCGAAGGCGCAAGTGACTGCGGCCAGGAGCGTTGAGCAGCAGAGCCGGGCGGACGAAGCGCGCCTGCGGGGCCGGGTCGACGAGCTTGCGGGTGCGGCATATCGCGGCTCAACGGGCTCTCGGCCTTGCTCGCCAGCGAGAATCCCGATGCGTTCCTCGACCGTGCCACAGCTCTCGAGGTGATGGCCGCGGACAACAACGAAGTGTGCGGTGCGAAAAGCTGAACGGGCCACCACGTCCTGCGTGGTGGCCCGTTCAGCTCGGGCGGTCAGTTGCGCCCGGGCACCGGTTCCCGCCGGTCGATGACCGGGGCGAGGTCGGCCGGGTCTCCCGCGGTGCTGCGGAAGCCGCGCAGCCGCAGGCTGTTGCTGACCACGAACACCGAGCTGAACGCCATCGCCGCCCCGGCGATCATCGGGTTCAGCAGTCCCGCTGCGGCCAGCGGGAGGGCGGCCACGTTGTAGGCGAAGGCCCAGAACAGGTTGCCCTTGATGGTGCGCAGGGTGCGGCGGGACAACCGGATGGCGTCGACGGCGGCGCGGAGGTCGCCGCGGACCAGCGTCAGGTCGCTGGCCTCGATGGCGACGTCGGTGCCGGTGCCCATGGCCAGGCCGAGGTCGGCCTTGGCCAGGGCCGCGGCGTCGTTGACGCCGTCTCCGACCATCGCCACGACCTTGCCCTCGCCCTGAAGGCGGGTGACCACGTCGACCTTGTCCTTCGGCAGCACCTCGGCGATGACCTCGTCGATGCCGACCTGCTCGGCCACGGACCTGGCGACGGCCTCGTTGTCGCCGGTGAGCAGTACCGGCGTCAGGCCGAGCTCCCGCAGCTGCGCGATGGCCTGCGCTGAGGTGGGCTTGACCGTGTCGGCGACGACCAGCACCGCCCGGGCCTGCCCGTCCCAGGCGACCGCCACCGCGGTGCGGCCTTCTGCCTCCGCAGCGGCCTTCGCCGCGGCGAGCTCCGCGGTCAGCGGCTGGCTCCACTCCGCCAGCAGCGCCGAGCGGCCGACCAGCACCGCGTGCCCGTCGACGATGCCCTGCACGCCCAGGCCTTCCACGTTGGTGAAGTCCTCCACCGCGGGCAGCTCGCCCACCGCCCGCTCCGCGCCGCGCGCGATGGCGCGGGCGATGGGGTGTTCGGAGGCGTTCTCCAGCGCCCCGGCGATCCGCAGGACCTCGTCGCGGTCGGTGCCGGCGGTGAGGTGGACGTCGATCAGTTCCATCTGGCCGGTGGTGACGGTGCCGGTCTTGTCCAGGACGACGGTGTCGATGCGCCGGGTGGACTCCAGCACTTCCGGGCCCTTGATCAGGATGCCGAGCTGCGCGCCGCGGCCGGTGCCGACCAGCAGCGCGGTCGGGGTGGCCAGGCCCAATGCGCACGGGCAGGCGATGATCAGCACCGCGACGGCGGCGGTGAACGCGGCCGCCAGCCCGGTGCCCGAGCCCAGCCAGAACGCCAGCGTTCCCACCGACAGCGCGATCACGATCGGCACGAACACCGCCGAGATCCGGTCCGCGAGCCGCTGCACGGCGGCCTTGCCGGTCTGCGCGTCCTCGACCAGCTTGGCCATCTGGGCGAGCTGGGTGTCCGAACCGACCCGGGTCGCCCGCACCACCAGCCGACCGCCGGCGTTGACGGTGGCACCGACGACGTTGTCGCCGGGACCGACCTCGACCGGGACGGATTCGCCGGTGAGCATGCTGGCGTCGACCGCCGAGTTGCCCTCTTCGATCACACCGTCGGTGGCGATCTTCTCGCCGGGCCGGACGACGAACCGGTCCCCGACGGCGAGTTCGCCGGTGGGGATGCGGACTTCGCGGCCGTCGCGGAGCACCGCGACATCCTTCGCGCCGAGTTCCAGCAACGCCCGCAACGCCGCACCTGCGCGCCGCTTCGACCGCGCCTCGAAGTAGCGCCCGGCCAGGATGAACGTCGTCACCCCTGCTGCGACCTCCAGGTAGATCGAGCCCGCACCATCGGTGCGCTGGATGGTCAGCTCGAAGGGGTGCGTCATGCCGGGCGTGCCCGCCGTGCCGAACAGCAGCGCGTACAGGGACCACAGGAACGCCGCGATGGTGCCCATGGAGACCAGGGTGTCCATCGTGGCCGCGCCGTGGCGCAGGTTCGTCCACGCCGCCTTGTGGAAGGGCCAGGCGCCCCACACCAGCACCGGTGCGGCCAGCGTCAGCGAGATCCACTGCCAGTAGGTGAACTGCAGGGCCGGGACCATCGCCAACGCGATCACGGGCACGGACAGCACGACCGATGTGATCAGCCGCTGCCGCAGGGTCCGGGTCGAGTCCGCTTCCTCGTCGTCCCGCTTGGTCGCCGGGCCGCTGTCCTGTTCGGTCCTGGGCAGGGTCGCGCCGTATCCTGCGGCCTCGACCTCCGCGATGAGTTGTTGCGGGTCAATGCCTTCCGGGACGCTGACCTTCGCCTTCTCGGTGGCGTAGTTGACGGTCGCCGCGACGCCGTCGAGCTTGTTCAGCTTGCGCTCGATGCGCGCCGCGCAAGAGGCGCACGTCATGCCGGAGATCGAGAGTTCGAGTTCGTTGGTGACTTGCGGGGGTCGTTCCGTGGCGGTCATGCCGTTCTCTCCTTGCTGCTCAAGCTCTTCGGTCAGCCGTCATGGCCGGCGTGGCCGTCACCGCGCTGGGTTTCCGGGGTGGTGCCGCCTGCGGCGTCCACGGTGAACTCCGCGGTGCGCACGACGCCGTTGTGCTGGAAGTCCAGGAACAGCCGGTAGGTACCGGCGGTGGGTACTTCCGCGACGAAGTCGATCTCCGGGCCGGGTGCCGTCCTGCCGTCGCCGGGCGCTCCCTCGGGGTGCACGTGCAGGTAGGCCAGGTCGCCTTCGCGCAGTGCCACCAGGTGCCCGTAGGCGGACAGGTACGGCTGCAGGTCGGTGACGGGTCGGCCGTCCTTGGCGACCGCGAGCCGGACGGGGGAGGCCTGGCCGGGGACGAGCTCACCGTCCAGCTGGACCCGGTAGCCGTCGACCTCTGCGACCCGGGAAGGAGCGAAGTCGCGCGGTTCGAAGGCCCCGCCGGCGGCGATGTCGGTGCCGAGGGTGGCCGGAGCGGCGCCGGTCGGGGTGAAATCGGCGAAGACCCGGTAGCTGCCGGCTTCGGGCAGGTTCAGCGGGACGGTCCAGGTGCCGTCCGCGGCCATCTCCGGGTGCAGGTGCTGGAATCCCGCGGTGTCGCGGCGCACCACGATGAGGTGCATCCGCTTGTCGTGCTCGACGTCGAACCCGGTGACCGCGTTGCCGTCGGGGCCGAGGATGCGGAAGGAGAAGGGCTCGGTGGTGCCGGTGTCCTGCGTCGTGTCGGTGGGCGCGAGGGTGTAGCCGCCCCTGGACGACGTCAGTCCGCCGGGCAGGGCGGTCTCCGCGACGGTGCCGCTGTGGGTGTCCCCGTGCCCGGCGACCTCACCGCCGGGCATGTCGCCGTGACCGCTCGGGGCGGACATGGCGGTGAAGGAACCGACAGCGGTACCGGCCGCCCAGGCGCCACCGGCGACCAGGGCGAGCGCCGCACCGTAGGCGGAGAGCTTGCCTGCTGTGTTCATGATGATTCCTCGCTGTGCTGGCCGGGCCGGGAGCCCGGGCTGGGTTCCCGGCCCGATCGGGGGTGGAGGTCAGCTGGGGGCCAGCTCGTAGCTGGCCTCTTCGACGGCGGCCAGCACGTCGGCGTCGCTGATCGCGTCGGCGCTGGTCACGGTGACGGAGCCGGTGGGCAGGTCGACGGCCACGTCGGAGACGCCGCCGATCTTGCCGACCTCCTCGGTCACCGACTGCACGCAGTGCCCGCAGGTCATGCCGACAACGGTGTAGGTGGACTCGGCCATCAGGAGCTCCTCGGTGTCATGTCGTTCGGTTCGTCGCCTCTACCCCCAGGGGGTATTGCCGACATCAGATTTATACCCCCTTGGGGTATGTAGGTCAAGCCTGAGTCGCGATGAGGAATGCGCGTGATGGGGTCGGGGAAGGTGTCGGAGCTCGGCGGCCGGGGGATCTCGTGGCTTCGCGGTCCGATCGCCGGCTTCACACTGCCCATCTGATCCGGCGCTCCGCGTGCGTCCGATGTGGATTCCAGAGATCGGGGCGCGCGGACTCGCGCCGCTCCCGGATGGAAATCGGGTACGACTTCCTGTGGGCGCTGCCCGGTCGTTGGAAGTAGTTTGGCCGTGTCAGTCGGTGCTCACGTGCGACCGGGACGGAGACTGTTATGCCGGGCAAGGCGAACCTCGATCGGCTGCGGCGTTATTGGGACCGGCACTCCCGCGGTTACGACCGCCAGATGGGGTTCATGGATCGGAAGTTCTTCGGCGACACGAGGCAGTGGCTGTGCGGGCAAGCCGAAGGCGAGGTCCTCGAAGTCGCCATCGGTACCGGGCTGAACCTCGGCTGGTACTCCGACGACGTGCGACTCACCGGGGTCGATCTGAGCCCGGGCATGCTCGACCACGCGCGCCGTCGTGCGGAAGAGGCGGGCCGGGAGGTGGCGCTGAGCATCGGCGATGCCCAGCGGCTCGAGTTCCCGGACGCCTCGTTCGACACCGTGGTCTGCACGTTCTCCCTGTGCGCGATTCCAGATGATCGGGTGGCCGTCGGGGAGATGAAACGTGTTCTGCGGACGGGCGGGCGGTTGCTCCTGGCCGACCACGTGGTGAGCACGTCGTGGCCGGCCCGGGTCGTGCAGCGGCTGCTGGAAGTCGTCACGATCCCGGTGGGCGGGGAGAACTTCCGGCGTCGCCCCATCAAGCACGTGCAGGCCGCCGGGTTCAGCATCGAGCAGCATGATCGTTTCAAGCTGGGGATCGTCGAGAGGCTCGTCGCCCGCAAGCCGGCGGCCTGATCCGCGCGCTCCTGCTCGACAACGGACGGCCGCCCACCGAACGACGCAGCTCGCTCGCAGCTGCTCGTCGCTGACGAGGTTCAACGAACGAAAAGCGCCGCATCGCTGTGAAGCCCGGTCCGGATGCCGTGCTCGGCCCTCAGCCTGCGGTGGGCAGATCGAGTCCGGACGAGACGCCCACGCCAAGCGCGACGGCCAGCACGACGCAGGCGAACGCGCGGCGGACGGTGGTTGCCGGGAGGCGAGCCGCGAACCTGCCTGCGGCCACCGATACGAGCATCGCAGTACCGGCGAACGCGATCAGCACGCCCACCTCGATGCCGCCCGCGGTGCCGATGTGCGCGAGCAGCCCACTGCTCGCGTTGATCAGCACCACCACCAGGGAGGTGGCCACGGCTTGCGGCGCGGCCAGGCCGAGCAGCACGGACAGCGCCGGGACGACGATGAAGCCGCCGCCGACGCCGAACAGCCCGGTGAGCACGCCGACGCCGGCTCCGGCCGCTGCCGACTTCGGCAGGCAGCGGCGGTGATCGATACCGCCATCCGGCATCCGGCACGCGCCCGTGTGCTCGTCGTTGCCGGTGAACATGCGCACGGCCACGACGACCATGAGCGCCGCGAAAGCCAACAGCAGCCAGCGCTGCGGGAACTCCCGGCCGAGCGCCGTGCCGGCGAAGGTCCCAGGCAGGCCGGCGGCGCCGAACACCAGCGCCACCGGCCACTGCACGGCGCGCAGCCGGGTCCGGGACGACAACGCACCGATGGACGACGCGGCCACCACCACCAACGCGGTCGGGATCGCGGTGCTCAGCGGCTGCCCGACACCGTAGACGAGCGCCGGGACCGCCAGGATGGAACCACCGGCGCCCAGCAGGCCCACGGAAAGGCCGATCACGGCGCCGAAAACGATGGCCAGCAGCATCGCTTCAGCGGGCCGGTGCGTCGTCCGCGGTCAGCGCCGCGAGCAGCGTCGGCGCGTCCTGCGCCGGAGTCCGGTTGTACGGCAGCAGCGAGAGCACCCGCGCCATCGCGCAGGTGTTGCTCAGCGCGGAGAACGTCAGCCCGCCACCGATGAATCCGGCCAGCCACTTCATCTTCGGGGCGACAACGCTGCCCAGGACGCCGGTCAGCACCAGCGATCCGGCGACCAGCCGCACCTGGCGTTCCATCGCCCACTTACCGGTTCCGCGCGCGACCGGGGCGCCCTGCTGGTCCCACGCGTTGATGCCGCCGGCGAGGACGGTCGGCCGGCCCAGCCCGGCGGCGGCGAGCAGGGTGCGGGCGTCCTCGGCCCGGACGCCGGAACCGCACACCAGCACCACCGGGTCGTCGTGCCCGGCGGCCAGGTCGGCTTCCCGCAGCAGATCGAGCGGCACGTTGTAGGAGCCGGGGATGTGCGCGGCGGCGAACTCGCCAGGCGTGCGAACGTCGATCAGCCGCGCCCGGGGTTCGCTTTCGAGCAGTGCGCGAGCACGGGAAACGTCTACAGTGGATGATAACGAGCCGGTCATGGTCCTCCTTCTGGTGAAATGTGTCGTCATGCCGCGGTGACCAGGGGAACCCCGGCCGGGCCCGCGGCGGCGAACGCGTCGTCGACAACGACTGCGGTGCGCCCGGCGGATTCCAGCAGCGACGCCGCGGCGGTCGCCCGGTATCCGCTGCCGCAGTGCACCCACACCGATCCGGCCGGGATCTCCGGCAGCCGGTCCGCCAGTTCGTAGAGCGGGATGTGCACGGCGCCTTCGACGTGCGAGGCGCGCCATTCGTTGTTGGTCCGGACGTCCAGCACGACGTCGGCGCTCGGGAGCTCGCCGGGTGCGCCGGCCAACGCGGTGGCCAGTTCGGCGAACGTGGCGGTCGGGGTGCTCACCAGCTGGGACTCGTCGGCGGCCAGCTCGGCGGGCTGCCCGGTCGCGGCGGCGGCGAAGTGGTCGATGCCGATGCGGGCGAGCTCCCGCTGCGCGTCGGCGACCTGCTCGCTCGACTCGCCGACCAGCGTGATCGGCGCGCCCCAGTCGATCATCCAGCCCAGCCAGGTGGCCATCGGCCCGTCCAGGCCGAGGCTGATCGTGCCCGCCAGGTGCGTGTCGACGTAGGCCTTGCGGGACCGCAGGTCGATGACCCATTCGCCGCGCCGCAAGCGTTCGGCGAGGTCTGCCGGCGTCGCCTCGGCGGGTGCGCGCAGGTCCAGCGGCTCGGGGCCGGCGATGTTGCGCGTCCCCATGTGCGCGTAGTAGGCGGGGTAGGCGTCCAAGCCGGCCAGGGTGGTGTCGACGAAGTCCTGCTCGGCCAGCGACAACGCCGGGTTGGCCGAACGCTGCTCGCCGATCGTCGACGAGTCGCCGTCGGCCTGGGTCGCCGAGCAGAAGCTGCCGAATCCGTGCGTGGGCCAGATCTGGGTGCCCTCCGGCAGCAGGTCGGCGAGCTTCCGGACCGACCTGTGCTGGTGCCGGGCGAGATCTTCGCTGTGCTGCTCGCCGAGCAGATCGGTGCGCCCGGTCGTGCCGTAGAGCAGGGATCCGCCGGTGAACACGCCGACCGGTGCGCCGTCGCTCTCCAGCACGTACGAGAGGTGGTGGAAGGTGTGCCCGGGCGTGGCCACGACGCGCACCCGGAAACCGTCGGCGACGTCGAGCAGGTCGCCGTCGCGCAGCGGGCGGTGGGTGAACGGCGCGTCGTCGGCCGCGGCGATGCCGTACTCGGCTCCCGTCAGCCGGGCGAGCTCCAGGCCGCCGGAGACGTAGTCGTTGTGGACGTGGGTTTCCAGGATCAGCGTGATCCGCGTGCCCAGCCGGCCGGCGAGGGCGATGATGCGGTCCACGTCGCGCTGGGGGTCGATCACCACCGCGCGCCGCCCGTCGGTGGCCAGGTAGCTGCGGTCGCCCAGCGACGAGGTTTCGACGACCTCGACGCGGAGCCCGGCGAGTCGTGAGGGCGCTGCTGTCACTTCGATTCACCTCCGATACCCCGGGGGGTATGGTCGGGCGCACCTGTGCGCGGGGCGAAGTCGTGCCGGTTGTCAGGCGAGGGCGAGGAAGAGCCGTTCGAGCTCCTGCTCGGTCATCGGGGGTTCGTCCCCGTTGTCCCGCGCCTGCTGGCAGTACCGCATGCCGCTGGCCACGATCTTGAAGCCGGCGCGGTCCAGGGCACGGGAAACGGCGGCGAGCTGGGTCAGCACCGCCGCGCAGTCGTCGCCTTCTTCGATCGCCTCGATGACGCCGGCCAGCTGGCCCTGCGCCCGCCGGAGGCGTACCAGGGCGTCGCCCAGGAGTTCGGGTTTCATCTGCATGTCTCTCTCCTCCCGTGCCGACCATACCCCGGGGGGTACCCCGATTGGGCAGGATGTGACGGGACGCACGGCGGCCGCTCGGCGTCCGGACGGTGCGGCCGGCCTCGAGCAGGCCGGCTATCCCGGGCCGATATGTACTATCGAGCTTAGTAGTTGTCTGCTCGTGGTTCCGGAAAGTCGCAATGGCGGACAACCCCGGCCAGTGGATGATCCACTGCCACGACGTCTACCACGACGAAGCCGGAATGATGACGACGATGTCCTACCAGGCTTGAGAAATCGCGGGTTCCGCCGGTGCGGCTCAAATCTCGAACAGGATGGGGCACGTGATCATCGCGAGGCTGGCGAGGATGCCCAGGCCCGCGAGCGCCGGGAGGAGTGCGGCGGTCAGCCCCGCCATGCCGGAGGCCAGCGCGCGCCTGGCTCGTGGTGCGCAGGGCCCCAGGAATTCGAGGTGGTGCAAGCGGAGGACGACGGCGCTGTCGGCCATGCCCAGGGCGTGCTGGGGAGTGGCCGGGCCGCCGTGCCAACCCGACATGATCAGCAGGGCCGAGTGCACGGAGCCGGCACCGTGCAGACGCGCCGCGGCGCGATCGGCGGCCAGTTCGACGGCCGTGCGCACCAGGGCGGGGGAGTGGCGCATCAGCGGGATCCACGGTGCCGAACGAGCGAGGGCTTCGGCCAGGCCGACCAGCATGTGGTGGCGCCCGTGGAGGTGGGCGCGTTCGTGCTCGATGACCGCGGCGGCGTCGCCCGCGCAGAGTTCTTCCCGGACGCCGTCGGTGGCGACCACGAATGCCGGCGTTCCGGCAACGCTGTAGGCCAGGGGCTTCGGGTGCGGCAGCCACATGGTGGGGAACGGGCCGGCCTCGGGCTGCGCGGCGACCCGCAGCAGTTCGGGCTGCCGCTGGTGCGTCCGGCGTTGCCGCCGAACGTGGTGCATCAGCCTGACGCTGACGAGCAGCAGCAGGCTGGCGAGACCGAGCAGGAGCAGCAGTGCCGTCACCGCGTGGAACCGCGGGACCGCACCGTGTTGCACGGCGGTCAAGCAGTGGTGGACCAACTCCATGAGCAGGGATGTGGGCCCGTGGGCGGGCAGCAGGACCACGACCAGGGCGGCTACGACCGTGAGGAACGTCGTCGCCACCAGCGCGCCCCAGGTCGCCAGCACGACCTGGGGATCGATTCGCCGCGCCATCATCCGGTCCAGCAGGCCGGGGGAGTAGCCGACGACGATGCCGACGCCGAGGAGCAGGGCGAACGCGAGGATCATCGCCGGGGCCGCCGCCGCAGGCCCCGGCGCAGGGCGGCCGTTTCGTCTTCGGACGCGGACTGGGCGAAGTGCAGCAGGACGGCCTCCGGGTCACCGCTGGATTCGAGCAGCTCGCGCATGGCCCGGGCCGCTGCCGCTTCGCGGGCCTCGGCCGGGGTGTAGAGGTATGCGCGGTTGTGCAGCTCCCGCTCGACCCACCCCTTCTTGTGGAGGTTGTCGAGCACGGTCATGACCGTCGTGTAGGCGAGATCGCGCGTGTTGTTGAGTTCCGCGAGGACTTCGCGAACGGTCATCGGCTCCGCGGACTGCCACAGCACGTCCATCACGGCGCCTTCGAGCTCTCCCAGACCCTGCATGCCGAACCTCCTGCTCCTGCGGCCGAGGATACGGGTTCGCCCCCTGCGGAGCGGATCCGCGCCCGCCACGACCGGGCCCTGCGGCGGGTTCAGGTGCTTGTCGAGCGAGGCCGGCGGGAGGGGGTGTTCCGGTCCGGTCTGCCAGGGGACTGGATGATCACCACGTTCTACGGCGTGCTGCACAGTGCGGCCGGTGAGATCGCGTCCGGCCGCATGGACCCCGATGACGCTGCGCGCTGCATCGCGGCGACGCTGCTAGCGGCTTTCACGTCCCCGGGGGATCCCGTGCCGCAATTGGACAGTGCCGACTCCGCCGGCTGACGGAACGTCCAGCGCGAGTCCACAATGGACGTGTCCAGTGACGTCGGTCTGATCGCGGTCGTGCACGCGCTCATGCGTCCTGGCGACCGGAGGACGCTTCGAGGAGTGCTGCAGGCGCAGCGCTACCAGGAGCAGCAGCGCAGCGATCGTTGCTGAAACGGTGGTGAATCCTGCGACCAGCACCGTGACGATGGCCGTGATGGCGATGACCACACCGGCTGCGGCGAGCCCGGGCGTGCGACGAGGAGGCCCGGTGGTCCCGCGCTCGAATCGGCCCAGCCGGCCGGCGAGCGGGATGAGGACCAGTGCGATCCCGGCCAACCACGGGCCCCGGGTCAGCCACCACGCGGCGCCGAGCGGCTCCGGCCAGGGGAATCCCAGCACCAGCAGCACTGCGGCGAGCAGCACCAAGGCGGGCATGTGCCAGAGGTAGATGGTCAGCGAATGCTTGCCGATCACGTCGACGGCGGCGCGCAGGCGCGGCCGTCCCATGAGCACCGCGAGGCGAGCGGTGATGAGCGACAGCAGGCACACCTGGACGACGCCGAGCAGCACCAGGTTGATGGTCGGCGGGTTGAGGTTGGCCAGCATGTCGGCCGGGTAGGGCCCGGTCGTCGTGCCGGTCAGCAGCAACGCGAACGCGCCGAACGCCACACCCAGCAGCAGGCTGTTCGACCGGAACCGGAACCAGCCGTCGGCGTACCAGAACCCGATCTGCTGGATGGCCAGCCAGACGAACGCGAGGTTGCCGAACCCGATCGCCGGCGAAGCGGTGGCGATCGACAGCACGTCGACGCCGAGCGCGAACGCGACGAGCAGCGCAAGCGTTGCCCGCGGCGCCCGTTCGTGCAGCCGGCACATCAGCGGGACCAGCGCGGACGTCCCGAGGTAGACGCCGATGAACCACATCGGCTGGCCCATCCGGAACCCGAGTTGTGCGAGCAGGTCCGGCGAGACCCCGGCCGCGCTCGCCAGCGCCAGCGCGCCTGCGATCGCCGCGAAGGCGATCAGCGCGGGCCGGGCGAGCCGGGTGAGGCGGGTCCGGACGAAATCGGCCGGCGTCGCACCGGCGTCGCGCATTCGGCGCCACTGCGTGATGCCGGCGAATCCGCCGACCACGAAGAACAGGGGCATCACCTGGATGATCCAGGTAATCGGGGTGAACCACCGCTGGTTCTCCAGGGCGTTCGTGATCTGGATGCCCGACGCGCCGACCTCGATGCCCGCCATCATGGCGTGCAGGACGACGACCACCACCAGGCAGGCCGATCTGACCAGGTCGAGAACTCGGTCGCGGGATGGTCCTGGGCCGACGGGCGGTGCCGGTGCCGGTGCCGGTGCAAAAGGTGTGCGCAGATTGGCCACTGTCGCTTCTCCCGTGAAAAAGTCCGGACGAATTCCGGACCGGAAAAAGCGTATGAATTCGGCGGCCGTGATCGCGTCCGTCCTGGGAGCGCTTTCAGGACCCCTACCGCGGTAGGGGGTGGGGCGACCACTACCTCCCCGGTACTGGGTCCATCACGTGCCGGTGGCGGAGACCAGGCCGCATTCGTAGGCGGCGATGACGGCCTGCACCCGGTCGCGGACCCCCAGCTTGCCGATGATGCGGCTGACGTGGCTCTTCACGGTCTGCTCGGAGATGAACAACGCTCCGGCGATCTCGCTGTTCGAAAGCCCTTGCGCGACCAGGACCAGCACCTCGCGCTCCCGTTCGGTGAGCGCCGCCAGCCGCGGTGCGGTGGTCTGGCGCGGCGGGGCGGACCGGGCGAAGTGCTCGATCATCCGGCGTGTGACCGTCGGTGCCAGCAGCGCCTCGCCACCGGCGACCACGCGCACCGCCGAAACCAGATCGGCAGGCAGCGCGTCCTTGAGCAGGAAGCCGCTGGCCCCCGCCCGGATCGCTTCGTAGACGTAGTCGTCGATGTCGAAGGTTGTCAGCATCAGCACGCGGGGCACGTGCCCGACATCCGCGGGCGGGTGCATCAGCTGTCGCGTCGTGTCGATCCCGTTGAGCACCGGCATCCGCACGTCCATCACGACGACGTCCGGGTGGCGGCTGTGGCTGATCTCGATTGCGCGCGCGCCGTTCTCGGCCTCGCCGACCACCTCCATGTCGGGCTGGGCGTCGAGCAGGGCGGCGAACCCGGCTCGCACCATGGCCTGATCATCGACGACGATCACCTTGATGGTCATTGGTCTTCCCGCTCCTGCGAATCGTTTCCAGCCGTGTGCAGCGGGAGAACCGCTCGTACCTCGTAACCGCCATCGTCGAGATGTCTGAAGTGGACGCTCCCGTCGACGATCGCGGCCCGTTCCTGCATGCCGACGAGACCGTGTCCACCGCCCTGCACAGGGGTCACCGCCCGGTCCGGGGCGCTGTTGCGCACGGTGATCGCCAGCTCACCGCCGGAGCGGGCGAAACGCACCTCGGTGCGCGCGCCGGGGGCGTGCCTGGTCACGTTGCTCAACGCTTCCTGCACGATGCGGAACGCCGCGATGCCCGCGATCTCGCTGCCCGTCCCGTCTTCCAGCAACTCCGTGCCGTGCGCGGAAACGTCCACGCCTGCGCGGCCGGCGCTGTCGATCAGCTCTGGAATGCGGGCCAAACCCGGCTGCGGTACCAGCTCGCCGCCGGTCTGGCCGTTGCGCAGCACGCCCAGCACGCTGCGCATCTCGCCCAACGCCTGCCGGGACGCCGCCGCCATCTCGTCGAATTCCGTGGCGAGAAGCGGGTCGAGGTTCGGGTGCCGGTACTGCGCCGTTGTCGCTTGCACGTTGATCAGCGACATGCTGTGCGCGATCACGTCGTGCAGCTCGCGGGCGATCCGCGTCTTCTCCTCGGCTATCACGCGCTTGGCGTGCTCGTCGGCGCTGAGCCTGCGTTCCTGCACGAGCTGCGAGGAGATCTGCCGCCACTGCCGGACCACCAGCGCGCCGCCGAACACGCCACCGGTGATTGCGCCGAACAGGAAGAGGTTCCCCACCACAGCATTCGCCGGCACGCTCTGCGGCACGAGCACGGCAGCCCCGACGGCTGCCGCGACGCCACCGAGCCAGCATCGCAGGCCGGCAGGCCACGCCTGGTGCACGCCGAGCACGCTGATCACCAGCCCGTGACCGATCAGCGTCGTCACCGAGACCGGCCAGATGGCAGCGGGATCGTCGCTGCGGGCCGCCATCGCGAGCAGGAACACGGCCGAACAGGAGATGACGGCCGCCGGCCGCGGGTAGAAGAGCGCGATGCCGATCGATCCGGATTGGGCGATGCTGAGCAAGAACGCCAACACCAACGGCATCCCGAGCGCCACGGCGTTGACGGGGACCGCCACGGCTGCCAGCGCCAGCGCGAGAAGACCGAGCGCGGCCGAAACCCAGACAACGGGCTTCACCTGGGGGCGCGGCTGCTCATCCGGATCGCGCCTGCGCTTGGACTTCGCCATCGGAGGAGGTTCAACTCCACAGGTCGTAGAGATCTTCGACGAGCCTACCCGCTGCGCAACGCCGGTCCGGCACTCGACCGCGATGCCCAGCAGCAGCGGGCCGAAATCCTCGACCGGCGACAGCACACGCCCCGAACGCGGTCGGCCGGAGCTGAGCGCTGATGGGGGCGGCTAAGGTCGCCCCCATCAGCGCTTCAACGGCCTGCCACCGGGTCAGGCCGTTGCCGCGGCCGCGGCCCGGCCCGCTTGGCGGCCGGAGAACAGGCAGCCGCCGAGGAAAGTGCCCTCCAGCGCGCGGTAGCCGTGGACCCCGCCGCCGCCGAAGCCCGATACCTCGCCCGCGGCGTACAGCCCGGGGATCGGGACGGCTCGCGCGTCCAGGACCCGGCCGGACAGGTCGGTCTGGAGGCCGCCGAGCGTCTTGCGCGTCAGGATGTTCATCCTGATGGCGATCAGCGGACCGGCGGCCGGGTCCAGGATCTTGTGCAGGGGCGTGGTGCGCGCGAGGAGATCGCCGGAGTAGGCCAGCGAGTTGCGGATCCCCATGATCTGTTCGTCCTTGGTGAAGTTGTTGTCCACCTGGCGGTCCCGCATGACGATCTGGCGCTCCAGGTCGCCGGGGTCCACGAGGTCCGCACCGGCCAGCCGGTTCATCCCGGCCACCAGCTCCGGCAGGGTTCGCGCGACGACGAAGTCCTCGCCCCGGTCCTGGAACGCCTTGACCGGTGGCGGAGTCGAGTTCAGCAGCCTGCTGGCCAGGTAGCCCGCCAGGTCCTTCCTGGTCAGTTCCGGGTTCTGCTCGGAACCGGAGAGGACGAACTCCTTGTCGATGATCCGCTGGTTCAGCACGAACCACGAGTAGTCGTAGCCGGTGTCCTTGATCAGCTTGAGCGTCCCGAGGGTGTCGTAGCTCGGGATGCCGGGATTCGGGAACCGGCGGCCGCGTGCGTCGAACCACAGCGAGGACGGCGCGGCGAGCACCCGGATGCCGTGGTCGGGCCAGATCGGGCTGTGGTTGGCCAGTCCCTCCGTGTAGTGCCACATGCGGTCGCGGTTGACCAGCCGGGCACCGGCCCGCTCGCTGATGGCCAGCATCCGGCCGTCGACGTGGGCCGGAACGCCGGTCACCATGCGCTTCGGCGGCGCGCCCAGCCGGTCCGGCCAGTTCTGCCGGACGAGGTCCTGGTTGCCGCCGATCCCGCCGGAGGTGACGATCACCACCGGTGCGTGCAGTTCGAAATCGCCGATCCTGGTGCGGGAACTCGGCGTGCCGCGCGGCGCGTCGCTGGGCTCCAGGACACCGCCCCGCACGCCGTCGACGACGCCGTTGGTGATCGTGAGCTCGTCCACCTGGTGGCGGAACCGGAACGAGACCAGGCCTCGCGCGGCGGCCTCGCGCACCTTCTTCTCGAACGGCTCCATGACACCGGGACCGGTGCCGAGCGTGAGGTGGAAGCGGGGGACCGAATTGCCCGGCCCGTCCGCGAGCTGGCCGCCCCGCTCGGCCCAGCCGACGATGGGCACCCACCGCACACCCATCCCGTGCAGCCAGGACCGCTTCTCCGTCGCGGCGAACTCCAGGTACGCCTCGGCCCAGCGGGCAGCCCAGTAGTCCTCGCCCAGCGGATCCTCGGTGCCGCGGTCGAAACCGGCGTTGCCGAACCAGTCCGCGCGGGCCAGTTCCAGCGAGTCGTGGATCCCCGCCAGCCGCTGCTCCGCGGAGTCGATGAAGAACAGCCCGCCGAGCGACCAGAACGCCTGCCCACCAAGACTGGCCTCGGGTTCCTGGTCCAGGAGCAGGACCTTGCGACCCGCGGCCGCCAGCTCCGCGGTGGCCACCAGACCCGCCAGGCCGCCGCCCACGACGATCGCGTCGGCATCGGTGCCGGAGGCGGTGCGCGGCGCGGCGGCTGCGGCAGCTGTGGCAGCTGTGGGCAAGGCCGCGCTCACTGCGGCCGCACCGCCGGTGATGAGCACGGATCGCCGGCTGATCCGGCCGTTCCCGCGAGAGTTCATAGCATCCCCTGTTGCCGTTCGATCTTCCCTGACGATGTGCGGCCGACCGCAAGTTACCTCTGGGTAAGGTTCTGGTCACCATGCTGGACCCCGCACGAGGGGAGTGGTGGTGGTGAGTTCTCCAGTCTTGGGAGGTCATCGTTGTGATCGAATCCAACGCGGTCCCGCTCGAGCTCCGCTGGCGCGGCGAACCGCTCCACCAGGTGCTCGCCGCCGCCGCGCCCGCGCTGGTGCCCGCCGTGCTCGCGCAGGTGATCGCCGAACTGCCCGCGTACGCCGAACTGCCGGAGGAGGAGCTGCGCGGGGACATCACGCGGATCATCGAGCGGGGCATGGCGATGGTCGGGCGGATGTTGCGCAACGGCGGCGCCCCCGACCCGAAGTCGCTGACCGACCTGCGCGAGGACATCCTGCACCGGGCCGAAGAGGGCGTGCCGATCGAGGCGGTGCTCAACGCGCACAACGTGGGTGTCCGGGTGGCGTGGGAGCACTTCAGCGCGCAGGCCCGGCCCGAGGACATGCACGCCCTGGTCGGGGTGGTGGACCTCGTGCTCCGCTACCTGCGCGAGATCACCTCGGTGGCCTCGTCCGTGTACTTCCAGGAGCGGGACACCTTCCTGGCCGATGCGCATGCCGCGAAGCAGGACCTGCTGGCGGCGTTGCTGACCGGGGGCGACTCGATCGACGCGGCGGCCAGGCTGGGCATTCGGTTGGCCGGCAGCTATGCGGTGCTCGACGTGGAGATCGCCGCGCATCCGGACGAGTCCGCGCCGGGCACCAACGCGGATGTGGCGCGGTGGCGGAAACTCCGCCGGTTCCGCGCGGAACTGGAACGCCGGTCGCCGCAACCGCTGCTGTCCCGGCTCAACAAGCACGGCGGGGTGGTGCTGCTGGCCCGCGACGACGCGGCCGATCCGGACCGGCGTGTCCACGACCTGGTCCTGGCCGCGGGCGCGGCGGCGGGCGCCGACGTGACGGTGGGCGCGGTATCGGCGTCCGTCCCCGGCATCCCCGAAGCCGCGCGGACCGCGCACGAGTTGCGCCGGCTCGCGGTGGCCGGGCGTCCACCAGGGGTCTACACGCTCGACGAACTCGCGCTGGACTACCAGCTCACCCGCCCCGGTCCGGCCCGCGACGTGCTGGTGGGAAAGCTCCGCGCGATCGAGGACGAGCCCGACCTGCTGGAAACGCTGCGCACCCACCTCGGTACGGGCCTGAACCGGCGTCGCACCGCCCGCCGACTGCACGTCCACCCGAACACGGTCGACTACCGGATGCGCAAGGTCGCCGAACTCACGGGCCTGAACCCTGCCGATCCAACGGACGCGGCGCACCTGCGAGCCGCCCTCATCGCCCGCACCCTGCACTGATTCCCAGCCACGCCAGGCGGTCCGCACTCCGAGCAGATCGCGCTCCACGGCCACACCGACCCGGCTGGGGCAGCCAACGACGCTCTACCCTGTTTCGGTCGTGTGGGCCGGAAGCTCCCTCTTCGACTGCTGGTGGAGGATGAGGGCGGCCTGCAGGTCGATTCGGTCGTGCAGGTTCGCCACCCTGCGACCGGTGAGCGCTTCGACCCGTTCGATCCGGTAGTGGACGGTGTTGACGTGCATGGTGGCCGCGGTGCGGGTCCACGACGCGCCGCTGTCCAGGAAGGTCTGCAGGGTCTCCAGCAGTCGGGTGCCTTTCGCCGCGTCATACCTGGTGATCGGGCCGATCGTGGCTGACCGGAAGGCCTGCGCCACGGGTGCTGGCAGCCCTTCCAGCAACGTGCTCAGGGTCGTCATCTCCGATGTCGCGCACACTCGCGGCTTCGTCGAGGCCGGCCGCGTTTCGGCGGTGCCTGCGGCATAGCGCGCGCTGGCCAACGCGGGGACGAGCTCGCGAGGCTCAACGCTCGGGCCGAGGCCGACAGCGATCGTCTGGTCGTCGTCGACGAGCCCCTGCACGGTCGGCAGGTACGCGGCGATTTGCCGGGCGAGCTGCTCCGGGGGTGTGGCGGTGATACCAACGGACTCCGATCCCGGCGGCCATCGCCGAGGAGGCCTGCCGCCTGATCGAGGTGACCTACGAAGTCCTGCCGGCGGTCTTCGATCCGGAGCTCGCCCGGTCTCCGGGTGCCCCGGTGCTGCACCCGGAGCTCGCCGGCAGCGATCAGCCGGACGACGAGCTGCCCGCGGACGTGACCCGCAATCTGGTCGCCTCATTGCACGACGGCGTCGGCGGCGACGTGGACCGGGCGCTCGCGGAGTCCGATGTCACGGTCGGAGGCGAATGGCGGACCCAACGGGTCTCGCATGCGCAGCTGGAAACCCACGGCAGCCTCGGCTGGCTCGACGACGACGGCCGGTTGGTGATCCGCACCAGCTCCCAGGTCCCATTCCTGACCCGCCGCACCCTGTGCCGGTTGCTCGATCTGCCGGAGGAGGAGGTGCGGGTGTTCACCAAGCGGGTCGGCGGCGGTTTCGGCGGCAAGCAGGAGATGTTCGCCGAAGACCTCGTCGCGCTCGTGGTGCTGCGCACCGGCAGGCCCGCGATGTACGAGATGAGCCGGCCCGAGGAGTTCCAACGCACCTCGGTTTCGCCACCCGTTCCGGGTCAAGGTCGTCCTCGGCGCCGAGCGGAGCGGCAGGCTCACCGCGATCAAGCTGGACGTGCTCGCCGACACGGGTGCCTACGGAAACCACGCGCCGGGCGTGCTCTTCCACGGCTGCGCCGAGTCGATCAGCCTGTACAACGCCCCGGTGAAGCGGGTCGACGCGGAATCGGTGTACACCAACAACATCCCGTCCGGGGCCTTCCGCGGATACGGCCTCGGCCAGGTGATCCTCGGCGTCGAGTCCGCAATGGACGAACTCGCGCTGGCCCTCGGCATCGACCCCTTCGAGCTGCGGCGCATCAACGCGGTCCGCAACGGTGATCCGCTCGTGGAAGCACATCCCGCCGACGACGGGCTCGTCTACGGCAGCTACGGCCTGGACCAGTGCCTGGACATCGCCCAGAGCGCGCTCGCCCGCGGCAACGGTGTGCCCGCCCCGGAAGGCGAGCACTGGCGGACCGGCGAGGGCATGGCCGTGGCGATGATCGCGACGATGGCCCCCCCGCGGACACATCTCCAAGACGACGCTGTCGGTGCTGCCGGACGGCACCTTCACGGCCGGTGCCGGAACCAGCGAGTTCGGCAACGGGACCACGACCGTCCACACCCAGATCGTGGCGACGACCATGTCGACCGACCTGGACCGCGTGCGGCTGACCAACTCCGACACCGACGGAGCCGCCTACGACACGGGAGCGTTCGCGTCAGCGGGCACCACGGTGGCGGGAAAGGCGTTGCACGCGGCCGCGGTCGCACTGCGCACTCTCCTGCTCCGCGCCGCCGCGGAGATCACCGGCACCGATCCGGCGGACTGCTCGTTGTTCGCCGATGGCGTCCGGACACCGGAGCGGGTCGTCGGCTTCCCCGAAGCCATCCGCGCTTGCCCGGCGGCCAACCGGGACGGTGACGGCGCGTTCGCGAGAGGGGAGGAGCGCGGCGAGTTCCGGTCGCTGGCCTGGAACGTGCAGGCGTTCCGCGTGGCGGTCGACATCCGCACCGGTGCGGTGCGGATCCTGCAGTCGGTGCAGGCCGCGGACGCCGGCACCGTGATGAACCCGGAGCAGTGCCGCGGCCAGGTGGAGGGCGGCGTCGCCCAGGCCATCGGCACGTCGCTGTACGAAGAGGTCATGGTCGAGGAGGGGAACCTGCTGACCCCGGTGCTGCGCACCTACCGGATCCCGCAGATGGCCGACGTCCCGGAGACCGAGGTGCACTTCGCCAAGACCTTCGACGACCTCGGACCGTTCGGGGCGAAGTCGATGAGCGAGAGCCCGTTCAACCCCGTCCCGGCGGCCCTGGGCAACGCCATCCGCCGAGCGGTCGGCACCCGCCCCCACGAGACACCGTTCTCGCGCGACCGAATCTGGCGAATGCTGAGCAACCCGGACGAGATGCCGAGCTGGTGCGCGCCCGTCCACGTGATCGACCGACGGGAAGAACCTCGCACGGTCAGTGCCAGTGCGGATCTTCGATGACAAGGAACCGAACCGCCCGCACAGGACCGGCGGGGCGCGGTCGGCTGAACCCCATGGCTCCGGTTCCCGCCCCGGAGCTCGGTTTCTCGGAACCGCTTCGCCAGCGGTTTTTCTCTGCTGTCGAAGGAAAATCAGCGTGACCGGTGCCGGTCGCTCCGATCACGCCGCGGTCGGAGCTGCATGATCTCGCCGATCCCGTCCTGCCGGCCGTGAGGGCGGTGCCGGAACTTTCAGGAGGGTGTGGCTCGGTCGCTGGTGGGGTGCACGAGATCGATGTACTCCTGCGGCAGCTGGTCGAACGACAGCTTTGGTAGTGACGCTACGGCTCGCCGAAGCCGCGGTGGCCGTTGATCAGGACGGGGGTGCGGAATTCCACACCAGCCGCTTGCGCGCGACCTCCGTTTCCAGATCGACGCCGTACTTGCGTGCGTAGTTCGCCGACACGGCTTCGACCTTGTTGACCAACTCGTCGAGGTTCACGCCCGCAGCCTAGGCACGCGGGTGCTCACGTTTCCGGCGCCGCGTCAGCCATCCTGGATGCGCCGGGCCAGCACGTAGTACGGATCGTCCGCGTCCCGGCTCCCGCGCGGTCCGTTGCCTTCCGGGGCGAGTTGTGCGCCCACCGTCGAGTGCGTCCACTCGCGCACCGCGAACCGCTCGACGATCGCCCATCGCCCGTCGCGCTCGGCCATGTGATCGACGTAGCGGAAGCCGCTGATGAAGTTGCGCCGCGGATCCGATTCCGGCGATCCCCAGTGGACGGCCGTCCCGTACGTCTCGGCGACCGCCTGGTCACCGTGCAGCTCGCAGAGGTGGTTGCCGACGATGTGCATGGTGCCGGTGAAGCCGCTGAGCAGGGGACGCACCCACTCGACGTATTCGTCGACCGTGCCGTCGAATCCGGTGTGGTGGTCGATGCCGCCGAGGTGGTAGGCCGAGCGCACCAGGTCGAAGTCGAGCCGGTCGATCCCGCGGCAGTAGCGCAGCACGACCTCGCGGATCCGCTGCCCGTCCAGCAGTTCGGTCAGCGGATCGGTCACTGGGTCACCGTCCAGCCGCCGTCGACCGGCAGCAGGACGCCGTTGATGTAGGAGGCGAGCGGGCAGAGCAGGAACAGCGCGGCCCACGCGATGTCGTCACCGGTCGCCATCCGCTTCATCGGGTTCTTCTCCAACGACCGCTGCCCGACATCGCTCTGCACGAAGCCCTGCAGCCGCGGGGTGTCGGTCATGCCCGGGGCGACCGCGTTGCTGCGCACCTCGGCGTTCCGGTAGGTGGCGAGATGCCTGGTGTAGCCGGCGATCCCCGCCTTGGCGGCGCAGTACCAGGGCGAGTCCGTGCCGATGAGGTTGCCGGCCAGCGACGAGACGTTCACCAGCGCGGCACCCTGGGGAACCCCGCCGGCGAGCCAGGTCTCGGTCATCAACCGGACGCTGCCGACCGCGATCCGGACGCCCTCGTCGAAGTCGAGGTTCCCGGCGGAGGAAGGCCCAGCGTTGTTCACCAGGTAGCGGATCTCGCCGAGGCGACGACTCTCGGCGAAGCCCCGCTCGACCTCGGCCGGCGCGGAGACGTCGGCGGTGACCGCGACGGCCTTGCCGCCGGACGCGGTGATCCGGTCGACGGTGGCGGCGACGGCGCTCTCGTCGAGGTCCCAGGCGGCGACGGCGAGCCCCAGCTCTGCGGCACGGAGGGCGACGGCCTCGCCGATGCCGCTCCCGGCGCCGCTGACCAGCAGGACGTCTCCAGGGGTGAAACCGAGGTCGATGGTGTGCTGAGCGGTGTTCGGCACGGGTGCTCCTCGAAGGGTAGTCGGTGGTCAGACGCCGTATCCGCCGTCCACGTCGAGCTTCTGCCCGGTGATGAACTTCGCGCGGTCCGACGCGAGGAAGCACGCGGCTTCCGCGATGTCCTGGGCGCTGCCGAAGGCGCGCAGCGGGATGTTGCGCTTGGTGACCTCCAGCGCCCGCTCGTCGAGGTCGCCGCTGGCCATCAGCTCGGCGGCCATGCCGTCGGTCAGCATGCCGGGGCCGACGCAGTTCACGCGGATCCCGAACCGGCCCTCCTCGGCGGCGAGCGCCCGGGCCGTCGCCTCGACGGCGCCCTTGGGGCCCGCGGACAGCCCGTCGCGGACCGGGTAGCGGTGGGTGGCCGCAGTGGTGATCGCGACGATCGAGCCCCTGCTGGCGCGCAGCGCGGGCAGCGCGGCGTGCACGACGTTGAAGAACGCCTCGGCCTCGGCGGCGAGGTGTTTGGCGAAGTCCGCCGGTTCGACCTTGGAGAGGTGGACCTGCGGGATCAGTGGACCTGCCGCGTGGACGAGCGTGTGGATCGCGCCGAAGCGTTCGACGACGCTGTTCAGGTAGACCTTGCTCTGCTCGGCGTCGGTGAGGTCGAGCCGGTCCGCTGCGGTCGCCCCGCCGCGCTCGGCGAGCTCCGCGACCAGGCGCTCGGCGGCCCGCTGGTCGCTGCGGTAGGTCAGGGCGACCCCGGCGCCGCGTTCGGCGAGCATCCGGCAGATCGCGGTACCGAGACCGCCGGTCCCGCCGGTCACCACCGCGACGCCGCGCCTGTCCTGGAAATCCGTCACGATCGGCCTTTCCGTTGTGGTGCCCAAGGGGTTGTTTCAGATTGGTGCGCGGGCATGTGCGGGACGTGGTCGTCTGGGGGCAGGGCGCCGGTTTCGCGCGAAAGCGGCGTTCCCCGTGAGGCGTGTTGGCGGTTTCGCGCGAAACCGCCGCCTGTCAGGCACCGGGTGTCTCCAGGACGAGCCGGGCGGAGCCATTCCGAAATGTCCTCTCTAGGGATTGTTCGGGAAGTTGGTCCAGCCCTTGCCGTCGGCGCGGCCGTACCAGCCCGAGGCGGCCAGCGTGCCTCCGTCGACCGGCAGGGTGTGGCCGGTGATGTAGCAGGCCTCGTCCGAGGCGAGGAACTGCACGGCCGCGGCGTAGTCGTCCGCGTCGCCGAAACGGCCGAGCGGGACCCAGGTCCGGATCAGCTCGGGATCGCGGCCGCGGAGCATCGCGGCGGCGGGAGTCTGCGGGGTGTCCGCGAGATCGGGCGCGATGGCGTTCACCCTGACGCCGTGCTGCCCGACCTCCACCGCCAGGCTCTTCGTGAACGCCGAGACTCCGGCGTTGAACGCCGAGTAGGCGGCCTTGCCCGGAATGCCGCGGAAGGCCTCGACGGTCGAGTTGTTCACGATGGCGCCGCGACGCTGCTCGATCATGGTCGGCAGCAGCGCGTGGGTCATGGTGAACACGTGGTGCAGGTTCAGCTCGTAGAGCCGGCGCCACTGCTCCGGCGTCGATCGCACGAACGTCCAGGACGTCGGGCGGAAGTCCCCGACGTTGTTGACCAGCACGTCGACCCGGCCGTCTCCCGCGGACAGCGCCGCCCCGGCGGTCTCGGCCACCACGTCGTCGTCGGTGATGTCGCCGACGACGACCACGCAGCGACCGCCGGCGGCCTCGATCTCCAGTTGCGCGGCGCGGGCGGCGTCGCCGTCCAAGTCGTTGAGCACGACGAGGTCCCCTGCGCGGGCGAACCGGCGGCTGATGGCGCCGCCGATCCCGAGCGCACCTCCGGTCACAACGCAGATCCGTGGTCGGTCAGTCATCTTCGCTCCAGGAGGGGACGCGCGAGCGGCGTGGTGTTCGGGTCTCGATCCAGTCGATGGACAGCTCCCGGTGCGCGAACACCCACGCGCCGTCCTGCCTGCGGTAGCCGTCGGCGTAGCGCAGGTGCCACACGACGTTGATCGGCTCGCCCGACGACCGCTTGCCCAGGTGGTGGGCGATGCACGCGATGCGGCCGGTCGCGGTCCGCCCGTCGCCGTCGAAGACCTGACCGACGATCGCGTGCTGGGTGAGTTCGAAAGCCTCGACGGCGCGTAGTGCGCCGGCGATCGCCGATCGGCCACTGTGGACGTCGGATGGGCCGAGCTCGGCGGGCGGGGACGGCATCGCCAGCACGGCGTCCTCGGTGAACAGGGCCGCCGCCGTGGCGAACGCGCGGTCGTCCACGGCGGCCGCGTAGCGGGCGACCAGGTCGGCGAGCTCCACCCGGTCGGCCGTGCTGAGCATCATCGCCCGGCCAGGCCGAGCCGCTGCGCGCACGCGGAGAGCTCGTCCTTGACCGCGGCCAGGTCGGTGGTCGGCGTGGGCTGCAGCACGATCCGGCTCGCGCCCCGCGCGGCCAGCGACTCGGCTTTCTCGGTGGTGATCGCCGAGACGAGGTGCCCGAGCGTGACCTCAAGCGCGTCGGGATCGCGGTCCGCCGCTTCGGCTTCCTGCCGCATCAGGTCGATGAGCTGCTGCAGTTCGGCGCCGCCGACGCCGAGCGGCTGCAGGCCGTCGCCACGGCGTCCCGCTCGCCGCGCGGCCGCGCGGCTGTGCCCGCCGATGTGGATGGGGACCCCGCCGGGCCGGACCGGCTTCGGGTAGGTCATCGCCCCGGCGAAGGAGAAGAACCGGCCGTCGTGGTCGACACCGGTCGGCGACCGGTCGGCCCACAGCTTGCGCAGCACGTCGATCTGCTCGTCGGCCCGCCGCCCCCGGGTCTCGAACTCGGCCCCGCACGCCTCGATCTCCTCCCGCATCCAGCCCATGCCGACGCACAGGCGCAGCCGGCCGCCGGAGAGCGCGTCGAGGGTCGCCGCTCGCTTGGCCAGCACCACCGGATGGTGGTTGGGCAGCACGAGCACGCCCGTGGCCAGCTCGATGCGGGTCGTGTGCGCGGCGAGGAACATCAGCAGGTCCAGCGGATCCGGGATGTCGCAGTCGTCGGCCAGCTCCATCTTCCCGGAACTCGCGTAGGGGTAGACGCTGGAGTACCGGCTGACCACGACGGCGTGCTCGACCGCGACGATCGATTCGAACCCGCATGCCTCGGCGTGCCGGGCGAACTCGCCCATCCAATCGGGCCGGGCGGTGACGCCGGCCGCCACCGGAGCCATTACGGCGTATCTCATAACGGAATCCTACGAGAGCGAGACGAGAATACAAACCTAGCGTTTGCTTGTTTATGTGGTTACGATGGCGCGCGCTCCGGCATCGCCGCGCGCATCGCGGTGCTATGCCCAATGTGGACTGTTGCGGGGAAGGGGTCCGCTTTCCTGTGGCGCTCACCCGGCGCGCGGTGAGCCGCCGAGCGCAGATCACCCGCCGTCGGTGAGAATTCGACGTCCACCCGGGCGACGCTACATTTCTCGCGAAACCGCGTACCACCTGCGAAAACGGTGCGGTGCGGCCACGGGGAGTGAGGGGTGTGTCGTCACCCTGGGACGGCGCAATTTCTCGCGAAATCGCGTTCGTGCGATCGGCGAGGTTCAGGGCCGGGTCGGCGGCTGGTGACCGCTGCCGACCCGGCGCGTCACGCTTCCTTCGCCGCGGGGCGGAGCTTGGTCTTGAGGATCTTGCCGCTGGCGTTCTTCGGCAGCTCGTCCCGGACGACGATCTCCCTCGGCACCTTGAAGTTCGCGAGCCGAGCCCGGCAGTACTCGATCAGTGCGTCCTCCGTCGGCCTGCTTCCGCCGCGCGGCACCACGAACGCAAGGGCGACCGAGCCCATCCGCTGGTCGGGCTTCGCCACGACGGCAGACTCCGACACCTCCGGGTGCGTGGCGAGGACGTTCTCCACCTCGGCCGGGTAGACGTTGAACCCGCCGACGGTGAACATGTCCTTGATCCGGTCGGTGACCTGCAGGCACCCGTGCTCGTCGAGACGGCCCACGTCGCCGGTGCGCAGCCACCCGTCGGCGTCGATGGTCTCGGCGGTGGCCCGCTCGTCCTCGAAGTAGCCGAGCATGACGTTGCGGCCCCGGATCAGGATCTCGCCCTCGTCGCCGGCGGGCACGTCGTCGCCCGCGGGGTCCACGATGCGGAGCTCCATCCCGTCGACGGGCGGGCCGGTCGTCTCCGCGATGTGCGCCGGGTCGTCGTCCGGGAGGGACTGGGTCACCACGACCGCCTCGGTCAGGCCGTAGGCCTGGCTCACGGACGTGAAGCCCAGCTCGTCGCGCATCCGCTGGAACAGCGACTTCGGCACCGTCGCGGCCCCGGCGACGGAGAACCGCAGCGACGAGAGGTCGTACTCCGCCAGCCGGGGGTGGTTGAGCAGGGACGTGAACAGGGTCGGCGCGCCGGGCAGCACCGAGATCCGCTCCGCCTGGATGAGTTCGAGCAGCTCGTCGGCCTGGAAGGTGGCGACCGGGTAGATCGTGCTCCCCGCGGTGATCGCGGTGATCATGCCGGCCTTGTAGCCGAAACCGTGGAAGAACGGGTTGACGATGGCGTAGCGGTCGGCCGTGCTCAGCTCGGCCCGCTCGGCCCAGACCCGCGCGACGTCGATCGTCTGCCGGTGCGCCGTGAGCACGCCCTTGGGGACGCCCGTGGTGCCCGAGGTGAACATGATGTCGCAGATGTCGTCGGGCGTCACCGCTGCGACCATCGCCTCGAACCGGTCGTGGTCCACCGAGCGGCCGCCGGAGATGAAGTCCGGCCAGCCGAGCACGCCGTCGGCGGGCTGCCCGCCCAGGTCCACCACGGTGTGCAGGTGGGGCAACCCCGGGATGGGGCCGTCCCCGGCCTGACCAGGCGATTCCGCGGCGGCGGTGCGGAGCATCCCGAGGAAGTCGATGTCCAGGAACCCGTTGGCGAGGACGAGCGTCGAGGCGCGGGAGCGGGCTAGGACGGTCGCCGCCTCGTGGCCCCGGTAGCGGCTGTTGAGCGGGACGACGATGGCACCGATGGACTGCGCACCCAGGAGCGCGAGGATGAACTCCAGCCGGTTCGGCGCCCAGATGGCCGCGCGGTCGCCCCGGCGCAGGCCGCGCGCCGCATACGCGCGCGCCGTCTCGGTCACGAGCCCGGCCAGCTGTTCGTAGGTGACCCGGATGTCCCCGTCGACGACGGCAGGTTGGTCGGGATGCCGCCGTGCGGCCTCCGCGACGAGGAGGGGGATCGTCATCGGGGGGTTCACCGTGCCCACGCTCTCCTTCGAGACGACCAAATGCTTGCTAGGTGATCCTAGCGGCGGGTGCGCCCGCAGACCAGGCCTTGTGCGGTGCGGGACCGGCGTGCCGCGGCAGGCAGTGGCGGGTGCGCGGGCGCGGCTGTGGCAGACTGTCGACCAAACGCTTGTTGTTGTGGGGGAATCGCGGTCTGCGGGAAGGAAGGCGAGATGGCGACGAGGACCCGGCCGGGGTCGGCCAAGCGAGGTGCGGCCTCGGCAGGAGGCGGCAGCGGCTCCGACCGGCGGAGCCAGCTGCTGAGCATCGCCGCGACGCTGTTCGCCACGAGAGGGTACGCCGAGACCACCGTCCGGGACATCGCCGACGAGGCGGGCATCCTCTCGGGCAGCCTCTACCACCACTTCAGCTCGAAGGAGGCGATGCTCGACGAGATCCTGCGGGACTTCCTGTCCGCCCTGCGCGACCGGTTCCGCAAGATCGAGCAGGACAGCGTCGACCCCCGCGCGGCGCTCGACGAGCTGATCGTCGCGTCCTTCGAGGCCATCTCCGCGACCCCGCACGCGGTCGCGCTCTACCAGGCTCAGGTGGTGGCGCTCGCCCGCCAGCCCGGCTTCGAGTACGTCGGCGAGTTCAGCCGGGAGATCGAGAAGATCTGGCTGCGGTTGCTGGTCGCCGGGCAGAAGGCCGGGATCTTCCGCGCCGACGTCGACATGAACATCACCTACCGGTTCATCCGCGACACCGTGTGGTCGTCCGTGCGCTGGTACCGCCCTCGCGGCAAGTACAAGCCGGAGGCCATCGCCAAGCAGTACCTCCACGTCCTCTACGGCGGCCTCCTCGCGAGCTAGCTGCGGCTGTCCGCCCGGACACCCTCGCGGATCGGTCGCAGCTCCTCGCCGATGGGTCGGCTCCTCCCGGCTTGGGCCGGAAGGGGCGTCAGCCGACTCGTCGCCGCCCGCCCGCCGCGCGTTCGGCCGTCTTCGACGGCTTCGTCTTGCCGCGACGAGTTGCGGATCCAACCGCCAGAACGGTGACGTCGCTGCGGACGAGCCCATCGTGACGGCGTCGTCCACGAACGCTTATCGGGATTGAGTCGACCCAGACAATTGCGGCGTCGCGAAAGCGGCCGCCCGGCGGCTCGCCGAGAACCTCGCGGTCGAATGGGCGGATCGCGGCGTCCGGTAGAACGCCATCGCGCCCGGGCGCGCGCTGACCCCATGGTCCAGGAGATGGTCGACCGGGGCTGCGATACCGGGGCCACCCGCGCCCACGCTCCGCTGGGCCAGCTGGCCCGTCCGCGCTATCGAGTTCCTGGTCCGGGAAGATCCTTTCGCCAACGGGTTCTGCCTGTCGGTCGACGGCAGTGGGGAAGTGTGGCGGAGCCGAGTCCTGTGGCATCCGGGCGGTGCATGCCGTTGCTGGACGCGGAAGTGGGCCTCGTCGACGCCGTCGATTTCTACGGCCCCCGGCAAAGCTCTGTGCGAGTTCCCCGGATCCGGCCCGCTTGATGCCGTAGATGCCGTGGATTGGTACGGACGACCTCGCTCCATTCCCCGGGAGAGTGTATGGTCCACCACACCAAGCGCTTGCTCGGTGATCGGCACGAGGGATGTGGGATGTGACGGAGCAGCTGGTGGACTTGCGGGACAAGGTCGTGTTCATCACCGGTGCCGCACAGGGGCAGGGCGCCGAGCACGCCAGAACGCTGGCGCGGCTCGGGGCCGACGTGGTGCTTGCCGACCTGGACGAGCGCGCGGTTGCTGCGGTCGCTGCGGAGATCGAGGCGAAGACCCTCGCCCTGGAACTGGACGTGCGGAGCAAGAGCGCGTGGGACGAGGCGATGCGGCGCACTCGGGCCGAGTTCGGCCGGGTCGACGTGCTCGTCAACAACGCGGGGTTCTACGGAGTGGCCCCGCTGGCGGCGCTCGAGGATGACCACCTCGTGCGGGCGCTGGACGTCAACCTGGTCGGGCCGATCCTCGGGATGCAGGCCGTGCTCCCGCTGATGCGCGACCGGGGCGGCTCGATCATCAACGTCGCCTCGATCGCGGGACTCACGGGGTTCGCCGGTGGGATCGGGTACGGCGCCTCGAAGTGGGGGCTGCGCGGGGCGAGCAAGTCGGCGGCCAAGGAGCTCGGCGAGTTCGGGATCCGGGTCAACTGCATCTGCCCCGGCGCGATCGACACCGCGATGATCTCCGACGAGACCAGAGCGGGCGGCGGCGCGGTGGCGAACCAGCCGATCCCGCGGGTCGGTGCGCCCGCGGAGGTGTCCGCGCTCGTGGCGTTCCTGGCCGGCGACGCAAGCAGCTACTGCACCGGGCAGGACTTCGTGATCGACGGCGGCCAGACGATCTGAGGAGGCGAACGTGTTCGACGCAGAGGTCGCGGCGGTCATCCGGTCGCTCGACGCGGGATTCCCGAAGGTCGAGGAGATGACCGGGGCGGAGGCGCGGGCGGCGATCGCGGCGCGGCGGCAACCGGTGCGCAACCGGGATGATGTGGCGCGCACCGAAGACCGCGAGATCCCCGGACCCGGGGGCGGTGTGCCCGTCCGCCTGTACTTCCCGCACCGGCGCGGTGACGAACCGTTGCCGGTCGTCGTCTTCTGCCACGGTGGCGGGTTCGTGTTCTGCGACATCGAGTCGCACGACGCGTTCTGCCGCGAGCTGTCGGGACGGACGTCGTCGGTGGTGGTCTCGGTGGACTACCGGCTCGCGCCCGAGCACAAGGCGCCGGCCGCCGTCCTCGACGCCTATGCCGCACTGACCTGGGCCGCCGACAACGCCCGCGGGTTCGGTGGAGACCCGGACCGGCTGCTGATCGCCGGCGACAGCGCGGGCGGGAACCTCGCCGCTGCCGCCTGCCTGATGGCCCGGGACAACGGAGGGCCAGCGGTGGCCGGCCAAGTGCTGATCTACCCCGTGCTCGACCCGTCGTGCGACACCGGCAGCTACCGCGAGTACGGCACCGGTTACGGGAACACCAGGGCCGCCATGGAGTGGTACTGGCGCCAGTACCTGCCGGCGGACGGCGTGGCCGGGCCCCGGCACCAGGTCGTCCCGCCCGCCGCGCACACCTTGCGCGGCCTGCCGCCCGCCGTCGTCGTCACCGCGGGCCTGGACCCGCTGTCCGACGAGGGAAGGGCGTACGCGGCCGCGCTGGCCCGGGACGGAGTTCCGGTGACGCACCGGCACTATCCGGGCCTGTTCCACGGGTTCCTGACCATCATGTCCCTGCGGGCCGCCCGGTCGGCCCGCGATCTGCTGTGGCACGACCTGTGCGCAGCTACGGAGCAAGGAGCAACGTCTTGACCATCGGAGCTCACAGCGCGGTGCGCGACGTCCTGGTCGTCGGCGCCGGATTCGCCGGTCTGTACGCCGTGCACGCGTTCCGGCGAGCCGGATTCGACGTGATCTGCCTCGAAGCAGGCGAGGACGTCGGCGGCACGTGGTTCTTCAACCGCTATCCCGGCGCCCGCTGCGACGTGGAGAGCATCGACTACTCCTACTCGTTCGACGAAGACCTGCAGCGCGACTGGGTGTGGACCGAGCGCTACGCGACCCAGCCGGAGATCCTCTCCTACATCCGCCACGTCGCGGACCGGTTCGACCTGCGCTCGCACGTCGAGTTGAACAAGCGGGTCGTGGCCGCGGACTTCGACGAGAGCGCGTCGCGGTGGGCGGTGCGCACCGAGGACGGGGACGAGCACCTCGCGCGGTACGTCCTGTTCGCCACCGGTTCGCTGTCGGCCCCGAACAAGCCGGACATCCCCGGCGCCGACACCTTCGCCGGCGAGACGTACTTCACCGCGCGCTGGCCGGAGCCCGGCCCGTCTCTGCGGGGCAAGCGCGTCGGCATCATCGGCACGGGCTCGTCGTCGGTCCAGTCGGTGCCGATCCTCGCCGGGGAGGCCGACTCGCTCACCGTTTTCCAGCGCACGCCGAACTACAGCGTGCCCGCGCTGAACCGGCAGCTCACCGACGCCGACCAGCGCCGCATCCGCGAGGAATACCCGGCGCGGCGGGCGAAGGCGCGCATGAGCGGCGGCGGATCGCCGCACCAGCCGCACCCGAAGCGCGCGGCCGAATGCACCCCGGAAGAGCGCGAGGCCGCGCTGGAGGCGGGGTGGCGCAACGGTGGTGTGCTGTTCGGCAAGACCTTCCCCGACCAGTTCACCGACATCGAGGCGAACGACTTCGCGCGCGAGTTCGCGGAGCGGAAGATCCGGCAGATCGTTGCGGACCCGCGCACCGCCGAGGACCTGATCCCCACCGACCACCCCATCGGGACCAAGCGGATCTGCACCGACTCCGGGTACTTCGAGACGTTCAACCTGGACAAGGTCGCGCTGGTCAACCTGCGCCGGGAACCCATCACGCGGATCACCGGCGCGGGCATCGAGACCAGCGCGGGATTCCACGAGCTGGACGTGCTGGTCTACGCCACCGGGTTCGACGCGATGACAGGCGCGCTCACGCGGATCGACATCACCGGCCCGCGCGGCGACCGGATCCAGGACGCGTGGGCCGAGGGGCCGGTCACCTACCTCGGCGTGCAGATTCCCGGCTTCCCCAACCTCTTCACCGTCAACGGCCCCGGCGCGCCATCGGTGCTGTCCAACATGGTGCTGACCGCGGAGCAGCAGGTCGACTGGCTGGCCGAGCTGATCCGGCACGCCGACGAGACCGGGGCCGCCCAGGTGGAAGTGCGCGACGACGCCGCGGTGAAGTGGACCGATCACGTCCAGCAGGCGGCGGACGCCACGCTGTTCCCCCGGGCCAACTCCTGGTACCTCGGCGCGAACATCGAGGGCAAGCCGCGCCGGTTCATGCCCTACGTGGCAGGGCTGGGCGCCTACCGCGAGCGCTGCGAGGCGATCAAGGCCGACGGCTACGAGGGATTCGTGTTCACGGCTCGCTGACGGTGGAGCGGCGGGGGCGACCCCGCCGCTCGCGCGGCCTACGGGACAACGAGGTACCGGCAGATGGCCCCTCCGGCGCTGCGGACGCGCGCCACCCGACCGCAATTTCAATGGAAATCGGACCTTCGATTTCCATTGAAATTGCGGGAGTTGTCCACAGGCGTCGGCGTGTCGTGGCCCGCCGAAGGTCTGGAAGGTCAGCAGGGCCGGGCCGTCTTCCTGTTGGTTCCGGCCTTCGAGGTCTGTGGGGGGTGGGGCAACTCGGCTTCGCCGTGCGCGTCTCGCCGGACGATTTCGTCGTTGCTGACCGGGTTTCGCGCCAATTTGCGAATCGGTGCTCGCCGCTGCTGTCGCGGCGAGCACCGATTTTCGTGTCAGGCCGCGGTGATCGCCGCGAGGACGCGGGCGCGGTGGGTCGCCGTGGTGCCCCAGGCAGCGACCAGGGCGCGCACCTTCGTGATCCACAGACCGAGATCGTGCTCCAGCGTGTAGCCGATCGCGCCGTGCACCTGCAGCGCCGTGCGGGCAGCGAGGTAGGCCGCATCGGAGGCGGCGACCTTGGCCGCCGACACGTCCCGCGCGGCATCGGCCGACCCCACCGACACCGCCGCGCCGTGCAGCAGCGGCCGGGCGAAGTCGAGCGCCACGCGGACATCGGCGAGCGCGTGCTTGAGGGCCTGGAACTCGCCGATCGCCCGGCCGAACTGACGCCGGTTCTTGGCGTACTCCACGGCTTCCTCGAGCAGGCGCTCGCCGGCGCCCAGCAGCTGGGCCGAGCAGGCGAGCGCGGCAGCGTCAAGAGCGGCGGCGACCGCGCCGGTCGGCAGCGCGGCGAGCCGGTCCTTCGCCGTCACCTCGAAGAGCCTGCGGGTGCTGTCCACGGAACGCCGCAGCGATCCCGCTTCCGCGAGGTTCAGCTCGTCGCCGTCGACCAGCAGGACGCGGTCGGCGACATCGGCGTCGAGTGCGAAGGGCGTGCCGGGCGGCGCGGCGAGTGTGACCACCCGGCTTCCGGCGGCCAGCTCCGCGAGCGATTCCGGGTCGGTCGCCTGCAGCAGCGCGGGCGCGACGACGACGGACTCGATGTAGGGCCCGGGCACGAGGTGGCGGCCGATCTGCTCGAACGCGACGACCAGGTCGATCGGCGACGCCCCGAGCCCGCCGGCATCCTCCGGGACGCACAGGGCGTGCACGCCGAGATCGGCCAGGCGCTGCCAGATCTTCCGCCCGGACGCCGCATCGCCCTCGCCCCACGCGCGGGCCGCGCCCGGCACTTCCGCGGTGCCGAGGAAGTCGTCCAGCGACCGGGAGAAGGCGAGCTGTTCGTCGTTCAATGCGAACCTCATCGGGCGCGGCCCTCCTTCGGCAGGCCGAGCAAGCGCTCGGCCACGATGTTGCGCTGGATCTCGTTCGTCCCCGCGTAGATGGGCCCCGACAGCGAGAACAGGTAACCGTCCAACCACGCGCCGTCGGCCGCCGCGTCCGGGCCGCGCAGCTCGGACTCCGGGCCGAGGAGATCCAGTGCGGTCTCGTGCAGCGCGACGTCGAGTTGGGACCAGAACAGCTTGTTCACGCTGCCGTGCGCGCCGATGTCGCCGCCGCCGGAAAGCCGCGTGACCGTGCCCCACGTGTAGAGCCGGTAGGCCTGCGCCGCGATCCACGAGTCGACCACGCGGTCGCGCAGGTGCGGCTGGTCCGCGCCGCGCTCGCGCCACAGCGCCACCAACCGGTCGGCTGCCGCGCAGAACCGGCCCGGTGAGCGCAACGACAGGCCGCGCTCGTTGCCCGCGGTGCTCATGGCCACCCGCCAGCCGTCGCCCGGCGCGCCGAGCACGTCGGCATCGGGCACGAACACGTCGTCGAAGAAGATCTCCGCGAAGCCGGGGTGCCCGTCCAGCTGCGGGATCGGCCGGATGGTGATGCCATCGGCGTTCAACGGGAACAGGAAGTAGGTCAGCCCGCGGTGCCTTTCGGCGTCCGGGTCCGAGCGGAACAGGCCGAACCCGCGGTCGGCGAAGGGCGCCCGCGAGCTCCAAGTCTTCTGCCCGTTGAGCACCCAGCCGCCGCGTGCGTCGTCGCGCGTGGCCGTGCTGCGGATCGACGCGAGGTCGCTGCCGGCCTCGGGCTCCGACCACGCCTGGGCCCAGATCTCGGTGCCGTCCGCCATCGACGGCAGGTACCGGTCCCGCTGTTCCCGGGTGCCGTGCCCGAAGATGATCGGGGCGAGCAACGAGATCCCGTTCTGCGCGACGCGCACCGGCGCGCCGCTGCGGTAGTACTCCTCTTCGAAGAGGACCCACTCGATCATCGAGGCGTCCCGGCCGCGGTACTCCGCCGGCCACGAGACGACCGACCAGCGGGCCTCGGCGAGGGTGGCCTCCCATTCCCGGCGGGCCGCGAACCCCTCGGCGGAATCCAGCGGCGGCAGCGGCTTCGCCGGGACGTGGTCGTGCAGCCAGGCCCGGGCTTCGTCGCGGAAGGCCAGCTCCTGCGCGGTGAAGTCGATGTTCATGCGTCCTTGTCTTTCCGCTCGGCCGCGTCGCGCATCTTGCGCGCGTCCATCCCGGCCAGGGAGTCGCCGCCGACCTCCGCGTTGTGCGCGTGCGCGGCGTGGTGCAGGCCGAACACCGAGTCCATGCCGGCCCGCATGCCCTGCAGGTCCTCCGCCTGGTTGATCGCCTTCTTGGTCAGGGCGAGACCGAAGCCCGGCATCGCGCCGATGCGGCCGGCGAGGTCGAGGGTGAAGGATTCCAGCTCGGCCCGCTCCACGACGTGGTTGACCATGCCCAGCTCGTGCGCGCGCTGCGCGGGCATGCGGTCGCCGGTGTAGAGGAACTCCTTGGCGGCGCGCGGGTTCATGACCCACGGGTGGGCGAAGTACTCGACGCCCGGGATGCCCATCTTCACCACCGGGTCGGCGAAGAACGCGTCGTCGGAGGCGACGATGAAGTCGCACGACCAGGCGAGCATCAGCCCGCCGGCCACGCACGCGCCGTGCACCATCGCGATCATCGGCTTCGGGATCTCCCGCCACCGGCGGCACATGCCGAGGTAGACCTCCGACTCGCGCGCGAAGCGGCGGTCCACGCCCTCCCGGCCGGTGTGGTCCCACCAGATCACGGCCTTGCGGTCGAAGCTCTGGTCGGCGTCGCGCTCCGGCGTGCCGATGTCGTGCCCTGCGCAGAAGTGCTTGCCGTTGCCAGCGAGCACGATCACCTTGACCTCGTCGTCGTCCACGGCGCGGCTGAACGCTGCATCGAGCGCGTAGGTCATCTTCGAGTTCTGCGCGTTGCGGTACTCGGGCCGGTTCAGGGTCACGAGGGCGACCGCGCCTCGGCGTTCGTAGGTGACCACCGAGTCGTCGCTGGTACTGGGCATGCTCCTTCACGTCCTTTCCCAAACAAGTGCTTGGTTTGCTACCCTACGGGAGATCGCCGGTCCTTGGCCAGGACCCGCGGTCATCCGCTCACAGCAATCGGTTCGGGAGCCGCAGTGACGTCGTCGAAGAAGGAACAGCCCACGCCGGAATGCCCGCCGGCCCACCGCCTGCTCGAAGGCAGGACCGTCGTGGTCACCGCCGCCGCGGGGGCCGGGATCGGGGCCGCCGCCGCCCGCCGGTGCCTCGAAGAGGGCGCCAAGGCCGTCGTCATCGGCGACACGCACGAGCGGCGCCTCGCCGAGTCGGAGAAGGCGCTGGCCGGCGAGTTCGGCGGCGACCGGGTCGCCGCGGTCGTGTGCGACGTGACCGACGAGGCGCAGATCGACGCGTTGTTCGACGCGGCCGAGGCGTTCGGCGGCGCGGACGTGGTGATCAACAATGCCGGTCTTGGCGGCACTGCATCCGTGCTGGAGATGACCGACGAGCAGTGGCACAAGGTCCTCGACGTGACGCTGACCGGCACGTTCCGCTGCGTCCGGGCGGCCGGCAAGCGCATGGTCGAAGCAGGCAAGAAGGGCGTCATCGTCAACAACGCCTCGGTGGTGGGCTGGCGCGCGCAGGAGGGGCAGGCCCACTATGCGGCGGCGAAGGCCGGCGTGATGGCGCTGACCCGATGCGCCGCGATGGACCTGGCTCCGCACGGCATCCGGGTCAACGCGGTCTCGCCCAGCCTGGCCATGCACCCGTTCCTGGCGAAGGTCACCAGCGACGAGTTGCTCGCCGAGCTCAAGGGCCGGGAGGCGTTCGGCCGCGCGGCCGAACCGTGGGAGATCGCCAACGTGATGGTCTTCCTCGCCAGCGACTACGCGTCGTACCTCACCGGCGAGGTCCTGTCCGCCAGCAGCCAGCACGCCTGAGCGCCCGCCGCCGAACGCCTTTCCGGCATCGGTAGCGGGCGTTGCGCGGGCGAGCCGAGCGGCATCGCCGCTTCGAGGGCCAAGGGGCCGTTTCGGCAGGGACGCGGGTACGTGTGAGGCCTGGTCGCCTGGAGCGCTGGGCGCCGGTTTCGCGCGAAAACGGCATTCCGCGTGAGGGTGGGTGCCGGTTTCGCGCGAAAACGCCACCACGGCACCTTCGGGGTGAGCCTGCCCCGAGCTTTTCCGGAATCGCCCCAAGACCGGGGCCGGGTTCGAGAACCGGCGCCAAGACACTTCGATCCGAGGAGAACTCCGTGACCGAGGCCTACATCGTCGACGCCGTCCGCACTCCCGTCGGGCGGCGCGGGGGAGCGCTCGCCGGGATGCACTCGGCGGACCTCGGCGCGCACGCCATCCGCGCGCTCGTGGATCGCACCGGGGTGGACCCCGGCGCGGTCGACGACGTCATCTTCGGCTGCTGCGACACGATCGGTTCCCAGGCCGGGGACGTCGCGCGGACCGCGTGGCTGGTGGCCGGCCTGCCCGACCACGTGCCGGGCGTGACCGTCGACCGGCAGTGCGGGTCGAGCCAGCAGGCCGTCCACTTCGCGGCGCAGGGCGTGCTCTCCGGCACCGCCGACCTCATCGTGGCGGGTGGGGTGCAGAACATGTCCGCCATCCCGATCTCGGCCGCGATGATCGTCGGCCGGCAGTACGGCTTCAGCACGCCCTTCGCCGAGTCGCCCGGCTGGCTCAAGCGCTACGGCGACCAGGAGGTGTCGCAGTTCCGCTCGGCCGAGATGATCGCCGAGCGCTGGAACATCTCGCGGGCCGACATGGAGGCCTACGCCTACGAGAGCCACCAGCGGGCAATCGCCGCGATCGACGGGGGCCGGTTCGCCGCGGAGATCGCGCCGGTCGACGACTTCGACACCGACGAGGGACCCCGGCGCGACACCAGTCTCGAGAAGATGGCGGGCCTGCAGCCCGTCGCGGGCGGTGAGCGGATCACGGCGGCGGTCGCGTCGCAGATCAGCGACGCCTCGGCCGCGGTCCTGATCGCCTCGCCGCGCGCGGTCGAAGAGCACGGCCTGACTCCGCGTGCGCGCATCCACCACATCTCGGTGCGCGGCGCCGACCCGGTCTGGATGCTGACCGGCCCCATCCCGGCGACCAGGCACGCGCTGGAGCGGACCGGGATGGCGATCGGCGACTTCGACCTGTTCGAGGTCAACGAGGCGTTCGCGTCCGTCGTGCTGGCGTGGGCGAAGGAGACCGGCGCGGACCTGGCCAGGACGAACGTCAACGGCGGCGGGATCGCGCTCGGCCATCCGATCGGGGCGACGGGCGCCCGGTTGATGACGACGATGCTGCACGAGCTGGAGCGCCGCGGCGGGCGGTTCGCGTTGCAGACGATGTGCGAGGGCGGCGGCCAGGCCAACGTCACGATCATCGAACGCCTCTAGCACCTGTTCGAGAACTCGTTCTGCACATCGGCACAGGTGCCGTCGTTTCCGTGGCTGATCGCCTGGGCTGGGGGATTCCGGGCTGGCGCACTCCCGGCGGCACGCGTCGCCGGGGCCGTCCTCGTTCGCCGGTTCGGCGGCCGATGGCCTGTTCTCCGCAATTTCAATGGAAATCGGAGGTCTGATTTCCATTGAAATTGCGGACCACCCCGGCGGTGGGGGTGCCGCCGGCCTGAACTCCTGAAGTGGTAGCCGCGGTCGAGGGATCCCGTGGGGCGCTTTCTCGATCGCGTTGCGCGGGCCGGGGCTGCGCCGGTCAGGTGCTTGAACCAAGCGCTTGCTTGTTATCGGGATCGTGTGGTTATCTGGGCGCATGACGGAGCACGACGGGCCGACGGCCGGCATCTGCGCGGGACGGGTCGCCATCATCACCGGTGCCGGGCAGGGCCTCGGCCGGGCGCACGCCCTCGAATTCGCGCGCCACGGCGCCAAGGTCGTCCTCAACGACATGTCCCCGTCCGTCGAGGACGTCGCCGCGGAGGTGCGGGCCGCGGGAGGCGAGGCGGTCGCGGTCGTGGCCGACATCGCCGACTGGGCGGCCGCCGAGGGCGTGATCGACCTCGCCGTGAGCACGTTCGGCAGGCTCGACACCCTCGTCAACAACGCGGGCATCAACCGGGACCGGATGCTGGTCAACATGAGCGAGTCCGAGTGGGACCAGGTCATGACCGTCAACCTCAAGGGGCATTTCGCCCCGCTGCGCCACGCGGTCGCGTGGTGGCGGGACCAGGCCAAGGCGGGCAACCGGATCGCCGCCCGGGTGGTCAACACGTCGTCCGGGGCCGGGCTGATGGGCAGCGTCGGCCAGGGGAACTACGGCGCGAGCAAGGCAGGCATCGCCGCGCTGACCCAGGTCGCCGCGGTCGAGTTCGCCCGCTACGGCGTGGTCGTCAACGCCATCGCCCCGTCGGCGCGGACCCCGATGACGGAGGCGGTCTTCGCGGAGAAGATGGCCAAGCCCGCCGACGGCTTCGACGCGATGGACCCGGCGAACGTTTCCAGCCTCGTGGTGTGGTTGGGCAGCGACGAGGCCACCACGACCGGCCGGGTCTTCGAGATCGAAGGCGGCGAGGTCTCCCTCGCCGACGGGTGGCGGCACGGCCCGCCCGCGGTGAAGGACGGCCGGTGGGAGCCGCGGGAGCTGACGGCGGTCATCGCCGACCTGGTCGCGAAGGCCGAACCGCCGACACCCGTGTACGGGGCCTGACGATGACCAACGGTGATGAGGAATTCCGCGCCGAGGTGCGCGAATGGCTGGCCGACGAGCTGACCGGCGAGTTCGCCGACGTCGTCGGTCTCGGCGGTTCGGGCCGGGAGGACGAGGCGCTCGACCGCAGGCTGGCGTGGGAACGCCGGCTCGGTTCGGGCGGCTGGATCGGCCTCGGCTGGCCCGTCGAGCACGGCGGCCGCGGTGCTTCCCTGGCGCAGCAGGTGATCTTCCACGAGGAGTACGCGAGGGCAGGTGGGCCCGGGCGTTTGCTGCACATGAGCGAGCAGCTCGTCGGCCCGACGATCCTCGCGTTCGGCTCCGACGAGCAGAAGCGGCGCTTCCTGCCCGGAATCCTGTCGGGCGAGGCGCTCTGGTGCCAGGGCTACTCCGAGCCGGGTGCGGGATCCGACCTCGCAGGTGTCCGCACGCGCGCGGTGCGCGAGGGGGACGAGTACGTCCTGAACGGGCAGAAGGTGTGGACCTCGCTCGCGCACGTCGCCGACTGGTGCTTCGTGCTCGCGCGCACCGATCCGGGGTCGAGCCGGCATGCGGGCCTGTCCTACCTGCTGGTCCCGATGGACCAGCCCGGCGTCGAGGTGCGGCCGATCCAGCAGATCACCGGCACCAGCGAGTTCAACGAGGTGTTCTTCGACGACGCCCGGACGCCGGTGGCCAACCGGGTCGGCGACGAGGGCGACGGCTGGCGGGTCGCGATGGGCACGCTCGGCTTCGAACGCGGCGTCGCCACGCTCGGCCAGCAGATCGGCTTCCAGCGCGAGTTCGACCACGTCGTCGAGCTCGCCAGGGCAGGCGGCACGCTGGCCGATCCGGAGCTGCGCCAGCGCATTGTGCAATCGTGGATCGACCTGCGGGTCATGCGCTACACCGCGGTGTCGACGCTGCGGTCGGCCGGCAGTTCGGTGTCCGGGTTCGAGGCGTCGCTGTCCAAGCTGCAGTGGGCCACGTGGCACCGGGACCTGGGGGAGCTGGCCGTCGATGTCGTCGGGTCGGCGGCGCTCACCGTCGACGAGCCCTACGACCTCTCGCCCGAGCAGACGGCATTCCTGTTCAGCCGGTCGGACACGATCTACGGCGGCTCGAACGAGATCCAGCGCAACATCATCGCCGAGCGCGTTCTCGGGCTGCCTCGCGGATGAAACGGAGTACCCGGTGAGCGAGAACGAAGACCTGCGCGAAGAGATGCGCAAGGCGGTCGCCGACTTCCTCCGCGCCGAGTCGGACCGGCGGGCGGCGATGGACGGCGACGACGGCTACGACCGGGCGCTTTTCAGGCGCGGCGTAGCGGACCTGGGGCTCGGCGGGCTCCCGGTGCCGGAGCGGTTCGGCGGCCTGGGGCTCGGGTTCGCCGAGGCCGCTGTGGTGATCGAGGAATTCGGGCGCGCCGTCGCGCCATCACCGCTGCCGGACACGCTGATCGCCGGGACGCTGCTGGGCGAGTCGGCCAACGTGGGGTCGCTGGGTGAACCCGGCGTGGCCTTGCTCGAGAGGCTCGCCGAGGAGCCGGTCGCGATCGCCGTGGCCGGCCTCACCGAGACACCCGGTCGCGGGCCGGTCGTGGCGGCCGGCGGAGGGCTGTCGGGCGTGGTCGGTGCGGTCCCGCACGGCGCGGCGGCGGACGTGTTGCTGGTGATCAGCGGCGAAGGGGACGACGCCGCTGTCCATCTCGTGTCCCCGGAGCAGCCGGGAGTGACCCGCACGCCGCGCCGGGCGCTGGACCACACGCGCCGGCTCGCGGACGTCGAACTCGCCGGTGCTCGCGCGGACCGCCTGTCGCCCGAGGGCGATGGCGGGGCCCTCGCACGCCGGCTGATCGCCCTCGCCCGGATAGCGTTGGCCGCCGAGTCCGCCGCCGCGGCGCAGGCATGCCTCGACGAGACCGTGGGCTACCTCAAGGTGCGGGAGCAGTTCGGGCGGGCGATCGGCTCGTTCCAGGCGCTCAAGCACCGGTGCGCCGATCTCGCGGTCGCGGTCCACGGCGCCGTCGCCACCGCGCAGTACGCGGTGCGGTTCGCCGCCACCGGTGAGGCGACCGACGAGCTGGGCGACGACCTGGCGACCGTCGCCGCGGTGGCGAAGGTGGTCGGCGCGGACACCCTGATGCGGGTGGCCGCGGATTGCCTGCAACTGCACGGCGGCGTCGGGTTCACCTTCGAGCACGATCTGCACCTGTACTTCAAGCGGGGCAAGGCGAATCAACTGCTCGCCGGGTCGGGACCGGCGTTGCGTCGGCAGCTGGCCGCACGTCTGTGAACGGGATCCCGGACAGCGGGACCGGCGCTGGGCCTGCGCGGCGAATCGCGCAAACGTAGCGGTGTGCTTGCATCGATGGCCAATTCCGGGAATTCCAACGATCTTTCGATCGCCGATGCGGTCGACCGCCTCAGCAGGGCCGAGCGGACGGGAATCCCCGCCGAGCCGGTGCGGGACGTTCTCGGCGACACGGACATCGCGCTCGCCTACGCCGTGCAGCAGGAGCTCGCGCGGCGGCGTGAGGCCAGGGGAGCGGTGGCGGTGGGCAGGAAGATCGGGCTGACCTCGCCCGCCGTCCAGCGGCAGATGGGCGTCGAACAGCCCGACTTCGGAGTGCTCTTCGCCGACATGGACGTCTCGGGCCGGGCCGTGATCCCGTTCCACCGATTGCTGCAGCCGAGGGTCGAGGCGGAGATCGCCTTCGTGCTGAAGGCGGATCTGGCCGATGGCGAGCTCGACGAGGAGCAGGTCCGCGCCGCGGTCGACTACGCCGTGCCGGCGCTGGAGATCGTCGACAGCCGGATCGCCGGATGGGACATCGCGATCACCGACACCATCGCGGACAACGCCTCCAGCGGGCTGTTCGTGCTGGCCGAGCACCGGCTCGCGCTCGACGAGTTCGAGCCGCGGGAGGCGGCCATGCGGCTGTACGCCGACGACGAGTTGGTCTCGGAGGGTGACGGGGCCGCGTGCCTCGGTGATCCGCTCGCCGCACTCGCCTGGCTGGCCCGGACGGCGTTGTCCTTCGGCGATCCGCTGCGCGCCGGGCAGATCGTGCTCTCGGGAGCACTGGGCCCGCTGGTCCCGGTCGCACCGGGCATGCGGTTCCGCGCCGTCATCGACCCGCTCGGCGAGGTCACCACGACGTTCTCCGCGAAAGAAGCATGACGGCGCACGGGCTTCCTCGTCGAGGGAACCCGTTGCGGTTCCAGCAGTTCCGGTCGCAGATGCTCCGCGGGGACCGGCTACGCCAGGTATCGCGCGAGGAGCAGCCGGGCCGCCAGCCGCATGTCGGCCTCCGCCTGCTTGATCGTCGTCTTGCGGCTGAGGCTGGAGATGAGCACTCCCCACCAGCTGAACACGAGCAGGCGGACGGTGCTGCGGTCTTCCTCGCTGGGTGCGGACTTCCCGAGGGTGCGGAGGATGGCGTGGGAGAGCGCCGAGTCGTTGTCCGGATACCCGCTCGGGTCCGTGGTGTAGCTGGCGGCGGTGCTCTGGACCATCGCCGCGCACAGCAGGGGTCGGCGGAGCAGCTCGCGGCTCAGCGCCACCAGGACCTCGCCGATGTCGGTGACGACGTCTTCGCCGCCGATCGGCCAGAGCTGTTCGACGAACTTGCCGAGCTGCGCCTCGAACACCGCGGTGAACAGGTGCGTCTTGGACGGGAAGTAGCGGTAGACCGTCCCGATCGCGACACCGGCGTCCTTGGCGACCTCGTGCATCTGCACGCGGTCGAAGTCCGCCGTGGCACCGAGTTCCGCGGCGGCGTCGAGAATGCGATCGCGGCGCGCGACCTGGCCTTTCGACACCGGCGATGCGGGAGGCCGCACATCGGCGATTCTGGCCACTGTTCCCCCTGTTCTGGCCGCACGTCCGGATGCTCCGGTTTCAGGATAGAGGCGGCGGTGGTGCGTGGTTTACGCGGCGGACGTCAGATCCGGTGGCTAGAGCCAGTCGCCGCCGTCTCCGACGGTGAGGAAGCGGGTCATCGCCTCGCTCGACCACGTCTGCTGGGGGGCCGCCAGGTCGGGCCGCGGCAGGGCGGGGCCGGCGAAGAACTCGTTCGACACGGCGTGCGCCGCCTGCATGAGGAGGGGCGCGACCCGTTCCATGGGCGTTTGCACGTCGCCCACCACGGAGATCGCCGCCGCGGGACCTTCCTGGCCGCGCAGTGCGATACCGATGCAGCTGACGTGGGCGAAGCACTCGCCGCGTTCGAAGGCCAGGCCGCGACGGCGCCTGATGCGATCCAGTTCCTGGTGCAGGATGCCCAGATCGCCGATGCTGCGCGGGGTCCGGCGCACCGCGTCGGCGTACTCGGTGTCGATCCGCTCCGGGGGCAGCCAGGCGAGCATCGCCTTGCCCAGCGCCGTGCAGTGCGCCGGAGCCCGGCCGCCGACGCGCGAGGGCACGTCGACCGCGGACCGCCCGCCCACCTTGTCGAGGTAGTACACCTCGGTGCCGGAGAGGACCGCCAGGTGCACGACCAGCTTGGTGCGGATCGCCAGGTCGTGGAGCACCGGTGCCGCCGCGCTGCGCAGGGCGTTCTGCCCGATCTCGCGGCCACCGAGCCCGAGCGCTCGTTTGCCGAGCCGGTAGCCGGACGTTGTGTGGTCGAGCCAGCGCAACCGGACCAGCTGGTCGAGGATGCGGTGGGCCGTCGAGCGGGGCAGACGGGTCCGCCGGGTCACCTCCTCCAGGTTCCGACGGGTGTGCGGGTGTTCGAACAGGTCCAGGATCAGCGTCATCCGCTCCACCATGGACGGCGGTACCGGCTCCTCGACTGCCGACTCGGCATTCATCCTCAACGTTGAGGTCATGCCACACCTCCCGCGACCGCAAAATGGAATTGATTCTAAAACAAGCTAGCAGCGACTCGGGCCGACGAAAAGTGCCTGAACGATGACTGCGGCGGCCATCCCACCCGAATGATCCCGTTGTCCGAGGGATGGCCGCCCGCTGTCAGCGCGCGGCTCGGGTCTCGGCCGGCGCGTGTCGCGATGCGAAGGCGTGGATGCTGGCGACGACGTGGTCCAGTTCCTCCTGGGTCGTGCCGTGGCTCATGCCCAGGGACATGCCTCGCTCGAAGACCTCGTCGGCGACCGGCAGCCCGTCGAGCGGCTGCCGGAACTCGACTCCCCGCATCATCGGATGCCGGGTGACGTTGCCGCTCCAGACCGTTCGGGTGTCGATGCCCGCGGCCTCCAGGGACTCCTGCAGGTCGCTGCGGGTGAACCCGGCGTCGGGCTTGACGAGCACCGGGTAGCACAGCCACGCGGTGTGGAAGTCCGCCAGCTGGCGGGGGAGGGAGAACAGGGTCGGGTAGCTGCCGAAGGCGGCGCTGAACGCCTCGAAGATCTCGGCGCGGCGGGCGAAGTTGCGGTCCAGCTTCGCCAGCTGCTGCAGGCCGAAGGCCGCGCCCAGTTCGGAGGGCTCGAAGTTCCACGGCAGGACGTCGAAGATGAAGTCGTTGTCGTAGGCGACGCCGTCGAGGTCCTCGCGGAACACCCGTCCGCTGCCCGCCGAACCGAACAGGTGCGGCTCGGAACGACGGCCCCAGCGTCGCAGCATGAGTCCCCGGTCCCGCAGCCGTTCGTCGTCGAGCGTGACCATCCCGCCGTTGCCTGCGCAGGTGATGATGTGCGCCATGGCGAAGCTGGTGACCGTGATGTCGCTGCGCAGGCCGGTGGGCGTGCCGCGCAGCGTGGTGCCGATGGCGTCGCAGGAATCCTCGATCACCTTGAGGTCGTGCCGGTCGGCGATGTCGCGGATGGCATCCCAGTCCGGGGCGTTGCCCGCGAGGTTCGGGATCAGCAGCGCCCTGGTCTTCTCGCTGATCATTTCCTCGATCTTGCTCACGTCGACGTTGTAGGTGTCCGGTTCGACGTCGACGAAGACCGGCACGAGGCCGGGGCGCACGAGAGGGGAGACGTCGGTGGAGAAGGTGAGCGGCGAGGTGATCACCTCCGCTCCCGCGGGCAGGCCGAGGAGCTCGACGGCGAGGTAGATCGCCGAGGAGCCCGAGTTGCACATCAGCCCGAGCCGCTTGCCGTACAGCTCGGCGACCCGGCGCTCCATCTCGGCGACGTTCTTGCCGATCTTCAGCGCGAGCGGGCCGCCGTGCAGCACCTCCAGCACGGCGTTGATCTCCGCCTCGTCGTGCACGCTCCGCGCGTAGGTGACACGTTCGACCATGGAAACCTCCGGTTGTCGTGAATGGGCGGCGGTGGGCCTGGGGACGCGCGGATCGCCGGACATCGGCCGCGACCCCGTCGGCACCGCTCGGCGCCGGTGGCCGTGGCGACCGCCGGGATCGCCGCGAACTCCTCGGTCGCGGCGGGCGGAGCGCAGGAGTCCCACCAAGCGCTTGATTGGGATGTCCCGCTCAACAGGACCACATACTGGTGTGGAACCGCCCGGTTGTCTACCGTCGCGAGGGGCCGGCGTCGATTTCTGCGGAGGAACCAGGTGTTCTGGCGCCACCCGTGATCGCGGCCGCGGCGGCCCGCGTCCATCGTGGACGAAGTCGCGGCCGGTGCTGTTCCGGCGGCGACCACACCCGGTGGTGCCGTGGACTTCCGGGCGAGATGACCCGAACGATGTCGTTGGAGGGAGTTCCGTGCCCACTCAGCAGGAGGTGTTCGGCGGGGGTCTCGCCGTGGTGACGGGTGCCGGTTCCGGGCTCGGTGCCGGATTGGCCCGACACCTCGCCGGGAACCTCGGCATGACGGTGATCGCGGCGGACGTCGACGAGCCGGCCGTGCGCGCCATCGCCGACGAGGAGCACGGCAGTGGTGGCCGCGTGGTCGCGCACGTCGTAGACGTCCGGGATCCCGGCGCGATGATGCGGCTCGCCCGCCAGGTGCGCGACGAGTTCGGCCCGGTCCGGCTGCTGATCAACAACGCCGGGGTCGAGCAGGTCGGCTACCTGTGGGACGTCCCGCCGGAGAGCTGGCGGCGGGTCGTGGACATCAACATCAGCGGGGTATTCCACGGGGTCCGGGCCTTCCTGCCCGCCATGATCGAAGACGAGCGGCGCAGCCACGTGCTGACGATCGCGTCGGTCGGTGCCGTCACGACGTTGCCCCTGCAAGCCCCGTACATCATGAGCAAGCACGCCGTGCTGGGCATGATCGAGTGCCTGCACCAGGAGATCGCCCAAGTCGGCGCCGATGTCTCCGTCGCGGCCGTGCTGCCGGGGCCGGTGGCGTCCAACATCTTCAGCGCCGCGGGCGGCGTCGAATCCGGTGACGTCGCGGCCGCGGAGGAGCACCGGCAGGCCATGATGGCCATGCTCGAGGAGGCCATCAGCGCCGACGAAGCTGCGGCGATGATCATGGAGCAGGCGGCGCAAGGCGAGTTCTACATCGTCACCCACCCCGAGACCGTGCACGCGGCCATGGCGGCGCGTGCCGACCGGCTCACGCGCCGTCGCGCCCCTGAGCCCCACCGGAGCCGGTTCGGCCGGCGCGATTGATCGGTGGATCGAGCCCATCCCGTTGAGCGGGAGCAGCTCTTCACCGCCGGTGCGCAGCGGTGGTGGGCTGCGGCATCGCAGTACCGCACCAGGACGAGGAGACTTCGATGCCCACGAGCACACCGCCCGCTCCCGCGGCCGCCCACGACACGATCGTCGACCTCGTCGTGGCCGGCTCCGGTACTGGGATGGCCGCGGCGCTCGCGGCGCGAGAACTGGGGCTCGACGTGCTCATCGTCGAGAAGACGGACTACGTCGGCGGGTCGACGGCCCTTTCCGGTGGTGCGTTCTGGATCCCGGCGAGCTCCCTGCTGGCGGCGGAGGGGGCGGTCGACTCGCCCGAGCGCGCCGAGCTCTACCTGCGCTCCGTCGTCGACGGCAGCTCGCCGGACCAGCGGTGGGAGAGCTTCCTGCGCCACGGCGAGGAGACCGTCCGGATGCTGCAGCGGACCACGCCGATGCGCTTCATGTGGAGCAAGGGCTACTCCGACTACCACCCGGAGCTGCCCGGTGGCACCGCGGCCGGCCGCAGCTGCGAGTGCAAGCCGTTCGACCTCGCGGTCCTGGGCGCCGAGCGGGCCCGGCTGCGCCCCACGGGCCTGAAGTCCCCGGTGCCGATGCCGATCACCGGTTTCGACTACAAGTGGATGAACCTCATGACCCGGGTTCCGCGACGCGCGGTTCCGCGCGTGGTGCGGCGGGTTTCCCAGGGCATCGGCGGAAAGCTGCTCGGCCGGGAGTACGTCGCGGGCGGTCAGGCGCTCGCGGCCGGCTTGTACGCGGGTGTCCTGCGGGCCGGGATTCCGGTGTGGACCCGGACCTCGGTGCAGCGGTTGACCACGGAGGGCGACCGGGTGACCGGCGTGGTGCTGGAGCAGGACGGGCGCGAGGTGACGGTGCGGGCACGGCGCGGTGTCGTGCTCGCGGCCGGCGGTTTCGACCACAACATCGCGCTGCGCCACGAGTTCCAGTCGGAGGCGCTCGAACCCGGCTGGAGCCTGGGGAACGAGGGGAACACCGGAGACGCCATCCGGATCGGGCGGGAGGCGGGAGCCGACGTCGACCTGATGGACCAGGCGTGGTGGTTCCCGGCCGTCGCGCCGTTGCCCGGGGCGGCGCCCCTGGTGCTGCTCGCCGAGCGGTCGCTGCCGGGTTCGCTCATCGTCGATCGGCACGGCCGCCGGTTCGTCAACGAGGCGACCGACTACATGAGCTTCGGCCAGCGGGTCCTGGCGCGGGAGCGGGCCGGCGACGCCGTCGGGTCGATGTGGATGGTGTTCGACCAGCGCTACCGCAACAGCTACGTGTACGCGGCCGGGCTGTTCCCGCGGATGCAGCTGCCGGAGAGCTGGTACGCCGCCGGCATCGCGCACCGGGCGGACGATCCCGCCGATCTGGCCCGCCGGACCGGGTTGCCGGTCGAGGGGCTCGTCGCATCCCTGCGCCGGTTCAACGAACTCGCGGCCGCCGGCGTCGACGAGGACTTCGGCCGCGGCACCAGCGCCTATGACCGCTACTACGGCGATCCGACCGTCGCGCCGAACCCGAACCTGCGCCCCCTGCAGGGACAGCTGTACGCGGTGCGGATCGTCCTCAGCGACCTCGGCACCTGCGGAGGGCTGCGAGCGGACGGGCACGGGCGGGTGCTGCGGTCGGACCGTTCCCCGATCGACGGGCTCTACGCGATCGGCAACACCGCGGCGAACGCGTTCGGCACCACGTATCCGGGAGCCGGGGCGACCATCGGTCAGGGGCTCGTCTACGGCACCGTGGTGGCGCGCCACGCCGCAGGCCGGGAAGTTCCGGTTGTGCCCGCATCCTCCGACTGACAACGATGCCGACTCCCTCGAAAGCGGTGGAGTGAACGGCCTGTTCGCCTCGTCTATCGGGACGAACGGTCCGTTCACTCCACTCCCAGCGGTGCCCGCCGACGCGGGACGGATGGAGCGAACGGACCGTTCACCTCACCTATCGAGGCGAACAGGCCGTTCACTCCTCACCGGCTGGCGAGGATGCACCGCTGCGCGAAACGGGTTCGCAATCGCCGTCCCGCCGCGATCTCCGCCCCGGACAGGTCGCTCGCCGCGTCGCTGGCCGCGAACAGCGTCGCCTGGGCGATCTCCTCCGGCTCGCCGATGCGTTGCAACGGCGCGTCGACGTAGTGCTGTTGCAGCGCCTCACCGGACTCGCCGGCGGGATTTCCCACCGCGGTGTTCATCCCGCCGGGATGGATGGTGCACACGCGGATCCCGGACGGCCCCAGCTCGTACGCCAGTGACCGGGACAACCCGCGCACCGCCCACTTGCTGGCCGAGTACGCGGCCAGGCCGTTGACGCCGCGGAGCCCGTCCACCGACGAGGTGTTGACGATCACGCCCCGCCCCGCCGCCTTCATCGTCGGCACCACGGCCTTGACGCCGAGCAGGACGCCGAGCACGTTGATGTCGAGCACCTGCTGGGTGTCCGCGACCGACAGTTCTTCGATCTCCGCGCAATGCAGGATTCCCGCGTTGTTGACGAGGATGTCGATGCCGCCGAACCGGTCGGCGGACGCGGCGACCAACTCGCGCCAGTCCGCCTCGTCCCGGACGTCGATCTGCTGGAACATCGCGCGCGAACCGATCTCGTCCGCGACCTGCTTCCCCGCGTCGACGAGCACGTCACCGAGCACCACGGCAGCACCTTCGGCGGCGAACAGCCGCGCGGTGGCGGCTCCCAAGCCCTGCGCGGCGCCGGTGATGATGGCCACCTTGCCATCGAGTCGTCCCATCGGATTCCCTTTCACTGGCGCATTGAGGTTTTTCCAGGCTCATTTTTGGGTGGCGGTGCGGGTAGCGGAACCTCAGAGGCTCCCTGGACTGTGGGTGCCCCTCCTGATGTATGCCCAATACACGGCGGAGGGGCCGTCCTCGCCGGGAGAACCCCGGAGGGGTGGGCACCATGAACCCGCGGCGGTGCCAGTTGCGGAGGTGGGCCCGAAAGCGCCTCCGGCGCTTGGCGACAGCGTGCGCGGCCACGGCACGTCGGGTACCGCAGTCACAGCTGCCCACCAAGACGAAAGAAGCGGAATGGCCCGAATTGGGCGGGATCGCCGGCTCCTGCGCCACCCGAGAGCACCAGGCTTCCAGCCTCGCCCGCCGAATGCTCGCAGGCCTCCCGCTCACCGGGAATCCGCACCGCACCGGGCCCTTGGGCGCTCCCACCCGAGCGCTTGCTCAGCTGCGCGGGCGGGAAATGTCCGTCTTGGTCAGTGGGATCGAATCGGCACGGCGGAGCCGTCCGGGAGCATCGTGATCCCATGGCGACGGACGAGACTTCGAACCGCTGGGACGACGAGTGCGACGTGCTGGTGATCGGTTCCGGCGGCGGAGCGCTGACCGGGGCCTACACCGCGGCCCGGGAGGGGCTCTCGGTGATCGTGGCCGAGGCGACCGACAAGTTCGGCGGCACCACGGCGTATTCCGGCGGCGGCCTGTGGTTCCCGGGCAACGCGGTGCTCCGGCGGGCCGGTGACCAGGACACCCTGGCGGACGCCAAGACCTACTTCCGCGCGGTGGTGGGGGATCGCACGCCCCGGGAGCTGCAGGACGCGTTCCTGGACAACGGCGGACGGCTGGTCGACTACCTGGAAGCCGACGACGACTTCGAGTTCCTGGTCTACCCGTGGCCGGACTACTTCGGGTCCGCCCCGAAGGCGAGCGCGACCGGCCGGCACATCATGCCGACGCCGCTGGAGCCTGAGCGGCTCGGCGCCTTGCGGGACTCCCTCCGGCCGCCGCTGGACGTCGACCGGGCGGGCAATCCGCCGGCCGACCTGCTCATCGGCGGGCAGGCGTTGATCGGCAGGCTGCTCCTCGCGCTGTCCAAGCAGGACGGCGTTCGGATGCGCCGCGGCGCGGTCTGCGACGAGCTGGTGCGCGAGGGCGACGTCGTGGTCGGTGCCGTGGTCGACGAGGGTGGCCGGCGGCGCCGGATCCGCGCCCGCAGGGGCGTGCTGATCGCCTCCGGCGGATTCGAGCGGAACCAGCAGATGCGGACCGAGCACCAGGTTCCGGGGGCGGCGCGCGATGCCATGGGGCCGTCGGGCAACCTGGGCAAGGCGATCCAGGCCGGCATCGACGCCGGCGCGGACACCGACCTGATGTCGGAGGCGTGGTGGTCGCCCGGCATCACCCACCCCGACGGGACGTCGACGTTCTCGCTGTGGTTCACCGGCGGGATCTTCGTCGACGACAACGCGGAGCGCTTCGTCAACGAGTCCTGGCCGTACGACCGGATCGGCCGCGTCGTCATCGACCGCATCGGCGACGGCAGCGTGACGCTGCCGTTCTGGATGATCTACGACGACCGCGAGGGTGCGCGGCCGCCGGTGCGCTCGACCAGCGTCCCGATGGGGGAGACCGAGGACTACGTCGACGCCGGCCTGTGGTTCAGCGCCGACACCCTGGGCGAGCTCGCCGAGCAGATCGGTGTCCCGGCCGAGAACCTGGCGCGGACGGTGGCGCGGTTCAACGCGTTCGCGGCCGCCGGAACCGATGAGGACTTCCACCGCGGTGCCGAGCCGTACGACCGGGCGTTCGCCGGGGACGGCTCGCCGCTGGTCCCCATCGAGAAGGGACCGTTCCACGCCGCTGCGTTCGGGATCTCCGATCTCGGCACCAAGGGCGGGCTGCGCACCGACGCGCGGGCCCGGGTGCTCGACACGTCTGGAAGCGCGATCCCGGGCCTCTACGCCGCGGGCAACTCGATGGCGGCGGTCAGCGGCACCGCGTACCCGGGTGGGGGCAATCCGATCGGCTCGTGCATGGTGTTCAGCCACCTCGCCGCGCTGGACATGCTCGCACGATGACCACGACCGGCGGGTCGTGCTGACTGCCGCGTTGCGCAAACGGGCCCTCCCTGACGCGTGGAGCGCCGGGGGAGCACCCCGCTCGAAGGTTTCCGAATTCGTTGATCGCCGCGAGCTGCGGGCCGGTTTCCGGAGAACCGGTTGCGGCCCCAACCCGCGGCACCCGCCGCGACCTCGCTCGACGGAAACGCGGCCTTCTCCTTGACGCCTCCCCTGCGCGTGGTTAACCTTCCCGCCATCAAGCAAGCGCTTGGGCAATTCGCGGAAAAACGAAGCGGGCTGAACGCTGAACGCCCGCCGGGTCCGCGCGCCGCCCGGTGCATTTCGGGCGGAGGTCGTCGCCACCGCGGCTGCCGGTCAACGTCAAGGACGACGCAGGAGGAAAGGCATGTCGAGCGTTCCCGTGGATGCGACGCCGTCGGCGGCCGAGGAGCTGCTGGCGATCTCGGAGATCCAGTCCCTCTTCGCCAGGCGCCTTCGCGTGATGGACACCAAGCAGTGGGACCGCTACGCGGAGTGCCACACCGACGACGTGGTCAGCGAGTCCTACGCCGACGTTCCGGACGCGAACCGGCCGCAGGCGGACGGCCAGGGGAACAAGGTGGTCGGCGCCGAGGCGCTGACCAAGGCGATCTCCGGGCTCCTCGACGGCGACACGAAGGTCACCACGGTGCACCACGGGCACATGCCGGAGATCGAGCTCACCTCCCCGACCACGGCGCGCGGGATCTGGGCGATGGAGGACGAGCTCTGGTGGCAGCACGGTGACGTCACCGAGCACATGCACGGCTACGGCCACTACCACGAGGAATACCGGAAGGTGGAGGGACGGTGGCGGATCAGCTACCGCAAGCTCACCCGCCTCCGCGTCACCAAGACGCCCGGGTTCTTCGGGTACCTCCGCGGCCGGCTGTAGCGGGCGCCCTGCCGTACGACACGCGGCGTTCCTCCTCGATCGCCGTGCGGTGCGACCGGTGAACGGTCCACATAGGAAATTCCCCATTGGTCGGGTATCGGCTGGAGGCCCCCGATGAACTCGCAGGAACCAACCCCGACGGGTGCCGGCCCGTCTTCCGTCGGGTCAGCACAATTGCGCAAGGTGGCGCTTTCCAGCCTGCTGGGGACCGTCATCGAGTACTACGACTTCCTGCTCTACAGCACGATGGCGGCCCTGGTGTTCGGGAAGCTCTACTTCCCGGCGCTCACCCCGGGCGTCTCGACCGTCGCGGCCTTCGGGACGTTGGCGGCCGGCTACGTGGCACGTCCCCTGGGCGGGCTCCTGTTCGGGCATTTCGGCGACCGGCTCGGGCGCAAGTCGATGCTCGTGGTGACCATGATGCTGATGGGCGGCGCCAGCTTCCTCATCGGCGTCCTGCCCACCTACGACAAGATCGGCTTCGCCGCCCCGGTGTTGCTCGTCCTGCTGCGCATCGTGCAGGGCGTGGCGGTCGGCGGGGAGTACGGCGGCGCGGCGCTGATGGTCATCGAGCACGCCGACTCCAGGCGCCGAGGGGCGTGGGTCGGGATCATGCAGCTCGGCTCGCCGTTCGGCTTCCTGCTCTCCACCGCCGCGGTCACGCTGGTGACCCTCCTGCCGAGCGAGGCCTTCCTCTCCTGGGGCTGGCGGGTGCCCTTCCTGCTGAGCGCGGTGCTGCTGATGATCGGGCTGTACGTCCGGCTGAGCGTCGTCGAAAGCCCGGTGTTCCGCGAGGCCGCTGCCGCCGCGGAATCCCAGGCGCAGCCCAAGGTGCCCGCGCTGCAGCTGCTGCGGCAGCCGCGCGCGCTCGTCCTGGCGTGCGCCGCCGGTATCGGGCCCTTCGCGCTCACGGCCCTGACCAGCTCGCACATCATCGCCTACGCCACGGGGCTCGGGTACCAGATGTCCGATGTCATGCGGGCGCTGCTGTTCACGGTGTCCGTCTCGATCGTCTGCATCCCCTTGTTCTCCGCCTTGTCCGACCGGTTCGGGCGGCGCCGCGTGGTCATGGTGGGCGCGGTCGGCACGGTGCTCTTCGCGTTCCCGCTCTACGCCATGGTCGACAGCGAGTCCGTGGTGGTCATGACGGTCGGGCTGATGATCGCCCAGGTGCTGCAGAACCTGATGTACTCGCCGCTGGCGCCGATGCTCTCGGAGATGTTCGGCACCCGCGTCCGGTACACGGGTGTCTCGCTCGGCTACCAGCTCGCCAGCCTGCTCGGCGCCGGCTTCACCCCGCTGATCGCCACCAGCCTCGTCGCCGCCACCGGGGGTTCGAGCCTGCCGCTGACCGCCATCGCGGCCCTGTCGGCGGCGATCACGATCGTGTCGATCTGGCTCATCGCCGAGACCAGGGGCCGCGACCTCACCGACGACGGCCCGGCCGTCGCGGGCCGATCGGATTCCGGTGCGACGATGGAGGAAACGCGATGAGTGCCAAGACATCTCCGAAGACGCCCGTGCTGGTCACCGGCGCGGCATCCGGGATCGGCGCGGCCTGCGCCCGCACCCTGGCGGCCGCCGGTCGACCGGTGGTGCTGTGGGATCGAGACGAGCAGGGCGCGACCGCCGTCGCGAAGCAGATCGAGCACGACCACGAGACGCCGGTCGCCGTGTCCGGGATCGATGTCGCCGACGTGGCCCGGTACGACGACGCCCTCGGCGAAGCCCGACGGGCCGTCGGCAGGATCGGCGGTTTCGTCCATGCCGCGGGCGTTGTCGACTCGACGCCGGTGACGAAGTTGTCGCGCGAGGCGTGGCAACGCGTCCTCGACGTCAACCTCACGGCGTACGCCTACGCGGCCGCGGCGCTCGCCGAGGACCTCGAGGCGCAGCCGGGCTCGGCCATCGTCGCGATCTCGTCCATCAACGCGACCCTCGGGCAGGCGAACATCCCGTCCTACAGCGCTTCCAAAGCGGGAGTCCTCGGGCTGACCCGGTCGCTGGCCGCGCAGTTCGGCCCGGCCGGGGTCCGGGTCAACGCGGTCTGCCCCGGGTACATCGAAACGCCGATGCTGGAGCGCAGCCTCGCCGACACCCGGCGCATGGCCCGGATGCGCGGCGATGCGATGCTCGGCCGCGTCGGGCAACCGGAAGAGGTCGCCTCCGTCGTCCGCTTCCTGCTCAGCGACGAAGCCAGCTTCGTCACCGGCAGCACGATGTTCGTCGACGGCGGCGTCACGGCGAGCGACCGCCTCGGCTCACTCGCCGACTGACGCCGAGAGGGCTGAGCTGATGGCCGCCCGTTGTCCTTGCTGATCAGGCTGGGGCAGCGGGCGGCCTGCACGCTCTTCGAGCCGTGACCGCCGCTCTTCGGCTGCGCACCCAGGCGGTCACAGCATCGTCCGGCTCCCGGACGCCGGGATCGCGGCGATCCCGGCGTCCATCGAACGCAGTCCTCCCGATCGCGCGGCGGCCGTTCAGCGGATCGTGTTGCCCGCGTCCACCGGGAAGTTCGCGCCGGTCACGTACCGGGCTTCGTCGGAGGCCAGGAACACCAGCGCGTTGCTGATGTCGATCGACTGGACGCGTTCCACCGGAAGGGTGTTCATGAACAGCGGCCCGAGATCCGGCCGCTTCTCCAGGAGCGTCGGCAGCACCGGCGAGTGCCCCTGCGGCGTGTCGACGCCGGTGGGGTGGATCGTGTTCACCCTGATGCCCCGGTCGGCGAACTCCAGCGCGAGCGATCGCGCGATGCCGACCACTGCGTGCTTCGCCGCCACGTAGGGCAGGAAGAAGGGAAGTCCCTTGAGGGACGCGGTGGAACCGGTGATCACGATGCTGCCGCCGCCCGAGGCGAGTAGGTGCGGGATGGCTGCCGCGCAGGTGTTCCACACTCCGGTGAGGTTGATGTCCAGCGTGGTCTGCCAGATCTCGGGGGTCAGGTCCTCGGACGGCTGCGTGGTGCAGATCGACGCGTTGGCCGCCACGATGTCGAGCCCGCCCAGCTCGGCAACACCCGCGTCGAGGACGGCCGCGAGTTCATCCGCGTCTCGCACGTCCGCAACGGCGGCGTGGATGCGCCGGCCGTGCTTCTCGACCAGGCGGACGGTCTCGGCCAGTCCCTCCTCGGTGCCCATGGGGTACTTGACGATGTCGAGTTGCCGGCAGATGTCCACGGCGATGATGTCCGCGCCCTCCTCGGCCGGCCGCACGGCATGGCTGCGGCCCTGGCTCTGCGCGGCGCCGGTGATGAAAGCGACTTTCCCGGACAGCCTCATGGGTTTCCTCCTGAACGGTTCCGTCCTCGGCGGCACGGTGGCCCAGCGGCCCGGCGCGCTCTCGCGGTGTGGCGACCAAGCGCTTGCTACGTTATCAGCGCGGTGGCCCGTCGGACGAGGACTGGCGCTGCGATGACCGGCCGAGTGCCGGTTCGTCTTCGGTCGCGGTCCATGGCGACCACCGGAACCTGCGGGCGGGCCCGCGCCGGCCGAGATCGGTCTCGGTGAGCGGGAGGTCGACTGTTTTCGCCCCGCCCGGACTTCCCACCATTGATGAGCTTTGGCAAGACGGAGGCAAAGGAGTCCTCATGACGTCACTGCAGGCGGCGGGCGAGAACGAGGTGCGGGTGATCGAGGCGGCGGCGCCGCCGGTTCGCTACGCACGCGGCTGGCACTGCCTCGGCCTTGCCGACCACTACCGGGACGGAAAACCGCACGCGATCGAGGCGTTCGGCACCAAGCTGGTCGTGTTCGCCGACAGCAGCGGGAACTTGAACGTGCTCAACTCGTACTGCCCGCACATGGGCGGCGACCTGAGCCAGGGCGAGGTGAAGGGCGACGAGGTCGCCTGCCCGTTCCACGACTGGCGCTGGTCGGGCAGCGGGCGCTGCGCGAGCATCCCGTACGCGCGGCGGGTGCCGCCGCGGGCCCGCACGAAGGCGTGGACCGTGCTGGAGCGCAACGGGCAGCTGTTCGTGTGGAACGACCCGCAGGGGCAGCAGCCTCCGCCGGACGTGACGATCCCGGAGATCCCCGGCACGGATTCGGACGAGTGGACGTCGTGGACGTGGAACTCGCTGCGGATCGACGGATCGAACTGCCGGGAGATCGTCGACAACGTCGTGGACATGGCGCACTTCTTCTACATCCACTACTCGTTCCCGACGTACTTCAAGAACGTGTTCGAGGGCCACGTCGCCACCCAGACGATGCACAGCAAGGCCCGGCCGGACGTGAAGATCGGCACGAACTACTCCGACGACAGCAGCCTGCGTTCTAGCGCCTCCTACTACGGACCCTCCTACATGATCGACTATCTGTGGAGCGACGTGGGAGACCAGACGATCGAGACCGTGCTGATCAACTGCCACTACCCGGTGTCGCCCACGAGTTTCGTGCTGCAGTGGGGCGCGATGGTCAAGAAGCCGGACGGCATGTCCGACGAGGAGGCCGAGCAGATGGCCCAGGCGTTCGCCGCGGGGGTGGAGAAGGGCTTCCTGCAGGACGTCGAGATCTGGCAGAACAAGGCGGAGATCGACAACCCGCTGCTGTGCGAGGAGGACGGCCCGGTCTACCAGCTCCGGCGCTGGTACGAGCAGTTCTATGTCGACGTCGAGGACGTCCAGCCGGAGATGACCCAGCGGTTCGAGTTCGAGATCGACACCGAGCGGGCGATCCAGTTCTGGCAGGCCGAGGTCGATGACAACCTGGCCAACGGCCGGATCATCGTCGACGACAGCGCCCCCACCGCCTGATCGGCGCGATCCATGACCGACGAGGAGATTCCGCTCCAGCCCGTGTCCTGCCGCAGCTGCGGCACGTGCGTGCTGGTCAAGAAGAACAGCCTGGCCCACACGCTCGTGCAGTGGACGTCCGACACCGAGCAGTGCGTCGAGCTCGCGCAGAGCCCGACCGCCGACCGCGCAACGGTGCTGACCTGCCTGAAGTTGAGCGACAGCATCGAAACAGCGGTGCGCGATGGACGGATCCGCGTTCCGCAGCCGTGATCCCGGGAAGGCCGACTCCTCGCAGCCGGTGCGAGGAGTCGGCCGATCCGGATCACCGCCACCAGCCCGCCGCTGCGCGGGCCGACCACGAGGAGAGGACATCGGACATGCCGGAGCCGTCCGTCATCCGCGACGTCGTCGCGAGTTATGTGAAGGCCATCGGGACCGGGGGAGCGGCGGAGATCGCGGCGCTGTACGCGGAGGACGCCACGCTCGAAGATCCGGTGGGAAGTGAGCCGTTGCGCGGCCGGGGCGCGATCGCCGAGTTCTACTCGGCCATCGAGAACCTGCGCCGGGAGAGCGAGCTGATCGCGGTGCGGGCGGCCGGCGACAGCGCCGCGTTCCACTTCCGCGTGCGCACCGAGACGCCGGACGGGGCGGTCGAGGTCGAGCCGATCGACGTCATGACCTTCGACGAGGCCGGGCGGATCACGAGCATGCGGGCGTTCTGGAGCCCCGAGGACGTGCAGTCCGCCTCGTGACGGCGTCCGTTGCGGGGCAGGGGTTTTCGGTCGGCGGGATCAGGCGAGCCAGCGGTTGAGCGTCTCGACGACGCACGCCGGCTTGGCCTGGCCCTCCACCTCCACGGTGATCCGGATCGTCGCCTGGACCCCGCCGGGCACGTCGATGCAGGCGAGGACCTCGCCACGGCCGCGGATGCGTGATCCGGCAGGCACCGGCGCCGGGAAGCGGACGCGGTCGGCGCCGTAGTTGACCCCCATGCTGACGCCGCGCACCGACAGCAGCTGGGGCAGGAAGTAGTTGCACAGCGACAGCGTGAGGTAGCCGTGCGCGATCGTCGACCCGAACGCGGACTCGCGCGCCCGCACCGGGTCGACGTGAATCCACTGATGGTCCCCGGTGACGTCGGCGAAGCCGTCGATCCGCGCCTGGTCGATCGGGAGCCACGCGGTGGGGCCCAGCGTCGTGCCGACGGACGCGCGGAGTTCGTCGAGCCCGTCGACGGTGAACGGGGCCGCGCCCCCGGATTCCTCGGCCACCTGTTCCTGCCCTCCCGCCGTGCCCGCGGCACCGGCCAGCTCCATCTCGGCGCCGAGAGCATAGCTGGCCAAGCGTTTGCTTGGGAAGCTGTGCGGCGCGGACCCGTGTCACAGCCGCGCGAGTCCGGGCGCACAGGTCGGTCTCGGTCAGCGGGAGCAGCGGTGGGAGCGGCCCGGAAGCCGAACCTAGCGTCTAGCACGCCCTGGCACATCGGTGGCGGGTGCGGCCGTCTTGATCATTTCCGGAGGTGCCTGCATGGCGCACGATGTGGTTCGCAGAGTGGAGGAGGTCGCTGCCCGGCTCGCAGCGACTGCGGAAGAGACCGAGCGCCTCGGCAAGCTGGCGGACGAGAGCGTCAAGCTGGTGCGCGAAGCCGGGGTCATGCGGCTGCTGCAGCCGACCGACTTCGGCGGGCACGCAGCCCACCCGCGCGATTTCGCGGAAGCCGTGATGGCGGTGGCGAAGGCGTGCGGATCGACGGGATGGGTGTGCGGGGTGGGCGGCGTCCACCCGTGGGAGATGGCGCTCATGGACCGGCGGCTCCAGGAGGAGGTCTGGGGGGAGAACCAGGACACCTGGATCGCCTCCCCGTACATGCCCAGCGGCGTGGCCACCCCGACCGACGGTGGCTACGTCCTCCGGGGCCGGTGGCAGTTCTCCTCCGGAACCGACCACTGCGACTGGATCTTTCTCGGTGCACTGCTCGGCGACGCTGATGGCAAGCCGGCGCAGCCGGTGAAGACGATGCACGTGGTCCTGCCGAGGAAGGACTACACGATCGTCGAGGACTCCTGGGACGTCATCGGGTTGTGCGGCACGGGGAGCAAGGACGTCGTCGTCGACGGCGCGTTCATCCCGGCGTACCGGACCATCGACGCCGATGAGGTCGCCCAGGGCGAGCTGGCCGCCGAGCGCGCCGGCCGGACCGACACGGTGTACCGGCTGCCGTTCTGGACGATGTTCCCGCTGGGCATCACGGCGGCGGTCATCGGCATCGCGGAAGGCGCGCTCGCCTGCCACCTCGACTACCAGCGGGACCGGGTCATGGCGGCCGGGACCCGGGTCCGCGACGACCCGCACACGATGTACGCGATCTCCGAAGCCGCCGCGGAGATCGCCGGATCGCGCACGCAGCTGCTCGACGGCGTCAGCCGGCTCTACGACATGGTCGACGCTGGCCGGCCGATCAGCTTCGAGGACCGGTCGGTGGTGCGCCGGAACCAGGTGCGCTGCGCGTGGCGCGCGGTGTCCGCGGTCGACGAGATCTTCGCCCGGTCCGGTGGGAATGCGGTGCGCCGCAACAACGCGATGCAGCGCTTCTGGCGCGACGCGCACGTCGGCCTGCAGCACGCCATCCACATCCCCGGTTCGATCTACCACTCGAACGCCTTGACGTCGTTGGGCATCGAACCGGATGGGCCGCTGCGGGCGCTGATCTGAACCTAGCCGCGCCGACCACGTCCGGCGCCTATTGCACGGAGAGAGGAAGGACATGACCGACATCAGCTCACTGGGCTACGTCCGGATCCGCGCCACGGATATGGACGCCTGGCGGAAGTTCGCCTTCGAGACCATCGGTTTCGCCGAGGGCAGCGGGCCGGAAGAGGACGCGCTGTACCTGCGCGTGGACGAGCGGATCGGCCGGATCGTCGTCCTGCCCGGCGACGTGGACCGGGTGGAGGCCGTGGGCTGGGAGGTCCGCGACCACCTGGGCCTCCAGCGGGTCCAGGCCGCGGTCGAGGCGGCCGGGCTCGCCCCGAAGCCGCTGACCCTGGAGGAGGCCGATACCCGCCGGGTGGAGGCGGGAATCACCTTCGAAGCACCGGGCGGAACCCCGCTGGAGATCTTCCACGGCCCGGCGCTGGACCACAGCCCGGTCGCGACGCGGTTCGGGAACCGCTTCGTCACCGGGGCGCTGGGGCTGGGGCACGTCGTGGTGCCGGTGAGCGACCTGGACGAGGCGTACCGCTTCTACGCCGAGACGCTCGGTTTCCTGCCGCGAGGGGCGTTCCGGCTGCCGGCGCCCCCGGAGTACGGCCCGGTCCGGCTCCGGTTCATGGGCGTCAATGCGCGGCACCACAGCCTCGCGCTGCTGCCGTCGCCGGATCTCAAGTCCCCGGCCCTGGTCCACATCATGGTCGAGTGCGAGACCCTCGACGAGGTCGGACGTGCCCTGGACCGGGTCATGGAGGGCGGCTACCACGTGTCGTCCACGTTGGGGCGTCACACGAACGACAAGATGGTGTCGTTCTACGTCCGGACCCCGGGCGGCTGGGATCTCGAAGTCGGTTGCGCGGGCATGCTGGTCGACGAATCCGCCTACTCGGCGGAGGAGATCACGGCCGACAGCTACTGGGGCCACAAGTGGGACTTCAGCAGCTGACCTGACCCGACAACGAAGCGCGGCGCGGAGAAACCTCCGCGCCGCGCTTCGGCATTCTGCCCGCTGCCGCTCAACGGTGTTCCTGATCCGGGAGAGTGAAACCAGACGTGGACTGCGATGGCGGATGGGTTTCGCGCTCGTTGCGCGGGGTAGGCGGACGTCCGGGCGGCTGGCTTCGCGGTGGTGTTGGGCGGGACTGGCCTTGCTTTTCTTTTCGGGCCGGGCCGGTCCCGCCTTCAGGTCCGTAGACGTGCCCGAATCGCCACACGCGTCTTGCAGGCAAGTGCTCCGGCTCTCCAACAGATGTGTGGAGAGTCGGCTCGTGTCAGTCTCCGCGCATATCAGCCGATGCTGCGTGCTCGTGTGCAATGAGTTGCAGAGAGCGCTGCGGGAGAAGGAAGATCTTCCGAGTCCTCAGTGGATCTCACGGACATGAGCGCTTCTCGGGCCGACGGTCGGCGCGTCGCGCCGGTGAACTGCGGGCTCCGCGCGTGGGTACCCGAAGTTCGGCCGCGCGGAACATCTTCCGGCAGCGCTGTCGTCGTCGCGGTTGCAAGGCCCGTTCGAGTGCGGGCAGATCGACTTGTGGGCGTTGCGGCCGCCGCCGTAGCTTGGACGGATCGCGCAGCACCCCCGCGTCGTTGCGTTCCGGGCCGGGCATCGGGCCTGTGGGCACGCGGGTGACAACCGGATCAATATCAGGACTGCCGTGGGGCAACCGTTGATCAGCGGGAAGTGCACGATCCTGCTTCTGCACGGCAGCAGCCAAGCTGGGGGCAGAAACCGATGAGCTTCGCACCGAAGGACAGCCGACCCGGGCCCGTTGAGCCCGGCACGGAGTCCGCGCGGGCTCAAGCGGTTGCCGACGCGGTGCTCTACGAGGGCTACCTGCTCTACCCGTATCGGCGTTCGTCGGGGAAGAACCGCGTGCGATGGCAGTTCGGCATCCTCGCGCCGCGCCGGTGGGTCGAGGCGGATGGCCCGGTGCCGCCGGTGGTGGCGGGTTCGGTGGAATCGTGGCAGCAGCAGACGGAATGCCTGTTCCGGGTTCCGGGCGAGGCCGAAGAGGCCGAGGCCGACATCCGGCTCCGCTTCCTGCGGGTCGTGGCGCGAACCGCCGAACGCGCTGTCGACGGCGAATTCGTCCCGGTGGATTCGTTGGACGTCGACGGCACGCGGCACCTGTCGACGGAGGAAGCCGCGCCCCAGCAGTTCGATCTGCACGCGAAGCTGTCGGCGCTCCTCGATGGTGGACTTACCCGCGAAATCGAGCTTCCCGATGCCAAGGAGGCCGAGCCGCTCGGCGAAAGCGGGCGGATTCTGCGACGCTCGGAGGGCATCGCCGCGTCGCTGTCCGCCGTAGCCGAGGGGGTAGGAGACGGGGCCTACCGCCTGCGCGTGCGAGTCGAGAATCGCGATCGCGAGGTGGATGCCGATGCGTCCCGCCCGGCGGCGCTGCGGCGTTCGCTGGTGGCCACCCACTTGCTGATCAGCGGACGCGGACTGGAGTTCTGCTCCATGATGGACCCGCCGGGCGAGCTCTCGGCAGCAGTGGCTGCGAGTCGCAACATCCACGCGTTCCCAGTCCTCATCGGCGATGACGCCGACCTGGTGCTGTCATCGCCCATCCTGCTGCCCGATCACCCCGAGGTCGCCCCGGAAAGTCCGGGTGATCTGCACGACGCGACCGAGATCGACGAGATGTTGTCCCTGCTGACACTCGCGCTGACCGATGCGGAGAAGCGCGAAGCGCGGGCCACCGATCCTCGTGCCGCCGAGATCCTCGACCGTGTGGACGGCATGCCGCCGGAGGTCCTGGCGCGACTGCACGGCACGATGCGCTCGCTGCACGACGCCACCGGGGCACGAGGGGACGGCACGTGATGCAGCAGCACGACGCGGTCGACCCGATCGCACACGACCACCGCATGGTCGAGCAGCTGTGCGGGGACCACGACTCGCTCGACAGGTTGTGCGGAGGGGACGAGCGTGCCAGTGCGTTGCTGGACGAACTGCGCCAGAAGGAACTGCTCGGGTACGACCGGATACGAGATCGGTTGCAGGGGAGGCCCGCGACATGACTGCCGACGACGAGCTGGAGACGCGGAAGCAGGAGATGAGCCGCGCCGCGCGACGAAGTGGGTTCGAGGAGATCGACATCCTGTGGATCTCCGAGGGGATGAGCTGCGACGGCGACACCGTATCGGTGACGGCGTCGGGACAACCCGCGATCGAGGACGTGGTGCTAGGCCTCATTCCGGGGCTGCCGAAGGTCAATCTGCACAACAAGGTCCTCTCGCCCACGCTCGGTGGGGAGGACTTCCTCCAGCCGTTCCGCGCCGCGGCGCGCGGTGAGCTGGAGCCGTTCATCCTGGTGATCGAGGGCTCCATCCCGAACCAGAACATCATCGAAGGCGACGGGTACTGGACGTCGTTCGGCAACGATCCGGAGACCGGTGAGCCGCTGCCGCTGAACTGGTGGCTGGACCGCCTCGCGCCGAAGGCGTGGGCAGTGGTCGCGGCCGGCACCTGCGCGACCTACGGCGGGATCCACGCGATGGCCGGCAATCCCACCGGGTGCATGGGGCTCGCCGACTACCTGGACTGGGAGTTCAAGTCCCGCGGCGGCCTCCCGATCATCAACATCCCGGGGTGCCCGGTGCAACCGGAGAACTTCATGGAGACCTTGACGTGGTTGCTGTACCACGCCGCGGGAGCCGCGCCGGCGCCACCGCTGGACGAGAAGCTGCGGCCGCAGTGGCTGTTCGGCAAGACCGTGCACGAGGGCTGCGATCGGGCGGGCTACTACGAGCAGGCCGACTTCGCCAAGGACTACAACTCGCCGAAGTGCCAGGTGAAGGTCGGCTGCTGGGGTCCGGTGGTCAACTGCAACGTGCCCAAGCGCGGCTGGATGTCCGGGGTCGGCGGTTGCCCGAACGTGGGCGGCATCTGCATCGGCTGCACCATGCCGGGATTCCCGGACATGTTCATGCCGTTCATGGACGAACCGACGGGGGCGAGTCTGTCCGGCATCCTCGCCAAGCCCTACGGATCGTTCATCCGGCGGATGCGCGGCATCACCAACATGGTCGCGAACAAGGAACCGAAGTGGCATCACAAGCAGCCGGTGCTGACGAGTGGGTACAACCCCCGTTGGCGTCCGTAGGCAGTGGCTGACGACGAGAGCAGGAGAACCCGACCATGGCCGATCGCGGAACCAGCGCTGAACCGAAGCAGGGCAAGCTCGTCGAGATGAACTGGGATCCGATCACCCGGATCATCGGCAACCTCGGCGTGTACACCAAGATCGATTTCGCCAACGGCGAGGTCGCCGAATGCCACAGCACGTCATCGTTGTTCCGCGGCTACTCGGTGTTCATGAAGGGCAAGGACCCGCGTGACGCGGGGTTCATCACCAGCCGGATCTGCGGCATCTGCGGGGACAACCACACGGCGTGCTCCAACTACGCCCAGCAGATGGCCTACGGGGTCAAACCGCCGCCGCTGGCGGAGACGATCGTCAACCTCGGCGAAGCGGCCGAGTACATGTTCGACCACACGATCTTCCAGGACAACATGGTCTTCGTGGACTTCTGCGAGGCGATCGTCAAGGAGACCAACCCGGCGCTGCTGCGGCGCGCGGAGTCCGCCGAGGCCAGGAACCGGGATGTGCACGGCTACCGCACGATCGCCGACATCATGCGGGGGTTCAACCCCTTCGAGGGTGACTTCTACAAGGAGGCCCTGAAGATCAGCCGGGTGACCCGGGAGATGTTCTGCCTGATGGAAGGCAGGCACGTGCACCCGTCCACGATGTACCCGGGCGGGGTGGGGACGATGCCCGAGCCGACGACCTTCACCGACTACCTGTCCCGGTTGGTGCGGGTCCTGGACTTCGTGAAGAAGTCCGTCGCGCTCAACGACGACGTCTTCGACTTCTTCTACGAGGCGCTGCCGGGGTACGAGGAGGTCGGCAGGCGCCGGGTGCTGCTGGGGTGCTGGGGCGCGTGGCAGAACGCCGACGTCTGCGACTACCGCTACGAGACGATGAGCGAGTGGGGCAAGGCGATGTTCGTGACGCCCGGCGTCATCGTGGACGGCGAACTCGTCACGAACGACCTCGTCGACATCAACCTGGGCATCCGGATCCTGCTCGGGAGCTCGTTCTACGAGGACTGGGTGAACGAGGAACCGTTCGTGACCCGTGATCCCCTGGGGAATCCGGTGGACATGCGCCACCCGTGGAACCAGACGACCGTGCCCGTTCCGCAGAAGCGCGACTTCGACGCGAACTACAGCTGGGTGATGAGCCCGCGGTGGTTCGACGGGCAGAACCACCTGGCGCTGGACACCGGCGGCGGGCCGCTGGCACGGCTGTGGTCCACCGCGCTGAACGGTCTCGTCGACACGCCCTACGTCCGGGCGACCGGGTCGAGCGTGCAGATCTCCCTGCCGCGCAGCGACAAGCTTCCCGAGACGACGCTCGAATGGCGCATTCCGCACGACAAGGCGGGAAAGCCGCTGTCGAACACGATCGAGCGGGACCGGGCCCGGGTGTACTTCGTCGCCTACGCCGCGGCCATGGCGCTGCACTTCACCGAGCAGGCCCTGGAGCAGGTGCGAGCCGGCGACAGCCGGATCTTCACGGACTTCGAGGTGCCCGACGAGGCCATCGGATGCGGGTTCCACGAGGCGGTCCGAGGAGTGCTCTCGCACCACCTGGTGATCAAGGACAAGAAGATCGCGAACTACCACCCGTACCCGCCGACCCCGTGGAACGCCAGTCCGCGGGACAGCTTCGGCGTGCCCGGCCCGTACGAGGACGCGGTGGGCGGAACGCCGATCTTCGAGGAGAACGGCGCCGACGACTTCAAGGGCATCGACATCATGCGCACGGTGCGCAGCTTCGACCCGTGCTTGCCCTGCGGCGTGCACATGTACCTGGGAGGCGGCCGAGAGCTCCGGAAAGTGCATTCGCCCACCTTCGGAGGAGCGCATGCCTGACCGGAGCAGGCTCGACGACGCGGCGGTCCAGGAGCGGCTCGCCCGAGTCGATGACCTGCTCGCGACCGTCGAGCGGGCGCCGGGGCCGACCGCGGACGCGGCGATGGAATCGGTGCAGATCCTGATCGAGGTCTACGGCGAGGCATTGGGCAGGGTCGTGGACCTCGGCGGGCCGCTCGCCCGAACGCTCGCCCAGGACGAGTTGCTGAAGCACCTGATGGTCCTGCACGAGATCCATCCGGATCCGGTCGCCGAGCGCGTGCGGCAGGCCATCGACGATGTCCGCCCGCACGTTGAGTCGCGCGGCGGACAGGTGGAGCTGACCGAGGTGGCGGGCAACGTTGCGCGGGTGCGGCTGACCGGCGTGCACGGGGGTTGTTCGTCGACGTCCGCCGACGTGGCACGGGCGATCACCGAAACGGTGCTGGCCCTGGTGCCGGAGGTAGCGGAGGTCGATGTGGCGCAGCCGGCCTCGCCATCGATGATCCCGGTGGATGCCGTGCTGAGCCGTGCCAGGGGCGGCGCGCGGAGGCAGGCGTGAGGTCCGCGGCATTGGAGCGCCTGGTTCGGCAAGCCCGCCGGCGTGCGGAAGGGCAGCCCTGCGATGTCTGCGGCGCTCCGGTGCCCGACGAGCACCGCCACGTGCTGGACCTGGGGCGGGCCGAGCTCATGTGCGCCTGCCGGGCATGTTCGGTGCTGTTCGACCGGGATGCCGCCGGCGGCGATCACTTCCGGCTCGTGCCGCAGCGGCGGCAGCGGTTGGATCCCGTGTCCACTGGAAGCCTGGGCGTCCCGGTCGGGTTGGTCTTCGTCACGGTGAAGTCGGACGGCACCGTGGTCGCCCATTACCCCAGCCCGGTGGGAGCCACGGAGTGGGAGGTCGATCCGTGCGTTTGGGAGGAGGTCGTGGACCGGCACGCACAGCTCGGGACGATGGCCCGGGAGGTCGAGGCGCTGCTGGTGAACACCGCACGCGGGCAGCGGGAGCACTGGATCGTTCCCATCGAGGACTGCTTCCGGCTGGTCGCCGTGGTGCGCCAGGAGTGGAGCGGGCTGTCCGGCGGTTCGACCGTGTGGCCGGCGATCGAGCGGTTCTTCGCGGAGCTGGCCGAAGACCGGAGGAGTTGCGATGGGTGAGATCAAGGTCGGCAAGCAGGACGTGAAGGTGGATACGCCCAGTCACGTCCCGGGGTTGCACCAGGGGAACCGGGGCCCGTCCCGGCGGCAGGCGGGGCACCACGCCGATGGCACGGCCGACGCCCGCCGTTCGACCGGGATCCACTGGAAGCACCACAACGCGATTCTCGAGACCATGCCGAACGTCTCGCCGGGTTGAGCGGGGAGGGAGAGCCGAATGGCGAGGAAAGTCCTTATCGCGCAGGCAGTCTTGATCGGCGCGGGATTGGTGGCGCTGTTGGTGAGAGAACTGCCCGGGTTGGTGCGAGAAGTCAGGATGTGGCGGATGGCCATCAGCTTCCGCGGTGGCGCGCGCGGGAAAGGCACGACCTAGCGGCGATCGATCTGTGGAAGGCGATGGTATGGGGAAGGCACGTGTGGTGTCGGATGCCGTGCTGCGCGAAGGACGTTCTCCCGAACGGGGGAGCATGACGGGATCGCGGATCCTGGTCGCAGGCGTGGGAAATGTCTTCCTGGGCGACGATGGGTTCGGCGTCGCGGTCGCCGCCCGGTTGGCGGAAGACCCGCCGACGAGCGCGACGGTCGCGGACTTCGGGATCCGGGGCATGCACCTGGCGTACGAGCTGATGAACGGTTACGACGTGCTCGTCCTGGTCGACGCGGTGGCGCGTGGCGAGGTGCCGGGAACCGTCTCGGTGCTCGAACCCGACCTTGCGGCGATCGAACCTGCGGCCGGCGTGGACGGCCACGGCATGAACCCGGACTCGGTGCTCGGCTGCTGCGCAGGCTTCGGCGTGCCGCTGCGCAGAGCTCTGGTCGTCGGCTGCGAGCCCGCGGACTGCTCCTACCGGTGGGGGCTCACCGAGCCGGTGGCGGAGTCGGTCGATGCGGCCGCGGCCGTCGTTCGCGAGCTCGTCGCCGACCTGGACACCGTGCGGGGGACGCCGTGACCTCCGGCGCCGAACCACTTCCGGCCGTCGGGATGCGGGTCCGGCTGCGGCCTTCCCGGCGCGCCGACATCGTGGACATCGCGCTGGCGGGAAGGCTTGCCGAAGTGGACGGCGTCGAGTACGGGGCGGACGGCCGGGTTTACGTGCTCGTGTCGCTGGTCGGCGACACCGCGGCGGACCTCGGTCGCATGAGCCAACTGGGCCACCGGTTCTTCTTCGACCCGGACGAGCTCGAGGCGGTTTCCGATGCGGGTGAGCACCGGGTCCTCATCGCAGGCCTCAACGACGCCGTCAAGCCGGGCGAATGCGAGGTGCGCAGGGTTGTCGAGCACCTGCGCGGATGCGACCTCCCGCCCGGGGTGCGCGTCGCTGATTTCGGTGTTCGAGGGCAGGACCTGGCGCGGGCGCTCGAGGAGTTCGACGCCGCTGTCGTGCTGCGCGCCGGGCCGATCGGGGAGGTCAGCTGCATCGGCCTCGCGGATCTGCCGTCGACCCAGCCTCTTCCACCGGCCCACCGGTGCGGGCAGGTCATCGTGGTCGGTTGCGGCGACGCGGAACGCGGTGAACCGGACTGTGGAACGCGCATCGCCGGTGTGGTCCTGTCCGTTGTGGACGATGTGCTCGCTGGTCGCCCGATCCGGGAGTCGAGCGCCGGCGAAGGGGTCGTTTCAGATCGAGTACGCGGGCACGCGTGACGTGACCGCCGGGGACGCAGGGCGGCGATTTCACGCGAAATCGCCGCTCCGCGTGGGGGCTGGACGCCGATTTCGCGAAATCGCCCTCGATGCCCGGTCGGGGGCGGCGGCCTGCACGACATGTGAAAGCGACTCGAATGTCGTTGAGGGAAAAGCAGATCGAGTTGTCCCGGCCCACGACCGCCTTTAGCGTCTCAGGCGCGGCGCAGGTTGCGCGCGGCGCAGGAGTCGAACTCGCTCCGGCGCGCAAGCCGCTTCGGGGGCGCCGCATGATCGCGAGTGAGGATGTGACCTGATGCCGTGGTCCGAGGAGGCCGCCGGGCGTGCCGTCGACGAGATCTTCGAACGGCGGGTGGCGCCGCTGCAGGCGTTGGTGGGGGACGCCGAGCAGGTCGCACGCGCGTGCCATGCGATGGCCACCCGGTTCCATGAGGGCGGCAAGCTCATCGTGTTCGGGAACGGCGGGCCGAGCACGGACGCCCAGCACGTGGCCGTCGAGTTCGTGCATCCCGTGATCGTGGGCAAGCGGGCGCTGCCGGCGATCTCGTTGACCGCGGACGTGGCAACGGTGACCGGCGTCGCCACCGGAGCGGGCCTGGATGAGATCTTCGCCCACCAGATCCGCCACCTCGCCGACCCCGGCGACATCGCCCTGGGCATCTCCACCGACGGTGGCTGCGGGAACGTGCTGCGCGGCCTGGCCGAAGCACGCCGGCAGGGCCTGCTGACCGTCGGCCTGCTGGGTGGCGACGGCGGACGCATCGCTCGCGCCGGGCTCGACCACGTGCTGATCGCCGCAGCGCGAGACCCGCGAGTGGTCAAGGAAGTGCACGTGACGACCTACCACATCCTCTGGGAACTGGTTCACGTGTTCTTCGAACACCCGGGCGCGTTGCGGCGGGAGGCGATCGCATGACGGCCGGAGAACCTGCGGAGACCTGCCGCGGGGATTCGTGCGTGACCTGCTCGGACGAGGTCGTCGCGGTCGAGGTCCTGCGGCTGCTGGACGACGGGCTCGCGGCCGTGGCCACCGAAGCGGGTGAGGAAGTGGTCAGCGTCGCGCTGGTACCGGCTCGTCCCGGGGACACGGTGCTGGTCCACGCCGGTGAGTCGATCGGGATCGTGAAGGGGTGACCGCTCGTGGATACCGGTACTGATGCCATGGGCTCGCTGTACCCGTTCTTGTCGAGGGCGGAGGGCGATGTCGATGCGGTGCTCGACGAAGTCCGGGTGTCCACACAGGACAAGGCGCGGGAGATCGTGCATCTCCGCGGCGCGGTCCTGGACCGGTACCGCGGCGAGATCATCGCGTGCGCAACCGCGATGGCGGACCGCTTCGCCCGCGGCGGCCGGTTGCTCAGCTTCGGCAACGGCGGCAGCTCCACCGACGCCCAAGACCTCGCCAGCCTGTTCCTGAGCCCGGGTGGCGCGGGGCACGCCCTCCCGGCGATCGGGTTGACCAGCGACATCGCGGTGGTCACGGCGCTGTCCAACGACATCGGGTTCGACGTGGTGTTCGCCCGCCAGATCGGTGCCTTCGGCCGCCGCCAGGACATCGTGGTAGGCCTGTCCACTAGCGGGAACTCCGCGAACCTGCTGCGGGCTTTCGAGGAAGCCGCGCAGCGCGGGCTGCTCACCGTGGGCATCGCCGGCGACAAGGGCGGCCGGATGGCCGAATCCGAGCACATCGACCACCTCTTCGTGGTGCCGTCCGCCTCGGTGCACCGCATCCAGGAGGCGCAGACCACGCTGTACCACGCGCTTTGGGAGATGACCTTGCTGGCGTTGGACGAAGCGGGAGGAGCGGCCGATGTGCCTGGCGATCCCCGGTGAGATCCTGGCGATCCTCCCGGACCGGCCGGACCTCGCCAAGGTCGAGGTGAGCGGAGTCCGCCGCAACATCAACATCGGGCTCCTCGAGGAACCACCGGAACCGGGGCAGTGGATCCTGATCCACGTCGGCTTCGCGTTGTCCACAATAGACGAAGCGGAGGCTCGCGCGGTACTGGAGTTCTTGGAGGGCTTGGGGCAGACCTACACCGACGAGATCGACGCGCTGCAGGATTCGCGCATCGAGTGAGTGGGGGGACCGATGCGATTCGTCGACGAGTACCGGGACGCGGACAAGGCGAGAGCGCTGGCCGCCGAGATCGCCGCGCTGTGCGAGCCGGGACGGCAGTACAAGTTCATGGAGGTCTGCGGCGGGCACACCCACACCATCTACAAGCACGGCATCGAGGACTACCTGCCGGAGAACGTGCAGCTGGTGCACGGACCCGGGTGTCCGGTGTGCGTGATCCCGATGGGCCGGGTCGACGACGCCATCCACATCGCGCGCCGGCCCGGGGTGCTCATGACCTCCTTCGGCGACATGATGCGCGTGCCCGGCAGCAACGGGAACTTCTTCGACTCCAACGCCGAGGACACCAACATCCGGATGGTGTACTCGCCGCTGGACTCGCTGAAGATCGCCCGGCAGGACCCCGACCGGCACGTGGTGTTCATGGCGATCGGGTTCGAGACCACCGCCCCGTCGACGGCGATGACGCTGCTGCGGGCCGAGCAGGAAGGGCTGGAGAACTTCTCCGTCTTCGGCAACCACGTGACGATCATCCCGGCGATCAAGGCGATCCTGGACTCCCCGGACCTGCGGCTGGACGGGTTCCTCGGCCCGGGGCACGTGTCGACGGTGATCGGCTGCCGGCCGTACGAGTTCATCGCCCGGGACTACGGCAAGCCGGTGGTGGTCTCCGGCTTCGAGCCGCTGGACATCATGCAGTCGATCTACCTGCTGCTCAAGCAACTGGCAGAGGACCGCTGCGAGGTGGAGAACCAGTACAAGCGCGTGGTGCCGTGGGACGGCAACACGACCGCTTTGGAAGCGATCGCCAAGACGATGGAACTGCGCCCGTACTTCGAGTGGCGCGGACTCGGCTTCATCTCGCACTCGGCGCTGCGGCTCCGCGACGCCTATGCGCGGTTCGACGCCGAGCGGCGTTTCGAGCTGCCGGGCGTGCGGGTGGCCGATCCCAAGGCATGTCAGTGCGGCGAGGTGCTCAAGGGCGTCCTCAAGCCGTGGGAGTGCAAGGTGTTCGGCACCGCTTGCACGCCGGAAACACCGATCGGCACCTGCATGGTCTCGCCGGAGGGCGCGTGCGCCGCGTACTACAACTTCGGGCGGTTCAGCCGGGACCGGGTCAAGGAGGCGAGCCGGACGTGAGCACCGAGCGCCGCGGCGAGCTGGCCGAACTCGACGCCGAGCAGCAGGTGCTCGACCGGATCGAGAAGGCCCGCCGCCGCAAGCCGAAGGTGAAGGAGGAGCGGATCACGCTCGCCCACGGATCCGGCGGGAAGGCGACGCAGACGCTCGTCGAGGCCGTGTTCCTGGAGGCGTTCCGCAACGAAGTGCTGGAACAGCTGGAGGACGGCGCGGAACTCGCGGTCGACGGGGGTCGGCTGGCGTTCACCACCGACTCGTTCGTGGTGTCACCGCTGTTCTTCCCCGGTGGGAACATCGGCGACCTGGCGGTCAACGGCACGGTCAACGACCTCGCGGTCTCCGGTGCGACGCCGCGGTACCTCTCGGCGGGCTTCCTGATCGAGGAGGGTTTTCCGGTCGCCGACCTGCTCCGCATCGTCGAGTCGATGGCGACCGCGGCGCGGGTGGCCGGCGTCGAGGTGGTCACCGGCGACACCAAGGTCGTGGAGAAGGGCAAGGCCGACGGCTGCTACATCAACACCTCGGGCGTCGGCGTTCTGCGCACCGGTCACCGGCTCGGTGTCCGCACGGCGCGTCCGGGCGATGCCGTACTGGTCTCGGGGCCGATCGGTGATCACGGCGTGACGGTGATGCTCGCCCGGGGCGAGCTGGACATCGACTCCGACGTGGTCTCCGACACCGCGCCGGTGCACGGGCTCGTCGCGGACCTGCTCACCGCGGTGCCGGAGGTCCGCGCGCTGCGTGACGCCACGCGCGGAGGTGTCGCGACGATCCTCAACGAGATCGCCCAGGCAGCTCAGGTGGCCGTCGTCGTCGACGAAGCGGCGATTCCGGTGCGCACCGAGGTCCGGGGCGCCTCGGAACTGCTGGGCATCGACCCGCTCTACGTGGCCTGCGAGGGACGCATCGTCGCGGTCGTCCCGGGTGGGCAGGCCGAGACGGCGCTGGAGGCGATGCGCGCCCATCCGCTGGGGGAGCAGGCCGCCTTGATCGGGCGCATCGGTGACGATCCACCCGGGCTGGTGCTGTTGAACACGACCTTCGGCGGCACCCGGATCGTGGATCTGCTGGTCGGCGATCCACTACCGCGGATCTGCTGAGCCTTGCACGAGCTCGGCATCACCCAGAGCATCGTGGACGCCGTCCTGGAGGCGGTGGACGAGCCGGTCATCGAGCGCGTGCACCTGGAGATCGGGCGGCTTTCCGGCGTGGTGCCGGATGCGATCCGGTTCTGCTTCGAGCTCGTCGCGGACGGCACCCGGCTGTCGACGGCCGACCTGGACATCGCAGAACCGGCCGGGCGCGGTGAATGCCGCTCGTGCGGACAGGAGATCGCGATGGACGAGCTGCTCGCGCGCTGCCCGTGCGGCGGCGTCGACATCGCGATCCTCGCCGGACAAGAACTTCGGATCAAGGCCGTGGAGGTGGGGTAGATGTGCGGCACGTGCGGCTGTGACGAGGAATCACCGCGGACGGTGGTCCTGGAGCAGCAGGTGTTGGCCAAGAACGACGGGCTCGCCGCCGAGAACCGGGACCGCGCGCAGTCCAGGGGGGTCGCCTTGATCAACCTGATGAGCTCGCCCGGTTCCGGCAAGACCAGCCTGCTGGCCCGTACCGTGCGGGAATTCGACGGCGCCCCGCTGGCGGTCGTCGAAGGCGATCAGGAAACGGGCCTTGACGCGGCACGATTGCGGGAGAGCGGATGCCCGGTGGTGCAGATCAACACCGGAACGGGATGCCACCTGGACGCGGCCATGCTGTCCGACGCCCTGCGCGCCCTGCAGCCGCCGGACCGTTCGGTGGTGTTCGTCGAGAACGTCGGGAACCTGGTGTGCCCGGCCCTGTTCGACCTCGGTGAGCGCGCCAGGGTGGTCCTCGCGTCGGTGACCGAGGGGGCGGACAAACCCCTGAAGTACCCGCACATGTTCCGCTCGGCGGACCTGGTGCTGCTCAACAAGATCGACCTGCTGCCCCACGTCGATTTCGACGTTGCCCGCTTCACCGACGCCGCGTCCACCGCCAATCCCGGCGCCCGGGTGCACCCCCTGTCGGTCACGACGGGGGAAGGCCTCGACGCTTGGTACACCTGGCTGGACAAGCAGGTGCTTGCCTGAGAGGACATTTCAGAACGGGTTTGCGTGGCGGTGCGGGTGGCGGCCCCCCTGCGGGAATTGCGGTCGCCGTCTGGACTCCGGGATCCCCGACTTGTGTATGTCCAATACACGGCGCTGGGGCTGTCCTCGCCAGACGACGTCTGAGAACCCGCGGCGGTGCGAGCTGAGTCCCACACCGCATGCGGCTGACGCCGCATTCCGAAACGACCCCTAGCGTCGTGCGCGGCACAGCGCCCCGGCGACGGCGGCCTGCCCCAGGCTGATCCCGCCGTCGTTGGGCGGAACCTGCGAATGCAGCAACGTGCGGAACCCGTTGCGGTCCAACAACATCGTCACGCGCTGCAACAGCACGAGGTTCTGGAAGACACCGCCGGAAAGGGCCACGGTGCCGATCCCGGTGGAATCCCGCATCCGGCCGCAAACGTCCACGACCGCCGCCGCCAATCCGTTGTGGAATCGCGCGGCGATCACCGGCAATGGCGTTGCGGCACGGAGATCGGCGACGACCGAACGAACCAGGTCCGAGCCGCGAACGCGCAACACCGGCCCGCCACTGATCGACACCGGGTATTCGCCCGCCTCGGTGGTGTCGGCGAGTTGTTCGAGTTCGATGGCGGCCTGCCCTTCGTAGTTGATCAGGTCCCGCACGCCGAGGATCGCCGCCACGGCGTCGAAGAGCCGTCCGGCGCTGGAAGCCGGCGGCGCGTGGCGACCCCATCGCGACAGCGCGGCGACTTCGGCCCAGTTCGCGTTGCGCTGCAGCACATCGAGATCCGGGGACAGGTTCCCGCACTCGGCGAGGTAGGCGACCGCGGTCCGCCACGGCTGCTTGATGGCGGTCGTTCCCCCGGGCAGCGGAACCGGTTCCAGATGACCCTGCCGCCGGAAGCCAGTCAGGTCGGCGACCAGGAACTCCCCGCCCCAGATCGAGCCATCGCCGCCGTACCCGGTCCCGTCGAACGCCACTCCGAGCACGGGGCCGGACTCGCCGTTGTCGGCCAGGCAGGATGCGATGTGCGCGTGGTGGTGCTGCACCCCGACCAGCTCGGCACCGTCCACTTCCGCCGCGTACTTCGTCGACAGGTACTCGGGGTGCAGGTCGTGGGCGACGACCCGCGGTTCGACGTCGAACAGCCGGCGGAAGTGCTCGATCCCGGCGGTGAAGGACCGCAGCGTCTCGTAGTTCTCCAGGTCGCCGATGTGGTGGGAGACGAAGACGTGCTCACCCTTGGCGACGCCGAAGGTGTTCTTCAGCTCGGCACCGCAGGCCAGCACCGGCTGCGGGAACGGCCACGGCAGCGTCACCGGTTCCGGCACGTAGCCGCGGGACCGCCGGACCGGCATCGTGCGGCCGCCGACCACGCGGACGACGGAGTCATCGGTGCGGACGTGGATGGGCCGGTCGTGGACCAGGAACGCATCGGCGATGTCGCCCAGCCGCGCGAGCGCGTCGTCATCGAGGTAGGCGATCGGCTCGTCGGAGACGTTGCCGCTGGTGAGCACGATCGGCCGGGGAAAGCGGCGCAGGAGCAGGTGATGCAGCGGGGTGTAGGGAAGCATGAGGCCCAGCTGGTGGTTCCCGGGCGCGACGCTCGGCGCGACCGGGGCGTCGGGAAGCCGGTTCAGCAGCACGATGGGGCGCCGCCGGGAGGTGAGCGCGGCTTGCTCCGCATCGTCGATAGCGCACAACGACCGGGCCTGCTCCACCGAGGCCACCATGACCGCGAAGGGCTTGTCCTCCCGGTGTTTGCGCTTGCGAAGGGTGGCAGCCGCATCGCTGTTGGTCGCGTCCACGGCCAAGTGGTATCCGCCCAATCCCTTCACGCCCAGTACTTCGCCGCGTGCCAAGACCGCCACCGCTTCGATGAGGGGGTCGCCCTGAAGGGCCACGCCGCCGCTGTCGGTCAGTCGCAGCCGCGGTCCGCAGTCCGGGCAGCACACCGGCTGGGCGTGGAACCGGCGGTTCGCCGGATCGCGGTACTCCGCCTCGCACCGGGCGCACAGGGCGAATCCGGCCATCGTCGTATTCGGACGGTCGTACGGAACGTCCCGAACGATGGTGAACCGCGGCCCGCAGTGGGTGCAGTTGGTGAACGGGTAGGCGGACCGCCGGTCCTCCGGGTCGGTGATTTCGCCCAGGCAGTCGGCGCAGGTGGCGGTATCGCTGGAGACGAGGGCCGCCCGCGATCCGGTCGAGTCGCTGTCGACGACCCGGAACCCGGTTTCGGCCACGGCCGCGACATCGGCGACGGAGATCCGGGCCACCACCGCCAACGGCGGAGCCTGCTCCCGGAGCATGCGGAGGAACCGCCGGATGCCCGACGCCGGCCCCTCCACCTCGACGAACACGCCGTGCACGTCGTTGCCGACGTGCCCGGCTAGCCCCAGGCCGGTCGCCAGCGAGTAGACGAAGGGCCGAAAACCCACGCCCTGCACGATTCCCTCGACCCGAACACGCTTCCGGACCAATTCGCCCATCGACCCAGTCTCGAACGAAGGACCACGCGACGCATCCGCGCGACTTCACCAGACGCGGACTCCGCTGGCGCACTTCCGCACGTGGATGGGCGGCGGCCACTCCCGCACACGGGTGCACCCGAGTCCCTCCAGACCCGCGCCGCCCGAGCACCAGAGCTGGTGGCTTGCAGAGCCGGTAAGGAGGCCTGCGGTCAGGCCCGGACCCTGTTCCTGGACGGCGCCGACCACGAGAACCCGTGTTCGACAAACACGAGACCATTCGAGCGTTGCGACGTGCAGGTGTGTTTCCGGAGGTCGGCAGGTTCGCCCACATCGCGTCCCGAACGCCACTTCTGAAATAGTCCACACCAGACCAGCTTGCGGCAGAAGGTGATTTTGCCTGCCAACCGAGTCATTCGGTCTCCTGGCGAACGATTCGATTCCAGCAGTTGGCGGGTGCTGCGGGCAGGGTGCAGATTCTCTTCTGAGGCGGGACTTTCGGCGCTATTGCCGGGAAACTCGGCGTGTTCGCATGGCTACAGGGCGACCGGGACACGTGTGGACGCAGATGGTGCGTGGCCACGACGCAGCGGTCGCTACGTGGGTACACCACCGCTCCGGCCCGCGGTCGGCCGGAACATGGCGGTGGCGGGCCGCGGGTGCGCTACGCATACCGCAGATCATCACCGGGACGGGATCCAGGGCTGGCGCAGGAGACAGACCTCGATGGGATACCAGATCGGGGTGGATCTCGGCACCACCTTCACCGCGGCGGCGGTCGCCGTGGAGGACCGGGTCGAGGTCGCCACGCTAGGTGAGCACGCGCCGAAGGTGCCGTCGGTGCTGTTCCTGACCGACGCCGACGACTTCCTCGTCGGCGAGGCCGCGCACCGTCGGGCGGCCACCGACCCCGGTCGCGTGGTCCGGGAGTTCAAGCGCCGGTTCGGCGACCCGGCCCCGATCATCTTGGGCGGCAAGCCGTTCTCCGCTGACGCGCTGATGGCCCGACTACTGCGCTGGACCGTCGACACCGTCGCCCGCGAACGGGGTGAGCCGCCCGCGCACGTGACGGTCTGCCACCCGGCGAACTGGGGGCCGTACAAGCAAGACCTGCTCGCCCAGTGCTTCCAGCTGGCCGACCTGACCGGGGCCACCACGGTGACCGAACCGGAGGCCGCGGCCATCTCCTACGCCTCGGCGGAACGGGTCGACGCCGGTGACACCGTCGCCGTCTACGACCTCGGCGGCGGCACGTTCGACGCGGCGGTGCTGGCCAAGCGCGAGCGCGGATTCGACCTGGTCGGAGCATCGCAGGGCATCGAACACCTCGGCGGTATGGACTTCGACGAGGCCGTGCTGACCCACGTCGTGCGCAGCACCGGGAAATCCCTGCACGGACTCGATCCGCGCGACGTGCACACCCGGCAGATCATCCTGCGCCTGCGCGCCGAATGCACGGCCGCCAAGGAAGCGTTGTCGGAGGACACCCAGACGGTCGTGCCGGTGCTGCTGCCTCAGGTCCAGACGCAGGTGCGGCTGACCCGGCAGGAGTTCGAGCAGATGATCCGGCCGAGCGTCGCCGAAACCATCCGGGACCTGCAGCGCGCACTGCGTTCGGCCGAGATCGCGCCGGAGGACCTGCAGAAGGTGCTGCTGGTCGGCGGATCCTCGCGGATCCCGCTGATCTCCCAGATGATCTCCGCTGAGCTGCGCAGGCCGGTGGCGGTCGACGCCTCCCCGAAGTACGCGATCGCGTCCGGCGCGGCCATCACCGCGCGCGAACGAGCCGCCAGCCGGCTCACCCCGGCTCCGCCGTCCGTAGCCGCGAGCCCGGCGCCGGCCGAGCGGAGCGCGCCCGCTGCCGCGGTGGGCCCACCGGTAGCCGCTCCTCAGGAGGCGCCGAGCGAGTCGGCACCGACGACACCGGTGCAGCCGGAGCCGGCGCCAGCGGAGCCGGCGCCGCAGCAGCGGGCATCGGCGGAGCCGGCGCCTGCCGAGGAGCCGGAACCCGCTCCAGCCGCGCCCGCATCCGGGGAAACGGCCGGTTACGTGCCCGAGACCGCACCGGTCGCACCGCCGAGTTCGCCGCTCAAGATGCCTTCGATGCCCGCGCTGCCGTCGCTGAAGGTCCCCGCAGCGCTGAAGGAGCCGCGGGCGCGAGTGATCACGCTCGTAATCGCTGTTGCCTTGTTGCTCGGGGGCGCGGGTTGGGGCGGCTGGACGTTGCTGTCAGGTCTGTCCGGCGCGCCTCCTCCGCCACCCGCGGTGGCACCTCCGGCCCCGGTGCCCACGCCGCAGCCCGTCCCGTACCAGCCGGGCGGTACCGATTCCGGAGGCAGCGGCGGTACGGGCGGTGGCACGGACGGCGGTTCCGGCGGTGGCACGGACGGTGGCACGGGCGGAGGTTCCGGCGGTGGCACGGACGGCGGTACGGGCGGAGGTTCCGGTGGCGGCACGGACGGCGGCACGGGCGGAGGTTCCGGTGGCGGCACGGACGGCGGTACGGGCGGCGGCTCGGGTGGCGGCACGGACGGCGGTTCCGGTGGTGGCTCTGGAGGCGGTTCCGGCGGCGGAACCGTGACCGACGACCCGCCGAAGCCCACCGACGAAAACCCTCCGACCGGCGATGGAGGAACTGACGGCACCAACAAGGGCACCCACAACCAGTGATGGCGTCCGGGTGGACGAGCACCCACGACACGAGGCGGGAAGACATGGACGAGGAGATGGTCGCTGACACGGGTGCCGGCGACGAGACCACGGACTTCTCTGCCGAGGAAACGACGGATTACACGGCAGCGGAAACGACGGACTACTCCGCCGAAACCGATATGTCGACCGAGACGGACTACTCGGCAGATACCGATTACTCAGCCGAGACGGACTACACCGCCGAGACGTCCGACTACGACACTGCCGAGACGTCCGACTACGACACTGCCGAGACGTCCGACTACGACACTGCCGAGACGTCCGACTACGACACTGCCGAGACGTCCGACTACGACACCGCCGACACGGCGGACTACGACACCGCCGGGGACTCAACCGACATCGCTTACATCGATCCATCCGATTACGCGGTCGACGAGCCGGCGGACTCCGGAGCCGAGACGACGGATGTGGCCGCGGAGACTTCCGATTACTCGACGGAGGACGTCTACCAACCTGCCGAGGAGACTTCCGACACCGGCGAGTACACGACCCTGGATTACAAGCTCCCGGAGGGTGAAACCTGGGCTTCCGAGGCGGAATACGAGCACCCCGGGGCCGGGGCACAGCCGGAGGTGGAACCGGCTGAGCCCGGCTACGAGAGTTTGGGACCGCATACCGAGTACGAGCACCCGGGGCGCGGGGCGTGGGATGACGTGCAGCCGGCTGAGCCGGGTTACGAAAGCTTGAAACCGCATACCGAGTACGAGCAGCCGGAGCGCGGGGCGTGGGATGACGTGCAGCCGGCTGAGCCGGGTTACGAAAGCTTGAAACCCCACACCGAGTACGAGCACCCGGACTACTCGACGACGCAAGATGCGGGCCTGGCAGCGGAACAGCAGGATCTCAGCCAGGAGGACCTTGACAGGCTGCGCGACCTCGACGCCCGCGGCGTAGCGGGTCCGACCGGGTACTTCGGCGGCGAGGACATGCGGGAGCCGCTCGGAGCCGGCACTGCGGCCGAGACGGGCGTCCAGGATGACTTCTCCGGCTACACCGAACCGGCCACCACCGAACCGGCCACTACCGAACCGGCGATGGACGAGACTTCAGGCGGCTTGCTCAGCGAGCCCGGGCAGGACCTGTGGGACACGGGGTACGACACGACCTTGGACACGTCCGGGCTCTGGGACGGCGGAGGCTGGAACACCGGGTTCGCCCCTGAGGGAACGTTCGGCGGGGGCTGGGACACCGGGGGCTTGGGTGCTGGTGGCTGGGACACCGGGGGCTGGACCACGACTACGACCACGACCACGACTACGACCACGCTGCCGTGGGCGCAGGGTGATCCGTTCTCGAATCCGGCGGTGCTCCGGATCGCCGAGCAGATCCTGCCCGACAGTGCGGTCGGCGGCTTGGACGCGCTGGGCGGTCCGGTCGGTGCCACGACCTCCGCCGCCGGTGGCGCGCTGGGGTTGGCCGGTGAGGCGCTGGGCAGCACCGACTGGGGTTCGTACGCCGGAGACACCCTGTCCGGGATGGGGTTCGGCGACTTCACCACGGTCGCCGACGACATGCTCGGCGGGGAGTGGGGTGACCTGGCCGGTTCGGTGACGACCACGATCGGCGACATCGGGCTCGGCGAGGTCGCTGGTGGTCTGCTCAGCGGGGACATCGGCGGGCTGGCCGACAACGTGGCCAGCGGGCTCGGTGTCGGCGATTTCGGCCAGGCGGCCACCGACTTCTACAACGGCGACTGGGGCGGTCTGCTCGGGACCGCGGCCGAGGAGATCGGTGTCGGCGATCTCGGCCCGATCGGCGACGTGGCCGGTGACGTGCTCAGCGGCGACTGGGGCGGGTTGGCCGGCGAAGCGGCTGGTGTGGCGGCCGACGCGCTCGGTGTCGGGGAATACGCGGACGTGGCCACCGAGGTCTTGAGCGGTGACTGGGGCGGCATGCTGGACACTGCGGTGGACGTGGGCGGCGGCGTGCTCGGCGTCGGCGGCCTCGCCTCGGGCGTCGACAACCTCCTCGAGGGCGACTACAGCGCGGCGGTCGGCGGAGTCGCGGGCGCGACGATCGGCGGGGTTTTCCTTGGGCCGCTGGGAGCCGCAGCCGGTGGCTGGCTCGGCAGCGAGTTCGGCGAATGGCTCGGCGACGCCGGTATCGACGATGCCATCGACGACGCCGCCGACGCGGTCGGTGACGCCGCCTGGGACGTGGTGACCGACATCGGATTCGACGACGAGCTCACGGACGTCTGGGATTTCAGCACGGAGGCGGTCAGCGACATCGGTGACACCTTCACCGATTTCGGCACGGCGGCGGGCGATGTGTTCGACGACGCCGCGGAGACGGCGACCGACGTGGTCGACGACGTCGGCGGTGCCCTGGAGGACGCCGGCGACGCCATCAGCGACTTCTTCGGGTTCTGACCGATGAACATCCACAGAGGACTTTGACGGTAACGGGGTCGGGTGGGCGGCAATGACAGGGCCATCGCAGCAACCCAAGCCCCCCGAGGGGGGCTCCGCGCACTGGGTGGACGGCGTCGAAGCCGTCCTGGCCGCGGCCAGCAGGCTCGCCGAGAAGAGCGGGCGCAAGGACTTGGTCCGGCGGTTGAACGCGGACCGGAAGCACTTGGCCGACCGGAAGAGGCGGTTGATCCGCATCGTCGTGGTCGGCGAATTCAAGAAGGGCAAGAGCTCGCTGGTCAACGCGTTGGTCAACGTGCCGATCTGCCCGGTGGTGGACACCGCGTCCACCGCCGTGCCGATGTCGATCACCTATGCCGAGAAGCCCACCGTCACGTTGACCTACCAGCCGAGCGGCAACGGCAAGAAGGAGGCCAGCCGGGTGGCCGCGCCGATGCGCGAAATCCCCAGGCAGGTCACCGAGGCTCCGCCGAACGACAAGGGCGGCAAGTTGATGTGGGTGGACGTGGGCATCCCGAACCAGCTGCTGTCGCAGGGCGTGACCTTCGTGGACACGCCGGTCGGCGGCCTGAGCGAGACGGCGGAGGCACCCACCTACGGCGTGCTGTCGGCCGCCGACGCGCTGGTGTTCGCCACCGACGCCGCGCAGGAACTCACCGCCACGGAGATCGAACTGCTCAAATCCGCGAAGAACCTCTGCCCGAGCGTGGTCTGCGCGGTGACGAAGATCGACCTCTATCCGCAGTGGCGGCAGATCGTCGAGCAGGACAAGGCGCACCTGCGCGCCGCGGGGCTGGAGGTCCCGGTGTTCCCGGTGGCCACCGCGTTGCAGGCGCAGGCCGCGCTCAAACGCGACAAGCGGTTGTTCGCGGAGTCCGGTTGCGTGCCGCTGCTGGCCTACCTCGGGCAGAAAGTGGTCGCCAACATCGAACGGCTCACCCTGACCGCGGTCACCGCGAACTTCCACGACGTGCTGGACCAGGTCGACCAGGTGCTGGCGGCCCGGCACAAGGCGTTGGCCGACCCCGAGCAGGGCAAGGAGCTCGTCGCGAAGCTGCAGGAGGCGGGCAGGAAGGCCGCGTCGTTGCGCGCCGCCGGGGCGCGTTGGCAGCAGACGCTCGGCGACGGCTTCGGCAACATCTCGTCCGATGTGGACTTCGACATGCGGCGGCGGTTCCGGGACCTCACCAGGGAGGCCAACAAGGCGATCGACGAGGGAGATCCGGCGAAGACCTGGGAGGAGATCCAGGCGTGGATGCGGCGTCGGCTGACCGCGGAGGTGGTGGAGAACTACACGATGCTCCAGCAACGTGTCGCCGAGCTCGGCAAGTCGGTGGCCGAGCAGTTCGCCGAGGACCAGCAGGGCACCGAGGTCGAAGTGCGCGCGGAGGCCCCCACGGAGCTGATCAAGGAGCTGGAGGAGGCGGCCGGGGACGTCGAGATCGTCAAGGCCAGCCTGAAGACCAAGGGGATGCGCACCGGCATGCTGCTGTTCAAGACCGTGGGCCGGGTGGCGCTGATGTCCGGGATGAACCCGGTGTCGATGGCCTTCGGCGTTCTCAGCGGCGTCGGCGGACTGCGCTCCGGGGCCAAGCGCGACGTGCAGGAACGCCGCCAGAAGGCCAAGGCGGCGGTCAACCAGTACACCGAGGACCTGAAGTTCCACATCGCCAAGGACTCCAAGGACACCATCCGCCGGATGCAGCGCGAGATGCGGCAGGGCTATTCCGAACGCGCGGCGGAACTGCAGAACGCGGCGGCGCAGTCGGTGGCGGCGGCGAAGAAGTCGTTGCAGGCCGACAAGGACCAGCGGGAGCGCCGCCTGCCCGAGATGGAGCAGGCCCGCAAGTCCGTGGCAGTGCTGCGCAGGAAAGCAGAAACGCTCTTCCGGGCAAGTGGAGGCGGGGTGCGGGATGAACAACTCATCGCTCATCCAGCAGGTTGACGGGTTGATCCGGTCGGCGGCCACCGCCTACGCCGGCACCCCGGCCGAGGCATCGCTGCGGACCCTCGCGGTGCGGGTTCGGCAGCCGCTGCGGGTGGCCATCGCGGGCAAGGTCAAGGCCGGCAAGTCCACCCTGCTCAACGCGCTGATCGGCGAGGAGCTGGCGGCCACCGACGCGGGCGAGTGCACCCGCATCGTCACCTGGTTCCAGCACGGCGAAAGTTGTCGCGTGGTGCTGCAGCCCAGGCAGGGGGAGGCGCGCGAGGTGCGGTACGCCCGCCCGGACAGCCGCGCCATCCAGATCGACCTCGGCGGCGCCCGGGCCGCGGACGTGGAGCGGCTGGTGGTGGAGTGGCCGTCCACCGCGCTGCGCAACTTCATGCTCATCGACACACCGGGGATCGGTTCGGTGTCGACGGACATCTCCGAGCGGGCCCAGGACTTCCTGACCCCGGCGAACGGTCGGGTCACGCCGGCCGATGCGGTGCTGTACCTGATGCGCTACGCGCACCGCGAGGACATCCGGTTGCTGGAGGCGTTCCACGACGACGACATCGTGCAACCGACGCCGGTCAACGCAGTGGGCGTGCTGTCGCGGGCCGACGAGATCGGCGCGGGCAAGATGGATTCGATGGCGAGCGCGGCGCGCGTGGCCGATTCCTACCGGAAGAGCGAGCAGGTGCGCCGGCTGTGCCAGACGGTGCTGCCGGTGACCGGGCTGCTCGCCTACACCGGGCGCACCCTGCGCGAGGAGGAATTCCACGGGCTGGAGCTGCTGGCCAGGGCACCGGCCGAGGAACTGGCACCGACACTGGTTTCGGTGGACCGCTTCATCAAACTGGACTGCCCCGCCGAGGTCGACGCCGAAGGGCGGCGCCACCTGCTGGACCGCCTGGGCATGTACGGCCTGAGGCTGGGCATCGAACTGATCCGGTCGGGGAAGTGCGGCAATTCCGCGCAGCTGGCCGCGATGCTCATCGAGAACTCCGGGCTGCGGCAGCTCGTCGCGGCGCTGGGCACCCAGTTCGCGGCCCGGGCCGAAGTGCTCAAGGCCCGGTCGGTGTTGCAGGCGCTGGGCTCGGTGCTCCGGCAAATGCCCTTGGAGGGAAACAAAAAACTGGTCGCGGAGGTGGAGCGGGTGTGGGCCGGCGCCCATGAGATCGCCGAGCTCCGGTTGCTCAACTCCCTGCGGCAAGACCCCGCCGGGTTCACCGAGGAGGAGGTCGCCGAAGCCGAGCGCCTGCTGGGAAGTTCGGGAATCGCCCCGGCCCGCCGCCTCGGGCTGGCGCCGGAGGCCGACCAGGGGGCGATCCGCAATGCCGCGCAGGAGGCGCTGGCCCGCTGGCAGCGCCGGGCGGAAAGCCCGGCGAGCCTGCGGCAGTCGGTCGCAGCCGCCCACGTCCTGATCCGCACCTGCGAAGGAATGCTGGGCGACCTCGTCGGGCCGACCGGGTGACCGCGGGGTGGTCGCGACCCGCTGCCGTACGGCAGCGGGTCGCTTGAGCAGAACATCGGTGCCCGTCGGGTCGGAACCCGTGCTGGAGCGCACGTTCGGTTCGGCGGGCCGGGAAGGAGGGTCCTGTGCAAGACGTGGGACCGAAAGCGAATCCTGGATATCCGAACGACAGCGGTGTCCCGTTCCCCGGGCCCGTCCAGGAAGGCGACTTCAGCGACGAGCACGCGGGCCAGCAGGCCGGAAAAGCGATCGGCGGCGTGATCGGGAGCGCTGCCGGTGCGGAGTTCGGCCCGCCCGGGTCGGGCTGGGCAGGTGGAGAGGTCGGCGGCGGAATCGGCGGCATCGTCGGGGAAGGCGTCGACGCGGTCCGCGGCATGGAGGTGGTGAGCGAAGAGGACCTCCCGCACGAAGTGGACCCCGCTGACGCGGGAGCCGCGGCCGCCGCGTCCGAGCAGGGCGCCGGCATGTGCCTCCCCGGCACGGACGACATGGGTGGAATGTCGGCGGATGCGAACATGTCGGGCGGCGGTTACTCCGCCGAACCGAACATGTCGATCGACCCGGGCACGCTCGACGGCGGCTACTCGGTCGATCCGAGCTCGCTCGATGGCGGCTACTCGGTCGACCCGGGCATGTCCGATAGCGGCTATTCCGTCGACCCGGGCATGACTGACGGCGGCTACTCCGCCGACCCGGGCATGTCCGACGGCGGCTACTCCATTGACCCGGGCTCGCTCGATGGCGGTTACTCGGTCGATCCGAGCTCGCTCGATGGCGGTTATTCCGCCGAGCCGGACATGTCCGACGACGATTCGGCGGACTATTGAGGAGATGATGACTTCAAAACCCGTCCTCGTCGAGGAAACGGGACGATGGCTCTGCTCGATGCAGCATGGGTCCCGCCCCCAATGTCATAACGCGAAGAGCCCTGTCGACGCATTCCATAGACAGGGCTCTACCGCGACGAGACCTTGGTGGCGATCGAGGTCGCCGATCAGTCGCGGCTCGTCGCCCATGAGGACCTGCGCAAGCTCGGTGCGGATTCGCATCCACTTCTGGAGCGTCTGGCTGATCGCCCCCAGACCGGCTGGAGGAGTACCGCACCCTGAGTCATGTCGGCGAGTGGTCGATGCTGGTCGACTTGCTGTCAGCGAGCCTGGTTACTCGGCAGATCCCGGCCAGCCCGTCTGAAGGGGACGCACTCGCCGCTCTGCTGAACTGGTTCCGCCCGGCCGCGGTCGCCGATCTCGCATACATCCGCGACCACGAGAACACGTCGCCTCGCTGAACATCACCGACCAGCCGTGAGCGGCCTGACAGTGACCTGCCGCGAGACCGTTTGGACCATCACGAAATGATCCCGCCGGAGGTTCCGGCAGGGATCTTCGCATCTACGGACAGTTTGAGAATGAATCGGCAAGGCAGGTTTACTGCGGAGCTGGGGACTGGGGCCTGACGTCGGTCATCAAGCTGAGCGCTACTGGAGTTCCTTGACCAGCACATCGAAAATCGGTGAGCCAGGCAACGGATTCCGCTTTTGTGCGACCTTCCGCCAGCCCCAACTGGCGTAGGCGTGCTGAGCGGGGCCAGCTGCGGGTTGCACCGTGAGCGTTGCTCGCTCTTCGGGCCGGTCTTCCAAGAGAAGGTCGTGGAGCCGGACAGCCACACCTGCACGCCTCCACGGACGGCGGACGAGTAGCTCGATCAGCACGAAGGTCCGTCCAGGCGGCTCGTCTGTCATGCCAGGTTCGACCTCGGTGGTGAGGTCGGTCCACCACGGGGCTTTCGGTGGCATGGTCAGGCCGAATGAGAAGCCAGCCATCTCGCCAGCCGAATCACGGGCAACTACCAGCCCAGCACCCGGCCGCTGATTTTGAACCGCGAAGCGGTCCTTGAACAGGCGGACGTGCTCGTCCCCGTACTGGTAGGGAGGTTCTGAGAACACCTCGCTGTAGACCTCGCCCAATTCGTCACCGAGCTGGCCTGCTTCCTCGACAGGAACACGACGAAACTCGACTTCACTCACTTCGGCTCGTTCTTTCTTCTGGGGAATGCGCTGTGTACGTGGTCCGCTACGTTAGACCGAAAGTCAACGACTGCCACCACGTCACCGTAGCGGGCTGCAAGATACTCAGAATGTGTCGCCAGACGGCTGATCGAGTGCGACGAGCTGAGCACTTGGGCTTGGCTCAGTGCACGTTGACCAAGTGCAGCCGCTTCCTCCGGCTCACCCTGGGCGAGCCGCACCTTGCTGAGGCGGAGATCGTCGAAGACTCGGCCGCGCAACCCCCTCTTTGTCAGGATGAGATGAGACACCTGGTGTGAGTGCCGGGTGCCGGAGCGAGGGCGGGATCGGAGATCCTGATAGACGTGTCCACTTCATCCGACAGGCCCGGCAAGCCGGCTCAGCAGCCT